>CAYXBK010000011.1:0-151986 GCA_964463165.1 uncultured Chitinophagales bacterium
ATTATGGTGGCCCGCGGCGACCTCGGTGTTGAAATGCCGGTTGAAAATGTACCTTTTATTCAAAAAGATTTATGCAGGAAATGCGTCGAAAGTGCAACACCGGTTATCATCGCAACACAAATGATGGAGAGCATGATCGAAAGCCCGCATCCCACACGTGCCGAAGTAACTGATGTGGCAAATGCCGTAATGGATGGTGCCGATGCAGTGATGCTGAGCGCCGAAACCGCAACAGGAAAATATCCGGAAATTGTAATTAAAACAATGGTGCGCATTGTTGAAAAAGCAGAGAAGGAAGAAATTGTTTACAACAGAAAACATATTCCGCAAAAAAATTCAAAAACATATTTAAGTGATGCAATTTGTTTCAATGCTTGCAATATTGCAGAAGAAGTAAAGGCAACTGCAATCATGGGTATGACAAAATCGGGTTATACCGCATTCATGGTTTCAAGCTGCAGACCGAAAGCAAAAATTTATATATTTACGAATAATGCTGATATTGTAAATACAATGAGTTTGCTATGGGGTGTACATGCAATTTATTACGACGGTACAAGAGGAACAAACACCACTTTTAAAGATGTACAGCAAATTCTTGCAGGCAAGGGATTATTAATGCATGGAGATATTGTAATTAATCTCGGCACTATGCCGGTAAAAGAAATGGCAAGAACGAATACACTGAAGATTTCAGTGATAAATTAGAATCAGGAGTCAGGAGCCAGGAGTCAGGACGCTTGCGTCAGCAAAATCGTAAATCGTAAATCGTAAATCATAAATCGTAAATTCTCACCAATGTGGACCGAAGAAAATAATCAACTCAAAAAATCTTTTCAATTCAAAGATTTTTCAGAAGCATTTGCATTTATGACACGGGTTGCCATGATCGCAGAAAAACAAAATCACCATCCTTACTGGACGAATGTTTGGAACAAAGTGGAAATATTTCTCAATACCCACGATGCAGGTGATATTGTTACGGAAAAGGATCATAAACTTGCTGCAGCAATTGATAAACTGATCAGCTGAAACAGGAATGAAATATTCGAAGGAATTGCAAAAAGAAATGCTTGCGCTTACAGATAAATTATTATCTGAAGTAAATCATGCATTTGATCGGGATGCCGCCCGCGACGTGATTGATGAATTAAAACAAGTGATTCATTTTCACGATTGGAAATATTATGTCGAAGCAGAAGCAGTGATAAAAGATTACGACTACGATAATCTTTTTAAAAAATTAAAATCACTGGAAGAACAATATCCAGATCTGCTTACACCCGATTCACCTACGCAGCGTGTTGCCAAAACATTAACCGATGATTTTCCAACCGTTGCACATTCCATTCCCATGCTCAGCCTCGAAAACAGTTATGATGAAGCAGATTTAAATGAATTCGATAAACGCATTAAAGAATTAACAGGAAGAAATACAATCGAATATTGCGTGGAACCGAAATTCGACGGATCATCCATTGCAATTATTTACGAAAATGATCTGTTGGTGCGTGCCGCTACACGAGGAGATGGAATAAGCGGTGAAGAAATTACCACAAATGCGAAACGGATGAAATCCATCCCGCTTTCCGCAAAATTTTCTGCACACAATATTTATAAAGTTGAATTGCGTGGAGAAGTGGTGATCAATAAAAATACATTCGCAAAAATGAATCAGAGGAGAGAAGAAGAGGGTTTGCAGATTTTACAGAATCCGCGAAATTCAGCAGCAGGTGCATTACGTGTAAAAGATTCGGCGGAAGTTGCAAAAAGAGGATTGGAAGCATTTATGTATCATATGGCTTATGTGACGGATAAAAACGGAAATGAATTATTAGGTAAAGATCTCACGCAGCATTTTGATAATATTAATTTACTCGGATCACTCGGATTCAAAATTCCGCAAAAGGAAAAAAAATTATGCAATTCCATTTCCGAAGTACTTGCATTTATAAATGAATGGGAAAATAAACGCGACGCATATGAGTACGAGATCGACGGCATGGTGATCAAGGTAAATGATATCAGGTTGCAAAAAGTTTGCGGTTCTACATCACATCACCCACGTTGGGCAATCGCATATAAATTCAAAGCTCGCGAAGTCGAAACCGAATTGCTGGATGTGGAATTTCAGGTGGGACGCACAGGTGCGATCACACCTGTTGCGAAAGTAAAACCGGTTTATGTGGGCGGCGTAACAGTATCTTCCATTTCATTACATAATGAGGATATCATCAGGGAAAAGGATATTCATCTGCATGATATGGTGATCGTGCAGAGGGCAGGTGATGTGATTCCTTATATCGACCGGGTTGTAAAAGAAAAAAGAGATCCGAAAAAAATCAAAGAAATTAATTTTCCGAAAGGTTGTCCTTCGTGCGGAAAGGAAATTGTGAAACCACAGGATGAAGCAGTCTATCGTTGCGTAAATGCAGAATGCCCTGCGCAGGCAGAAGAGCGTTTAATTCATTTTGTGAGTAAAGATGCAATGGATATAGATGGATTTGGAAGAGAAACTGTGAGTGAATTTTATAATAACACTGATCTGAATTTTAAAACTATTCCAGATATTTATAAACTCGATTTCACAGAAATTGCAAAACTGGAAGGTTGGAAATCAAAATCCATTTCAAATCTGAAGGAAGGAATTGAGGCAAGTAAGCACCGGCCCTTATGGCGATTGGTAAACGGATTAGGCATCAGGCATATCGGAACACAAACAGCAAAAGACCTCGTCAAAAATATTTCAGATATTGAGGAATTATTTGAATGGGATACGGAGCGGCTCACACAAATTGAAGGGATCGGGCCCAAGGTCGCCGATTCGGTGAAGCAGTATTTTCATAACCCCGGCAACCGGCACATGCTCGTCGAACTCCGCAACCTCGGTCTCACAACAAAACAACAACTTGCAGAAACCGGACCTGATAAACTCAACGGTAAAACTTTTCTATTTACTGGCGCCCTCACAAAATTCAGCCGCGATGATGCAAAGGAGCTGGTTGAAAGCAATGGTGGCAAACTTTTAAGCAGCGTGAGCAAAAACCTGGATTTCCTGGTAGTTGGCGAAAACGCCGGCAGCAAGCTCGACAAGGCACGCACCATTCCAACTATTCAGATCATTGATGAAGATGCTTTCCTCAAAATGATCGAATAACCCCAAACGCTGAACCCCAAACCCCGAACTCTGAACTCCGAACTCTGAACCCCGAACTCTGAACCCCGAACTCCGAACTCTGAACTCTGAACCCAGAACCCATAACATTTCCCCCAAACTTTGAACTCTGAACTCCAGCAACTATCTTTGCAATCCATTTAAAAAATAAAAGAAAATAATGGCACATCATAAAAGCGCCAAAAAGGCAATGAGACAGGCAGAAAAAAGAAATACTGCCAACCGGTATGTGGGTAAAACAACCCGTAATGCGATCAAAAAATTTAGAGGAACTACAGATACTGCTGAAGCAGCTAAAAGTTTACCTGATGTAATTTCAATGATCGATAAACTTGCTAAGAAAAAAGTGATACACCGCAATAAAGCTGCAAACCTGAAGTCGAAACTGATGAAAAAGGTAACAGCAAAATAATCAGCACTACAACTTATTAAACCTCGCAGCTCAACAGTTGCGGGGTTTTTTTATGCCCGAAAATCAATGATATGAGTGAAAATATAAAAAGCTACACGATCAAGGAGCTGGCAGATGAAGACCGGCCGCGGGAAAAACTTGTGCTGAAGGGGCGGCAAAGCCTCACGAATGCAGAGCTGATTGCAATTTTGATCGGCAGTGGTAACCGCGAAGAAACTGCCGTTGAACTTGCGCAACGGATTCTTGTCGCCTTTCAAAATGATTTGAATGTGCTTGGCAAATTGTCGGTGCATGAATTGGTGAAATTTAAAGGAATTGGAGAGGCAAAAGCTGTTTCAATAATTGCTGCACTAGAACTGGGCAGGCGAAGGCAACAATCGGATGCAAAGGAAAAAATCCAGATGCGATCGAGTAAAGATATTTTTGACCTTGTGTACCCGATGATCGGTGATCTGATGCATGAAGAATTTTGGGTGCTGTATCTCAATAAGGCAAATAAATTAATTGAAGCCGAAAAAATAAGTGCAGGAGGATTAACAGGAACAGTGGTAGATGTGAAAATAATTATGAATCATGCCGTACAAAAACTGGCCAGTGCGATCGCATTATCACACAATCATCCATCCGGAAATTTACAACCAAGTGATGCAGATATTTCATTGACAAGAAAAATGAAAGACGCTGGAAAATTTCTCGACATTCTTGTGATCGATCATCTCATTATCGGTGATAAGAATTATTATAGCTTTGCGGATAATGGGTTGTTGTAGAATTCAGGAATCAAGAATCAGGAATCAAGAATCAAGAATCAGGAATCAGGAGTCAGAATGCTTGCGTCAGCCAAATCGTAAATCGTAAATCGTAAATCGTAAATCGTAAATTGCAATCAAAAGAATATAAAAAAGCCTATCTCCTTTACCATCTCTGTGTTTTTTTATGGGGATTCACTGCTATTTTCGGAGAGCTGATCAAATTGCATGAAACTGTTTTGGTTTGGTATCGCATGGGAATTACAGTAATGATCTTATTTTGTATTCCAGCGGTTTGGAAAAGCATTCGAAAATTAAATAAAAAAATAATTTTACAACTCACCGGTATTGGTTTTCTGGTTACCTGTCATTGGATCACATTTTACGGTTCTATAAAGGCATCGAATGTATCCGTTGCATTAACTTGTCTTGCCACCGCATCTTTATTTGTTTCTTTACTCGAGCCATTTATATTGAAAAGAAAATTTATCTGGCATGAACTCATTTTAGCAATCATTGTAGTTCCTGCAATTTATCTGATATTTAAATTTTCTGGAGAATTTACAAATGGTATTATTCTCGGTTTGATTTCCACGCTTTTTTCAACTTTATTTTCCATCCTCAATAAAAAAATGATCACACGCACCGAACCGTTTAATATTTCGGTGGTTGAAATTGGATCAGGATTTCTGATGCTTTCCGTTGTATTGCCCTTTTATCTTTTCAACCACACAGAAATACATCTTATCCCAACCGGGGCCGATGTGATCAGTCTGATTTTATTTTCAGGATTGTGTACTGTTTTACCTTTCACACTTTCACTGTATACACTGCGGCATATTTCGGTTTTTACCGCTTCTGTCACACTTAACCTCGAACCGGTTTACGGGATCATATTGGCTATTTTGCTTTTCAACGATCACGAGCATCTTGAACCGGGATTTTATGCAGGCACACTCATCATTTTACTTGTGGTATTCATCAATCCCTTTATTCAGAAGAAATTTGCCGGTTCTCCCGATAACCCCGTTACAATCGGTGAGTGATTGCCCCTCTCCACTTTAGCCGAATGCATTATATTTACAATCCGGATAACTATGCCGGGAGCCCCTTATAGCTTGCAATCCCGAAAGCATGCATTGCGTTTATATTTCCAAATTATAAATGGACACAGTTATTCAAACTACCGCACTTACTGATTTTGAGCATTTTTTCAGAATGTCGATCGATGTTATGCTGATCAGCGATCTGGACGGTAACATTATTGAATTTAATCATGCACTTGAAAAAATATCGGGTTATTCAAAAGCAGAATTACTGCAATTGAATTCGGGATGGGGAATTGTACATCCCGACGATTTACATGCTGCCTACGAACAGGTGCAGGTCCTCCGCAATTCTCAGGCACAACTTCTTAATTATAATTTTCGGATCATTTGCAAATCAGGCGAAATCAAATACTTGTCGTATGATGCTGTTCTTGATAAAAGGAAGGGACTTATTTATGCAATTGGCCGCGATGTAACGGAACAGCATGCACAACAAAATTTATTACAGCAAAAAGAAGCAAGGTTAAAATCAATTTTTCAAAATACAACTTTCGGAATACTCCTGATTGATTTCAACGGTAAGATCTTTGAAGCAAACAACACATTTATAGACAGGTTGGGTTATCCGGAAGAGCAGTTTCTGCATTTACATTTAAAAGATATTTTTTTCGAAGAAGACAGTTCTGACCCGATGTCGTATTTTTCAAATCTTGTGAACGGTTCTTACGATAGTGTTTTTTCAGAACGGAGATTTAAACGCAAAAACGGCAGCTCTGCATGGAGTCATATTTCCTGCAGTAAAATTATTTTACCCGATAATGAGAAATTAATTCTCGCAGTTGTTGAAGACATCGATTCGATCAAACGCAGTAAGCAGGCGTTGATGGAAAGCGAAGAAAAATTCCGTACGGTATTTGAAAGCTCTCCGATGGGAATTATGATCACAAAATTAACCGGTGATATTGTTGAAGTGAATCCCTCAATAGTAGATATGTTTGGGTATGGTAAATCCGAACTTGTCGGAAAAAATATTCTCTCGTTTACATACGCAGCCGATTTGCAAAGAAGTAAAAGATTTTTGAATAAACTTCATCAATCCGAGCTTGCTGAATTCACGCTTGAAAAACGCTATGTTAAAAAAGATGGTAAACCGTTTTGGGCAAAAGCAGTGATTTCCAAAATGACAACTATCGACGGCGAGAAAATGGGTATTGCAATTATTGAAAATATTGAGAAAAAGAAAAAGACAGAACAAACACTCGAACAAAAAAATAAAGAGCTTACACAAATCAATCAGGAACTGGAGAATTTTGCTTACGTTGCTTCACACGATTTGCAGGAACCGCTCCGCACCATCACAAGTTTTATTCAGATCCTTGAAAAAAAATACAGCAATAAATTAGATAAGAACGGCCTGCAGTTTATGGGTTTTGTGGTGGAAGGTGCAAAACGTATGCAAACATTAATTCATGATCTGCTTGAATACAGCCGGATCAACCGGTTTAATAATGCGTACGAAAAAGTTGACCTGAATGATATATTCACTACAGTGAACCGTGTATTAAAAGAAAAAATTGAATCATATGATGCACTGGTAATGTCTGAAAATTTACCAACGATCTATGGAAGTAAATTACAACTCACGCAAATGTTTCAGAATTTAATTGATAATGCAATTAAATTCCGCGGCAAGAAAAAACCTGAAATTCTTATCTCCGTTAAAAATTTAAATGATAAATGGGAGATCATATTTAAAGACAACGGCATCGGTATCAGTCAGGAATATTTCCAGCGCATTTTCGTGATCTTCCAAAGATTACATACACTCGAAGAATACGACGGAACCGGAATCGGCCTCGCTATCTGCAAAAAAATTGTTGAACGCCACGGCGGCGATATCTGGGTTGAATCAAATCCCGGTAAAGGATCTGTTTTCCATTTAACACTCGCGAAAAATTTAATGGCTCCGATTAATTAGTAGTTAGTAGCTAGTACCTAGCGGCTAGTAGCTAGCGGCCAGCAGCTAGTGGCTAGTAGCCAGCAGCCTGCATTCTATTCATACCCCGGACATTTCAACGGATCTTTTTTCTCGCGGTTATTGAAAGTGTAAACGAGTGCGAGTTCAAATGCACCTCTTCCACCTGATGCTGCAGATAAATTCGAAACATTAAAATCATAACTTAATGAAGCGGTAAAATTTCCAACCACTGCGCCGCCCACAATCCAGAGTGCATCATTATATCGGTACCATCCGCCAACAAAAATGGATTTAGGTGCTTCACTTTCTGTTTCAACCGGAATGGTTACGTTGGTGCCACCCACAATTTCCAATGCGCTTTTTTCTGTTGATACTAAAATTTGCGGTTGGAAACTTGCAACACCGGCAGATGCTAAAAATGCGCCTGCAGACAATGTGTATTTTATTCCGATCTGATTTCCCGTATCAAAAAAACTTTCCTCGGGTTCGGTAATATGCCAGGCAGAAAATCCGAAATAATATCTTTCAGTTTCGTAGGGAATTAAAGTGAGTACTGCACCTGCACCAAAATCCAGATAATTGATCTGATCATCAACAATGGTCTCGCCGTTAGACAATGCTTCGTCAAATTCATGATCGTTCCACTGACTGTCGAATGTGAGTCGTGTGATATCAACTGATTTTTGAACAATACCGCCGGCCATTCCGAATGCGAGCCGCCAATAATCTTTTTCCGTATAACCGATATGATATGCTGCGGATAAATATGCTTTTTGTGTTGTGAGAATTCCATCTCCCGCCTGATCATTAAATGCAGTGATACCGATTCCAAATCTGTTCACAGCTTTTTTCGGCTGGATACCGAAATCGGTAAAAGCTGAAAATGTTTGATACGGAACACTCACGCTTCCCCATTGATCGCGGTAATTTAATCCGATGCGTGCAATGCCATTAAAATTTCCGGTGTTTGCAGGATTTACCAAAAGGGGTGAAGCAAAAAATTGAGAAAAATGAATATCCTGCGCATGTATGAAATGCATCATACAAAAACAAAAGAATATCAGAAACAATTTTCTCATCTCAATAAAGTAATATTTCCCTTTTGTTCAAATTCATTTCCATCCATGAAAGTACCTTTCAGATAATAAGCATATACTTCCATTTCCTGTAATTTACCGCGATAGGTTCCATCCCATCCAACGCTGTAATCATTTGTTTGAAAAACCATTTCACCCCACCTGTTGAAAATCATGAACTTCATTTCACGAATCCCAAATCCTTTTACAATAATTAAATCATTCACACCATCATTATCCGGTGTAAAACCTGTCGGCACATCAACAATACCAGCACCTTCCACAATCACATCCCTGCAATATGTATCCGAACAACCGTTTGTATTTGTTGCAGTTAAGCAGACGTTATATGTTCCCAATGCACTGAATGTATGTGTTGCATTTTTCTCGATTGATGAACCTCCGTCGCTGAATGTCCAGCTGTAGGTTACAGCATTCGTACTTAAATTGGTAAATGTGACGGCAGTATTTACGATCACCTGCATCGGGTCGTCAGAAAAATATGCAACCGGCCATCCGTCAATTACTACAACTTGTGCAGATGTATCCGGAATTCCGCAATTATATGTGATCAGCATAACAATATAAACTCCCGGTTCGGTGTAAATATGTGTTGTTGTTTCACCGGAACCTGTAGTGCTGTCACCAAAAATCCATGTATATGTATCGCCATCGGTAAAATTACTTGCAAATGTTGCGGTAACCGGTAAACATCCCGGCGCATCAACTGTAAATCCCGTATTGAATTCGTAGAGATAATTAATCGTATAAGTAAATGTGTCAACTCCGTTACAACTATTCGGATCTGTAACAATTAAAGTAACGATATATTCACCCGGATCAAAATAAACATGTGTCGGATTTTGTAAAGTAGATGAAGTGCCGTCGCCAAAATCCCATTCGTATGTTGTGGTTGCGAATGTGGTTCCGGTTGATGTAAATGTTGCTAGTAAACTATCGCAATCTTCATTTCCGTCATATGCAAATTCTGCAGAAATACTATCGTTTAAAACTGTGATCGTAAGAAAGAGTGTATCTGCAATATTGCAACTGTTCGAATCAATTGCGATCAACATTACATTATAAATTCCTGCAGAATCAAACGTATGTGTCGGTTCAAATAAATTTGATGTAGGAGATCCGTCATCAAAATCCCAAACATATTCCACACCCAAACTTAAATTCACAAAATCAACCGTGAAGGGTGCGCATCCCGTTAAATCGGGTTCACCATCTGCAGATGCATTTACGCCTGCAAGATTAAAATCAATTTTTACAACACCGAGATTGCAATTTGTACTTCCGTTTGTTGTGCTGTAAGCACCTGGTGTTACAGGCATATCGTCCCATCCGCCGCAGCTTGCACAACATGCCTGATAAATTGTTCCGTTTTTATCGAAGCGGCTTGTTCCGCCATCCACGTGTTCACCGTAATTAAAATCACCGCCGAAAAAACTTGCATATAATAAACTCACTCCGTTTTTAGCGAGAACGAAAAAATAAAAATCGTCCCCGTCTGTTGTTGCATCCAATGCATCGGGTGATACAGCCATTCCGGTTGTATAACCTGTAGCCGGATTAAATGAACTATTAACAACGCCACCCCATCCGGATACATAAACATTTTCACAATCATCCACTAAAAAAGCTGATGGTGAAAGATTAATTGCTGATGCACCTGAACCAAAAACAGTTGAATAGATCGGGCCGGTTAAATCTCCGTCGAGTTTTGCGATAAATTGTTTTCCGTTTGCATTGCTGTAAACACCCGCACTCACAGGAAATGCACCTTTTGTTTGCCCGGTGATATAAATATTATTATCGTCGTCTTTTTCAACAAAATATGCCTGATCATAATTTGTAGTACCGACGAATGTACTTGCAAGCAATGTAGTACCGTCAGAACTCAATCTTGCAACCCATCCATCCGCCGTACCGCCGATATATGTTGTATGCCATGCGCCCGCAGTTGTCGGGAAAGCAGAACTTGCAGTGCCGCCCGCAATCAGTACATCACCGTCGTAATTTAATTTTAATGAATAGGCCCCATCGGCAGATGCACCGCCGATAAATGTCGACCAGGTTAATGAGCTGAGGGAAGAATTTAATTTAAAAATACAACCGTCCTGGCTGCCACCGATTGTTGATTGAAAACATCCTGCTGTTGTCGGGAAATCACTGGAGAAAGTACTTGAAGCAACATAAATATTATTTGATGCATCGCAATACACTTCTCCGCGTGCATGATCTCCATAATTATATTGCGTGGCAGTTGATGTATTAAAACCATCGTTGCCTGATCCGCCAACATAAGTGGATGCAAGTAATGACGATCCGTCTGCACTCAGTTTGCTGATAATGATATCAACGCCATCCGGAAAATTAATTGCACCGCCATCAACAGCTACGCTCGGGCCACCGTTGTAAGTGTCGTCATAGGCACCTGCAGTAACCGGATAATCTTCAGAACCGGATGTGCCATATACAATTAAATTTCCCGCATTGTCAACCACCAGACTATGTGGTAATTCATCTCCGTCGCCGCCTAAATAAGTTGAATATAATAATGATGTTCCATCGGGATTGAATTTTGAAATTGCAATATCACAACCATTATCATAAGGAGGATACAGATCGTATGGCGGTAATCCGGGATCACCACCACCGAATGTTGTCTGGTATGCACCAACGGTTACAGGATAACCAGTTCCGAAAACAATTCCGCCGCCATATAAATCACCGTCTGCATCATAGGTTGCAGTATATCCCCAATTATCCTGTGTTGATCCGGTATAAGAACAAAATACCATTGTAGGATCAATTATTAATTCGAGATTTTTATTATAACCTTCCGGAAAAATATATGAAATAATATTTCCATTTAATTGAAATGCACATGGCACCGCAACAAATTTTCCTTTTATTTTCTGATAAGCATAAGGTTTTAATTCAGTGACTTCAGTAATTGATGTTGTTGTAATTAAATCACCGTTTATTATTTGAAGGTTGTCTACTCCATCGTACCGCAATTGAATCTGATCCGGATTTTTTCCCGGCGCAACAATAAAATCATATTTCATATTTGCATCGGCAGAATACACTTTTAAATCGATGCCCGGATATAAATTATCGTATATCACTTCGCCGAATGCATGTACATTGGAGGCCCAATATTTCGAATGGCCTATGAAATAATTATAAAATTCTGAGCTCTGATAATTTTTCCGGACACTTGCTTTCGGATCAGCCCCATCAAACCAGATTTTGTATGCATGATGATGCATGATCACTTCACTCGCATCTACCTGCAAACCATTTTCCTTGATCTGATTCACAAGTTCAAAATCGTCGTGATTGGTGAGATTGAAAGTGAAACAATCCGGTTCGAGAAAAATATCCGCCCCGGAGGTCATTGCCTTAAAGAGGATTTTCGGGTTCCACTGATTCTTATTTTCGATGTATTTGATGTTTGGAGCAGCAGGATTATGTGCATTCTGCGCCCAACCCGCAGTTGTGAGAAACAAGGCAGTGAGCAAAACTGTGAGGAGCTTGAGTGAATAAACAGTTGGTTTCACCTGCTGGTATTTTGATCTTCAGGATACAAAGAAAGGGCGATCTTCAATATCCTTTGGCGACAAATCCGGGGCTTTTCCGGCCCGAACTGCCTGTATAAAGTTAGCAAATTAATCGGGAAAATGAGGAAATGAGAAGAGATGGCAGAAAGATGACGGTTGGAAAATGGAAATACCGGCTCATGTTTTTTACACGAAGCCACCAAGCCGATTAGAAATTATTTGAAGAAAGCCTTTGAAAAATCATTCCTGCAAATAAATCCTTTTCACTCTTTGCGAAATACCCGTCATGATTTCGTAAGGAATTGTTTCCTGCCTTTCTGCATATTGTGTAATGGAGATGTGCTCACCGAATAATTCAACTTCATCTCCCTCCTTCACATTTTCAATTTCCGAAATATCGATCATGGTCATATCCATGCAAACTCTTCCAACTACCGGTGCAAAATTTCCATTGATAAAAACTTTGCCCACTCCATTGCTCATTTTTCGGGAGTAACCATCTGCATATCCGATATTGATTGTTGCGATGCGCATATTTTTTTCTGCAATAAATGATCGTCCATAACCAACACTTTCTCCCGGTTCAATTTCTTTTATCTGTGCAATATTTGTGTGCAGGCCGCTGACATATAATAATTTATTTTGCAGCGCTTCCGACGGATCAACACCATATAATCCAATGCCCAGTCGCACCATATCAAATTGCCCGTTTGGAAATTTGCTGATGCCGGGAGAATTTAAAATATGCCGCAAAACAGGATAATTTAATTCCGTAATTATTTTCCATGAGAGTTCATGGAATAAACTGATCTGATTATTGGTAAAATCATTTTGTCTTTCTTCATCTGCAGAAGATAAATGGGAGAAAATACTGGCCACATGAATTTCCGGATGCAATTTTAAAATAGATAGAAGCGTATCAATATTTTTTTCTTCAAAACCTAACCGATGCATGCCGGTATCTAATTTCAAATGAATTGGATATGAAGTTTGTTTTTCAAGATCTTTCATTCCTTTTCGCAGCATGATACTCTCCAAAAAAACATTCAATATTCTGAAACTGTATATTTCAGGTTCCAGATGATATTGAAACATGAGTTCAAATGTTTCCGGTTCGGGATTCATCACCATAATGGGTGTTTTAATTCCCTGACGGCGCAGTTCCACGCCTTCGTCTGCATAGGCTACAGCCAGATAATCCACACGGTTATGTGCCAGCAATCTCGCAATTTCCGCCTGACCGCTCCCGTACGAAAATGCTTTTACCATCGCCATGGTTTTCACGCCCGGCTTTAATAAACTGCGATAGGTATTTAAATTATGAATTAAATTCTGGAGATAAATTTTTAAAACAGTTCCATGTGTTTTTAATGCGAGCAAATTACTGATGCGCTCCAGTTGAAAACGGCGTGCACCTTTTAATAAAATGATCCGATCCGCAAACTGAATGGAAGGATATTTTTCGATAAACTGATTTACCGAATCAAAAAATACCGGGTTTAATTTTTCGAATTCGCTTTTATTTTTTGAGATGCCCGGGCCGATCCCGTAAAAATTTTCAACCTGGTTTGCACTTAACAGATCCGCCACTTTTTTATAGAGTGATGCTGCATCTTCACCTGTTTCATCAAAATCGCTGAGGATCACTGTTTTTTTAAATCCTTCACTTTGCTGGTTTAAAAAATGCAGTGCAATGGAAAGTGAATTCAGGTCGGCCGAATAAACATCGTTGATCAGTAAACAATTATGCAGGCCTTTTTTTAACTCGAGGCGCATTGAAATTGCAGGCAATGTTTCAGCTTGCTCGGTGATGAGTTCAACTGCTTCCGCATCGGTATGGTCGAGTTTTCGTGTGATGATAAAAGATGCGAGAATTGCATGAACTGCATTTTCAAATGATGCTTCATCAACAAATGGAATTTTAAAATGCACAGCTTTTAAATCAATCTCCATGGTAAACAATGTTTCATCCGGCAGCCGCTCAATATCTTTAATCAATACATCGGCATTTGTATTTTTATTTACACTCCATGAAACGGATTTAAATTTATTTTTTTGAATTGCGGCATCTACGGAAGCAAAATCTTTTCTGTAGATCACAATTTCACTTTGCGTAAATAATTTTAATTTTTCTTGCAGCTTTTCTTCATCGTTTGAAAATCCTTCCGCATGTGCCTTTCCTAAATTTGTAATGATCCCGATCGTGGGGTGAATTATTTCTTCCAGCAGCTGCATTTCTCCGGATAAAGAAATACCTGCTTCAATAATGGCAAAATCATTTTCCGCATCCATTTGCCAGATACTCAGCGGCACACCGATTTGTGAATTATAGCTTTTCGGGCTTCTCGCAATATCAAATTTTATTTTGAGGAGATGATAGATCCATTCTTTTACAATTGTTTTTCCATTACTTCCTGTAATACCGACAACCGGAAATGAAAATGTATTTCTATGATGCGCCGCTAATTTCTGCAACGCTGCCACCGAATTTTCAACGATAAGATAATTTGCATTCGGAATTTCATTACCCGGATCTTTCTCGAGAATGAAATTCAAAACACCTTGCTGATAGGCTTGTTTTATAAACCGGTTCCCGTCGTGGTGTTTACCCGAAATCGCAAAAAACAACGACTTCTCTGCAAAAACAATATTGCGTGAATCTGTCAGTAACTGTTGGATTTCCGCATCCGGGCTGACAATTTGTCCCCGGCCGTCAATTATTTTTTGAATATCTGAGAAGGTATATTTCATCTGTACTGCATCGTAAAATTAACCACAAACCATGAATACAGGTCGGTAAAGGCAGGTATTTCAAACCCGGCACATGCGCCTGCAAGCCCGACCGAATCAACTATCTTTGCAATCCCGGAGGAACGATTTTTGACCAATGGGCATTTTTTAATCTGATCGTCAGAAACTATGAGTTTAATTACGAAAACCCTTTCAAAGCTTTTCGGGGGTAACAAATACGAAAAAGATATTAAGCTGATCGAGCCGATTGTGGTGAAGATCAATGAGGAATATGCAAAACTGAGCGCTCTCTCAAATGACCAGCTGCGGAATAAAACAAATGAATTTAAAGCGAGGATCAAGGCACATCTGAATGAAATCGATGAAAAAATTGCATCACTGCGCACTGAAGCAGATGTTCCGGGATTTGATGATGTGGACAGAAAAGATGAGATCTACAAAGAAGTGGATCAATTAATAAAAGACCGCGACAAGAAAATTGAGGAAATTCTCGATGCAATTCTTCCTGAAGCATTTGCGGTAATGAAAGAAACAGCAAGGCGATTTACAGAAAATGATAAAATTATTTCAAAAGCAACACAACTCGATCGCGATCTTTCAGTTGAAAATGATTTTGTAACGATTGAAGGTGATAATGCAATTTATAAAAATGAATGGGAAGCTGCAGGCGGATTAATTAAGTGGAATATGGTGCATTATGATGTGCAGCTGATCGGCGGAATTGTTTTACACCAGGGAAAAATTGCCGAGATGGCAACAGGTGAAGGTAAAACACTTGTCGCTACATTACCTGCATATTTAAATGCACTTGCAGGTGAAGGAATTCATATCGTAACGGTAAATAATTATCTCGCTCGTCGCGATGCCGAATGGAACGGTGTGATTTTTAATTTCCTCGGTATGCGGGTTGATTGTATCGATCTGTATCAGCCGAATTCTCCTGAAAGAAGAAATGCATATCTCGCAGATATCACGTACGGAACAAATAATGAATTTGGTTTTGATTACCTGCGTGATAATATGGTGCGCACAAGTGAAGAAAAAGTACAGCGCAAACATCATTATGCAATGGTGGATGAGGTAGACTCCGTATTAATTGATGATGCTCGAACACCATTGATCATTTCCGGCCCGGTGCCGAAAGGCGGTGATGCAGAAGTGTATAACGTTTTAAAACCGCGGATCAATAAATTAATTGAAGCACAGAAAAAAGTATTTAATGCCTGCCTCAACGAAGCAAAAAAATTAATTGAATCAGGAAAAGATAAAGAAGGCGGTATCCAGTTATTGCGTGCGCATCGTTCATTACCCAAAAACAATGCACTCATTAAATTTTTGAGTGAAGAAGGAAACCGCTCACTCTTAACATCAACAGAAGGTATTTATATTGCCGAACACAATAAACGTATGCCTGAAATCGACAAGGAATTATATTTTGTGATCGATGAAAAAAATAATTCTGTTGATCTTACCGATAAAGGCATCGAATTAATTACAGACGGTGGAGAAGACCCGCATTTCTTTATTATTCCGGATGTGGGTGCGCAGATTGCTGAAATTGAAAGATCACTGCAATCAAAAGAAGATAAAATTGCTGCGAAAGATCAGCTTATGCAGGATTTTACAATAAAAAGTGAACGCATCCATTCGGTACAGCAATTATTAAAAGCATATGCCTTATTCGAAAAAGATACGGAATATGTTGTGATGGATGGAAAAGTAAAAATTGTAGATGAACAAACGGGCCGTATTCTTGAAGGCAGAAGATATTCGGATGGACTACATCAGGCAATTGAAGCAAAAGAAAATGTGAAGATCGAAGCGCTTACACAAACATATGCTACGATCACTTTACAGAATTATTTCCGGATGTATCATAAATTATGTGGTATGACGGGAACTGCCGAAACGGAAGCAGGTGAATTATGGGATATTTATAAACTGGATGTAACGGTTATTCCAACAAACCGCCCGATGATCAGAAAAGATCAGGAAGATTACGTATTTAAAACACGGAAGGAAAAATTCAATGCGGTAATTGATAAAGTGCAAGGTCTTGTGAAAGAAGGCCGTCCCGTACTTGTCGGTACCACATCGGTTGAGATCAGTGAATTGCTCGCACGTATGCTGCAATTAAAAGGAATTAAACACAATGTATTGAACGCAAAACAACATCAGCGTGAAGCAGAGGTAGTTGCTGAAGCGGGTAAAGCGGGTGCTGTAACAATTGCGACAAATATGGCGGGCCGCGGAACGGATATTAAACTTGGTTCAGGAGTGAAAGATGCCGGCGGATTGGCAATTATCGGTACGGAGCGGCATGAATCACGCCGTGTCGATCGTCAGCTACGTGGCCGTTCGGGACGTCAGGGAGATCCGGGTTCAACAGAATTTTATGTTTCACTTGAAGATAATTTAATGCGCC
Organism: uncultured Chitinophagales bacterium; assembly: GCA_964463165.1. Classification (GTDB taxonomy): domain Bacteria; phylum Bacteroidota; class Bacteroidia; order Chitinophagales; family BACL12; genus UBA7236. Next base: position 17,191 of record CAYXBK010000011.1, read on the forward strand.
TCTTCGGATCAGAAAGAATTGCAAAAGTGATGGATACGATGGGCTATAAAGAAGGCGAAGTAATTCAGCACCGCATGATCACAAAATCAATCGAACGTGCTCAGAAAAAAGTGGAAGAAAATAATTTCGGGATCAGGAAACGTTTGCTCGAATATGATGATGTGATGAATAATCAGCGGACGCTGGTGTATCAAAAAAGAAATCACGCATTATCCGGTGAGCGTTTAACCATCGATTTAAATAATACGATTTATGATCTCTGTGATGAAGTTGTAACCACACATCACGATGCAAAGGAATATGAAGCATTCACTTTGGATGTGATCCGTTATTTCAGTATGGAACCTGAAATTTCACAGAAGGATTTTGAAAATGAAAAAGCGGAAACCATCACGCAAAAATTATACGAAGGCGCAAAAGAATTTTATAAAAGAAAATGCCAGACGATCGTAAATAAAACATATCCGCTTGTAAAAGATTTATACATCGCAAGAGGTGAAACACTCGATAATGTGATTGTGCCGATCACCGATGGAAGAAAAGGTTTGAATATTCTTGTCAACCTGAAAAAATCATATGAAACCGAAGGACAGGAAATCGTGCGTTCGATTGAGCGCATGCTCAGTTTAATTATTATTGATGAGCATTGGAAAGAACATTTGCGCAATATGGACGATTTAAAGCAATCTGTTCAGGGAGCGGTATACGAACAAAAAGATCCATTGCTGATTTATAAATTCGAAGCATTTGATTTATTCAAACAAATGCTCAGTGAATTAAATAAGGAAATCGTTTCTTTCCTGTTCAAAGGAAATGTTCCGCTGCGTTCTGCTGAAGAAGTAAAAACAGCTGCACCTCAAAAAAGAACGGATATGAGCCAGTTGAAGGAAACTCGTGACGACCGCAATGCAGGTCCTGGTGCAAGAAATCCGGGGCAACCTGAAAAGAAAGCGATAGAACCTGTGCGGGTTGAGAAAAAAGTTGGGCGCAATGATCCATGTCCTTGCGGCAGCGGCAAGAAATATAAAAACTGCCATGGGAAGGAAGAAGTTTAATGAGAGTCAGGAATCAGGAATCAGGAATCAGGATTGCTGATTCTTGATTCCTGAACACAGAACTCAGAACCCACAACTCAGAACCACGAACAATTATTTCAAACACTCACCACTCATCACTCATCATCCACCCCTTATGTCCATCCAACTAAACCAATATATCGAACACACAGTGCTCCGGCCAGATACCGGAATGCCTGATATAAATCAATTGTGCAATGATGCGATGCTGTATGATTTTGCGGGTATTTGTGTGCCGCCTTATTTTGTAAGTACAGTTGCGGAAATTTTGAACGAAACGCCAATTGATATTGTAACCGTGATCGGTTTTCCTTATGGCTATTCCTCTACGATGGCGAAACTGGAAGAACTGGAGGATGCAATTCGGAAAGGTGCGCATCATTTGGATGTGGTGATTAATATTGCTGCCGTGAAAAATAATGATTGGGAAACGGTTGAAAATGAAATTGAAACCTTAACCCGGCTTACGCACCTTGAAGGAAGAATAATAAAAATAATTGCAGAAACAGGTTTGATGAGTGAAATCGAACTCGACCTCATTTGCAAGATCGCGAATAATGCAGGCATTGATTATTTAAAAACTTCTACGGGTGTGAATGGCACGGGCGCCACGGTTGAAATTATTCAATCGATGCGTGAATTATTAAATCCTTCCATTAAAATAAAAGCATCCGGCGGTATCCGTACGAAAGAATTCGCTTTGCAATTAATTGAAGCAGGGGCAAACAGGATCGGTGCTTCAAAAAGCGTAGAGATGATGCAATAATTTATTGCTGTATCTTAATAAATTGTTTTCTGGCAATCGTGTGATCCCCGGAAATGATTTCAATAAAATAGAATCCGTTTTCCAAATCCCGGATGTCAATTTTTTCCGCACTTGTAATTTCTTCTGATTTTATTTTATTACCTGAAATACCACAAATAGTAAATCGCATTCCCGGAATATTCTGCAGTTCAACATTTAAATATTCACCCGCCGGATTTGGATAAATTTGAATTGTGTTTATTTCTGTTTCCGTGGAAAGAAATTCAAAAGTTTTTGATGTAAAGGATATTTCACAATTATTGATCACGGTAAGCGAAGCAGTATAAACAAGTGCAGCATCATACGTATGCACAGGATTTTCTTCATAGGAATTAAATCCATCTCCAAAATCCCAGCTAAAAATCTCTGCTTCAGTTGACAGATTTGTAAATGATGCTGTAAATCCTGATAAAACAAAATCAAAATCTGCAACAGGGACAGGATCAATATCTAAATAAATTGAATCGGAAGCCGTAACACCAGCTTCATTTGTAACTTCTACCCAATAAATATCTGATTCATTCACAATTTTCGTCTGCGTTGTTTCACCTGTACTCCATAAATAAAACATACCCGGATTTCCTGCATCCAGCATATACCCTTCACAACCTGATGTGTCGGGGCCTAGTTCAACCAATGGGGGTGCAAAAAATACTATATCGCCACAAGTCATGTCATTATCACTCATATCATCTCCATCCAGTGTTGTCCATGCACACATAGACATTACTCCCCAGGCGTCAATTCCGGTCGGAAATGTATAAACAAGTGAATCGCCCGGTAAAATCGGTCCCGGTGCAATTTCACTTAAAACCGGACCACCGTCTGCCATAAAATGAACCCATACATCAGCAACCTCAATATCTCCGTAATTATGAACGGAAATTGTAATCGGAACAGGGCCAAAATCACCGTCGGCCGGTGAAAGAATATAAGCGACACCGACATCTGTAACGCCGCCGCCAAATATCTGCCCTATGAAAATCGTGTTAAATAAAATAATTGGAAGGAACTTAGAAATTGATTTGTGTTTCATTTTGCAAGGTTGAGAAATCTAAATTAATAAAACCATTCTGTATTCAAATGAAAAATAAATACATTATTTCATCGTTTTCTTATTTCACCCAAAACACTTTCCAATGAAACATTTCATGATTACGGGAATTGCAATACTAATTGCAATTGCATCCTTTGCTCAATTTTCTCTTTCAGGTAGTTTTAATTTCACAGAACCGGGTCTATACTTTACCATCGGGACCGAGTATGCATTGGATCATCACAGGCTCGGCGGCGGATTAAATATAAATCAGGGATACAGCCCCGGTTATTCAGATCAAATTCAGTGGAATTTAAAACCGCATGAATTAAACGAATATTTTGGGTTTAATTTCTTTTATAATTATGTTTTTTACCCAAACAATTCTGCCATCGAACCTTTCTTATTTACAGATTTGAATTATCAGTATTGCGGACAGCGCATTCCGGTCGGTTATGTTTCATATTGGCAAAATGAAATTAATCCGGATCCCGTTAACACGTTTACTGAAACAATCGGATTTGGCTTTTCTGCACAAATCTATAGTCGAATATATCTGAAAATGCAATTCGGAACAGGCCTTTCACAGCAAAATACCTTTGATGATTTCAGATTTAACGGATCAGGTTTTACTTACAAGGGATCAGCGGGGCTCACCTACCGGCTTGGAGAAGCCGGAAAGAAATAGCAGGAGATTGCTTAATTTCGTGGCATTGATTTGCAGTTTATGAAACTTTTAATTTTATCTGTTTTATGTATTCTGGCGCTGCCTGTTTTTTCACAAACAGGAATCATCACTATCAATGACCAGGCCGGTGCAACACAATTAGTTGAAAAACATATTTATTTCAATAAAGAACATTCCGAATTACCGGGTTACCGCATTCAGATACTTTCATCTGCAAGTTTGGGAGATGTGAAATCTGCAAAATCTTCTTTCCTGCAAAAATTCCCGGAAATGAAAGCAAATATTGAATACGAATCGCCGAATTATAAACTCCGCATCGGAAATTATACAAACCGGTTCGATGCCAACCGTGATCTGCAGGACATCTTATTATATTACCCGAATGCTTTTATCGCAAAAACTAAAATTATCATCACAGAATAACATGAGCCTGCCTGCCGAAAAAATAAAAGCACTTGCACTTGCGAATTTTGAAGAGATAAGAGATTGCCGCCGCCATTTGCACCAAAATCCGGAATTATCATTTCAGGAATATAAGACTGCGGAATTTATTTGCGGAAAACTGGATGCTTTTGGTATTTCTTATAAAAAGGGAGTTGCAAAAACAGGAATTGTTGCAATCATAGAAGGAAAAAACCCTTCAAAAAAAACAATTGCATTGCGTGGAGATATTGATGCATTACCGATAAAAGAATTAAACGAAGTTGCATATAAATCGAAGAATGAGGGTGTCATGCATGCATGCGGCCATGATGCACATACGAGTTGTTTATTGGGTGCCGGAAAAATTTTAAATGAAATAAAAAATGATTTCGAAGGTACCGTCAAATTATTATTTCAACCTTCAGAAGAAAAATTGCCCGGCGGTGCAAATGTGATGATCGGTGAAGGCGTGCTCGAAAATCCAAAAGTGGAAAGTATTTTCGGACAACATGTATTTACGCCGCTGGAAGCAGGAACAGTTGCATTTTGTTTCGGCACAATGATGGCATCTACCGATGAAATTTATATTCGTGTGCAGGGGAAAGGCGGTCATGCTGCATATCCGCATGAAGTGCGTGATCCGGTGATGATGACATCGCAAATGCTGGTAACATTACAGCAAGTTGTAAGCAGGATGTTTTCTCCATTTGAACCGGTGGTTCTTTCATTCGGAAAAATAATTGCAAACGGCGCAACGAATGTGATCCCGAATGAGGTTATAATTGAAGGAACATTCCGTGCAATGAATGAAGAAGTGCGGATGAAAGCGCATGAAAAAATTGAGCAGATTTGTAAAGGTGTTGTGGAAGGATTGGGTGGTACGGTTGAATTGAATATCGTAAAAGGATACCCGGTTTTAAAAAATGACCTGCAATTAACAACACGTGCATTTGAAAGGGCAGTACAATTTTTAGGGAAAGAAAATGTTTCGGAAATAAAACCGCAAATGGGTGCCGAAGATTTTGCATTCTTCTCGCAAAAAATTCCGGCCTGTTTTTACAGATTAGGCACTGGAAATAAATCAAAGGGAATTACTTCTTTAATTCATACACCAACATTCAATATTGATGAAGAATCTTTGAAAACCGGAATGGGTTTAATGGCCTGCCAGGCGGTTGGTGAACTTTCGGCAGAATAAAATGATTTGAATCTGAAACGCGGGATCTAAGAGTGGAAGCGGAGAAAAAACAAAAAGCAAAATTAATTTCCGGCTCGGACTATAAATTATTACGCCGCCTGATGCGGTTTGCCGGGCCGTATAAAAAACAATTTTATTATTCTGCATTACTCGCTGTATTATTATCTGTCCTCGGTCCGCTGCGCCCTTATCTGGTTGAACTTACCGTTGATAAATATATTCTTACAAATGATATGAATGGTTTGATCATTATTTCCCTGATCTCACTGATCGTATTGGTTGCCGAATCATTTTGCAGATATTATTTTTTATATATCACAAACTGGCTGGGACAAAGTGTTGTAAAAAATTTAAGAATAAAAATATTCGGCCATATTATCGGATCGGGATTGGGATATTTTGATAAAACGCCGGTTGGAATTTCAACCACACGCACAATTAACGATCTTGAAACGATCAATTCGGTTTTTACGGAAGGCATCATTCAAATCATCGCAGATCTGCTTACCATTTTATTTGTCCTTGCATTTATGTTTTATACAAACTGGCGGCTTGCCCTGATATGTATGGTCAGTTTTCCTTTGATTATTTATGCAACTTATGTGTTTAAAGAAGGAATAAAATCTACATTCCAAACGGTAAGAACGGCTGTGGCGCAACTCAATTCATTTCTGCAGGAAAGGATCACGGGTATGAAGATCGTTCAGTTGTTTAATGCTGAAACTGTTGAATATGAAAATTTCAGGAAAATAAATAATGAGCACAGAAAAGCGCAAGTGCGTTCGGTTTGGTATTATTCTATTTTTTTTCCGGTTGTAGAAATTATTGTAGCGCTTGCCATTTCGTTAATGGTGTGGAGAGGTGCGCACAATGTGATTGAAGGAAAGGCAACCATTGGAGAGATCATGGGATTTTTATTATATCTCAATTTATTATTCCGCCCGTTAAGAATGCTTGCAGATAAATTTAATACCCTGCAAATGGGAGTTGTTTCCGGTGAAAGAGTTTTTAAAATTCTCGACAACCAGGCGATCACCGAAAATCCCGGAAAAAATGTTTCAGTAATTCAGGGTAAAATTGATTTTGAACAGGTTTGGTTTGCATATAAGGATGAGGACTGGGTTTTGAAAAATGTAAATTTTTCAATCCGGCAAAATGAAACACTTGCAATTGTCGGCGCAACCGGTGCTGGTAAATCTTCCGTTATCAGTTTGCTGAGCAGATTTTATGATATCCAAAAAGGTGCAATTAAAATAGATGATATTTCAATCCGCGATTTTGATTTAGAAATGCTGCGCAGTCAGATCGGTGTTGTATTGCAGGATGTATTTTTATTTTCAGGTTCGGTGTATGATAATATTTCGTTGCGGAATTACCATATCAGCAGGCAGGAAGTAATTGATGCTGCAAAAATGCTCGGCGCACATGAATTTATTATGAAATTGCCGGGTGGATATGATTATAATGTAATGGAGCGTGGTGCAACATTATCACTCGGGCAGCGGCAATTGATTTCATTTGTGCGTGCAATGGTATTTAATCCTAAAATTTTAATTCTGGATGAAGCAACGTCTTCAGTGGACCTTGAAACAGAACAGGTGATTCAGAATGCAATTGAAAATCTGGTGACACACCGCACTTCAATTATTATTGCACACCGCCTGTCAACCATACAAAAGGCAAACCGTATTCTTGTTTTGGAAAAAGGAGAAGTTGTGGAAATGGGAACACATGACGAATTATTGCGCCGGAACGGCTATTACAAAAAATTGTATGAAATGCAGTTTGTGAAAAAATCAGATATGGTTTAACACCTGTCAGTCGTTATAATCTTCTTCATCTTCAATTCTGCAATCGAGAAATACATTATTCAATAAGCGTAGCGTTTTTTTATAAATGTCCGAATTTGAATTTTCGCCGGGGCCTGTGATATAGAGATTAATAATTTTATTTGCATCCAGCCATAAAAGGATAACTTCTTTTTCTTCAGAGGATTCGTTTTGTAAATTCACAAGCAGGCAGGGTTTATTATGTTTTTTGCCTAATTCCACCATATGATGTGTGAATGTATTTTCGGCACCATCATAAATAACGATCGTTCCGGTTGCATCTCTTAAATTTAATTCATCTTTTTTAGATGCATCATCCACTGCAATTTCACGCAATTCATATTTCATCGGAATAATGCCGTCTGTGCTCATCCTTCCTTTCGGACACCAGCCGCCTGTTTTAAGTGCATTCTTTAATGCAGCATCAAGCGCTGCTCTTTCTGCACCTGACTGTCCTCCGGAAATAATTTTTCTGACCATATCAGTTTTTAAAATATGATGATCCGATATTTTGTTTCTATGAATGATCTAAATTAAAAATTTTTCAATAAAAAAAGCAAGGCGGATTGCCTTGCTTTTTCATTGGAATAAAAAACTTTTTTAAACAGCAGCTGATAATTCTTTACCTGCTTTAAAACGCACAACTGTTCTTGCCGGGATTTTAATTGCTTTTCCAGTTTGAGGGTTACGTCCTGTGCGGGCAGCACGTTTACTTGTAGAAAAAGTACCAAAGCCAACGAGAGTTACTTTGTCGCCTTTTTTCAAAGTTTTGCGAATGTTTGTCATCATGCTGTCGAGAGCTGCAGCTGCCTGAGTTTTTGTTAAACCTGCGTCTGCTGCCATTGCGTCGATTAAATCACCTTTGTTCATTGTAAGTTTGTTTATTGGTTATTAAATAAGTTTAGCATTCCAAAAATACAGTGTTTACGGGCATTTCAAAACTTCAATCGCCCGAAACCCCTGTATTTTCAACAGTTTATGAACATTGATTTTTTTAATCCGTTGTGATCAATTGATTTTCAATTAGTTAGGAAAGTGTTTTTTTCATTCATCCGCCTCTTTTGTTGATAAAATGTTTTGCAAGCTGGAACTGAAACAGAATGAAATTGCAGAGAAGAATCAGATTAGTAAAAATTGCATCAGATAATAAATTCAAAAGGGCATACAAATTTTAAAATTTATGATACCCGTCCCCAGCGTTTTACTTTGCGGGTATGTTCGGTGAGATATTTTTTAAGCGGTAAATTTTCCGGTGCATTTATAAGCGGATCAGTTTCCAGTAATTCTTCAGCGGTTGATCTTGCTTCACGTAATATCGTTTCATCCGTCATGATATTTGCAATTTTAAATTGAGGTGCTCCGCTTTGCCGTGTCCCTTCAATTTCACCAGGCCCACGCAACTGCATATCAACATCTGCAATTTTAAATCCGTCATTTGTTTGCAGCATTGTTTGAATGCGGACACGTGCATCATTATTTAATTTATCTCCCGTCATTAAAATGCAAAACGACTGATGGGCTCCTCTGCCTACACGTCCGCGAAGCTGATGTAATTGCGATAATCCGAAGCGCTCTGCATTTTCAATTACCATCACGGTTGCATTCGGAACATTCACACCTACTTCAATTACGGTTGTTGCAACCATGATCTGCGTTTGTTTATTTAAAAACCTCGCCATCTCAAAATCTTTATCAGCAGGTTTCATTTTACCGTGCAAAATACCGATATGATAATTTGGTTTCGGAAATGCACGTTCAATTGCAACTACACCTTCCATCAGATTATTCAGGTCGAGCTTTTCACTTTCTTCAATCAGCGGATAAATAATAAAGATCTGGCGGCCTTCATTTATTTGTTCTTTTAAAAATCCGAAAACAGCAAGGCGCTCACTTTCTTTTTTATGAACGGTTTTAATTTCTTTTCTGCCCGGCGGCAATTCATCAATCACACTCACATCAAGATCTCCATAATAAGTCATTGCCAATGTGCGCGGAATCGGTGTGGCGGTCATAACAAGAATATGCGGTGACAACTGATTTTTCGTCCATAGTTTTGCACGCTGCTCTACGCCAAAACGATGTTGCTCATCAATTACAACAAGTCCGAGATTTTCAAATTGAACCGTTTCTTCAATTAAAGCATGTGTGCCGATTAAAATATGGATTGTGCCGTTTGCAAGTTGCTCAAGTATCAATTTTCTTGCTTTTCCTTTCACACTTCCTGTTAATAATGCGACCTGTAATTTTAATAGTTGTACTAATTCGGAAATTGTTTGGTAATGCTGTTGTGCAAGAATTTCGGTTGGTGCCATCAAACAAGATTGAAATCCATTGTCAATTGCCATCAGCATCGATAAAAGCGCAACAACAGTTTTTCCCGAGCCAACATCGCCTTGTAATAATCTGTTCATCTGCCGGCCGCTGAGTAAATCTTTTCTGATTTCTTTCACAACTCTTTTCTGCGCTTCCGTTAATTCAAAAGGTAAGTACTGATTATAAAACGGAGTGAAAATATTTTCGATCTGTTTAAAAATAAATCCGATACTGCTCTGATGCCTGGCAGTTTTTAAACGCAGCATACGGATCTGGTCGATAAATAATTCTTCGAATTTTAAACGCCTTGTTGCATGCAGCAATTCCTGTTCGTTTTCGGGAAAATGAATTTTTTTGCATGCTTCAAATCTTCCGATCAACCGATATTTTGCCAGAATACTTTCAGGAAGATTTTCTTCTATTTCATACTGCGGTAATTGCTCAACCAGTGTATGCGTTAATTTCGCAATCGCCTTACTGTTTAATCCGCGTGCTTTTAATTTTTCGGTTGATGAATAAACCGGCTGAATGGTTCCGCTGAATTGCAAATCACTTGCTGCTGCAGTTTCAATTTCAGGATGCGTGATATTTATCGAATGATTAAATAAATACGGTTTGCCGTATACAAGATATTGTTTGTCGGCTTCGAGGCTTTTTTGCAACCAGCTGATGCCATTGAACCACACCAGTTCAATTATTCCTGTTCCGTCATTTAATTGTGCAGTCAATCTTTTTCCCCGCTTTACTCCGATGAGTTTGATATTTGTGATGATTCCTTTCAACTGCACATCGGAAGCGTAATCAACTGCGGCAATTTGTTTTTGCACTTCTTTAATCGTGGTTAATGTGGTGCGATCGATATACCTGTATGGAAAAAACTGGAGCAGATCGTTGCAGGTTTCAATTGCAAGTTCTTTCTTCAATAATTCTGCACGTGCTTCTCCCACACCTTTTAAATAAATGATCGGAGTCTGGAGTGAAATATTTGGCACAGCGTAAAATTATAAATTCATCAGATGTTTAAAACAGGCAGGATGATTTAAATTTTAGTCATTTCCCATCAGCTAATCAGCTAATTGGCTAATCATTAAATCATTTCCATCTCCAGGTGCTGATCATATTCTCAATATCGTTCACCATAAACTGGATGACGGGTTTTAATGAATCGGCATTTGGGCGTGCATAAAAATAGAGTGAGCCTCTCACAAAATTGGTTGTTGTGTCGGTAATGAAAAACTGAAAATTACTGGCTGCATCTCCGCCCACATAATAAATCATACCTTGTACGCCATATTGATTTTCGATTTGCTGCGGCTCAATAAAATCCGCCCTGTCGCTGTGCTTGTAAGTGAGTTTATACGTGTCTTCAATTAATTTTTGAAGAGAGGTATCGCTTTTCAATTCTTTATAGCTCAGGTAAATCGTTGCATTCAGGTCGCTGCAAACCAGATTGATCCAGCATGGGTCTTCCGGTTTCTCATTAAAGAAAGTTACATTTTTATCTACAAGATAATAATCAGGTATTTGAAAACTGTATGGACATCCGGGATCGCTGTAATCAACCACAGATCTTTTTTCAGGAAAAATAATCCGCGGATAACCATTTGGTTTCGGCGTCATATCTGTTTTGCAGGAAATGAAAAATGCACATCCGGACAAGAATAAAACAACGGCATATAAATTTTTAGGCTGCATACGAATAAACGCAAATTAAAAAGAAATTATATGCGGGATACTTTTCCGCACATATAATTTCCTGCATTTTTAAAATTGAATCTCAGAAAGGTAAATTATCATCCACAACCATTCCTTTTTCAGTTTCGGTTTGCGAATGCGACATTTCAAAATCTGATGTGCCGGTTTGCTGCGTTGAATTTGCCGGACGCGGGCCTAAGAGTGTGAAGTTCTCGGCAACAATCTCAGTAATATATCTTTTGTTGCCCTCTTTGTCTTCCCACGAGCGGTTTTTAATACGTCCTTCAATATACACTTTGGCGCCTTTGCGCAGGATCTTTCCTGCAATTTCCGCCAGCTTCCCCCACATGGCAATATTATGCCATTCGGTTTGTTCCACTTTGTTGCCATTCCGGTCACGGTAAACTTCGGTTGTTGCCAGTGAAAAATTGGCCACAACATTACCGCCTTCAAAGTTCCTGAGGTCCGGGTCTTTTCCGAGGTTCCCGATTAAGATCACTTTGTTTACACCACTCATACATTTTTTGGTTTAGGTCGTTTTTCTATTGAAATCTAAAAGTAGTTATTTCCGATAAATAATCACGTATTGCCCCGGGGAATGCAAATTTTTTGAGGCCGTTCCTGCTTACACGGAGGAAATCATCGCCGGAAATGTTCGAAAGGTTTTTTATTTCGATCAGGAAAAATTGCACATCCAGAATTTGATGTGTTAATTGCTGATGAATTGTTTTTACTGCATGTATTTTAAATGCAATCTCCCCGCCGCATATTTTTTTAAATTCTTTTAATGCTGTGATTTGTTTTCGATTTGTTTTTTTATTTGTCTCAATTAACGGGAATTGAAACAATCCGGTCCAAATATCTTTTGCCGTTCTTTGTTCGATCAAAGTTGATTTGCCATCGGTAAATACGAGATAATTAAAATATCTTTTTCGCCTTGCCTGTTTTTTTATTTTTACCGGTAATACATCCACCATATCAAGTTGAAAGGCTGTGCAGCTTTTTTTCAGTGGACATACGGGGCAGGCCGGTGCTGCAGGGGTACATACAAGCGCACCAAAATCCATGATTGCCTGGTTATATTTACCCGGATCTTTTTTATCAATTAATTTTTCTGCAAGCAATTGAAATTGTTTTTTTCCTTCATTCGAGTTTATTGCTTCATGAATTCCAAAATAGCGTGAGAGAATTCTCAAAACATTTGCATCCACAACCGGGTATGGCAATTGAAATGCAAATGATAAAATTGCGGAAGCTGTATAATTACCGATCCCTTTTAATTGCATCAGTTCATGATAAGTTTGCGGAAACCGGCCGTTGTATTTTCTTACAATTTCTTTTGCCGTAAATAATAAATTCCTTGCCCGTGAATAATAACCGAGTCCTTCCCAGAGTTTTAATACTTGTTTTTCATCAGCATTTGCCAGATCTTGAATAGTGGGATAGTGCTTTGAGAATTTTATAAAATACGCAGTGCCGTGTTCGATGCGGGTTTGCTGCATGATTATCTCGCTTAACCAGATAAAATAGGCATTGCCTGATCCAAGCCAGGGGTGAAACCTTTTATTCAGGTCGTACCAATGATATAAATTCTTAATAAATGAGGCACGCATCTTGGCACAATGATACAAACAGAAAAAATTTCGTTTCTATATTAATGGATTTTAGCGAAATTTGTAATTCCAATTGCCTGATAATCAAAATTGTAAAACATGAGAAAAGCAGATATAGTCAATCGGATCACCGAAAAAACAGGCATTTCAAAAGTAGATGTCCTGGTGAGTATTGAGGCCTTTTGCAAGGAGATTAAAGAAGCAATGGCTGAAGGGCAAAATGTTTATATCCGTGGCTTCGGAAGTTTTGTTGTGAAGACAAGAAAACGGAAGATCGGCCGCAATATCAAAAAAAATATTGCTGTTGAGATCCCGGAACAGAAAGTCCCGGCATTCAAGCCCGCAAAAATGTTTGTGAGCAAAGTGCGTGAAGGAAAAAAATCAAAACTGAGGTAAATCCATTGAGAAACAGAATTCTTGCAATACTGGGCGCAATAGCGCTCATTGTCATCATATATTTTGCTTTTTCCAATAAGCCTCAAAAAATATCGGCTTTCGACGAACAGCGTGAAAAACTGATGGATTCGTTGCAGTATCCAAACAATGCATCACTTTCTAAAATGCACCGGGATATGCTGCAGGCAGATGGCAGCACAAAATCAACTCTTCTTGAGCAGCTTTCGGACGAATGGATCCAGCTTGGACAACCCTCCATTGCAGCTGATTATTTGCGTCAGCTTGCCGACAACGACCCTTCATTTGAAAATTATATGCGTGCCGGAACCGCCCTTTCTTCCCTGATTGATTATGAATCAGACGACCAGGTGCGGGTAAATGTGGTATACGGTGCACGCTATTGCTTCGAAAAAGCGCTGAGCTATCAACCCGATGATATTGATGCAAAAGTTGGCCTTGCAGCCGTTCTTGTTGGCTCCAATACACCAATGGAAGGTATTATGATGTTGCGTGAAATTGATCAGCAGCATCCCGGAAACATTAAAGCAAACCTCGAATTGGGCAAATTTTCAGTGATGAGTCAACAATATGATAAAGCAATTGAGAGATTCAATGTCGTTTTACAAAAAGATTCCCTAAATTTGCAGGCTCTTTACATGTTGGCTCAGGCGTATCTTGGAACACACGACACCCTGAATGCTGTAAAGACATTAGAAAGAACAACCACGCTGACATCTGATACATTGATACTGAATCAGATCAGGCAGGAAATAAATAATTTGAAATAACTAAAATTTTTGCATCATGCCTTGCGGTAGAAAACGTAAACGTCACAAGATTGCTACTCATAAGCGTAAAAAGCGCCTGAGGAAGAACCGTCATAAGAAAAGAGCGAGATAGTTTTTTTCTTTCCACCTTTTATTCTCCACCTTATCAGCGTTTCCCTAAGCGGAAGCTACAATTATTTGGTTCATTTGATCGCCGTACGGCGGTGTAAATATCAGGCAATTTGGAACGAGAACTCATTATAAATTCAACACCAACGGGTGCCGAGATTGCGTTATTGGAAGATAAGCGGCTGGTCGAACTGCATCGCGATACACAAAGTAACCGCTTCAATGTTGGTGATCTCTATCTTGGCAGAATAAAAAAAATCAGCCCCGGCCTCAATGCCGCATTTGTGGATGTTGGCTTTGAAAGGGACGCATTCTTACACTATACCGATCTGAATCCGCAATTCAGGTCAATCTACAAATACACGAAAGCTGCAAACGAGGGTCACCCCTTCAATATGACGCAGTTTCAGAAAGAACCGGATATTATTAAAACCGGAAAGATCAATAACGTACTTTCGAAGAATCAGCACATTTTAGTGCAGATCATAAAAGAGCCCATTCAAACAAAAGGGCCTCGACTGAGTTGTGAACTTTCACTGGCAGGCAGATATCTTGTGCTGACGCCATTTAATGAAGTGGTGGGTGTTTCACGAAAAATTGCATCTGCACAGGAGCGCAAACGGTTGCAACAGGTGATCGAACAAATAAAACCAAAAGGATATGGAGTGATCATCCGGACAGTTGCAGAAAATCAACCGGTGCAGAAATTACATGAGGATTTAAAAAGTTTAATTGACCTGTGGGAAGAGATCACGCAGAAGCTTGTTGGAATGAACGGACCGCAAATCGTTTACAGTGAGACAAGAAAAACAAATACGTTATTGCGGGATGTATTAAATGATTCATTCAATAATATTGTTGTGAATGATGCAACAATTGCAAATGAAGTAAAGGAATATGTGCGCAAAATTTCTCCGGGCGCAGAAAAAATTGTGAATCTGCACAATCAAACGAAATCCGTTTTTGATTCAACAGGTGTAACAAAACAAATCAAATCTTCTTTTGGCCGCACCGTAAATATGGACAGCGGCGCATATTTAATTATAGAACATACGGAAGCATTGCATGTGATCGATGTGAACAGCGGAAATAAAACCGCTGTAAAAGGTGATCAGGAAGCAAATGCATTGGCGGTGAATGTGGAAGCGGCAAGAGAAATTGCACGGCAATTAAGATTGCGTGATCTTGGTGGAATCATCATAATCGATTTTATCGATATGAAAAATCCCGACAATAAGAAAACGGTATTTAATGAACTGCGTGTTGCAATGGAACACGACAGGGCAAAGCATACATTATTACCGATCTCAAAATTCGGTGTTGGTCAAATTACAAGACAGCGTGTAAAACCCGAAGTGACAATTACAACTTCAGAAGTTTGTCCGACATGCAGCGGAACAGGAAAAATTGAAGCAAGTATTTTATTGCTCGATGAAGTGGAACGCAAACTCAAACATCTGATACAGATCCAAAACCTGAAAGAATTAAAATTAGTGGTGCACCCTTATGTTGAAGCTTATATTAAAAAGGGCAGCTTCTTTCAAAAAAGCATTTACCGTAAATGGAAAAGTAATTACAGCAGGAAAATTCATGTTTCAGGCAGTGAAGATTTCCAATATATGGAATACCGCTTTTTCGATAAAAACGAAGAAGAAATTAATGTGGAATAATTGCGCTACCGTGTAGCCATCTCCCCAATATAATCCTGTTTATGAGTAGCTGATTGTACTGATCGGAAAAGTGATATTCAGGCTGAACAGCCTATGCATGCTGATTTTCATTATGCATGTTCAAAGCAGGGCATGATATTTCAACTTATATCGGATATTAAATCTGATATTATGAAAAAATTATTCATTCTACTGCTTGCCGGCATTTCCTGTTTAAATACATTCGGGCAATCTGATGCGGGTATTTATCTCGGTGCCAATTTTGCGAATGTAAATATGAAAACTCCGGAATTATCAACTGATACAAGAAGTGGTTTTCAGGGCGGAGTGTTTTTCAGAAAGGGCGATTTCGTATACGGTCAGTTCGGATTGGAATATCAATTCATGCGTGTATATTTCAATAATCCGGCTTTTATTGATGGTGCACAGGATGATGAGGTGAGGTTCCAGCAATTCAATGCCCCCTTATATGTTGGTTTAAATCTTGTACCTGTAGTTGATAAACTTGTGAATGTGCGTGTTTATGCCGGCCCTACTTTTTCCTATTTATTTGATGTGCCAGTAAATGAACTTGAATTTACTGCATCCGATTTTTCCAAAATAACGGTTGATGCAAGTGTGGGTGCAGGTCTTGAAATATTAATGTTCAATCTGGATGTGGGATATAATTTCGGAGTAAATGAATTATTTACTGATGAATTTTCAGGCAAATCACATTATGCATTTGTTAATGCGGGGATTTCATTCTGATAGATTTAAATGAATACATCCACAAATTCCCCGATGAATGCACACACATTTTTCTGTTTTCAGAATTTATATTTCCAGTTTGTTTTGCCTGTTTTTGAATCAATGGATACGCAAGTGAAAAAATCATCCAGGTCGGGATGTGTTTTAAAAATAAATATGAGTTGATCATCCATTGTATATATTCTGGTGATCTCTCCATTGGTTAATAAAATCTCATTCACGTCTGTTTTCCATAATATGCTTTCATTATTCGCATCGTATTTACTGATCATCAGATGCGCATCAGGTGCGATTTTATCTTTATGCAGGATATATAAATTATTTTCTTTTGCAGATGTGCTCAACGGTGTAAGGTTATTATCCGTCACCAGTGGAAAACCGTTAATGTTTACACCATTCGTCAGAATATGCGCATCAATGAACTGATTGGTTTTTAATTGTTGTGTTTGGTTCTGATTTGCGGCAGGGATATTTTCCTTGATCTTGAAACGAACAGTAGTATTATTTGAAACTGTTTCAATTGATCTGCCATCCTGGAAAAATAATTCATGATGATACATGTAGGAAAGGTGTGTGCGGTAAAAATTTACATCCGAGTTTTCTTTCATGAAATCCTCATAATTCTGATCTGAGGGTGCCGTTGTTTCATTCATCTTACCACTTACCAGATTGTATTGATAATGCAGCCCGTTCTGTGTTGTAAAATATGCTGTATTATTTTTTTCATCAAATGCAATATATTTATTTTCAATCGCATCATCATATCCTGATGTGACAACCAGCTCGGAGCTGATCCCGGCATTTTTTACCATTTCAAAAAATGATTCTGTGCCCGGTTTTAAATCAGGAAGCGATCGGGTATGTATGCCGAGTGTTTTGGTATAAAACCAGCAAGCACCATTGCTCATTCCAAGATAGTAAGGGAGTTGCTCGGGTTTCGAATCGGTTACTTCCATTTTTTTCACCACTTTACCGGTTGTTCCGTCTATCACCATCAATTTATAATCTGTACGGCCATGAATGAAAATACCTTCTTTGCTTAATACGGTAAAAAAATTATTTGCCGTGAGAAAATATTGTTTGCCGTTTTGCATAGCATTTCCGACAAAAAATAATTGCTCGTTGTAATCATTTGTTCCGATCGTTGTTTTCCAGAAAATTTTTCCATTCGAAATACTTACAGCATACAAATAATTTTCAATGCAGATAAAAGCAGTGTCACCGTTTCCGAAAATGCCATTTACTTGATAACCTGAGCGCTGGTTGTTTAAAACAATTCCTGTTTTTGTTGTCCATTGCTGTTTCAAAGTTTTTGCATCCAGTTTTGAAAGCATTAAATCAACATTGCTGCCGATCGATTTTGCATGCAGAATTAAAAATGCGGTATTTCCCAGAAATACCGGGTTGGTATATTGTTTTGTTTGCGTATTATAATAGGAAAGGAAGGCGGGCTCAATAAATGTTTTTCCTGATTCCTCATTTCCATTTACTTTTTTCGGTTCAGGGCAGTTTGATCTTGAGAGTGTGCGGACCGTTTCTCCTTCAAATTTATATTCACAGCTGTCGAATCCCAATACACGGTCTGATGCGTGATCAATATCCGAAAAGGCAGTCATATCGGAAGCCATTTCAATAATCTTCGAACTTAAATTATCAATATCTATCTGCACACCATTTTTGGCCTGCTCAAATATTTCGTTCACCATGTCTTCAATATCTGTTTGCTTCGATTCAAAAACCGGTGCAGGTTCAGTTGCGAAATTTGCGGCATTGACCCAGACGGTTTTACCGGAAATAGTTGTGATCTTTAATTTATTTGATTGCTGATCATAAGCATATAATTCATCGAGATTTCCAAGATAGGGATCCGCTTTTGCAAAACCTTCTGCCAGGTCTTTATTAGCGGTTGTCATCTGCTCCTGCGTAGAGATCGTTTTTAAATCTGCCGTGCTGCGGCTGTGCAAACCATCTTTTGCATTATATAACCAGATCAGATTATTTGATGCGCCTAAAATTTTAGTATATGCTTCATGATAATCACCCAGCACCAACCTGCTGATCTGATTTCCTGTTTTGAGATCATGTGTTGTAAGCCGGATATCCGTACTTCCGCTTCTTGTTGTAATACCACCAGAGCGTTCATAAATTCTTGTTTTAAATACACCTTCAAGGCTGATGAGCTGAAAATCATTTCCGTTTTTAACCGGAAATACCTGGTAGAGTTCCGTCGCATCACTTGTTTTACCGGAGCGCAGTATTCCTGAAGATTTACATTCTTTTAGGGAAAAAAATATGGTGCCACCCACTCCGCCAACGATCAGTAAAATAAAAATAGCAGCAATGGGAAATTTCCGGCCGGGTTCGTAAAATGTCATAAGACGAAGATAAGTAAAGTAAGAAAGTTGTAAAAGTTGTGTAACGGATAATTAAACTGATTGGATTGAATTTATTAATGTTTAATTACATGAATTTCGACCCTGTTATTTGCAATTGGTTCATATTGCAAAATAATTGAACTGTTTCCTGAATAACCAACAATTGACAATTGTTCAATTGCGGCACCCTGATCTAAAAGATAATTCATTATAATATTTGCACGTTCTTCTGCAATTTGTCGTGCAAGTGAAACTTCAGTATCAGGTGGAATTACTCCGTCTATTTCAATAAAAAGAGATGGATATAATTTTAGCATTTCAAGAAGAAATATAAATTCGTCATCCTGATTACCAACTTCATTTGCTGTGCCGGGATAGAAAAAAAACATTGGCATATACCAATGATCAATTAGTGTCCTACATGATGGGTAATCATCAAAAAAATCCGAAACTGATGCGTTGATACAATTTGTGATTGGCAATAACATTGTGGAATAAGGTTCAGGATCTTCATGATCGAGGCAGCTGTCGTTATCAGAATCAAGTGTAACACCATATCTGTTAACTGCAGCAAATTCATACGAATTCGGTTCTTTATCGTACTTATCCAATACACCATCGTGGTCGGAATCTTTTATCCAGATTGAATCAATATCAACATGGTTATAGATAGTTTGCAAAGGATAATCACAGCAGGTACATGATTTTGTTGCATTGCATGCAATTAAGAATGGAACAACAATTAATATGAAACAAATACAAATTGAATATGAGCTGCATTTTTTCATAGATCGAATATACTAAAACCTATCCTGGCTCCTGGCTCCTGACTCCTGCCTCTTGACTCCAGCCTCTAACTCAAATACTTCCCTTCAATCGGCATTCTTCTTCCCATGCCGAATGCTTTCGGCGATACACGTAAAATAGGAGGGAACTGGTAGCGTTTCCATTCATTGGTATTCACC
This sequence comes from uncultured Chitinophagales bacterium, assembly GCA_964463165.1. GTDB lineage: Bacteria > Bacteroidota > Bacteroidia > Chitinophagales > BACL12 > UBA7236. The sequence goes on from CAYXBK010000011.1 coordinate 36,919, forward strand.
ATTTTTAATGTTCTGCGCACGGTTGTTTCATCAAAACCCAATTGAATGATGTCCTGCGGGCTTTGATGTAATTCGATATACTGAAATAGTATTTTATCCAGTATATCATAAGGCGGAAGTGTATCCTGATCTTTTTGCCCCGGGCGTAATTCGGCGCTTGGTGCTTTTGAAATAATATGTTGCGGTATAATTTCTTTTTCCCTGTTTATAAAATTTACAATTTCATACACTTCCGTTTTATACACATCAGCCAAAACCGCAAGCCCGCCGCATAAATCGCCATACAAAGTACCATAACCCACAGCAGCTTCACTTTTATTCGTTGTATTCAATAAAATATATCCATGCTTGTTGCAAAGAGCCATCAATAGTACGCCGCGTGTACGTGCCTGAATATTTTCCTCCGTTACATTGAAAGGTTTTTGTTCAAACAGAGGTTCCAGTTTTTGATAAAATGCATCGTAAATATCTTTGATTGGAATTGTATCATGTTTAATTCCGATATTTTCCGCAAGTGCAAGTGCATCGGTGATGGAATGATCGGTTGAAAATTGTGACGGCAGCAAAACACCGTATACATTTTCTTTTCCCAATGCTTCTGCCGCTAAAACAGCGGTCAATGCAGAATCAACACCACCGCTTAAGCCGAGAATTGCTTTTTCAAATCCAAGTTTTTCAAAATAATTTTTAATACCGGTGATCAATGCATGATAAATCAATTCTATTTTATTTTTCGGCTGCACATTATCTTTTAATAGTGTGGAAGATGACCTGATCACATCGTCTGCATCAAATACACGCAGCATCTCTTCGAAATACGGCATTTCATCATATACCTCACTGTTTGCATTAACTATAAAACTTCCGCCGTCAAAAATCAGGTCGGTTTGCGCACCGCAATGATTTACATAAAATACGGGGATCTTATACTTCGCAGTATTGGCTTTAATAATTTCAATGCGTCCGATCGCATGATTATAATCAAAAGGTGAAGCAGAAATATTAATGATAAATTCAGGTTTCACCCTGTCTTTAATTAATACATCCATCGGGCAGGCCTTATACATCGGATTATCATAACCAACATTCCACATATCTTCACAAATCACCAGTGAAAATTTCCTGCCTTTAAATTCGATATTATGAAAATCGGTATTGGGTTCGAAATATCGGTATTCGTCGAAAATATCATAGGTTGGCAATAATGCTTTATGCATGATGTGCTGCACTTCACCTTCATAAATAAAAAATGCGGAATTAAACAGATCCTTTCCCTCTATTTTCGGATTGCGTGATGGTGAGCCGACGATAATTGCAATATGATAAGAAAAAGGTTTTAATTTCTCGATCACCTCATAACAGTTATCAATAAAATCCGAAAATTCGAGAAAATCACGTGGAGGGTAACCTGTAATTGCAAGTTCAGGAAATACTACGATATCTGCACCCGATTTCACAGCCTGTTCCGTAAAATCCGCTATCTTCTGAAAATTTGCTTCGAAATTTCCGATATGAACATTGATTTGTGCTAATGCTATTTTCATAAAAAAGCCCCGTTGCGTATAAATTGCAACAGGGCAAAATTACTTGTTAAAAATCTTTTATCAGAATAAGACACCCAGGCGGATGCCGAATTGTTTTAACTGAATATTTTCAGTTGTGGCTGCAGTTTCAAAAACATTAGTAAATCCATTCTGGAAGAAAATACCGCCGGTTATTGCCGTATTTTCAGTCATGGCGTACTCTACACCCGCACCGAGCGTTAAACTCACATTAAACAGTTTATAGTTTTCTGTTCCGGCCTGGTCGCGGATATCAAGATCTTCTTCAATTACATTTCCGTTTCCGTCTTCTATATGATCTCTGGCCTGAATATTAATACCCGGTGTTATTCCGAATAAACCATAATAGGTCATATAATTTACTTCATTGGTTCGCAGTTTAATAGTAAGAGGAATTTCGATGTATTGCGCTTTAATATTGGAAATAAATTCGAGATCGGTTGCAGTATCAACATCCGAAATATTGCCGCCGGCAACATTTACGATCACACCAGTTGAGAACGCATACCGTTCAACACTGCCGATTGTGGGTTCAAATAATAATCCGTATTGGAATCCGAGGCGTGGGCCGTCACTCTGTATATCATCGCCATGTATCCCAAACCAGCAAAACTCGGGCGATGCCGTTAAGCCAAACCTGAATTCCTGTGCATTTACAAATTGTTGTAAACCACAAATTATCGCAATTGAACAGAGAATTTTTTTCATATAGTGTAGTTTTACAGTTTGCAGCAAAGTTAAACATTCACATGCTATACAAACATAATTCAAAAATTTTAATTATGCTCGGGATTTTAAGTGTGATAACTTTTAATTCCTGTGGAAAAAAAGGCTATAAAATTCCAAAACCCGATGTGTCCGGTATTTCGGTTGATGAAATAAAACTGATACGATTCGACCAGGCATTATTTGAAACAAAGGGCGCCGATCCGATCGGTCATATTCAATCTGTTGAAGGTGAATTTCCGGCCATATTTAAATCTTATACCGAAAATTATTGGAATCTTTCCCAAACCGACAGCCTCCATCCGGTAAATGTTTATGATTCAATTAATGCACTGGTTGTGAGTAACGAATGGATGAACCGATTATACGACAGCGTGCAGCTGATTTATAAAAATATGGATAAAACAGAAGCGGAATTAAAAAAAGCAATCCGTTATTTTAAATATTATTTTCCGGGAGATACGTTGCCTGCATTTTATACGTATGTAGGGCCGTTTGCATATTGGACAATGATCGATGATAAAACACTCGGTATCGAACTCGATATGTTTATGGGTGCACATTTCGGATATTATGGAAATTTCGAGAATAATATGCCGCAATATATTACGGTGCGCTGCAATGAAAATTATATCGTGCCGAATGTAATGGAAACATTAATCGACGGTGTGATCCCGACAAAAGGATCGGATGCCACTTTGCTGGACGCAATGGTATATAAAGGAAAAGTACTTTATTATCTCGATCTTATGTTGCCCGATACACCCGATTCAATTAAAATCGGTTATACTGCAAAACAAACTGAATGGTGTTTTGATAATGAAGATGAAATATGGAAATACCTTGTAGGCGAGGATCTCTTATTTTCAAAAAAATCAGATCATTTCAGAAAATATCTTGATGAAGCACCAACATCCGTCGGCATGCCTGATGAAGCACCGGGACGTGTTCCGGTTTGGGTGGGATGGCAAATCATTCGTGCTTATATGAAAGAACATAAAGATGTAACGCTTGCACAATTATTTAATGAAGTGGACGGATTGACTTTATTGAAAGAATCAGGATATGATCCGGAGGAATAGTTTTGTTCAATTTCACTACAGACTGCTCAGATAAAAACAGAAGTGAATTGCTATTTATCTGTGGAAATGTGAAAAGTCTATGGTTTACTTTTTCAGCCCGATATAAATCTTGAATATGAATCTGTGCAAATCCTTGAAATTTGTAGTTGTATTCTTAATTCAACAGATAAGGTGTGATCATATGAAATTCAGGTATCATAACTTCGAATAAAACGCCATCGGGTTTTCTTTCCATTAAATAGGTGCCGTGCATTTTGCCGACGGGAGCTGTCAGGTTACATCCGGATACATATTGATGCATATGTCCCGGAGCGATTTCCGGTTGCTCACCCACAACGCCTTCGCCTTCCACTTCACGCCAGATACCGACAGAATCATAAATATGCCAATGCCTTCTGAGGAGCTGAATCGTAGTTTCGGATTTATTCTCAATGGTAATACGGTACGCAAAAACATGCACACCCTTGTTTGAAAAATCTTCCTGGAAAAAAGTTTCAACGCTTATTTTGACACCATGTGATGTAGCTGTTACCATCCTAGCATTGTAAATATAAAAGTTTTTTGGAAATTCATCCCCTTCCGATGAATTCTTTCACTGCCTGAAGGGCTTCAGTTTGTGCGGATGCAAGCACATCATTAATGATCACCTTATCGAATTTATTTTCGTAAGCAAGCTCAAGCTTAAATCTTTCCACTCTCGTTTCAAGTGTTTGTGCTGTTTCTGTTTTTCTTTTTTGCAGACGCTCGATCAATACTTCAATGGAAGGAGGTTTTATGAAAATGGACAATGTTCTATCAGGAAATTTATTTTGTAAATGCATGGCACCTTTAACATCCACATCAAAAATAATTTGTTTGCCGGCATCCCATAATCTTTTCACTTCAACTTTTAATGTGCCGTAAAATCGTCCGGGATACACTTCTTCCCATTCAACAAATTCGTGGTTATCGATTTTATTTTTAAATGTTTCCGCGGTCATGAAATAATAATCAATTCCGTCTGTTTCATTCGGGCGGATGGATCTTGTTGTTGCAGAAACGGAAAATGCAAGCGTAGGAATCTGTTCCAGTAAATATTTTACAATCGTGGTTTTACCTGCACCGGAAGGTGCTGTGATGATGATGAGTTTACCGTTCTGCATCAGAGCACATTATTCAGTTGTTCTTTTATTTTTTCGAGTTCGTCTTTCATCACCACCACTTTCTTTTGCATTTCCGCATGATAGGATTTTGATCCGATCGTATTTATTTCGCGATTCATCTCCTGGCAGATAAATCCGAGTTTTTTTCCTTTCTCAGTTGTCGGGTCGTGAATGGTTTCGGTGAAATATGTGCAATGTGATTTTAAACGCAATACTTCTTCGGTGATATCCATTTTCTCAAGATAAAAAATCAATTCCTGTTCGAAACGGTTTTTATCAATTTGTTCGTCTGTAACATATGTCTGGAGATCGGCCCATAATTTATTGCGCTGCTGTTCTATTCTGGAAGGATCCAGTTGTTCAACAGCATTTAATGCATCAAGAATCAATTGAATTCTTGCATCAAGGTCTGTTTTCATATTTGCACCTTCATCTTTTCTGAATTTTTCCAATTGTGCGCAAGCGCCATTCAGGTTTTCCATTAATTCCTGTACCTGCTCGGGTTTTAATTGTTCATTCGATGATTGCGTCACATTGGGTAAACGAAAAACAAGTTCAAATAAATTTTGGTCAGTAATATTTAATTCTCCTGCAATTGCTTTAATCTGTTTGTAATATTCTTTTATCGCGGTCGTATTGATATCGCCGTTTTTTTCATCGTTTGTTTCAAAACCAACCGTGCAGTCGATTTTTCCGCGGCCTATCCGCTGATTGAGCGTATTGCGGATTTCCATTTCATATTCTTTAAACAAGCCTGCCAGCCGCAAATTGAGGTCGAAGGATTTGCTGTTTAATGCTTTTACTTCAACAATAATATTTTTCCCGTTTAAAGAAAATGTCTGCCGGCCATAGCCTGTCATCGAATAGATCATGTATCAAAATTATATTGCAAAAATAGTATAGTAATCCGGGTTTTATGTTTTTTGTGTCGGATTCGGTTGTTTTGCCGTAAAGCTTACCAGAGCAACACCCGTAAAAACAAGGAGGGCGGAAATTATTTTTTCCGGCGTGATCACATCTGTTTTTAAGGCAATTGAAATAATTGAGGCGATCAAAGGTTGTACATAAATATAAATACTCACAAGGGTGGGGGTGCCGTAATGCAAACCAAGTACATTAAATAAATACGCAAGGAATGTTGCGCCAAAAACAACATAAGCCAGCGAAGCAAATGTAACGGTGCTGAATTCCTGCCAGTCAGCAGACAACGTATCGCGTATACTGAAAGGCAGAGCCATTATAAATCCATACAGGAAGATCCATTTTGTAATTGTAATGGGTGAATATTTTACCATCAAAGGTTTTGCGATCACGAGAAAAATTGCATAGGATGTTGCATTGAGCATGATACAGAAATCACCTATAAGATTTGAGGGACTGTTTACATCATTGGCACCGGCTGTAATTAATAATGCAACACCACAGCCACCGATTAAAATCCCCAAGACATGTTTCCAGGTGATCTTATCTTTTAATATCAGCCAGCCCATCAACAAAACAATAATGGGTGTCGTGATCATAATTAATGCAGAATGCATTTCAGATGTCAGGCTCAATCCTTTGAAAAATAATAATTGATTTGCCGATACGCCAAAAAATGCAGCGAGAATTAATTTTCCATGATCGCGGCGCTCTGTTTTTTCTTTTATAAAAATGGCGTGCAGTACCCAAAACAATATCATGCAAACGCTGATGCGCACCAAAACAATTGCAAATGGTGAAATACTTTTAAGTGCAATTTTACCGATTGCATAATTGATCCCGTACAAGATATTTGCAGCTCCGATGAATACATGCGCTTTTGTTTGCGGTTTCACGCATTAAAAGTAGAAAAATAAAATTGATGCAATTTAAAAATCCGTACTCAGTGAGAAATACCATTTCGGTTTTCCCAATCCGTTTCCTTCAATTCCCTGTGCACGGTCTACACGAATAAAATATCCGAATAATGTGGAGCGAACACCGAAACCGGTTCCGGCTACAACAGGATTGCGGAAGAAATTTACATCAACTGTAATTGGTGGTTGAGAGATGGTTACTTCATTGTATGGATTATCTTCTTCAAACGGAGAAAATCCTTTCCATGCAGAACCCACATCGAAAAATCCGATCACCTGGAAATTGCGGAGAAATTCTGTTTTGATCGGCTTATTAAATAAATAAGAAAACACCGGGAAACGCAATTCGGAATTATAAACGGCATAACTGTTCCCGTTGCGGATATTTTGATCATAACCGCGAAGATTTGTTGCAAGTGTCTGAAATGCATATCCTGCATTATAATCCACTTCAATATTTGTATTGAATGTCGGGGCGATCCAGCTGTCGACACCACCGAGATAGTAAATTAATTTCTGCGGGCCGAATGATGTACCTCCTGCAATTCTGTTTGCCCAGATGATTTGCCTGTGAATTTTCTGATAATGCCTGAAATCAAATCCGATCACCCCCATATATCCGTCATTCAGACTTACCTTCAATCCCTGATCGGTATTTACTTCAAATTGTTTATGCCATTCAAACCAGATCTTATAACGCAATCCGTTTAAAATATTCGTCATTACCGGGAATGTATTATCATGCGTATAATCCAGGCGGAAAGAAAGCCAGTCTTCTTTATAATTCGGCAAATTCAGACTGAATGTATCATTTGCCATGAAAATAATTTTTTCTGAACGGTAGGATAAACTTCCACGCAAACTTCTGATCACATCAAAAGGCCATTTTAATGATCCTTCCACAATATTTGTTTTTACACCTGCATCAACAAGCGGATACCAATAAGGCTGAAAAGTATATTGTGCGCCTTCGCTCTGATAATACCATGTAAGTTTTTTATCGAGCCGGTGTTTTAAATCATCATACGATAAATAATATTCACCACCCGAAAAACTTGTCGGGAAACGAATGCCGCCGGTAAATCTGTAATCTTCAAATAAATCGCTGATGCTTACGGTAAATAATCCGCTCAATGCAGGATTTGTATAAACGCCGCCGCTTGTTGTAAAGCTTTCGTATTTGTTGATGTATAAACTATTGTCGAGCTGGCTTGTAACATATTCACTCGAATATTTTACACGGTATGGAACGATGCGGGAAGATTTGAATTTTGTTCCGGTATTGATATTATTTTGCTCGGGATTATTTGATTGTGCGAGCGTGATCGGTGAAATGGAAATATCTTCACTTTCTTCAGGCTCAGGAAATTCTGTCTGGAAATACATGCCTTCATCAATCACACGTTTTGTTGTATCGGTGGAAGTGATGGTTGTTTCGGTTGTAATTAAATTCGCCGTATCCACCACGCTTATTTTGGTGATGATATCGTCTTTCTTCTTTTTGTTGATGAAATTTTTAAACGTGGTATTATTAAGTGAGTTATTCTTTTTTATTTCTCCCAGGTCATCCGGGGATTTTGTAATATAAAATTGCGTTGTTTTACCTGATTGAAATACTTCTGCTACTTTTCCTGTTTTCCAGACTGCATCCTGTTCTAAAATATTTGTCGCAAAATTGGTTACCGGAAAAACATAAGCCGTATCGCGATAAATATCAGCCAGTTTAACAGAATCATATTTTATAAATTTTGTAAAATCTTCATATGCATAAACCGGATTTGTTGCAATTGAATCAGGATAATAAACCAACGTATCGGTATGATCATAAAGGCTGTCGAGATAACCGGCAAAGCGGTTTACGATACCGTTCTGATCACTCAGGTATGCAAAATGTTTTCCTTCAATTTGTATAGGATCCGTTTCGCCGGATGTTTTTGTATGGGTGATCTTCACAAATTCTTTCGGCTTATGCGGATAATCATAAAAATAAAGGTCCATATTGCCGACAGGTAAAATCGAATCGATAAGTTTAGTTGTGTAAAGTGAATCATTATTTCTGTTGGAAGAAAAAATAATTCCCTCATAGCCATTATTCAATTGCACATACTGCGGATTGAGATCATCAAAATAATCATTAGTGATCTGTTCTACCCGGTCTGTAGGAAGATAATATGTGTAGATATCGCTCTGGCCGTTATTCATCACACTCATCACAAGCCGCTGATCTGTTTTTGCATAGGATGCATCCAGAATTTTCTGAAAACGGGTAAGTTCTTTTGTTTCTTTTTCTTTTGTTTCGGTATCGTAAACGGTGAGATAATTTTTATAGCGCTTTTCGTAAAGGATCGCTAATTTTTTTCCGTTCGGGCTCCATGCGAGTATCGGATTGCTTAAATCGGTTGCAAGTGTTCTTGTTTTAAATCCGCCTTTTTTTATTTTATCGGCATCTTTATTATCCGTTTCCTGGATATACACTTTAAACCTGCCGTAATCATCCATGGCATAAGCGATATGTTCGCCATCCGGGCTTAATTTCAATTCATGATATTGTGCAAACTTTTTTGTTTTCCGCGGCACCATTGTTTCGGCAAGCGGCTGCACTTTATCTTTCGATTCGTTTTGATATTTATTGAGAAAATATTTATACCAGTCGTCGATGGTTTCATTTACACTTGAACCGAGCACAAATAAAAATCCGTTTTCAAGCGAACGGTTAATGCGGATGAGATATAATAAATTCGGAATATTTGCTTCGCCGTAATTATCTGCGATATAATACCAGAGTGCATGTCCCGCAAATCGTGCATCTTCTCCCGTAAGCTTATTGAATTTTTTATAGCGTCCTGATAAAATCCCTTCACGCAGTTTATTATCGAGTTCGGTATTCCATTCTTCACCGATATATGAAACCAGTCCTTCCGTAAACCATTCAGGTAAATTCAGCAAAACAGCATTTTGTACGATCTCCTGCAAATTCCCGCCGAATATCATTGTGTTGAGTAATACTTTTCCGACGCCTTCGCGGATTTCTCTTCTTAGATGCTGATGGTTGCCGTCGAAATAAATGAATATTTTATTACCTATGATTTTTGTCTGCCCGCCGATATTATATTGCTCTTCTTTCCCGACTGCAAAATTACTTTGGTTGTAATCGGAGATATTATTGTAGACGATGATCTCCGGTTTTGTATTGAGTTTATAGTCGAGCAGATCTTCAATTTCGATCAGGTCGGCTTCGGCAATTTGAGCTGTAAAGCGACCGAGGTTTTGTCCGCCCGCACTGAAATACACCATGAAATGCTCGCCTTCATAATATTGCCAGGTAAATTCTTTGTATTGGACACGGTTTTGGCCGTACTGAATTTGCGTACCCTGCCCCTGAGATGGAGTGGTAAACATCAATAGAACCGCAAATGCAAGCCCGGTAAGTATTTTGGTAAACAAAGCCTTCATAAAATCAACCTTCACGCATATGCAAAATACGTAGTTTTGCCATAAAGTTCAAGCATTCATCAAAATTTTACAAAATAACGATTTAACGATGGCCCGTATTGCGAGTTTTACATTTAATCCGTTCTACGAGAACACATATATACTATACGACGAAACGGGAGAATGTGTTGTGGTGGACCCCGGTTGTTATACAAAAGTGGAGAAGGAAGAACTTTCAGATTTTATCACCCGGAACAATCTAAAACCCAGATATCTCATCAATACGCATTGCCATGTAGACCATGTGCTGGGAAATCATTTTGTTGCGGAGACTTATCAGGTGCCGCTGCTCATGCACAAGGGAGAAATACCGGTGCTGGAAAATGTATCAGTGTATGCGCCTTCGATGGGAATTTATTATGAGCAATCGCCCGATCCTGAGATTTTTGTCGGGGAAGGAGATATTGTGCGATTCGGCAATACAGAACTGAAGGTTTTTTTCACACCGGGGCATTCGCCGGCCAGCGTTTGTTTTTATTCGGAGAAAGATAAATTTATTGTAAGCGGTGATGTTTTATTTTATGATTCGATAGGTCGGACGGATCTGCCGGGCGGGAATTATAAAACTTTGATGAATTCGATCAGGACAAAACTGCTTGTGCTACCTGATGAAGTAAAAGTATATGCCGGCCATATGCAATCAACAACAATCGGCCGCGAACGGAAACTCAATCCGTTTATAAATGGTAGTTTTGGTGAGGAGTGAAAACACATTTCTTCATATTATTTATTTCCATTTCATGTATTATTCAGGCACAAAATCCGGATGATTCTGTGCAAATCAGAATTCAGGAATTAAGTCAGTTATGCGAGCAGGCGGATACGTTGCATCATACCTGGGAAGAAAATGATATTGTTGATTCGGTTCAGAATCTTATTGCAGATAAATTAATTCTCCTGTTGAAATCTCCAACCATTAAAAATTATGATCTTGAAAAATTATTAAACAATGAATTTTTAAGCATTATCATTTCCTCAGATAAAAAAATAAAAGTTTTTCAATGGGATGAAAATACGGGTGGCACATTCAGATCATCCGCAAGAATTATTGCTTATTTGGATAAAAATGAAAATTTAAAATTGTTGCCGGTAAAAATCGAAGATTATGAAATAGAAAATTATGTTTCAGGCGGTGAATTATGGGCGAACAAAATCACGAAATTAAAATCTCCCCGCAATATTTATTTAATTGAAGAATCTGCGGCAACCTGCAGTACTTGTTATGCAGAATATGTGCAAACAGTTGAACTCACCAACTCCGGTTTAATTGCTTACGATGGATTTTATGGAGATGATAATTATGGAGAAAATGATTTCAAAACAAGCAGTTTTGGAATTGATTACAGGTGGAATGAAAGCAATTCACTGGTTTATGACCCGGATAGGCAAGCACTCATCTATTCTTATTTTGAAGATGACCTCAGTGGTTATGACGGCAACCCCGACTCGGCGAGATATATTACTGATACGTTGAAATTTAACGGAGAAATGTTTGTTGACCCGGTCATGCAAAAAATTGCAGCATTGAGAACTGTGATTGAAGCTTATAATAATACCGGGCAAAATGCAGACTCAATTAATTATTTAAATGAGGTTTTATATAATTCGCTTGCGGATTTGCTTTTAACAAATGGAAGTTTTGAATATGGCGTTGATTATTTTTTGAATGCGGCTCCATGGGAAATCCTGAAATCAGATGATGAGCGTATTTTGATTTATATGTGGTCAAGCGACCGGGATGCAACAACAATGGAATATTCCGGAAACATCCACATGGTTGTTTATCGCGATTACGAAAATAAATTTCATTTACTTTCCGGTGCATACGGATCGATGGAAGAACGATCTCAGTCATTTATCACCGAACCGATGTTCAATTTTTATTCAGTTCAAAAAATTTTCACCACTTCAACAAATCCGGTATATCTTTTTACTGGGGAGCAAATGGGTTGCATCCGGTGCAAAACCAATTATTTTGCGTTTACAACAGAAATGTCTATTGATGATGGAGAAAATAAAACAAAGATGATATTTTCTCCCCTTATTCAAAATAACCCGCAGTACGATACAGATGTAAATGCATTTCAGTATGACAAGGATAAATCAGAATTATGGTATACAGAGTTTATTCCGGGGGAGAGTGGCAAAATTGAACATGCAGTAATATACCGGTTTAACGGAAAGCTTTTTTATAAAGCGGACAGGTAAATCCGGTTTAAAAAAATACTTTTATCTTTCTATCATAAATTTCCCATCCATGCGTTTATGGAAAAGTCTTCGTTTCACATCTAACACATAAAAAACATGAAACCGTCTTTACACAATCTCCTGCTTGTCCTTCTCCTGCCGGCGACCTTACAAGCCCAAAAAAACGAATTCAAACATCTTCAACCCACACCTGCCGATTTTGAAAAGGTGATGGTGGAAAGAAATGTGATTACGTATGAGGAATCCTATCCTGATCTGATTTACACGGATTATGAAGATGCCTCCTCAAGGCCGCAACCGAAAGATGCAGCCATGCAATATTTGCAGGAAATCAACCAGGGCGGCAGCGCTGAGGCCTATCCATGGATGAGCGAGGATGGATTGAGAATTTATTTCACCCATGATAATGTGATCGAACAATGGGATCGCAAATCGCTCAGTTCAAAATTTGAAAACAAAAAAGTAATTGTGGACGATGGTTCTTCGATTGTGGGTCAATGGCTGAACCCCACAGAAACAGAAATATGGTATACAAGCGGAAGTGGCGGGGCACTTTACCACGGCACAAGAAAAAATATAAAATCCGGCTTTGAAAATTTTGAAGAGATCAAACTTGTAACTGAAGAGGAAAATTATTTTGGATTTATTTCCGGACCGAGTCTGACTCCCGACGAAACTGAATTATATATATTTTATTCCGGTGACGGCGGCGACCGCATAGATATTTTTAATAAAGAAGGAAATCAATATGTATTCTCAGGTTCTGTTGCGGCACCGGAAGGTGATATAAGTCCCGGCCATTTAACTGCCGATGGATTGAGTTTGTATATTTCTATTCAGAATAATGGAATAGAACATTTATATGTTGCAGACCGCGAAAAAATAGGAGATGAATTTGAAAATTTCGGGGAATTATTTCCGGATGAAGAAATATCCATGATCCAGCCTTATGCAATTATGGGTGGAAGTATGATCGTATTCACCGGATCTTATGCCGATTCGTGGGGAAATAATGATCTATATATTTGGAGTGGTGATATTGTTGAACCACTTGTGGTGGAAGAAATTACCGAACCTGAAATGATTGAATCGGTTCCGGTTATTGAAATTATTCAGCCGATTGCAGAAATTCCGGCAATTGATGAGCCCGTAACAGAAGAAGAAGTAATTGAACCAGAAGTGGAAGTTGCAACCAAAGAAATACCTGTTGCGGAAGAAATTATCAGCAGTGTGCTGGTTTATCCGAATCCTGCTGTTACATCTGCTCGTTTTGTTACATCTGAAGAAATGATCTCAGGCCAGATTGCGATTTACGATCTTTCCGGTAATTTGATTTTTGAAAGAAATAATATTTCTTCAAATGAATTCTCCGTTGATCTGGCATCTGTATCGGCAGGCATGTATATTTATTCTATTTCAGATCAGCATGCTCTGATCGGGCAAGGACAATTAAATGTGGTAAGATAAATGTATGCTCAATTTAAAAGCAGGATGCTCCGAAGTATCCTGCTTTTTTTATATCATGCGGGAAGCTGATCTCCCGGAAAACTTTTACAAGGGTAGATTTCATAACGGAATATACCTGCCAGCACTGCAGGATCACCATCCATAATCTCTCGTGTTTTTTCCATACTGCAATTAAATATACCGAGTCCGCTTAAATTTCCTTCTTCGGTAACCGGGCAAACGATGGACAATAATCCGTCGGCACGCAATGAAAAATTTCGCCGTGCATGTTCCCAAAGTATTTGACGGAGGTTCTCAGGTGGAGTGATTTGATTCGGAACAAGCAAAACAATACAATAATCTTTTGTATGCTGCAAAGCCTGCATCATCATTTCATCGGTAATTTCGGCCATAATTTTTTTTCACAAATATATCTGATTAAAAATCCGGCACAAAAATCCAATATTATTTAACAATCATTATTCGATCGTCAACCCCGGTAATTCGGCCCGCACTATTTTCCACCAGCCGAAATATCTTTCCAGCTCCATTTTTCCTTCACCGAAAAAATGAACCGAATTTCCGGATTCAAGTGTTGCCGTATAATCGATCAGAACTTGTGCATGGCCCCTTCCTTCAATTTCACGAAATGACTTTTCAGGGTCGGGATATTCAAATAATTCAAAATCAATTTTTAGTATTTCCGAATGATTTAAAATCCGGACCGGCATTGCTTCAAAAAAATGCGTGATGGTGGGCGATATCTTTTTTTTGTAGGATGTATCCGATTCAGTCTCGATGAAATCTTTTGCATCTATATAAAATTCATCGAATCGTTTTTCAAGCGGCCGTTCATCTTTAAATAAATAATCGATCAGATCATTTGCCCGGTACCTGATATCATAATCGTGGTTCGGGACAAATTCTTCATAGGTATAACATTTAAATCCGCCGGGTAGTATAAAATCATCCGTTAATTCATTGAATAGCACTTCCGTGATGAATTTATAAAACAATCTGTTTTGATCTTCATAAGTGGTAAGGGCGTTGAATGAAATTCCCCTGGATTCCATCATTTGAATCAATCCATCAAATTCTTTTTCGATCTCTTCATCAGGAATTTCGTCTGCATTTCGGAAAGCAGGCTTTCCAAGGAATTCATAAACAGGGATCTGTTTCGATTTTGCATACTGTTCCTCAAATTGAATAATATTATTCAGCCATTGCTGTTCAATTTCCGGCGGGATTTCCTCTGTACCCTGATGAAATGTTCCGCCTTGTGATTCAAGAAGAAGCCTCTTGATCTGATTGTCAATTTTAATATTGTCGCCCGGCGACAAATTTTCTTCGTTTTGCATCATTGTATATTTAAGGGTTAAATGATGGAACGAATTTAAATCGATTTTTCAATTTACCAAATCTTTTTCCCGAAACAAGGCGAAATTAAATGCTTCATTTTCTATCCGGCCATCACCGGGTTCGAAATCACCTGTGTCCGCAACAGATCCTCAATCGTTTCTCTTCTTCTGATCAATTGCACATTTCCATCTTTAATTAATACTTCCGGCGGGCGCAATCTGCTGTTATAATTATTGCTCATTGTATATCCGTAAGCCCCTGCATTATGTATGGCGAGAATATCTCCTTCACGTATTTCATTTATTTTTCTATCGCGGCCAAATGTATCCGTCTCACATATATATCCCACAACCGTATAAATTCTTTTTGTGCCTTCGGGATTGGAAATATTTTCAATATGATGATACGCATCGTAAAACATCGGACGGATCAAGTGATTTTGTCCGGAATTCACACCTGCAAATACTGTTGCCATTGTTGGTTTTAAAACATTTACCTGCACGAGTAAAATTCCCGCTTCACTTACCAGAAATTTTCCCGGCTCAAACCAGAGCTCGAGATCTTTTCCATATTCACTGCAGAATATATGAAAACGCTCACTCAATGTTTTCCCCAATTCCTGAATATCGGTGGTCACATCATCTTCTTTATACGGTACTTTAAATCCGCTGCCGAAATCAATAAATTGCAGATCCGGAAATTGAATAGCTGCTTCGAAAATTAATTCTGCACCCTGAATAAATACATTGCTGTCGAGAATATCGGAACCGGTATGCATATGCAATCCGATTATTTGCAAATGATGTGCTTTGATCACTCTTTGCACATGCCGCATCTGATAAATTGAAATACCGAATTTGCTGTCGATATGCCCTGTTTGAATATGCTGATGGCCACCTGCTTCAATATGCGGATTGATACGGATACAGCATGGAACCGAATTGCCGTAACAATTTCCGAATTGCTCGAGCATGGAAATATTATCGATATTAATTGTGACACCATATTCCACGGCCTGCTGAATTTCTGAAAAAGAAACACAATTGGGTGTAAATAAAATCTGCTCCGGTAAAAATCCTGCATGCAAACCGATCTCCACTTCTTCAATGGAAACAGCATCCAATCCGGAACCTAAATTTTTAAAATGTTGCAGCACAGAAATATTTGTGAGCGCCTTGCATGCATATTTAATTTTGAGATCAACACCTGCAAAAGCATTAATTAATTTATGATACTGATCTGTCATTTTTTGTGCATCATACACATAAACCGGTGTTCCGAATTCTTTTGTGATGTTGATAAGCTGATCGTTGTTCATTGTTTTTTGGTTAATGGTTATTTATTTAATGTTTATTTGATGAAATTCTTAATTCATGTCGTTTCAATACTCTCCCGATAGCTATCGTTACTCAATACTCGGGACACAATACCTAATTTATTAAAACAAAAAAGGCCCACCCTTTCGGGTAAGCCTTCGATATATTGAAAATAAATCCCGGCAGCTCACCCTGTGATAGGCAAACGTTTTGAAGATTTATTTATTAATTGAGACATGCGATGCAAATCTAAAACATAAATATTAAAGTATCAAACTATCAATTTCCCTTCAACTCCGCCGTCATTTGTTTTTCCTGTAATCACAGACACGCCGATTTTAATCAATGCGATTAATTTGTTGTTTCTCGTATCCCAGTAATAAGCATCTTTCGGATGAATTTTTAACAAAGTGATATGCGGATCATCCACACCTTCTGTGAACCATGCTTTGGCAATCGGTTTCCAGAATTCCTTAATTTTTTCTTTGTCTGTGATAATTGATGCTTCACCATAAATACTCAGATATTCGGAACTCGATTTATTTGCAAAATAAAGCTGAACCCGGTTATCTGAAATGATATGAATATTTTTATCGCTGTGCACATCGCTGAAGAACCAAAGGTTTCCATCTTCATCCACTTCTGCAACACTCATTGGCCTCGCTGTTTGCGGAAAATCACCCAGTCTGGTTACAAACATACAAATGCCTGCATCTTCTGCCAGCTGTTTTAATTTTTCCCTTGCTTCAGTTGCAACCACATTGCTCACATTGTTATTTTCTTTCATTTTTTTTTAATGAAGTGAGTTGCAATAATCGGGCAAAGTGAAAAATCATCAGTTTTCAATACCCAGGTAATTCAATTTGTTGAATTATGTAGATAAACTGCCACGATTTATATTCCCGAAACATTTTCCCGGCTTTTCTGTTTAATAGTAAAAAGATTTATGCGTATCCGGCTCTTGTTTTTATTCCTGATCCTGAATTTTGGTGCACTTGCCATTGGCGGACTGTTTACAAACAGCGGCGTAACCAGCGATTGGTATTTAAATTTAAACAAAGCACCCTGGACACCACCCGGATGGGTATTCGGAGCTGCATGGACACTCATCATGCTTTGTTTTTCTTTTTACTTAACAAATTTGTTCAGCACTTCGGCCGGCAAAAACCAGATCATTCTCTTGTTTACAATTCAATGGATCCTGAATGTGAGCTGGAATATTTTATTCTTTAAATTTCATCTCACCGAAATTGCACTTGCAGATATCTTTTTGCTGTTTATTGCGACCATCATTTTTATGATACTGGCAATAAATCAAAATAAAGTTGTACAAATCATATTGATACTGCCCTATGTTTTATGGCTGATGATCGCTGTATCGCTCAATGCCTATATCGTTGTAAAAAATTAAGCTGATATAAAAGCTGCACTGAAGCGATTTAATTTTATTTCACAATAAAACTTTGACGGCCGCTCAAGTTTTCATTTCCCAGTTTCAAAAAATAAATGCCCGCCGGAATTTTTCTGAGATCGAATGAATAGGTGATGCCCGGTTGGAGATTATTTTCTTCGGCAATTATTTTGCCTGTTGCGTCATAAATTGCTCCTGATAAATTATTCTGATAGCCGGGTTCGATATATACATTGAGAAAATCTGTAGTCGGGTTCGGGTAGATGAGCAAATCAATTTTATTTCCATTTATATCGCCGATAGACGTGTATGTTTCAACTGATTCAGTGACGGTATTATGTCCGGAACCGGGTCCTGTGTTTCCGGCTGGTACGGTGCCGTAATATGTTTCGCCGAGCGTATAAGGAAATGCAGCTTCACCGCTTTCATCCAGCGTTACAAAATAAGCGTAAATACTTTCGG
Organism: uncultured Chitinophagales bacterium; assembly: GCA_964463165.1. Taxonomy (GTDB): domain Bacteria; phylum Bacteroidota; class Bacteroidia; order Chitinophagales; family BACL12; genus UBA7236. Next base: position 54,963 of record CAYXBK010000011.1, read on the forward strand.
GATATTCGGGTGTGATGCAAAACCGGCCGTTATGTTCATCGAGGTCGCCCAGCCCATTTACAAATTCAAAATCTTCAATATAATATCCGAGCGGATAATCAACTGAAATTGCCGGGCCGTATTGAGATGCCGGTAAAATTGTTCCGTCTGCTAAAGTTGTACGATCAGAAATATTGCGCAAACGAAAAGAAGTTTTCATTCTTGCAATACCACCTGTTCCATCCGTATTTGCAAAACCATAAGCACCATATACCGGAAACCCATCGAATGCATAACCGATAATCGGGCTGTGGTCCGTACTGTTTTCATCATCGTATAAACAGGTTGGGTTGAGATGATGATGATATTCGCCGTTGGGTGCAGGATGCCCGAGACAATCATCGAAACTGCTTCCTTCCACCAGAATTGCATTTTGATTCCAGATGCCTTCATTCTCAAAACTCATTGCATCTTTTGCATTGAAAATACTAACGCCGTTGCTCCATACTCCTATATGGCCGAGTGGTGTTTCAATTAAAGTCCCGGTATTCTCAACCGGAAATCTTGTGATCTTATAAACGAAATTCTGATTGGAAGGAATATTCGGATTGCCAACCCAGGGGCCGATATCATAGCCGGGAATGCAGGTGCAGCTCACATATACATTTGCATCGCTGTATTGCACCTGCTGCACATTTGATTCGATGCCGTCGTAACCGGTTTCACCGGTTGTGTTTACGATCCAGCTTGTAATTTCCGGCCCGACCTGAGCAGAAATAAATTGAAAAGAAAGAATAAATAAGAGTGTGAAAATAAAACGGGTCATAGAATTGGTTTGAACTATGACCCAAAGTTGCGAAAAGGGTTTAATCTGATCGCTTTAATTTTATAAATGCTCCATCGAATGCGGTTCGAGATAATCAGCAGGAACATTCGAAGTATAAATTCTGCCCGGAATCTGCATAACAAATAATGGATTATGATGCGGATTATATTGGTTCAATAATTCAACAATATCTTCTTCATTTCTGAAAGTAAGCACGATCGAACTATTGGGAGAAATATGTTCAACAAGGCGGAACTGATCCATTCCTTTTTTTAATTCAGCTTTTGATTGTTCTTCGCCGGGATACAGGATGAGATACGCTTTCATAATAATTGATTTTTATGAAAATTAGGGCGATAATTAAAAATTGGGGGTGATGGCCATCATTAGTATTGATGATATAGATTACCATAGGGTGGGGGTAATTAGCAGATTAGCTGATTAGCTGATTAGCTGATTGGGTTAAACGATAATTAATAATGCTCAGGTTCTTAATGCTCTTTGCAGGAACAAATGATTAACGGATAAAGCACGATAGCTATCGGAAGCTGATTGGGTTAAACGATAATTAATAATGCTTGGGTTCTTAATGCTCTTTGTGGGAACAAATGATTAACAGATAAATCACGTTAGCTATCGGGAAGCTGATTGGGAAAACGATAATTAATAATGTTTGTGGGAACACAGCTTAATCCTTATCGCCATCGGGAAGCTGATTGTGATTAAGGAAAATTAATAAGCTTCAAATACTTTATACATGCGTTGACAAAACCGAACATTTGATTTAAATAAAAAAATCCCCCGGGAAGTTTATTTTTATTACTTCACGGGGGATTTACTAAAATATAATTTAATTACTTAATGCGGAGTTTTTGTCCGGGCTTCAATACTTTTTTTGAAGAGATGCCATTCAGTTTACAAATTTTACTCACAGTTGTTCCGTTGCGTGATGCGATCTTAGAAAGTGTATCACCTTTACGCACGGTATAATATTTTTTTCCTGCTACAGATGTGCTGGCAGATTTTGAAACCGTCGGACGGAAATGTTCTTTCTTCAGATAAAATAAATCGGATTTAATATTTTCATTTTTAAAATCAACGATATTTTTCGGATCGATGGCTGCACCGCGATAGCGAATTTCATAATGCAAATGCGGGCCGGTACTTCTTCCTGTGCTGCCGCCTAATCCTAATTCCTGTCCTGCTGAAAGTGTATCGCCTTCTTTCACATTTATTTTTGAAAGATGCGCATAATATGTTTCCAGTCCGTTGAAATGTTTTACCACAACTAAATTTCCATAACCGGATGTATAATCTGCTTTTTTAACGATCCCGTCGAAGGATGCAACAACTGCATCTCCAATTTCAAGATCCAGATCAATTCCTGAATGGAAACGACTTCTTCTCCAACCGAAATCAGAATTTATTTTGCTTTGCGCAAGCGGAAACGTATAACAATTGCTCCACGGACTAATTAAATAAACGGGGATGCTGTCGGTCATTTTTTCGGGATCAAAAGTTTCACCCGCATTTAATTCGTTGAATAAAAACAATTCATCATACACTTCGAATTCTTCCGCTTCTTCCGGTGTTGCATAATCCTCACCGCCGATATTGATATTATTATTGTTTTTCGCATCTTCATATGCATACAATGAATAATTATCTTTTTGTTCGGTATCTGCTTCACAGCGATGCGCTTTACAGATCACCGGATTTGCATTTTCGAGTCTGGGTTTCTGAGCCAGCGCATTAGAATCCACCGCATAAAAGTCCTCAATAAACTGAGGCTCCTGAACTGCAATCGTTTCTTCGGTAACAATTTTCGTTTGCAAACCCGACTGCAATGTTGCGCAGGATGAAACAAAAATGGTTGCTCCGGTAATGAGTGTGATCTTTAACAAAGGGAACCGGTTGATCAATTTGTAATAATTCACTGTCCTTTGGTTTTAAAGTTGAATACAAATATTTTTCTGTTCGGTAAAAAATTTCAGTGCTTCAAATCCGCCTTCGCGGCCCACACCTGAATTTTTAACGCCACCGAAAGGCGTTCTTAAATCCCGTTCCAGCCAACAGTTGACCCAAACAATTCCACTTTCCATTTTCGCTGCAACACGATGTGCACGGCTCAAATGGTTTGTCCAGATGACGGACGCCAGTCCGTATTCTGTATTGTTTGCCAAACTTACGGCCTCATTTTCAGAATCAAAAGCCTGTATACTCACAACAGGGCCAAAGATTTCCTCCTGATTTGTCCTGCATTCAGGACTTAAATTATCAATCACGGTTGGTTCGATAAACCAGCCGCCTTCCAAATCCCCATCTAATTTCACCGCATTTCCGCCACACAAAATTTTTCCTCCTTCTTCTTTTGCCAGATTTATATAGCGCATGATCTTCTCAAAATGCACAGACGAAACCACTGCTCCGATATTTGTTTCAGAAGATTTCGGATCGCCGACTTTCAATTGTTTTGCCCTTGTAACAAAATCATTTTTAAATTTTTCAAAAATGCTTCTCTCCACATAAATCCGCGACCCGCATAAACAAATTTGTCCCTGATTGGTGAATGAACTGCGGATTGTTGTATTCAGCATTTCCTCATAATCGCAATCTGCAAAAATCACTACCGGGTTTTTGCCGCCGAGTTCGAGGGATAATTTCTTGAACATGGGAGCTGCAACAGTTGCGATCTCACGTCCTGCTCTTGTGCTTCCCGTAAACGATACCGCTTTGATCTTCGGATGTTTTACAATCGCTGCACCTGCACTTGGCCCGGTTCCATGAATGATATTTAAAACACCTGCCGGTAAACCTGCTTCGATGCAGATCTCCGATAATAAAAAAGCTGTGTATGGTGTAATTTCAGAAGGTTTGGCAACAACACAATTACCGGCTGCAATGGCGGGGGCAATTTTCCAGGAAAATAAATAGAGTGGGAGATTCCACGGTGAGATACATCCTACAACGCCGATCGGGTTGCGTGTGGTATAATTAATTGATTTGTTTTGGTTGATATGGCTTTCGCTGGCAAACTGCTGGATGGCATTGCCGAAAAATTCAAAATTGTCGTGCGCCCGCGGGATGTCCATGCGTTTTGACAGGCTTACCGGCTTACCGGAATCCAGTGATTCTGCTTCAGCGAGTTGGTCGAATCGTTTTTGAATGAGAGCAGCAATTTTCAGCATCATACGGCTGCGGTCGGTATTGCTTGTGTTGGACCAGCCTTCAAATGCCTCTTCTGCTGCTTTTACAGCGAGGTCAACATCTGCTTCGTTTGAATCTGGGATTTTGGAATATACTTTTCCTGTTGCCGGATTGTAATTATCCAGGAAATTGCCGCTCAGGGATGGCTGCAGGCTACCGCCGATATAATTTGATAATATGAGCAATCAGTATCCGTAAAGATTAAAAATTGATTAGCGGCGACGAAGATAATAAAAACTACCAAAAATGGTGATGACGCGGGTAAGAAAACGGGAGGTTTAAGAAAGTTTTAGGAAAAACGGTCTGCAGTCCACGGTCTTCAGTCGGCAGTCGGCTGGCGCAAGAACCAGTCGGCGGTTGGCAGACTACAGTCGGGCTGCGCAAGATTAACCGTAAGAATTGGGAAGAGATTAAAATAAGTAAGCAGGTGTTACTTAAAACGCATAGCCAAATCCTATAAATATGGAACCTATTCCACCGGGTTTTGAGCTTTCGAATAATTTGTAATTGTCAGGCCCTTTTTTACTTTGTTTTGAGGAAACAAGTTCATACGTTAATCCATCTTCATAAATACTATAATCTATTTGTTTTGAAGTTGTGCAAAGTTTAATACCTGCATTGATGTCATAAAAGAAATTACTTTTTTCATTGAAGAATTTTTGTTTGCCAATAGTAAAGCCAGCACCTTTTACATTTATTTTCTGCGTTTTAGTGATATAAAAATATTGGTCATTATCACTCACCAGATCAAAAACACCCCATATCCAGCTGAAGTCGCCGAAGGATTCGTATAGGTCAAGGTCATCAACCGGTACCCACGCTTCATAAAGAGAAGTATATTTCATCGAACCAAATACTATAAAACCCTGCAGGTAAAATCCTTCACCTCTTCTTTCACCGGTCGAAAAATAAGTTTTCAGGAAAATATTACAGGTGGCACCTGTTGCACCTTCTTTATCAATCAGGATATTGGTTTGTGATCCGATGGACAACTTCGGGGTAAGTATTCTTTCATATTTCAATTTTGGAAAATATCCGCCTATCGGGATAACGGCTCCAGATGAAACAGAGACTAAATTGTTTTGTGACTTTAACAGTAAACAAGAAAGGAGGATAAGTTGCAGCAGGAAAATTTTTTTCATATCCGTTTTTTATTCAAAGCTGCAGCAACAGAATCAGAGTGACATACTGAATTTTGCAAATAAGATTTTATTTTTTGCAGAATATATGTCCTCAGTCCACAGTCCTCAGTCTTCAGTCCTCAGTCGGCTTACGGAAGAGTAGCTGGCGCATCAACCTGCCTGCCGACGCACAGCCCCGATAGCTATCGGGTGCCGCCGGCAGGCGGGCTCAGAACTCAGAACCCTGAACCCTGAACCCAGAACTCTGAACCCTGAACCCAGAACAAAAAAAAATGAAATTTGCATTTCAATTTCATATGAATCTCAGAAATATTAAAAGAGCATTCCAAACCGCAGGCATTAAAAATTGCAAAATGGATCGGGAAAGATGCAGACCGGTTTAAAGAACTCATGGATTTATTTTTATTTGATGCATATCGTGTTGTGCAACGAGCGGCATGGATCGTTTCAATTTGTGCAGATAATCATCCGGAATTAATTAAGCCATGGATGAAAAAAATGCTTTTAAAAACGCAGGAAAAAAATGTGCATGATGCAGTGAAAAGAAACGTGATGCGGATTTTACAATTTATTGAAATTCCAAAATCAGTTCAGGGGCTTGCTGCCGAAATCGCATTTCAGTTTCTTGCAAATAAAAATGAAGCAATTGCGATCCGTGTATTTTCAATGACCGTTTTATTTCGCCTTTCGGAAGAAGAACCGGATCTGAAAAATGAATTGCGGTTATTGATTGAAGAAAATATGCCTTATGAAAAAACTGCTTTTAAAAGCCGCGGGAAAAAAATACTGAAAGCACTTTCGAAATAATTTTATTCAATTGTTTCGGCATTTTTTTTATTTTTCAGAGAATGGTGATGACCGATAATCGCATCAAAGCATTGATTGCAAACGAGACCTTCTTCCATGCCGGATTTCGGATCATCATTCGAATAGGGTTCTACACAGGTTGGTAATTGCAGTCTGCTGATTAAATTACCGGCATCCAGAAAGCAATCATAATACACCCATTCGCGGCAATTTTCCGTCCAGGGTTGTCCGCGATATAATTCCGGAATTCCTTTTTCTGTCAGTTCTTTTTCGAGCGGATGTAAATGTGTGCAAATCATATTTTAAAAATAAAAAAAACAGCATCCTGATACGATGCTGTCTTAAATGCATTTATCAGAAACTTATCTTGCTACGATAAAATTTACAGTTTGATTAAAATCTCCCTGCACCACTTTTGCAACATAATATCCCTGTGTCATTCCCGAAACCGGCAAGCTAAGTTGTGCAAATCCATTTTCATTCACATCAAATTCAAGATCGGTTATCAGACTGCCCATAATATCATAAATATATAAATGGCCGAAACCACTTTCAGGCAAATCAATATTAAAATATGTATTTGTGCTGGATGGATTCGGGTAGGCGCCGATATAATTTTCCGTTGCTAATTCTGTTTCCGGTTCCAACCTGTCAATTTGCAAATAATTAATTCCGCCCGGTAAAAATGTTGCGAGATGCTCTTTTGTTGCTGCATATGCGGGATCATCGGCAAGATTTGTCCATTCATACGGATCGATATTTCTGTTTTTACCGATATGATATAATTCTTCTTCGAGTGTGCTGAGTGCTTCATTGCATGCAGGTGGTGTTGCACCATTTGTCTGGTAGCGGATATAATGCCATTCATCATCACGCACACTGTAATGCGGAAAGCAAGTGCCTTCTGCCGTATTTGAGCGCAGCGTGATGGATGATAAAACCGGCCTGTCGAATGGGGTATTCGGATTTATAATTAGCGGTGCGAGACTGTACCCATCCACATACTGCGAGCCATCAGGGAAAGTTGGAAACGGCACACCTGCAAGATCTAAAATCGTCGGCATCATATCTACATTTGATACAACTCGTTTACATGTTTTTTTCGCAGGCGAACGCATATCTGCAATCACCAGCGGAATGCGTGTATCTGTTTCCCATAAGCAATCTTTTCTCCAGTGTGTTTTTTCACCAAATGAATATCCGTGATCACTTGTAATAATAAATACGGTATTATTAAAAATTTCAGGATGCGATTTTATTGCGTTGTAAAATCTTCCGATTTGCGCATCAATAAATTTTACACCAGCCATATATGCGATAATACCGTTCGCTCTCTCTGATTCCTGCACGGCAAATAATTTCTCTTCATCGGTCATTGTTGCATCTATTACCGGAGGCGGTACTTCCGCTAATTTATAATCACCGAATTCAAGAAAATCATCATGCACATAATCATCTTTAATTAATGCAACGGCAACACCATCAGGTGGTAAATTGTCAAAATCACTCCACATCGGATCTGGTTGCGGAGGCATCACTAATCCGTTATACGGCAATGCACCAACAGGATCATTATATGGTAAATTATATGGATTTTGCGCCCAGTCGGTATTATAATACGGAAGGAAATATTTTTCAGGTATATAAAAAGGCCCGTGCGGACGTTTATATCCGAGAGAAAGAAAGAATGGTTTATTGCAATAATTTTCGGGATGTGCAGCATAATCATTAATAAACTGGATCGCACTGTCTGTTGCAACATAATCCATCATGCTGCTTTCCAGTGAATCGGGAATTGTTGTAAAACGGAATCCGTTCACGCCAGCATCATTTGCATTTCCATAATCGAGAATTTCCGTAAAATCTCCTCCGCCTTCTCCGGCACCATCTTCATAACCGAAAGCTATTGATTTACTCCACGATAATCCTTTCAGGCAGGGATCTGCAACAGTTGTGTCAAAATCAGGCAGGCCCACATAACAATGCATGACCTTACTGATTGTGTAGGTGAAATAACCACCGCTGTCTTTCAGCATTTCAGGAATTGTAAAAATCACTTCATTGCCAAATTCCTCTTTAAAATTCTTGCGGAAATTTTTACAGCCGATATCGCTGTTATCATACACCTGCGTATATAAACAATCTTTTCCGGTAATCATGGTTGTGCGGGAAGGTGCACATTTCGGTGATGCAGTATATGCATTCAGAAATGTGGTTCCTTTTTTTTCGATTTTATTGATATTTGGTGTTTTCGTCTGCGGACTGCCGTCAAAACCCTGGACATAATCATTTAAATCGTCGGCGATGATGAAAACAAAATTGGGTTGTGTTTGTCCGTACATGCCGGAACAGAGAATTGTCAATGTTAAAATCAGTGTAAACTTTCGCAACATAAGCATGGAATTGATTTTTCTAAGACTAAAGAAGTATAAAAATAGTTGTTTTTGCGGAGATGAAAATCGGGCTGCCGAATTAAACCCTGCCGGACAAGCGGAACGCTTTTAAAACAATTTCGAAATCGGTGCTTACCCGGTAATCTCTTGCGTAAATAAAATTTAATCGTGCCGGCATAAAATCGTTAAGATTATTTTGAGGGATGATATCCAGAGGCGACAACACACCTTTTTTGATGGCTGGTAATTTAACTTCTGATCCGGAAATCATATTCTGCGAATAACCGACCCATGTTTTCCGGTTAAACAGAACGGTAAAGATATTTTTAATAAAACCGGTTTTATTTCTGACAAAAAATATTGAAACGGGTAATGTGATGAGGCAGCAGAGTGAAATAAAAATATCAAGCAATCGCTTGCTTCTGATGTATTGCGGTTGTGCAATATTTAACTGAATATCCACCGTATATAAATCACCCGCAGTATTTTTTGAATTGCTGCCGATGATCGAAATGCTTTGATCCGGAATTATTTTATAATCGATTTGTGAGCCGAGTGTAATGATCCAGTGAATTATTTCGCTGCTTGGAATATCTTTTCCGCAAAAAATAATTTCACCTGCTTTATATATTTCCGCGATCTGCGGCAGATCGTCAAGTTGTCCTAATTCTTTTTCCGTACGATCTGCGAATGGTTGTGTATGTACATATCCTATGATCTGTTGTCCGAGATTCAATTGATTTAACAACTGATGCGCACGTTCCGCTTCTTCTTTATCGCCTACAATTATTATTTTTTTGCCGGGCTCTTCACCGAATCTGAAATTTTTATGTCTGATAAAATGAATGATGAGTCTGGAAGCGATGATTGCAAAAGCAATATAAGCGCCGCCTGCAATGATCATTCCGCGGCTGAAACGGAATTGTTCGGGAAGAAATCCATATACTGCGGCAATGATAATAGTGCCCCAGAAAATACCACGGATGATTTTCGGAATATTTGTGTTTTTGTCGTACCCGCCGCTGAAATAAATCGAACAGATCCAGATCACGAGATAGATCGGAACGTTTACATATAAATAAGTATCCGGATATTTACCGCCTTCAATATATTTCACATAATATTCCCAATATTCTTTCACAAGCAATAATCCGGTGAAAATGAGTACTGCATCAAGCAATGGATAAGCGATATTTTTAACTGAACGAGCGAGCACAGATAAGATCGCTCTCGCAGTAATTGCGATATTGATCAATAAAATAAATAAGCCTGCACGTGTTCCGGAAAAATGTTTTTGCGCAAAAATTTTCATCGCATTGTAAAACATTTTTACATAATTCAGGCTGCCTTTTTTTGTGCTTTCTCCTTTGTAGTGAATGATTGTTGTTTCGGGGAAATAATAATTTTTATATCCTGCCCGGATGATCCTGTAACTCAGATCAATATCTTCGCCGTACATAAAAAATGTTTCATCCAGCAAACCGATTTCATCGAGAACGCTTTTGCGGATCAGCATAAATGCTCCTGCAAGTACATCCACTTCATGGATTTTATTTTCATCCAGATAGCCCAGATGATATTTACCGAATACACGTGATTTCGGGAAGAGATTTGCGAGGCCGAATGCTTTGTAAAATGCTACGGTGGGGCTTGGAAATGCCCGTTTACTTTCAGGAAGAAATATTCCTTTCCCGTCTATCATCTTCACACCAAGGCCGCCAGCATCTGCATGCGTATCCATAAACTGAATGCATTTTGAAAATGTATCTTCCTGCACAACCGTATCGGGATTTAATAATAAAATATATTCACCCTGTGCAATTTCTATCGCCTGATTATTTGCTTTTGAGAAACCGGTGTTTTCTTTATTTGCAATGATGCGTACCTGCGGAAATTTATTCCGAACAAATTCCACACTTCCGTCTACCGAATTATTATCCACTACAATAATTTCAGAAGGGATCTGTGCAGCGGCTTTCAATGAAGACTGGATCGCCTGTTCAAGAAAATACTTGACGTTATAGTTGACAATTATGACGGATAATTTGATCAAATGTGTCCGGTTATTATTAATCTTAAATAGTGGTTCTTTTCAAAGTTCAACCGCGTTCAGGGTTTGCAACCGCCGGCCGGGTGTGAACAATTTATTCACTGCTGCTCATTTCATTTTCATACGGTCGTCTTGTTGTTAATGATCTTGCCAATGTTATTTCATCGGTATATTCCAATTCGCCGCCAAAAGAAATTCCTCTTGCAATTGTTGTAATTTTTAAATTCGATTCTTTGATTTTTTTCGTGATATAGAAAACGGTTGTATCTCCTTCGATCGTAGGATTCAATGCCATAATTATTTCGCGGTATTTTCCGCTGTTTGCTTTTTTGATAAGCTGATCGAGGTGCAGTTGGTCGGGCCCGATGCCTTCGATAGGGGAAATCACACCGCCGAGTACATGATATTCACCGCCGTATTGATTTGTTGATTCGATCGCAATCAGATCACGCAATGTTTCAACTACACAAATCGTCTGATGGTCGCGGCGCACATTATTACAAATATTGCACAACGTATTTTCACCATCTGTAATATTGAAACAGTTTTCACAAAAATGAATTTCCGTTTTTAATTTCAACAGCGCATCTGAAAAAGTCTGCACATCCGATTTTGATTCTTTGAGTAAATGCAACACAAGCCGCAATGCCGTTTTTTTTCCAATACCCGGCAGGCGGGCAAATTGGTTCACTGCATTTTCCATCCATTTAGAAGGTAAGTTCATGCAAACGGCTTTTCTTTATATACATTAATTATTTGATGATTTGCCACCGGATTCAATTTTCACGACAAGACAATTTTCAAGTTTATTCCCATTACATTCTCCTTTCACGATCACATAATCACCTGCATTAATTTTTGCTACTCCCTCACTGTTTTCCTTCAGAAAAAAACATTTAATCCCGAAGGCATCATTTTGTGCACCTCCGAGTTCAAGATAGGTTGTTTGTGTTTCGAAATCCTCACCCGGCGGAAGCATAACCGTGCCTTCGATCTGCAACACCTTATTATCATATTTCTTGCGGTAGGCGTCTTCATCTTTTCTGAATTCCGCCGACATTTCTGCAGAGGAAAGAATCACCTCAGCATCTGCTTTGGTTATATCCACGTGTTTTACAGAATCAATGAGTTTTGTGCCTGAAACAAATAAACTTGAAAATGCTATCACAGATACAAGGGTAAGCGGAATTGTGTTTCGTAACGACTTGTCTTGTGACTTGAACTTTTCCTCTTTCATCAACCCGAACCGTATCGCTTCCACCACCTGATAGATTGCAGGCAATGCTATCCTTGCTGCAAGAAAAGGCTGCCAGTTGGGAAATAAATTAAATCGGATCACTGCAAAAATAATCGCCGGCAAGGCTACCCACCACACGAGAAGTGTTGTCCATCCATTCTGATTTTGTCCGAGATAAAACCTGTGAGCACCCGTGCTCCCAAGGAAAAACGAAAGTGCAACAACAAGCGGTTTTGATTTCATTTATGTAAAATGATTTCAGCAAAAATAGACACAAATGGAATAAAATATGAATTATGTTTGAAAAGTGACTTTTGTGATATGATATTAAAATTGATAATTTTGAAACTTTAAATGCGGTGAAGCCTGTATAAGATTTCTATGCTATCTTAGACAAGTAAGAAGCATCCCCGTAAAAATTCAAGTATGAGAACGTGCGTATTGCTGTTCATATTATTTCAGCTGAAAGTCGCTCTTTCGCAGGTTGCCTATTATGAGATCGGAATGTTTGCCGGTGCTTGTAATTACCAGGGCGATTTAGCACCCGTTGCATTCGTTGCAAGGGAAACGCATGGTGCTGTGGGCCTGTTCGCCAAATATAATCTCAACAGTATTTTCGCTTTTAAAGCCAGTGTTTATTCAGGTGTAATTTCCGGAAATGATGATAATGCCACCGAATACTGGAAACAACAACGCAATCTCAGTTATACTTCGCGGGTTTTTGAAGGTTCTTTCTTTTTTGAAATGAACCTCGCCAAATACAACCCCAAATACAAATATGCCTTTATGGCCCCTTACCTGTTTTTTGGTATCGGCTATTACCATTTCAACCCGAGAACAAAATATGAAGGGATCTGGTATGATCTGCAACCACTCGGAACCGAAGGGCAGGGATTGCCTCAATACCCCGACAGGCTGCCATACAGCCTCTGGCAATATTCCATTCCAATGGGCTTTGGATTTAAAGGCCGTATTGATAAAACCTGGAACATTGGTGTGGAGATGGGCTACCGGAAAACATTTACAGATTACCTCGACGATGTAAGCACAACCTATATTTCAAAAGAACTTCTGATCGAAAACCACGGAGAAATTTCATGGCAATTGTCGAACCGCACCGATGAGATAAACGGCGGCTACGAAGTGCTGAAGGATGATACCAAATATCGCGGCGACGACACGAACAAGGACTGGTATATCTTTACCGGTGTGGTGATATCCAGAAATTTTGAGGTGCGTCAATGGGACGAAAAGAAATTCAAATACAAGGATAACAGGAAAAAACACGGCCTGCGCAAGTCCAAAAAGAAAATGGACTGCCCCGGTATCAACGAAAGGTTGTGACGTGAATTTCCCTTTACCGATACAGGCTGCAGCTGCAGTAATCAACCCGGATGCAGGTATCGGAATGCAATAATTCAGCAATAATTCAGTTAATGACGAGGGTCATTTTAATTTTAAGGGATATTTAAATACTTTTGTTTATCTAAAACAAGCCAACGCTAATGAAATTGATCAAACTCCTCTGCATCATTATCATTCCTGCAAGTTTATCTGCCCAGCCTTATGTTGAGGTCGGCTTGTTTGGCGGTGTTGCAAATTATTATGGGGATATGACCCATGATTATGTTGTACTGAAAGAATCACATCCCGCATACGGCGGCTTTGTCAAATACAATTTCGACTGGTGGAAATCAATTAAATTCAATGTTTACAGCGGCACGATCTCAGCTGCTGATAAAAACAGCGACAGGGCGAACCTCATTGTGCGCAACCTCAGTTTTACTTCTGATGTTACCGAAGTTGCAGTTACATTCGAATACAATATCGGCGGGTACCGTCCGGTTGAATTTAAAAAGCGCATTGCGCCTTATGTGTATGCCGGTCTTGCCGGTTTCCATTACAACCCAAAAGCATTTTATGAAGGCGAATGGTATGATCTGCAACCGCTCGGAACAGAAGGCCAGGGTATGGAGATTTGGCCTTACCGTGAAAAATACAGATTATATGAAGTTGCAATACCATTTGGTATGGGCTTCAAATTCGCAATGACCGAACGCTGGAATATCGGGCTTGAATATGGGGCAAGATGGACATTTACCGATTACCTGGATGACGTGAGCCGCACCTATGTTGACCGCAACTTACTGATCGAAGCAAATGGCATCGACGCCTATAATTTATCAAACAGAAGTGGTGAATATTTATTGGCGGATCCGCTGCCGTTTGATAATAATACCTGGAGAGGTGATCCGACAAATAATGACTGGTATATGTGGTTTGGTGTAACACTCAGCAGAAACCTGATCAAAGGTCTTGAAGAAGGTTTCCGCACAAATACAAAAGGATCGCTCGGTTGTCCGGGTCCGCGGCATATCAACAAACCGAAAAAACATCATTAATTTTTTCTGCAATACATTTGAAACGGGTTGTTTAATTACATCCCGTTTTTTTTTGTTGACAACTTTTGAATTGATATTCCGATTTAAATTTAATTTGCAGCTTCCGCATCAGGCTAAATAAAAAACATGTCGCCAGTCGTATTATTTTTATTCATCATTATTTATTTCATTGTATTGCTGGTTCTGGCATATTTCACTTCACGCAATTCATCAAACGAAGCATTTTTTATTGGCAACCGCAATTCAAACTGGATGCTGGTCGCTTTCGGAATGATCGGCACCTCCTTATCCGGTGTTACATTTATTTCGGTGCCTGGAACAGTGGGTGATTTTGCCGGTGAGGCACATAAATCATTTGTTTATTTCCAGGTTGTAATCGGGTACTGGATCGGATATTTTGTAATTGCATTTGTTTTATTACCTCTTTATTATCGCCTGCATCTTACATCCATTTATCATTATCTCCGTCAGCGCTTTGGAACTGTCGCATATAAAACCGGTGCAACATTTTTTATTATCAGCCGCACGATCGGTGCAACGGCAAGGCTCTATCTTGTAATCAATGTGATTCAGATTTTTATTCTCGACGCACTGCATGTGCCGTTTATTTTCACCGCCGTATTTATTTTATTAATGATCATCCTGTATACATTTAAAGGAGGTGTGAAAACAATTGTTTACACGGATACACTGCAAACTTTATTTATGTTGTCGGGCCTTATTGTTTGCATCATCTTTATTTTAAACAGTCTCGATCTTTCAATCGGAACTGCATTGCAATCGATGCACAGCGAAGGCTTCTTCAATATATTTAATACCGACATCAACAGCAGGTATTTTTTCCTCAAACAAATTATCGGCGGTATGGTAATTACAATTGCCATGACGGGTCTCGATCAGGAAATGATGCAGAAAAATATCAGCGTAAAAACACTTGCCGGATCAAAAAAGAATATGCTCACATTCAGTTTTATCATCGTGATCGTAAACTTTTTATTTCTAACACTCGGGGGGCTATTATATTTATATATGATGCAGCAGGGAGCCGGATACGAAAATCATGCTTTTCTGTTTAACGGAAAAAATATTATCGGTGATGATATTTTTCCGACAGTGGCTTTGCAGGTTTTCCCGCAAATTATTTCCATCATTTTTATTGTTGCACTTATTTCTGCATTGTTTCCAAGTGCAGACGGTGCATTAACGGCACTCACATCTTCATTTTGTATTGATATTCTCGGTGTGAAAAGAGAAGAAGGAATGCATGAAAATAAAATGAAACGCATCCGCATGACGGTGCATTTGATTTTTGCCGCAGTATTTCTTGTTTGTGTAATTATTTTCCGGATTATAAATGATAAATCCATCATCAATATCATTCTCGACCTTGCAGGGTATACCTACGGACCGCTGCTCGGCTTATTTGCTTTTGGTATTTTTACGAGACGGAATCTGAAATATGCAAATGCAATTCCGGTGGTTTGTTTGATTTCACCTCTTCTGTGTTATTTGCTGAGCTATCATGCGAAGGGATTAACCCATGATTATCAGATCGGAATTGAATTGCTTCTGATCAACGGAATATTGACTTTCGCCGGATTATTTTTAATTTCAACAAAAAACAATTTACACAACACACAATTACCCGACACGTTATGAGTGAGAAATACAGAAAGAAAAAACTGATCAAAGTAAAAGACTGGACCGAGATCAGTGCACAGTCAAGCTGGCGCATGTTTAAGATCATGGCTGAATTTGTAGATGGATTTGAAAATATGGACCGCATCGGCCCCTGCGTTTCCATCTATGGCTCCGCACGGACAAAACCAGAGCATAAATATTATAAGCTTTCCGAAGAGATCGCTTCCAAACTTGTTGCCGAAGGGTTCGGCATTATTACCGGCGGCGGCCCGGGTATTATGGAAGCCGGAAATAAAGGTGCTTATAAAGTCGGCGGAAAATCGGTGGGACTGAATATTGAATTGCCGTACGAACAAACACATAATCCTTTTATTGATCACGATAAGCTCATCAATTTCAGATATTTCTTTGTGCGGAAAGTAATGCTCGTAAAATATGCGCAGGCATTTATTTTCATGCCGGGTGGTTTCGGTACACTGGATGAATTATTTGAAGCACTCACCTTAATTCAAACACATAAAATTGAACGTGTTCCTGTAATTATGGTCGGGAAAAGTTTTTGGAAAGGCCTGATGACATGGGTGAAAGAAACCATGCTTGCAAAGGAAAATAATATCAGTCCTGAAGATCTTGATCTTATTTTCATTACCGATGATGCGGATGAAGTGGTAAAACATATTTCAGCATTTTATGCCACGTCTCATCTCCGGCCTAATTTCTGAAAATGGCAATTGTGCAATCAATCACACATTTAAAGATCGGGGATAAAGCACCTGATTTTTCAGCGCCGGATCAAAATGGAAAATTTGTTTCACTGCAATCGATGAAAGGGAAAAAATTTGCCCTTTATTTTTATCCGAACGATGATACCGAAACTTGTACAAAGCAGGCCTGCAATTTACGTGATCATTATCCCTTGCTGAAAAAAAAGGGAATTGAAATAATCGGCGTTTCACATGCAGCTGTCGCATCAAAGAAAAAATTTGCAGTAAAATATAAATTGCCATTTCCTATACTCGCAGATACCGAATTAAAAATCTGCAAGGCGTACGGTGTATACGGGGAGAAGTTATTTATGGGAAAAATAATAACAACTATTCACAGAATTACCTTCATCATCAATGAAGAAGGCGTGATCAAAAAAATCATTCATAAGGTATGGGCAGGGAAGGCCGCTGATCAGATTTTAGAATCTGTGTGACATCAGGATTTCCTCAATTGGTCATGAATCGGTCAGTTTTAATTTATATATGTAGCTACATCAGTAATTTTTTGCAAATTTGCCGTTCATCCGCAATTCAGGCAGAATGAAAAGAAAATCAATCGTCCTATTTCTTTCCATGACCACACTCATTACATTTTTAAGTATCTGGCAGTACGGCTATGCTAAAGAAGGAGGTGCGCCCTCCGGAAATACAGGTTCCCCCGGCGATGGCCAAAGTTGTGCGCATACTGATTGCCATACCGGCTCAGCCGAACATATGGATGGCATATTGTCAACCGACGTCCCGGCATCGGGTTATAAATCAGGAGAATTCTATACGATCACTGTTACGATTGACAACCCCGGAACTGAAAAATTCGGGTTTCAGGCAGCCCCGCAAACGATTGACGGCGATCTGATCGGAGATATGGATCTGATAAATACTTCACAGACAAAATTTGTGGGTGGCGGAAAATATATTACACATACAAGCACTGGTTCGAATGGTACTGATCTAAAAACCTGGACCTTTTTATGGACCCCTGAGGATGCAGAAGGAGATGTAACTTTCTATGTTGCAATAAACATTGCGGATAATGATGAACATGCTACCGGCGATAAAATTTATACATCTTCCATTACAATTCAGGAAGATTCAACCAATTTACCCCTCGCAATTGAAGAACAGGAAATTTCATTTGATATTGTAAATCCGGTAACTGATTTTATGCAAATGCATATTTCATCGGCAGTGAAGACAGACTTTATTTTGCAGATTTACGACGGCAATGGGAGGATCGTGACAACTGAAAATCTTTCCGGTTCAGACGAAAACTATGCAATTGATGCAAAAGAATTTAAATCCGGAATATATTTCGCAGATCTGATCATAGATGATCAGCATCTTGTAAAAGAATTTGTTAAACTCTGAGATAAATTTGATTAACGGAGCCCTGTAATTTTACGGGGCTTTTTTATTTTTATGCATCGGATTTTTTTTCCTCTGCGGCAGATTCATTTGTTTCCGTTTTCTCCGTTTCCGTTTCTTTTGCTTTTTCTTCAAGTTCGGTCTGGAGAATTCCTTTCTCGTCAAGAATATGAAACCATTTGATGAATTTTTTAATATCGCTTACGTGCACTTTCTCCTTTTCATAATTCGGCAACACTTTTGCAAAATATGACCGCAATTCTTCGTCTTTTGATTTTGCATCAACCGGTGGATTTGATTCTTTTTGTTTGTATGCTTCCAGCATCACATCCAGCAAATCAACATTATCGGTATCTGTATAAATTGAAATATTTTCAAGCAGTGAAAATAAATGTTCCCGGCTTGAAACAAATTTTGTCCATCCTTCAGCAAGAGAAGTTACAATGATGCCGCTTACTTTTTGCGCCTCCATCTTATAAAGGCCGCTCATCCCGTTGATTGATACCAAATCGTTAAAACGCATAGTATTATTTTATTCCGCAAAAATAAGGAAACAAAATCGTGTTTTAATCAGTTAGGCCAGAAGGAATCTGAAAGCACTATATTTGAAACTGCTTTCTCAAAGCCGGGGAAATTATTACCATATGCAATTTAAACTTACTTCTCAATTTACGCCGAGCGGCGATCAGCCTGAAGCAATCAAACAATTGGTGGACGGCCTGCAAAACGGTGAACCGGCTCAGGTTTTATTGGGTGTAACCGGCAGTGGTAAAACATTTACGATTGCAAATGTGATCCAGCAGGTGCAGCGCCCAACTTTGATCCTCAGTCATAATAAAACACTGGTTGCGCAATTGTACGGAGAATTCAAACAATTTTTTCCTGAAAACGCAGTGGAATATTTTGTTTCGTATTACGATTATTATCAACCGGAAGCATATATTGCGCACAGCGATACCTATATTGAAAAAGACCTTTCCATAAATGAGGAAGTTGAAAAATTGCGTTTAAAAACAACTTCGAGTTTACAAAGCGGCAGGCGGGATGTAATTGTAGTTGCCACAGTTAGTTGTATTTATGGAATCGGAAATCCGGCGGAATTTAAGGAAAGTATTATCCGTGTAAATAAGGGAGACGTGATGACACGCAATTTTTTATTGCATCGTTTCGTGGATGCATTGTATTCCAGAACGGCAATTGAATTTAAACGTGGTAATTTCAGAGTGAACGGAGATGTGGTGGAAATTTTTCCCGCTTATGCAGATTATTGCTACCGCATAACTTTTTTTGGAGATGAGGTGGAAGAAATTGAAATGTTTAATCCCGAAAACGGAAAAAGAATTGAATACGCAGAAAATATCGCCATCTTCCCTGCGAATTTATATATCGCACCAAAAGAAATATTTCCTCAGATACTGCATGAAATTCAAACCGAATTATATGATCAGGTTGCATATTTTGAATCCATCGGAAAATATATTGAAGCAAAGCGTTTAAGCGAACGTGTGAATTTCGATATTGAAATGATCAAAGAATTGGGATACTGTTCGGGTATTGAAAATTATTCCCGGTTTTTCGATCAGCGCAAACCCGGTTCGCGGCCATTTTGTTTGATTGATTATTTTCCTGATGATTTTTTACTCGTGGTTGATGAAAGTCATGCAACAGTTCCGCAAATCGGAGCCATGTATGGCGGCGACCGTGCAAGAAAAATAAATCTGGTTGAATATGGTTTCCGTTTGCCAAGCGCAATGGATAACCGGCCGCAGAATTTCGATGAATTCATGAGTTTGATCGGACAGGCAATTTATGTGAGTGCAACACCCGGTGATTTTGAACTCGGCCAAACAGGCGGCGTAATTGTGGAACAGGTTGTGCGTCCGACAGGTTTGCTTGAACCACCGATCGATGTGCGTCCTTCATTAAATCAGATTGATGATCTGCTTGAAGAAATTGATGAGCGTGTGAAAAAAAATGAACGTGTTTTGGTAACGACGCTCACAAAAAGAATGGCGGAGGAATTATCAAAATACTTAACCAAAATGTCGGTGAAGTGTAAATATATTCACAGTGAAGTGGATACACTGGAACGTGTTGAAATATTAAGAAGTTTACGCCTTGGAAAAATCGATGTGATCGTTGGTGTGAATTTATTGCGTGAAGGTTTGGATCTGCCTGAAGTTTCATTGGTTGCAATTCTGGATGCAGATAAAGAAGGATTTTTGAGAAACGCAAGAAGCCTTACACAAACTTCAGGTCGTGCCGCCCGAAATGTAAATGGTGTTGTGATCATGTATGCAGATAAAATAACGGACAGTATGCGGCAGACAATTGATGAAACAAACAGAAGGCGTGCAAAACAAATTGCATATAATCAGGAACACAATATTACGCCGACAACAATCGTGAAAACAATGCATGAAATTTTCAAGCAGACATCAGTTGTTGATATTAGAAAAGGCGAACCGCAACCTTATGTTGAAAATAATGATTTAAGCCTTGTTGCGGACCCGGTAGTTGAAATGATGAGCAAACCGCATTTGGAAAAAGCGATCGCAGATACAAAAAAGAAAATGCTCACCGCTGCAAAAGATATGGATTTTCTGGAAGCCGCACGCCTCCGGGATGAAATGTATGCGCTCGAAAAAATTCTCGACGGAAAAAATTAATCACCGCTAACTGCCCACTGCGACTTTAAACTGCCAACTGTTTAAACCAACTCTCAACCTACTTTGCTATTTTTGCCCAAAAGAAAAATACAATGGCAGACGTTCAGGAATTAAAACGAATTTGTTCTCAGGTGCGCAGGGATATTATCCGGCAGGTACATGGTTGCCAAAGCGGCCACCCCGGCGGCTCTCTCGGTTGCACAGAATATTTTGTTGCCTTGTATTTCCATTTGATGAAAAGAAATAACGGATTTCAAATGGATGGAATTGGTGAAGATTTATTTTTTCTGAGCAACGGACATATTTCCCCGGTGTTTTACAGCGTACTTGCAAGAAGCGGATATTTCCCGGTTGAAGAATTAAAAACATTCCGCAAGCTGGATACAAGATTACAGGGCCATCCTACAACGGCCGAACATTTACCGGGCGTGCGTATTGCAAGCGGATCACTTGGTCAGGGTTTAAGTGTTGCAATCGGTGCAGCACTTGCAAAAAAATTAAACGGCGATAACCATTTTGTTTATTCATTGCATGGAGATGGTGAAATGCAGGAAGGGCAGATATGGGAAGCTGCAATGTATGCTGCAGCAAAAGGAGTGGATAATTTAATTTCTACAATTGATTATAACGGTCAGCAAATTGACGGGCCGACACATAAAGTTTTAGATCTTGGAGATCTGAAAGCAAAATGGGAAGCATTCGGATGGACAGTTATCGAAAATAAAAACGGAAATGATATTGAACATGTGATCAATTGCATGGAAGAAGCAAAAGAAATGAGCGGCAAAGGAAAACCGGTTATGATTTTAATGCATACCGTGATGGGAAAAGGAATTGATTTCATGGAACACGATCATCAATGGCATGGCGTTGCACCAAACGACGAACAAAAAGAAAAAGCCCTGGCGCAGTTGGAAGAAACGATGGGAGATTATTAGCCGCTAGCCGCTGGCTGCTAGCTACTAGATACTAGCTACTAGATACTAGCTACTAGCTACAAGCGACTTACTCCAATAACGAGAATGGATCCGAAACGCACAAGATAATCGAAATAGGATGGCCATTCATTAATTAATCCCTTTACCAAACTTCCTCCGGATTCAATTTCTTCTTTATACAGCATTTTCAGATGGAAATCAATTGAATTATCTGCAGATGTGATTTGTCAATACATCTTATTTCATTCACTCATTCAAAATAACGGTTCACAATACTATTCGTTGAATTCACTCAATTCTGTTTGTGAGCGCAAATTTTAGTTTGTAGGTTTAAGAATGAAATTTCATTCCGATGATTAAATGGACAACATTCAAATTAGCTGGCTATTCTTCAATGGCCGGCGCATTTATTTTATTACATGGAGATGCGGGGGCACAGATTATTTATCACGATATTGATCCGGATACGGTCTTATCAATGGATGATGAAATATATTTTCTCGATATGGACCTGGACGGAGCAAATAATTTCTATCTGTTCAAACAATCGTTTAGTGCAATTACGGAATACGGCATTGCAACCGCAGTTACAATTGGAATTGTGGGTAGTAATATAAACGATGATGTTGCGGCAAGTTATGGTCTTACTTCACTCAACTCCTCACATACAACATCATTTTTTGCGCCGTATGCATTTGAAGAAGGTGAGTCAGTTAATATTACTCTTGAGTTCCATGGTGGTTTCGACATGGTACACCTGCAGGATTCATATTCAGCAATGGGAGGTTGGGGCAATTGGTTTCCCGATACAGAAGATAAATATTTGGGTGTCCGGTTTGATGATGATCTTGGTGAAACACATTATGGATGGATTCGCTGTTCGGTGATTGATGATTATGTTTTAATAATTAAAGATTATGCATACAATGCAACACCTGATGCACCAATCATTGCCGGGGCGACTTTGATGATTCCGGAAATCACAAACTGGATTGAAATTGCTGATGCAGGTGATGAAATAAATGGCAGTGATTTGCATTTTACATTTGAAGCATCTTCAAATTATGACCTGCTCCTTGAATATCGGGTAATAGCTGTCAAGGAAACTGCGGCGGATGATTTTGATATCACCGATGCGGAAAATGTAATTGCCGGAAATTATGTTCAGGTTATTCCTGATGGTTCCGACAATTATTCTGGAAATTTTTCCGGTGCAACAGATGCCGATGGTGATGTAATAGGTAATAATACTCCTTATCGCTTATTTGTTTATCTCGTGGGAGATTTAGCTGCAGGCGAGGCAAATGCTCTTTCAATTGCATCTGAAACAATTTCACTTCAAACAACTACTTATGCCGTTACGGATATTCTTGCAACCGATATTGGAGAAAATGGAAATGCTTCCGATTTACATTTATTTTTTAACAACGCAGAAAATGAACAGGTGATCGGATCCTACCGTGTATTTATTCTCGATATTATTTCAGCATTCGACGGATTTACTGTTGAGGATGCGATGGCAATTCCTCCGGAAAGATATGTGGAATTTTTACCAACCGGTTCACCATTTGATTTTACATTTCCATCCGGATTTACAGATATCAACGGAATTGAAATTACGTGGGGTGTCCCTTATTTCATTTATGTGATGAGCGTTGATAATGGATTGGGAACGGGGAATATTATGTCAGCGCCTTCCGATGAGCTTATTTTAAATTTCCCGAATGCAATTTCAAATCCGATTCAAAATTCATTTCAAATATTTGTATCGAATGGAATTATTTATTTCCAATCGATAAATAACATCTCCAATCAAACTGTATTTGATTTAACGGATGCAGCAGGAAAAATTATTTATTCCCAGGAGCTGACAAAATCAGAAACGACAATTGATTTAAATCTGCCCGCCGGAATTTATATCGCCACAATTTATTCCGGGGATAATGTTTATACTGAGAAAATTTTTATTCAGAAATAAAACCGGACAGGGTAAATTCTGGTCAGAGTTAACGCAAACGCAGAAGCCTGAACTCCGAACTCAGAACTCTGAACTCCGAACTCCGAACCCCGAACTCCGAACCCCGAACTCCGAACTCCGAACCCTGAACTCTCAACTCCCAACCCTTCTACACTAAACTATACACCCGTCTCCGCTTTTGTTGAATCAAAGCCCCTTTCAAATCTGAAATCACGGCAGCATTTTTGTTAATTTGCAAGACCCGCAAGGGATCAAGCCATTTGAGACCAAATAATCCAGCCACGAAAAACGTTTACAGGAAGCTGATCAGCCAGTTTCAGTCGATGAATAAATTTTTATGCATTTTCCTTTTAAGCCTGATTGCTTTTCAGGCAATGGGCCAGACTTCAAAATCAAGTTCTACAAAACGTATTTTGATATTGCTCGACGGCAGCGGAAGTATGGTGGATCCCTGGAAAGAAACAAATAAATGGGAAGTAGCAAAAAAACTGGTTGTAAAAACAATCGACAGTATTCAGAAAAGCGATCCTTCTGTTGAAATCGGATTAAGGGTGTTCGGGCATCAGACACCACGGGCGATGAAGGATTGCAAAGATTCAAAACTGGAAGTGCCGATCCAGAAAAATTCGGCAGCACAAATCAAACTTGCCCTTAACCGCATCACACCACAGGGATATACACCGATAGCCTACTCCTTATTTCTTGCCGCGGGTGATTTTCTCTCCACAGAAGGAACAAACAGTATTATTTTAATTACGGATGGTATCGAAAATTGCGAAGGTGATCCCTGTGCAAGTTCACAGGTATTGCGTGATAAACGCATCACATTAAAACCGTTTATCATCGGACTCGGATTAAATGAAAGCGATAAAAAACAATTCGATTGTGTGGGAAGTTATTATGATGCAAGTGATGAAAAAACATTTTCCAATGCAATGAGTGTTGTTATTTCTCAGGCATTAAATATTACAACGGTGCAAATCAATTTAATTGATGCCTTCGGTTTGCCGATAGAAACGAATCTCGAAATGACATTATACGATGCATTTTCGGGTGAGATCAGATATAATTTTATTCATGCGGTTGATGAAAAAAATCAGCCCGATACATTATTTCTCAATCCGGTTGGAAAATATAATATTGTTGTTCATTCAACACCACCGGTTGAATTAAAAGATGTTGAACTTACACCCGGTAAACATAATATGATCGGTATCGACGTGCCTACAGGAACTTTAATGATAAATGAAGGAACTGCCACAACCTTCAGTGAAAAGCAATGTGTTGTGCGCAATGCGCAAACGGGCGAAATTGTGTATGTGCAGAATTTTAATACGAAACATAAATACATCGTCGGGAAATATGATATTGAAATTCTCACACTGCCGCGATTGTATTATAAGGATTACGAGATCCGCGGGGGAACGGATAATAAAATTGTAGTGGAGCAGTCGGGATCATTAAATGTATATGCTTCTGAAAATATGCTCTACAGTATTTATACCGTCAAAGAAAATAAGTATGAAAAAATATATGAAGCTACTTTGGCAGGAGGAAATGAAACAATTACATTATTACCCGGTGAATACAAAATCATTTCAAGGTCAAATATTAAAAAATACGCAGGTAATACAAAAGAAGTAACCGCAACAGTGAAAAGTAATAAAACAACACAGGTGAAATTGTGAGTGGGAGGTTGGCTGCTAGCTGCTTGCTTCTAGCCGCTAGCTACTAGCTACTAGCCGCTAGCTACTAGATACTAGCTGCTAGCTGCTACCACCTAACAAAGTAAAATGAAAATGGAATTTAAGAAACATATAAAATCTTTTCTGTTTGTAATTCTTTTAATTACATCTTCAAAAATATTTGCTCAGGCAGACACGAGGCCGGTGCGGGTTTTATTTGTTGTGGATGCATCACGCAGTATGCTGTCAACCTGGGACCGTTCAACAAGAATGTATACCGGAAAACAGGTTGTAGATAAGATCACCGATAGCCTGAATAATATTCCGAATCTGCAAATGGCAATGCGCATTTACGGTCATCAAAGTCCGCAGCCGTTGAATGATTGCGAAGATTCAAAACTGGAAGTCGGATTTAAAATTAAAAATGCAAAAGCAATTCAGGATAAACTGGATCTCATCAGGCCGCAGGGTGTTACGCCCATTGCATATTCTCTCGAACAATCCATTGCGGATTTCGGAGCAGATGCAAAAAATTACAGAAATGTTTTAATTCTTGTGAGTGATGGTTTTGAATCATGCGGATTAAATCCCTGCGAAGTTGTTTTGCGTATGCGCAATGCCGGCATCATCACAAAATCATATGTAATTGGAATCGGTATTGATGAAACCGATTATCATCAGTTCTCCTGCATGGGTGAATTCATGAATATTCCTTCTGATGATAAAACAGATCAGATTGCAGATATGGCGATCGCTCGTATTTTAAATGCCGTTTTTACCCGTGTTGATCTGCTTGACGTATATGATGAACCAACTGAAACAGATTTGTTGATGACCTTTTATGATGCTGAATCCGGGCAGAAGAAATATAATTATTATCACACCATCAACCCGAAAGGTGTTTCAGACAGTGTTACGCTGAATCCGGATGATGTATATAATGTCGAAATTCATTCCGTACCACCGGTGATGAAAAAAAATGTTTCAGTTACGGCAGGAGAAATAAATGTGATCAGCCAGCCTGCCCCACAGGGATATCTGAAAGTTGCAGTTCGCGGAGAAACATTCAAGGGAAAAATCAATTGTATTATCCGGCAGGAAAAAGCAACCGTCATTGCGCAAGTCTCCAATACTTCTCAAAAATTATTGGTCGGCACATATGACCTGGAAATATTAACGCTGCCAACCGTAATTATCAGGGGTGTTGAAGTGGAACAAAATAAAACAACTACAGTTGAAATTCAGGCACCGGGTTATGCTACATTCCTGAAAAATGATTATTGCATCGCTGCAATCTATGAATATAAAAACAATATGCTGGATGAAGTTTTTGAACTCAGCGATTCAAATTTAAAAGAAACACTTGCACTCCAACCCGGCAAATATAAAGTGATCTACCGGTTCAAAAATAAACGCGATATGGTTGCAACAAAGGAAATTGAAATTGAAGTTGTTTCGGGTACTTCACAAAATGTTGGTCTCAAATAATTCCAACTGTTCATTTGCATCCTGTATATTCGCAAAAAATTAAATCATTTGATCAACGTAGATTATACAAATCAAAAAGATACCCGCTCTGGATTTGGTGCCGGGATACTTGAAGCGGGAAAAACCAATCCGAATGTAGTTGCGCTTTGTGCCGATCTGGTTGGCTCGCTTAAGCTGGATGCTTTTATTAAAGAATTCCCCGAACGCTTTTTTCAATGCGGTATCGCCGAAGCGAACATGACAGGTATTGCGGCAGGTTTAACAATCGGAGGTAAAATTCCATTTGCCTGCACATTCGCAAATTTTGCCACCGGCAGGGTATACGATCAGATCCGTCAGTCCATTGCATATTCAAATAAAAATGTAAAGATCGCCGCTTCACATGCAGGTGTTACACTTGGTGAAGATGGCGCAACACATCAGATTCTCGAAGATATCGGGCTGATGCAAATGCTCCCGAACTTTACTGTTATCAACCCATGCGATTTCAATCAGACAAAAGCCGCAACTATTGCAGCTGCTGCACATGAAGGTCCGGTTTATCTGCGATTCGGCCGCCCGAAATGGCCCATATTTTATCCTGCGGATGCGAATTTTGAAATCGGGAAAGCCTGGAAAATACAGGATGGGAATGATGTGACGATTTTTTCTACCGGCCACCTTGTATTAAAATCAATTGAAGCTGCAAAAATTCTGGAAGAACAAGGCTACTCGGTGGAATTAATAAATATCCATACAATTAAACCTCTCGATACCGAAGCAGTCATACAATCTGTGCGCAAAACAAAATGTGTTGTAACAGCAGAAGAACATCAAATTGTGGGAGGATTAGGTTCGGCAATTGCAAAAGTACTTGCAGAACATATTCCTGCCCCGATCGAATTTGTGGGGGTACATGATAAATTTGGTGAAAGCGGCACTACCGAGCAACTGCTTACCAAATACGGCATGAGCACCGGGCATGTTGTTGATGCTGCACGTAAAGTGATCGCACGCAAAAACGGTTGAAATGAAATCATAATTTACACATTGTAAGTACGCAGGTATTTTTTTAGCAACGCACTGCGTTTTGATTTTATTCAACACGAGCTCAGCACTTCGAATGACCGATCGCGAAATCATTTCTTTATGTCTCAGCGAGTCGACCCGCGAACAGGGTTTTCGGCAATTGGTTTCCGTTTATACAAAAAAAATTTACTGGCATGTGCGGCGTATGGTTGCCGATCATGATGATGCAAATGATATCGTTCAGAATTGCTTTATCAAAGCATGGAAAGGACTTGGCAATTTCCGGGAGGACAGTAAACTCTATACATGGTTATACAGGATCGCAACTAATGAAGCGATCACCTTTATGAACGACAGGCACCGCAAGCAGGTAGTATCAATAGGTGATATTGCGGAGAATGAAGAGATGCCGTTTGCCGGACAAGCGCAGAATGAACCCTGGCTCGATGGTGAGGAAGTGCAAAAACACCTGCAGGAAGCGATTGAAACATTGCCTGTAAAACAAAAGCAGGTTTTCGTGATGCGTTATTATGACGAGATGAAATATGAAGAAATGGAAGAAGTGCTGGGCACTTCAATGGGAGCCCTGAAGGCGAGTTTCCATCATGCCGTGAAAAAAATTGAGAATTATTTGAGGCAGACATTAAACCAATAACAAAACAAACCATCATAAGGATAAGTAAAATGAAAAAGCCCGCTGACGATATTCAAAATGAATTGAACGAATTGGGATCCTTTCTCGCTAAAGCACGAAAGGAAGACCCTGAAATTCCGGCCGGATATTTTGAACAGCTTGAAAATGAAATATTAGAAAAAACAATTTTCGGGAAGCAGGAAAAGTCAAGAATCATCCGAATCACCCGGATAAAATATGCAGCATCCATTGCAGCTGTATTTGCAATCGTATTTATCGGGATCAGGTTTTATCATGCACGAAATGATCAAAGCCTTGCAATGCAGTTTGCAAAAATGAGTGATGCCGAACTGGATACATATCTTACAAATCAGATTGCATCCATTTCTGCCGAAGACCTGCATACATATATCACAAATAACATTAATGAAATTGAGGCCGGGTTATTTGCAGAAACAGAATTGATAGACAATGAAACGATGAACAGCCGGTTGAATTCCGAAGTGAATTTGCAGATCTTATCGGATGAAGATTTAAACAATGAAAACAATATACCATTACTTGATCAGAAATTACTTGATCAGATAGATGAAGAAACAATTGAACAATTATTAAACGATGAATCGATGTTTGATGATTTTGCGCTTTAATAAAAAATTCAAACATCAATATAAACGGATAAAACCTAACCAAATATTTCATACCATTTCAAATCAAAAACTATGAAACGGATTTTATTGATCACAATCATTGCCTCCATGGCGAAACTGGGTTTCGCACAGGGACCACCCCCGGGCATGGATGATGAGAAAGTAGAAGCATTGCGTATTGCTTTTCTCACGAAGTACCTCGAACTTACAACTGATGAAGCGCAAAAATTCTGGCCGGTATACAATCAAATGCGTGCTGAATTAAAAATTGTAATGGACAAAGAAATGGATCTGCGGAAAGGAAAAAATGTAAATGATATGAAGGATGAGGAATTATCGAAACTCATAAATGCACATTTTGAAAATGAACAGGCCATACTCGATATCAAAAAGAAATATGCGGAAGAATTTAAAAAAGTTTTGCCGCTGCGAAAAGTTGCAATGCTTGCAGATGCGGAAAATGAATTTAAACGTGAGGTCCTGAAAAATTTCAGAGATAAGCAAGGCCCGCCGGGTGGCCCCGGTGGACCGGGAGGCGGTGGATTCGGACCCGGAGAATGAATTATTGTAAGGTCAAATAGAAAGATTGGTTTCAAAAAACCGGTGAGCGATCACCGGTTTTTTATTTATACCGCACACACGAAAACACATCCCAATTTATTTCTTACTTCATATTTATGCATGCATAGCGGATATGCGACCGATTTTTGTAATGTATGCATAGTATACATCTTATCTGCAATCGAATGCAGTGTGCACATGCATCCAAATTGCGCTGATTTATTTTCCCTGATGGATCGGATTTGGAAAAATTGTGTAAATCATTCCATGATGTGGGGAAGAATATGCTTAAATTATTTGTTACGAAAACCGGAAAATTATGAAATTGATACCTGTTGCGCATGAACTCATATCCGGTATGCGGGATTTTTTTCTTTCCACGAATACGGCATATTCGAAAGAGGAACCATTACGTGCCGAATTATTCAGTTCGAGTCAGATGCAAAAATTTGCAGTTACGCTGGCCCGTTCGCATAAACTCAATAAAAATGCAACAGAAGATCATCTGCTTAAAAGACTCGACGACAATGAAAATATCCTGCACAAAGTGCGAAAGCTGATTGCAGATGCAATTAAACGTAAACAACAAATAACGCCTGCAAGCGAATGGCTGATCGATAATTTTTATCTCGTTGAAGAAAATATACGGACGGCAAAAAAGAATTTCCCAAAAGGATACAGCGAAAATCTTCCGCAATTATTAATTCATGATTCGGACAGCATTACACGTATTTATGATATTGTTCTGCAAATCATCATGCATACCGACGGCAGAATTGATATAGAAAATCTCAGCGGATTTATCAATGCATATCAATCGGTAACAAATCTGCAATTGGGCGAATTATGGGCAATTCCAATTATGTTGCGTTTGGCGTTGATCGAAAATCTCAGGCGTGTTTCTTCGCAGATTGCAATTGACGGGGTAGACAGAAACCTCGCAAATTACTGGGCACAGCAACTGATAGAAACAAGTGAAAAAGATTCAAAAAACCTCATCCTGGTAATTGCCGATATGGCCCGGTCCAACCCGCCAATGGGAGGCGCATTTGTTTCTGAACTCACCCGCCTGATTGCAGGCAAAGGAGCAGATCTTGCAATTGCACTTGCATGGATAGAAAGGCAATTATCCGACAGCGGAATTACCGCTGCTGAATTGGTGCGTGCAGAAAATCAGAAACAGGCAGCCGATCAGGTATCAATGAGCAACAGCATCGGCAGTTTACGCATGCTCGGTGTAATGGACTGGAAAGAATTTGTTGAATCACACAGTATTGTCGAGCAAACATTACGTGAAGATCCTGCAGGTATTTACGGTAAAATGGATTTTACAACCCGCGACAGTTACCGTCATATTGTTGAATATATTGCGAAATACAGCACATTTTCAGAATATAAAGTCGCTCAATTCGCCATTCAGCTCAGCCTGAAAAAATGTGAAATAAAAGGAGATGAGGAACGTGCACGGCATGTCGGATATTTTCTCGTTGGAGCAGGTGTGAGGGAAACGAAAAAAATGGCAAAAATGAATGAGCCGCTTACAGTTAAATTACGCCAGTCTGTAAACAGGTATGCATTCAGAATGTATTTCACTTTCATATTTATTATTACTCTCGTATTAAGTGAAGCGATTGTTTTCAGGGCAGCAATGGATACGGAAAATCCATGGCTGCTTTCAATAATCGGATGTATCGCATTGATCTGTTCAAGTCAGCTTGCAATTTCTCTTGTGAATTTCATTGCAACATTATTTGTAAAACCGGATTTACTTCCGCGAATGAATTTTGCAAATCAAATTCCGGATGATTGCCAGACCATGGTCGTAATTCCGGCACTTATATCTGATGATAATGAAATTGAAAATCTTGTTGAAGACCTTGAAGTACGATTTCTCGCGAACAGAAACGAGCATATTTATTTTGCATTGCTTACCGATTTTATGGATGCACCCAAAGAAACAATGCCCGAAGATGCATCCCATCTTACCCTCCTCCAAAAAAGAATTCTCCAGCTGAATATAAAATACGGCAGAACAAAAAATGATTTGTTTTATTTATTTCACAGGCAACGGAAATGGAATCCGAAACAAAATGTGTGGATGGGATATGAAAGAAAGCGTGGAAAAATTGCAGAATTAAATGCGTTGCTGCGTGGTGTAACAAAATTTGGATTTTCAACAATAATTGGAGACCCCGGCGTATTTCCGCATATTAAATATGTGATCACACTTGATGCGGATACACAATTACCACTCGGTACAGCCTGGAAAATGATCGGCACCATGGCGCATCCGTTAAATCATCCCTGGTATGATCCGGATAAAAAAAGAGTTACGAAAGGGTATGGTATTTTGCAACCTCGGGTTGCAGTGAGCCTGCCGGATAAAATGAGTTCACTTTATACAAAAATGCATGGCAATGAACCCGGCATCGATCCGTATACCAGGGCTTCATCAGATGTATATCAGGATGTATTTCAGGAAGGATCATTTATCGGAAAAGGGATATATGAAGTGGATACATTTTTACATGTACTCGAAGGAAAATTTTCTGAAAATATTATTCTCAGTCACGACCTGCTGGAAGGCTGTTATGTGCGATCGGGATTATTAAGTGATGTGCAGCTGTTTGAAAAATATCCGAAATCCTATAGTGCGGATATGAAACGATTTACAAGATGGATTCGGGGAGACTGGCAGATTTTCGGATGGTTTTTCCCGTTCGTCCGAAATAACAAACATAAATTAATACGCAATCCATTGTCCGCTTTATCAAAGTGGAAAATATTTGATAATATCCGCCGCAGCCTGGTGCCGGTTGCATTGGTTGTTTTTCTTTTGCTCGCATGGACATCATTGCCTTCATCGATCTACTGGACAATTTTCGCAACCTTAATTATTTTGTTGCCTATTGTGATCACCACAATCTGGGATACACTCAAAAAGCCGAAGGAAATAATTTTTTCGCATCATGTAAAAAACTCTATTCAGAATATCACGGAAATTTCAATAAAAACTTTTTTAATTCTGATTTGCCTGCCATATGAAGCATTTGCAAATCTCTCTGCAATTCTCCTCACGTTATGGCGCATGTTGATCACAAGAAAAAAATTATTAACATGGAACACATCACATCATGTCGAACGATATAGCCGCCCGGGAATTATAGCGTATTATTTTTTAATGTGGATCGAGCCGTTTCTCGTCACAACCGTATTTATATATTTATTTTTTTATACACCACTGGAAACACGTGTTGCCGGACCTATTCTTGCAGTCTGGTTTCTCGCTCCTTTTATTACATGGTGGATCAGCAAACCACCAGGAAAGAAAATTGCATCATTATCCGATCACCAGATCGGATTTTTACGGCAAATGGCCAGAAAAACGTATGGTTATTTCGAGCAATTCGTAAATGAAGGGGATAATTTTCTGCCGCCTGATAATTTCCAGGAGCAGCCTGTTGTTGAAATTGCCCATCGCACCTCACCAACCAATATCGGACTCGCTTTATTGTCGGACCTCACGGCTTATGATTTCGGATATATTCCTGCCGGCAGATTATTAAACAGAGTTGAAAATACCATGCAGGCGATGCACAGGATGGAACGCTTCAGGGGACATTTTTATAATTGGTATGATACATTAACGTTGCAGCCTTTATTGCCGAAATATATTTCTACGGTTGACAGTGGAAACCTGGTTGGTCATTTAATGATTTTGAAACAAGGTTTGCTCGGTTTGCCGCAACAGCCTGTGATCAATAAAAATATTTTTGAGGGATTGCGTGATACGCTTTTGATTTTAAAGGCATTGACAGATCACGATCATGTGCATCTGTTAAATAAAATGGAAGATCAGCTTAAAATCGCAATTGCCGATGAACTTTATTCTGTCGACAAGATGAAATATCATTTTGATTTATTGCATTCCTGTTTTCAAACAATCAAAAGTAAAATGGAATTAAAACCGGAAAGTGATGCCGGTTGGTGGCTGCATGCACTGCATAATCAAATTGAATCCATCGGAAATGAATTTAAAATATTTGCACCCTGGTTTTTACCTCTTGAACTCCCCGATATATTTACAGAGATCAGGGCACCTTCTTCATTCATCAATTTACACGACCTGTTAAAACTTGCACTGGAATTAAAGAAAACAAGTTTACCGGAAACGGATCCGAATAATCAGGAGCAATCCTCCCGGCTGGTTGCTTTTCATGAAGCAATTGAACATACAATCGATTTAATTGAAAACAGGTTGGAAAAAATACAAGCCCTTTCAAAAAGCTGCAATGATTTTACAAATGTGGATTGGGATTTTCTTTTTAATAAAGCAAGTAAATTATTTTCTATCGGATACAATGTGCAGGATCATGTGATGGATGCAAGCTACTACGACCTGCTTGCTTCGGAAGCACGTTTTTGTGTTTTCATTGCAATTGCACAAGGGAAATTACCTGAAGACAGCTGGTTTGCACTCGGGCGCATGCTTACCAAAACCGATCATGATCCGATCCTGCTTTCATGGAGCGGTTCCATGTTTGAATATTTAATGCCGCTGCTGGTAATGCCCAGTTATGAAAATACTTTACTTGATCAAACATATAACGCTGTTGTAAAATGGCAAATTAATTATGGCAAACGTCTGGCTTTGCCATGGGGTATTTCCGAATCGGGTTATAATATGATCAATGCAGTTTCACATTATCAATATCGTGCATTCGGTGCACCCGGCCTCGGATTGAAAAGAGGATTGGAAGAAGATACTGTGATTACACCATATGCATCCGCACTTGCATTAATGGTAATGCCGAAAAGTGCAAGTAAAAATTTGCGCATGCTTGCTGAAAAAGAAATGACCGGCAGATATGGTTTTTATGAAGCAATTGATTATACCGTATCAAGATTGCAACGCGGACAATCAAGTGCAATTGTGTATTCTTTTATGGCGCATCATCAGGGAATGACGATGCTCTCCATTGCATACGCATTACTCGATAAACCGATGCAAAAAAGATTTGATGCTGAACCGCAATTAAAATCAGTTAATTTATTATTGCAGGAACGCATTCCGAGGGCAACTGCGTTTTATGCACATACTACCGATATTCCGGAAATTACATCTCCTTCGGGAGAAGCTGAAATCAGAATTGTAAAAACACCGAATACAATTCTTCCTGAAATACAATTATTATCCAACGGCCGTTACCATGTGATGATTACCAACTCCGGTGCAGGTTACAGCCGCTGGAAAGAATTTGCAGTAACACGCTGGAGAGAAGATGCAACCTGTGATAACTGGGGTACCTTTTGTTATGTCCGTGATCTTAAATTGCAAAAATTCTGGTCTACAACTTATCAGCCTGTACTGATAAAACCCGATGCATATGAAGTTGCATATTCGCAGGGTCGGGTTGATTTCCGAACACGACATTTTGATATTGAAACACGTACGGAAATTGTCATTTCTCCCGAAGATGATATTGAAATGCGGCGCCTGGTAATTACAAATCATTCGGATAGCACACGCATAATTGAAATTACAAGTTATGCAGAAGTTGTGATTGCCGTTCCCGCTTCCGATCTCATGCAACCTGCTTTTAATAATCTCTTCGTACAAACGGAAATTATTCCGCAACAACATGCGATTATTTGCACACGTCGTAAAAGGTCTGCTGAAGAACAACCGCCATGGATGTTTCATCTTCTCACCATGCATGGAAAAAATCCGGAAGAATTATCCTATGAAACAGACAGAATGCAATTTATGGGAAGAGATAATTCAATTGCAAATCCGCTTGCCATGCAAAAAGCGGGACCGCTTTCCGGCACGCAGGGTTCTGTACTGGATCCTGTAATTGCGATTCGATGCAAATTAATTCTTGAACCGGATGAAATTGTTACACTTGATATGGTGACCGGAATTGCAGAAACAAAAGAAATATGCAATGCATTAATTGGAAAATATCAGGACAAACATCATAAAGACAGAGTCTATGAACTCTCATGGACACATAGCCAGGTTTTGTTGCGACAGATCAATGCATCCGAATCAGATGCGCAATTATTTACAAGACTCGCCGGCTCTGTTATTTTTATGAATCCCGCATTTCGTGCTGATCCCTCCATCCTGATCAGTAATCACCGCAAACAATCCGGCTTATGGGGCTATGCAATTTCGGGTGATCTTCCGATCGTATTGTTGAAAATAGAAAATCAGGAAAATTTATTACTGGTAAAACAAATGATACAGGCCCATGCGTATTGGAAATTAAAAGGTTTGCCTGTTGATCTGGTAATATGGAATGAAGATCATGGCGGATACCGGCAGGTATTTCAAAATGAAATTGAAGCACTTATACCAACCGAATTAAAAGATAAGCCGGGAGGAATTTTTGTTCGTGCCTCAGATCAGATATCAAATGAAGACCGCATATTATTTCAAACTGTTGCCAGAATAAATATTGCAGATAATATCGAAAGTTTTGCCGAACATGTAAAGAGAAAACCATCTCCGCGAATAAATATTCCGCGACTGGTTCCGGAAAAAGATTATAAACCCGAATTCACATCTCTCTCTCTTCCGGATGATTTAATTTATTTTAATGGAACGGGAGGGTTTTCAAAAAACGGCCGCGAATATATAATCGGTATACATAAAAAACTGAAGACTCCGGCACCCTGGGTAAATGTTATAGCGAACCCAAATTTCGGAACAGTGATTTCCGCAAGCGGTTCTGCTTATACATGGACGGAAAATGCGCATGAATTAAGACTCACGCCCTGGTCGAATGATCCGGTTTCTGATCCGGGTGGCGAAGTATTTTATTTACGTGATTCTGAAACAGGCCATTTTTGGTCAGCAACTTTATTACCCGCAGGAGGTGAATCATTATATATTACAAAACACGGATTGGGTTATTCCATATTCGAGCACAGTGAAGATGGTATTTATTCAGAATTAAAAATATTTACGGATATTGAAGCACCCGTAAAATTTATTATTCTTAAAGTTCGCAATCAGTCGGGCCGTTCACGAAAACTTTCTGCAACAGGATATATTGAATGGGTGCTGGATAATAACCGCACAAAAACCGGAATGCATATTCATACCGAATTGGATCCGGAGAGCGGTGCATTGTTCGCAAAGAATACATATAATACAGAATTCAATAATCGTGTTGCATTTTTTGATACTGACAGCATAAAAAAAACTTATACGGGCGACCGGAATGAATTTATCGGGCGCAATGGAAATCTTCAAAATCCCGAAGCATTATACCGCACAAAACTTTCGGGAAAAGTGGGCCTCGCACTCGATCCATGCGGGGCATTGCAAGTATCTTTTGATCTTGGTGAAAATGAGGAACAGGAAATTATATTTCGGTTGGGTGCAGGAAAAGATGCCCCTGACGCATCAGCACTTGTGAAAAAATTCAGAGGAAGTGAAGTGGCACATGAAGCATTTGAATTGATAAAAAAATTCTGGATGCAGGCAACAGGTGCCATACAAATCGAAACACCTGATCCGGCAATTAATTTAATAACAAACGGATGGCTTACATATCAGATTATTTCATCACGACTCTGGGGGCGCAGCGGATTTTATCAGTCGGGTGGTGCATTCGGATTCCGCGATCAGTTGCAGGATGTGCTGGCATTAATGCATACCGATCCGCAATTTGCAAGAAATCAGATTTTATTATGCGCTTCAAGGCAATTTAAAGAAGGCGATGTGCAACATTGGTGGCACCCGCCGGCAGGAAACGGTGTACGCACCCGTTGTTCGGATGATTATTTATGGTTGCCTTATGCAACGGCACAATATATTTCATTTACGAATGATGCAGGTATCCTGGATGAAACAACCACATATCTTGAAGGCAGGCCTTTAAATGCAAATGAAGAAACGTATTACGATACACCTGTTCAATCAATTATATCCGGAAAAATTTATGAGCATTGCACACTTGCAATTAAACATGGATTGCGCTTCGGTGAACACAGTTTGCCGTTAATTGGTACCGGCGACTGGAATGATGGTTTCGACAAAGTTGGAAAAGACGGAAAAGGTGAAAGCGTATGGATGGCATTTTTTCTTTATGATATTCTGCAGCGTTTCGAAATAATTGCAACAGGTTATAATGATTCTGATTTTGCCCGTCTCTGTGAAACAGAAGCAAAAAAATTAAAGGAAAATATCGCACGTCATGCCTGGGACGGGGAATGGTTTAAGCGGGCATGGTTTGATAACGGCGCTCAACTTGGATCTGCAAAAAATATGGAATGCAAAATTGATTCGATCTCACAAAGCTGGGCCGTATTATCGGATGCGACAGATGATACAAGAAAACAAAAAGCGTTGGAATCAGCTTATAAGCATCTGGTGCAAAAAGAGACAGGTATTATACGTTTATTGGAACCACCATTCGATAAATCAGAATTAAATCCCGGATATATTAAAGGGTATGTTCCGGGAATCAGAGAAAATGGAGGCCAGTATACACATGCGGCGATTTGGATGATCATGGCATTTGCAAAAATGGGTGACCATAAGAAAGTATGGGAATTATTGCAGATGATCAATCCAATAAAACATGGTGATACGGAAGAATTAATTTCCATTTATAAAACGGAACCTTACGTATTAGCTGCGGATGTATATGCGGGCAATCAACATGCAGGCCGCGGTGGCTGGACATGGTATACTGGTTCGGCAGGATGGATGTACAGGCTCATTACAGAATCATTTCTTGGTTTACAGCGTGAAGGAAATAAATTAAAATTTAATCCCTGCATCCCGAAAGAATGGGATTCATTTAAAATACATTACCGGTACATCAACACAATTTATCATATTACATTTATTCAGAAGAAAGAGTCCGGGGAAATGCAGGTAAAAGAATTTGATGTGATACAGGAAAATCAGATGATTACATTGGCAGATGACGGAGCTGAACATGAAATACGTGTTGAGATTTTTTCTACACCAGTATTGTGATCAATAAAAAAAAACCGGCGCAGCATCTACCGCACCGGTTTTTTCAAACGCAATATTTATTTCATTTGCTGATCACAATTCTTTCGGTTCTTGTAAATTGATCAGTAATTAATTGCACCAGATAAATTCCGGGTGGATAAGTTTCAGTAGAAATAATTGCCGATAATTCTCCTTCTGAAACCGGTAGCTGATCTTGAAAAATTAATTTTCCGTTCAGGTCATATAATGACAGGATGGCAAATGTTGTATTTTCAGGTAACAGGCATTCGATTGTAAATTGATTGATTGCAGGATTCGGATAGATCCCGATGGCTATCGGGATATTATCTTCCATAATTAAATCACTTTCTCTGCATGCTGATGTAGTAAATGTTTGTATTTCCGAAAAAGCAGAAATCTGATCGGCACCAACAGTGTCGCAAATTGTTCTGATCTTCCAGTCGTAGCTTGTATTGCATTTCAGATTTTTCTGATTCATTTTTGTTGCAGTGCCCGGAAGAAATTTAATTTTCCAAAGCATTCCGGCAGTTTTTTTTGTCCATACTTCATATTGCACTGCACCCGGTTCTGCAGTCCAGTTGAGACGAGCCTTCGTTGGAGTAATATTATTTGTAAATAAACCGGATGGAATTTCACAACAAAGTGATGTTTCTGAAAGACCTGAATACACATCAGGTGTTTGTGTATTTACAAACGGAGTTGAAGAGCCATGCATAAGAAGAGTGCCAACAATAGTTGGTGGTGTGATCGTATATCCTGAAACGGTTTGGTTACATGGTGTATTTCCGTCCGCATCTGTTTTGACAAAAAATAAATCACCACTTACACCATATACTTCATCTTTCACACCTGCAAAAACAAATCCTCCGTCAGTAGTTTGTCGTGCACTGAAAAATATATCGTAACCTGTTCCCGACATTGTTTTGCTCCATACAACATTTCCTGTCGAGTCTGTTCTGGTTATATATCCATTTTGAATTCCGCTGAAGGTGGAAGATGATCCTGCGAATACAAATCCATTATCGGAAGTTGCAGTAATTGCATAAACATCTTCATGACCGGCGCCGCCGTAATTTTTTGACCAGAGTAAATTTCCTGCAGAATCTGTTTTCAGCAGGTTTGCATCAAAATTATATCCCGGTAATTCGAAATTAATTCCTGCAATTGCAAATCCGCCGTCAGCTGTTTCGCATACGGAAAAATTATGTTCAAAATTCAGGTCTCCATAAGATTTATACCATTCCATATTCCCGTCTGCATCTGCTTTGATCATGGAAAATTCATCATTTGTGGATATATAATTATTTTCATAACCACCCATAATAAAACCATTATCTGATGTTTGCTGCATTGCAAATACATAATTCTTTCTTAAATTATTTCCATACGTTTTTGACCAGAGCACATTTCCGTTCTTATCTGTTTTTACAAGATGCGCATATCCGTTAATTCCGTAGGTCAATTCATTTCCTGAAAAAACATAACTGCTGTCTGCCAGTTGCACGATACCGAAAGCAGCGTCATTTCCTACGGTTCCGATGGTTTTATTCCATTCAATATTTCCGGCGGCATCTGTTTTAATTAAATACGCATCGGTTCCGCCGGCGCCAAAACTATTTGTTGAACCGGCAACCATATAACCGCCATCAAATGTTTGTATAACAGAATTTCCTGCCTCTGCAGCAAATCCCCCGTATATTTTGGTCCACATCGAATCGCCGTAAGCATTTGTTTTAATCAGCAGAATATCACCGCTTGTGCCATAACTATATGCAGTTGAACCAACAATGATATAACCGCCATCCGAAGTTTGCCGTACATCATTTGCAATTGTTTCACCCGTTTTGCTGAATGTTTTTTCAAAAGTGATCTGCGCATTTAAATAAGCGGAAAAAAGCAGCATTATAAATGCGATATACATTTTTTTCATAAAATTAAATTTTGCGTTAATTGAATTGTGTTACTCAGAGGAAGGAGATAACAGCCTGCAAAACAGAATTTATCAGTGCCGTAAACTCTTATCAAAGCAAAGTACATTCTATTTCGGGCGATTGCTAATGATACTTGTCAGTACCAATTATGATATCGACTGCCGTAGATTAATTGCCCAACATAAAAAGAAGCGGGATATCAAGTCTTTTTCTCCATGCAGATTCGGAGTGATCTGCCCCCTGAAATTCACGTGTGATCCAATTCCTGCGTTTGTAGTGGTTTTGTTTCATTACCTCGTCAACTTTTTGCTGGATTGCCGGGTATAAACTGTCGAGTGTTGCAGTTCCGTGATCAAAATATATTTTATGCGTTGCGGGATCGGGTAAATGATTTTGCAGATATGAAAGCATTGCATCCGGTACAGGATTATTTTCAACTGTAAAGATTCCGGGCCAGTGCGTAGACATACAAATTGCCCCGCCGAATATTTCAGGATATTCACAAATTGCATAAAGGGAGATCATTCCTCCCATGCTGCTGCCTGCAATAAAAGTATTTTCCCGTTCAGGTAAAGTAGAATATGCTGTATCAATAAAGGGTTTTAATTCCAGTACAATAAATTTTAAATAATCATCAGAATGCACCGGAATTTGATTGAACACACTGCTGCCTTCAGGGCGGTTTACATTAAAAATATATTCCCTTTCAGAAGCAGTTAATGCTGCAAATACTTTTTGCGGAAAATAATCCGCATGCCTCGAAAGCCCGTTATTCCATATTGCCACCACAATGCAATCCTTTATTTTATTTTCCTGCTGTAATCTGTTCATTGTTTCGTCAACGCCCCATTCCTGCTGATTCCAGGTTGTGGTGGAATCAAACAGCATTTGCCCGTCGTGCATATACACAACCGCATATTTTTTTTCTGCTGTGTATCCATCCGGTAACCACACATCAACCGTATGCGATGCTATAAATTTTGATTTGAATTCCGCATAGTGTACTATGCTGCCTCCCGGTCCGCCAAATGATTCGGTAGCGATTGCAGTGAAAATAATTAAGATCATGTAAGGCCTCATTCTATTTTACAAACATTGGATCAAACTAAGATAATAAAGCAAAATCAAATCAGGAATTCCATTCTTCAAAAAAAATCGGGTTTAATTGGTTTCGGGCTTGAGGTCTTTTTTCTTCCACAATTTAATATCGTGGTGAATAAGAAAATGCGTAACCTTTTTTTCGATGAGATGATGTAATGGAAGCAGCCCGCACATGAGTAAAATTTTGATTCCAAGGATTTTCCACGGCTCACCATGCGTAAGATGATGTATCCAGGTATCGAACAGGAGGATCAGAAATTCAAAGAATAAAATGAAACATAAGAAACCCACCATGCGGATGATGGCGGGAGAAACATTTAATCCGCCAAGCAGAACAAGTAATATGAATGCTGATGCGATAATGATCGTGATAGCAGTATACTGAATATTATTTCTGCGCCTTAATTCTTCTCTTGCTTTTTCCAGCCTTTGCTCACGCAATGTTTCTTCATTTTCAAGTTCAACCAGTTGCAGTTGTTCCTTCTGGTTGATATTTTGGAGGCTGTCTGTGATATTCCTGTTGATGGACATGAATTTATAGGCATTGGCATAATCATTTTGCTGAACATAAATTTTTTCCAGTTTTTCTGTTGCCTCAAGCATAAATTCAAAATAGGGAATGGAAGCAGAGAGATCATAAGAAAGAACATACCTGTCTGTTGCCTCATTCAACTCGCCTCTGCGCATTAAAAAATCGCCGAAGCGCAAATAAAAACTGATCTGCCGCAATTTATCCGGTGAATGGATGATACGCTGGGAAACAAGGTCGTAGTAAATTCTGGCAGAATCGTATTGGCTGTTGTATTCGTGAAAAAATGCCTGCATCCTGTAGTAATTCGTTGTGTCGTTTACTTTTAAATAAAGCAGTTCATCGGGAAATTCATCATGATATAAGTGGTATAATTGCGCTAAATCATTTTGTTTGATAAGATGATTGCGAAATGCAATAAGACTGTATCGTTTCAGTTTTGAAATGTGATTGCGGTTTGCAAAATCCAGGATATTATATAATTGTTTTTCATTGAGCGTCCGGTTGTTGAAAGCAATCACTTCAAGATCAAATTTCAGGTTCATGATGCGCACCGAGTCGGGGTTGTCAGCATTTTCTGCAAGTGTGAGTTCTTTTAATTTATAATTGATCGATTTGTCGTATGCTTTGATCAGATTGTAAAAATTGGAGAGTTCACTGTAGCATTCCATCCGCAACAACACTTCATGTTCATTTTCAGAAATAGTAAGTGCATCCAGGAAATTTCTTATCGCTTCAATATTATTATTCATTTCCCTGTGAATATTTCCCAAAAGCAAATGGCTTTTTGCGATCATTTCCTGGTCTTCCGATTGG
This sequence comes from uncultured Chitinophagales bacterium, assembly GCA_964463165.1. GTDB lineage: Bacteria > Bacteroidota > Bacteroidia > Chitinophagales > BACL12 > UBA7236. Next base: position 97,768 of record CAYXBK010000011.1, read on the forward strand.
ATTGCAACCGTAAGTGCCTGATATGCGAGGTCTTTGGCATCGTCCATGTCATATGTTAATTCATATCCTTTTGCCAAAGCGATCTTACATTTCCAGTTTACTGCCTGCTCCGGTAATTGCCCGCCGGTTGATTTCAGGGATGATATAATTTTTTTAACACGGTCGCTGTAATGATAATCGTCAATAACCAAAAGATAATTTGAATATGCATTGATCAGCTGTTCCGGTTCATACGAAAGTTCTGCCATCTCAATTCCTTTGTTTAACAGACTGTCTGCAGTAGTATAATCACCTTCCCATTTCACATAATAAGCAGCCAGTTCCCTCAGCAGCTCTATTTTTTCAAGGTTATTTTTTGTGTGACCGAATTTTTCTTCGATGACATTTTTGTCCACTACAGGTAAGGAATACTTCTCAACTGGCATGTTTAATTCCGGATTATTGGAATTAATTGCATCAGCGGGTTTAAAACAGACTAAGAAAACAATAATGAAGGAGAGAAAATGGAATCTCATATTTGCTGTGTGCTAGGTGTGCTAAAAAAATAGTAGCTTCGTCGAAATAAAAAACCAAATTACAGATTTATGGAAACAACACAAAAGATTAAGTGGTACAGAAAATTAACTGTCGTGCTGTTAATTACTACACTTATTCCAACTTCTATCCTTTTAATGGGATTAAAACCCTCTGTGAACGCAGTACAGGGACCTGTAATTATTACGCAGGAAACAGGAACACAATACGTTAATAATTATCTCGCATCGGCAACTGCCACAAATGGTGTTGTGCGTGCGATAATTGTTGAATCAAGTGTACTTTCTGCAATGAACAGTATTTCAAAACAGTATCCATCCACACCTTCTTACCGGGTGTATTTTGGAAAGGACAACGCCGGAGCACAGGTTTCAATTGTTGTAGGTATGACTTCAACAGGACTTGACATGACATTACCTGTATATTGCAGTTCAAGGACAGGAAATAATCTTTGTCCGCCAATGTGTGATGCGGCAGGTGTGATCGATCCTACAAATTAAAGAATGCTGTAAATTATTTATGAAGAAGGCCGGGAAATTTTTCCGGCCTTTTTTACTATATAAAGATGAAATTGTCACGATAGAAAATTTGTGCGTTGCTTTTTTCTTTGGTAATTAAATTCGGACAAAATAAAAGTTGTAATTGTCTATACAAAACAAACCCTGCTTTCTGAAAATAAAAAAGCCGGAGAGTTTTCTCCGGCTTTAGAAAAATAATATTTCAATTTAATTTTCGACAATAATATCCACTTTTGTTTCGGAATTCCAATAAGGCCATGCAGCTTCCTGATCAGTGCGTACATAAATCATTCCACTCTTACCGGTTGGTGTGATCTTAAATCCATATACATAACCTTCAGCAAGTAAATACGATGTCGGGCTTGATGATTGTCTGCCTCCGATGCAAGAACCTTCCGGAAAAATTGCATGCGGTGCAATTGTCATTTCAGCAATAAATCCGTCAATTAAAGTTTGATCTGCTTTTGCGGCATTAAAATCCTGTAAATTCACTGTTGACCCGTAATAATAACGCACTTCTTTTGCAGTTGATAACCATGGAGCATAATAATCGTCCCAATACCATTCCTGTGATCTGGCAATCGGATCAAAAAATCCGGCTTCAGAATAATCACCATTATATATATACGTCAGATCAATGGAAGACACGGTCAGTTTAGCTGCGTTCGAATCCATCGGTAGGGTGGAAGTGCCGGTGGTTGAAAAATAGGCGTTAGTTTTTGAAAATACAATGTCTGAAAATGTTTTTGCAGCTGTTGTTGTATTCACATCCTCATCTTCAGGCGAATTGCAGGAAATGAAGGTAACCATTGCAAATAGCAAGAGCAAAACGAATTTTGTGTTTTTCATATAGATTTTTTTTGTTTCATCAAAGATATTCATTTCATTTTTAAAAGTAAATTGAACGGCATCCGCCGGTTGTAAAATTTCACCCAAAAGCGGTAAAATATCTTTTACTGCTTGAACGATAACTGCCTTTTTACTTTCTTTATATAAAATCAATTCAACGATGAAAAAATTGCTCCTTATTATTTGTCTTTTTATGATCAATGGGATCATTCATGCACAAACAAATATATTTCCTGCTTCAGGAAATACAGGTGTAGGAACAACTACACCAACACAATTATTTCAAGTAAATGGCGGAACATCTCAATTCGGTAGTACAATTGATTACGCACGGTTTGCACCCGATGGTGATCTCAGCTTCACAGGAAATGCGGATTATCTTGTAGGCGGCGACAGGTTTGCATTTCGTTATCAGGGAAATCCGAATTTCGGTTTGGTATTCAGCGCAACAAACAGCCGCTATGAATTTCGCGATGGAACCGGTGTACCGGTATTCTGGCAGGCAGGAAACGGCAATGCATATATAAAAGGATTTTTAGCGATCGGTTCAACAGCAACTCCGGGTGCTGCTTTGGATATTACTTCAACAAATGCAGCCGCAATTAAAATAAATCCGTTCGGAACAGGTGCAGGCAATACAGGTGGATTGCGCTTTCTTGAATTAGCAGCCAATGGTGTGAATTATGTCGGATTTAAATCACCGGATAATATTGCAGGAAATAAAATATGGGTTTTACCTGCAACAGACGGAACAAGCGGACAATATTTAAAAACAGATGGTGCGGGAAATTTGGGTTGGTCGTCGGATATCGGAGTAAATTATATTGCAGGTACTGGAATGAATATTACAGGATCAACAATAAATAATTCATTGCCTGATCAGGTAATTACATTAAATGGAACAGGAGCAACTTCAATTACTGGTACGTATCCGAATTTCACAATCAATTCAACTGATTTAAATACAATTTATTCAGCGGGTGCAGGGATCAATATCAGCGGTGATATCATCACAAATACTTCCCCCGATCAGATTGTTACATTAACAGGCACAGGCGGGGCGAGCATCAGCGGAACATATCCTGATTTTATAATTCATTCCACCGATTCAAATACAGTTTATACGGCAGGCACCGGGATAAATATTTCCGGTACTATCGTTACAAATACTTCACCTGATCAGGCGGTGACTTTATCAGGAGATGGTGCTACAACAATTTCGGGTGCTTATCCTGATTTCGTGATCAGTTCAACAGATGAGAATACAACTTACAGTGCAGGAGCAGGGATCAGTATTGTTGATACGGTAATTTCAAATACAGGAGATCTGAATGGTGCAGATGATGCAAATCTTTCGCTTTCAAATTTAACAACTACATCAATTAATCAGATATTATTGCCTGTGTCAAATAATACACTTGATTTTGGAAGTACTTCCAAATCATGGAAAAATATCTATACGGATGAAAGTATTTATTTCGATGATGTAAAATTTATTTCCAATACAGGCGGTTCGGTATTTACAGGAGCAAATGCAGGAAATAATAATACGTCGGCAACAAATGCCGGTTTTGGGAATCACGCACTTTTCACAAATACATCCGGTGCACAAAATATTGCTATCGGTGAAAATGCATTGTATACGAATAGTACCGGTAATGCAAATATTGCAACGGGGTATGGTGCAATGCAATTCAATACAACCGGAACAAATAATGTTGCGATCGGATACAAAGCATTGTATGCAAATACAACAATTCATAATACGGTTGCGATCGGTGATTCTGCTTTATGCAATAATGGAATCGGTGCTGGAGGTATTTTGCAGGGTGTCGGAAATACTGCAATTGGTTCAAAATCTTTAACAGCAAATAATACCGGTTATTATAATACCGCAACAGGTTATCAGTCTATGTCGGCAAATACGCAGGGTTATGGAAATTCTGCACATGGATATAAAGCGCTTACTTCAAATAATTCCGGATTTTCCAATACGGCACTGGGATCACAGGCATTAACGTCAAATACAACAGGTTTTGATAATACGGCAACCGGATATCAGGCATTGTACAGCAATACATTTGGTGATTATAATACGGCAACAGGGCAACAATCTTTATACAGTAATACGGATGGAAATTATAATACTGCCATCGGCAATACGGCTTTATATACAAATAGTACGGGTAACAGCAATGTGGCTGTCGGACATCAGACTATGTATATGAATAATACCGGCACACAAAATACTGCAACCGGAAACAGTGCATTGCGCACCAATTCAACCGGAACAAATAATTCTGCATTCGGATTTCAATCCATGTTTGATAATTCAACCGGAAATTTCAATACATCCATCGGAAATGAATCATTGACAAATAATACGACAGGAAGTTATAATGCAGCAACAGGAAATACAGCATTATGGACGAATTCCACCGGATCCTATAATACGGCAACCGGTCATTCAGCAGGTAGTGTAAATGATGCAAGTTCACAATGTACTTATCTGGGTTATGATGCGGATCAGCCCGACGGAACAGACTTAACAAACAGCACTGCCGTGGGAGCGGCGAGCCGCATAACTGCAAGTAATCAGGTTCGTGTTGGAAGTTCGACAGTAACAAGTATTGGCGGTTTTACAAACTGGACAAATGTGAGTGACAGCCGGTTTAAAGAAAATATCAAAGAAGATGTGCCAGGGCTTGAATTTATAAATGAATTAAAGCCGGTAACATATACACTTGATGTAAATGGCATCAGTAAATTTTTAAATGAAGAAAATTCCGGCTCTGCTGAAAATGCAATTGCCGAAAATAAAAATGTGGCAGATGAAAAATCAAAAATCATTTACACCGGATTTCTTGCACAGGAAGTGGAAGCTGCAGCACAAAAAATAGGATATGATTTTTCCGGCATCGACAAACCTGAAAATGAAAATTCATTATATGGTTTGCGCTATGCAGAATTTGTTGTGCCACTTGTGAAAGCAGTGCAGGAATTGGATGCATTAAATACACAAAAAGGAGAAAATGATAAAACACAGGACCAGTTAATTGCCGAACAGCAAAAGGAAATTGAATTGCTGACGCAAAAAATAAATGATCTTGAACAATTAATTGCCGCATCAAATAATTCGTCGACAGACGGAATTGTGAAAATCGGTTTGTCGTCTGAAACCAATGAAGCCTTGTTGGGTCAGAACATTCCGAATCCCTTCGAAAATTCCACCATCATACCATTTCGCATTCCGAAAGAATGTACGGATGCAAGCATCGTATTTACTGAGATTTCAACCGGCCGCATCGTGCGTGCAATTCCAGTTAGTTGCGGCGAAACACAGATCAGCATTGAAGCCGGTATGCTATCGAGCGGCACATACACATATACCTTATATGTAAATGGAAATACAATTGCAACAAGACAAATGGTAATAACCAAATAAGCGTATTAAATAATTAATTCAAAAGGCTGCATGCAAATGCGGCCTTTTGAATTAAAATGCGTATTCGCCGACCGGGTTTAATTTATTCTTTTCATGCATACAAAAAAAACTGCCATGCAGGTGCAGCTGGTAATAAAAGCAGATAGGAAAATATAAATTTTTTCAATTCGAAAATGCGAAGAAATGCTGATTTATACATTAAAAATGTGTTAATACTGAAGCGGGATCTTTGTTTCAATTGCTCCTTTACTCACAAGATATTCTTTTACGGGTAATGCATTCTCACCGCCATGCATTGCATGATGCAAAGGGGTAAATCCATGCGGCCCTTTCATGTTTATAAGGAAAGGGTATTTCGACAATATGTTTTTCACCTGATCAAGTTCTCCCAATAAGCAGAATGTGAGAAAATTCATTTGTGCCCCATTTTCAATCAGGTACTTTACGAGTTCGATGTAACCCACATGACTTGCCGCACCCAAAGCTGTTTCAAAATCACCACCACCCCAGTCCCAGGCAGCATTCAAAAGTGTCGGATTTGCTTTATGCATTTCAACAACACGTTCCATATTTCGGTGGGCAGTGCCTACAAATTCTTTTACGAGTGCGGTATTCATTTGCGGCAGTTCCTCATCATTTGCCAGTGCAATTTTGGGCAGAAACACCGCACCTGAAATTGTGAAGGTTGATAACAGAAATTTTTTTCTTGAAATAAGCATAATCCCGGTTTAATGAATGGAATAAACAAATTTAAATTGAGTGACCCGGATTTATTCTTAATGGCGGGTTAAGAGGTGTTAAACTTTATAGTTTTATTTTACCGCAGTGAAAGGTTTATCGAAAAAATATTAATGCCGGGGAATGTAAAATGTAATTTCAAAGAAATTTAATTTGATTTTGGAGAGATAATGCAGCAGTCCAAACGGGAGCTGCCGGCGGCCCGAAAAACCAATATCCAAGCCAGGGTTTATGTGAGAATTTTGGTTGTTAAACCTCTGCATAATCCCATTGTTATACTATTTATGTAATACTGAATATTTTGTATTGCTTCTTTTAACAGGAAGGTGGGTGGGTTATTTTCCAATACAAAATGTGAGAGTGCTTATTCTGAAAGGGATTTGGAGGGGTGGGGTACAAATGGGGGACAAAGAACGGCAATTGCTTTTTCTTAAACATATTAGTTATCCTCAACAAAATAGTCAGGAATAATTGTATTAACAAACGTAAAAATACTGTCAGAACAAGCGATATGATCTAAATCAACAAGTCTTTTAAAAAGTTGCTGATAATTGGTAATGTTTTCTTTGAGACTTTTTTTCAAATGTATCAAATCATTGCGCAAATCAATGATTAAACAAATGTTGTCATAATCTGCGCCGTTAGATTTTTGGAAGTCTATTGCAGTCAAGATTGGAATCAATTCTCTAATTTTTTTAAGTAAATCAAACCACTCCAACTCAGTTTTACTCCTCTTTATTCCGTCAATTTCAATTTGAGTTTTTTCAGGTATCAATTGGTTAATAAATCCTTCTAATGAGGTTGTTAACAAAATCACACCTTCTGAAGTTTCTTGAAAATACTGAATAAATTTATCATAATGATAGTTTGCATTAAAGTGTTGTTCTTCAGAGAATAATTTATTTTTTATTTCATAAGAAATCTGCAAATGAGAATTTCCGGAACTATAATAAATACAAACTGGATTTGGCTCTGGAAAAGAAAATATTTTATTCTTATCCCTCGCTCCCTTGACCTGCGTATTAACATATTTCTTTTCACCAAATTCATTTGCGATAATTACTCTTGGGTTTTTCCCAATAATTTTATGGATTGTTTGCCATAGCTCTTTTACTTTTTCCGAGGCCAACTCTTTCAAATTAATGTTCTTTTGAGTGCCAATTTTTAACCCTAAAGTATCAAAGTCCGTTAATGGTAAAAGTTTAATTTTTTTTAGTTGTTTCATTTTTCAATATTATAGTCTGAATACTATTTGAATAAATATTCTGCCATTCCAGCACTTGTTATTAAATTTAACCATCTCTTTTCAAGAGTCCAATATTTATCTCCCGGTTGTACATAAGATAAAATATATAAATCATACCAATCATTTCCTGTCATCTTCATTTGAATTTGCATTTCATTAAAAAAACGACTGAAAGTTTTGAGAAGCAATTCATTTTTCTTTGAATCAATAATTTTTATTACCCCCGTATTTCGTATAAACTGATTTACAAGTACAGACATCATGTATGTTAATTTCTCAATTTGATCGTGATTTCTTAATTCAGACTTTCCTGATCTTGATAATTCATCCTTAAAAAATTCTGGGACATCCTCTCGATATTTCCTTTCCCTCTTTATATTGGCAATAGTATAGTTCGGACCTAAACCATTTATTGATGCACTGCTGGCAATAATTTCTGCTTGCCTCAATAGTTCAACCGCTCCATCATTTCGTATCTGATGGGTAAAGCCGTTAACTTCTGCTATTTGTAAAAAAGGATGAATCAAACATATTTTGTCCTTAAAAAACAATAAATATGTCAAAGCGTTTTTTACCAAATCAAATTTATGAATAACATTTTCAGTTATAACGAGCTCATTCAAGTTGGTATACGTTGGGACTAAATTCAGATGTTTATATTTATTAAAATCAAGTTTTCCGCTCGAAAAGGCGTACCAGATATTTGTGTCACAGATTATTTTCATATTTGATCATCTGCATTAAAAGAGTTTTCCTTGTAATTCCAATTTAGGGTAAAATACTCCGATTATAATAAATGGATTTAAAGAAACGTAGTGATGCAATTGAGTTGTTCCTAAAAAGAAATACAAATCTTTCGTTTTAGCAAAATCATCAAAGTATTTTGCCCTTACATCGGCGATTGCTTTTGCTTCACTGCCCTCATGCCGTGCAAGACAGTTCCAATAGAGTTGACCTATTTCCCAATCTTCAATCATCATTCTGCTTTCAATTCCCTGATTATCTTTGAATATAAATTTAAATTTATAGGGCAGCTTTTGCACCACCTCAAATTTACCTTCGGCATTTGTTTCAAAAAGATTAAGTTGATTCAGCTTTGCAAGTTTGTCTTTGTCCCAATCTCGGTCAACCTGCTCATAAGTAAAGTCTAAAATTTCTGTGGGTTTAAATACGGCTAAGGAAGTACAAATGTTTTTGTCCTTTGCTTCAGCAATCAGTTCGGTTAAATTGTAGTAAACTTTTCCTAAGGCAGCTTGCTTACGTGTCTCCCAATTACCCGCTGTGTCCAAATGGCCTATTATATTTATTTCACTCTCATGAGAATATGGCCGGTAACTTTCCGGTCTGAAATCTGATTCATTCTTTACCAAATCAAGTTCAATCCAATCATATTTTTTGTATTGTTCGTTATAGGATTTTTTTCTAAATGGTACAGGATAAATTCTGATCCAAGTTCCATCTTCCCGGAAACCGGCAGTGCAAACTAATTCATCATACTTGGCCGAAAGGGTAGGGTAGGTTTTTACTGCAATTAATACTTTGGTCAATGCCATTCTTAAATATGTTTTACTTCATAGGAAAAGTTGGGTAGTGTTTGAATGGCCTCAGCCAAATGTTTCCGGTGGCATTGACAAATATCAGCTTCAAAGCAAGTTAACGCAATACGTTTGTGCTGCTTCAATAGATTTAATATTTCAGTTTGTGTTTTCAGGGTTTTACTCAAATTATTGTTACGGTAAGCAATGAAAAGTTTATCGTAATCAGTTTGAGAATTTAACTCCTGCCTCAGATCGGACTGTATTCCAACTTCAGGGAAATGCAAGTATTGTATTCCTAAATATTCACAATAATTTTTCAACTGACTTTTGCTAAAACCAAATTTCATGCTTAACGGATTATTGCGAACATCTACCAATATCTTAACATCATTTCTGAGTAAACGGGATAAATATTCTTCAAGGGAAATTCCTTCATAGCCGATTGTAAACAAAATTGTATTCTTTATTTTGGGCTTTGCATTGTCAACTTTTTCCAGCTCTAATTTATTTAAAATATCTGTTGCAACTTCGCTTCGAATAGAGTAAAATGGAAAATTTAAATAAGTATGCTTCATTAATGCCTTTGCGTTCATCCCACCGTAATTCGATTTCACTTCCAATAGAAACCTTTTATCATCGGGTTTTAGTTGCTTTAAATAATCCGTTTTATCCGCTCGACTGTAATTTTTATCATCAGAAACCAATTGCTGCTTTTTAATCATTGTAACTAAATCAGCATGGGCGCTAAAAGAGTAGCAACCAAATTTATAAGGCACAAAATCGTACTCGGCTTTTTGTTGTCTTTGCGTGAAAAGAAAAAGGAGTTTTTGCAAACGGATTTTTTCCAACTGTCCGTCGAACAATTGAAGTAAAGCCAATATCACCTTCCTTCTGTAGAACATAATGCAAAGTTAACCTTTTGGGAGGTGTTTCACTGAAAATTTAATCCTTTTGCAGTAATATCTTATCGCATTAGGTTCCTGGGTTTTGATAGAATGCCTTAATAGCAATCTGTATCGCTTTCGTCGCATCGGCTTCAAGTTGTTCCTGATTTTTAAGCCATGTATCCATTTCCAAAAATGGTTCATCTAAATTCATATGAACATATCTGTTTCTAAGTTTCCTAAGCCAATCAATGTCATCTCCCTCATAGTAGTCTTTGAAAAGTTTTGCCGTTCCAATTTTATTATCCCCTGACTCTGTTTCTCTAAAATGAGAATCAATTGAGGCAACGGCCATTACAACAACTGAAATCCATGCGCCAGCACAATAAGCACGATTCATATCAAAAAATAATGCAGTTGAATGTTCGCTAACTAAATAGCTTCCTATTTCCGAATCACTAAGTAATTTTTCAATCCAGCTATTTCTTTTATGCCAGAGTTCCGGGGATGTTTGTGCAAATATGTCTTCCATATTTTTTTCCGATAAAATTATTGCTTCGTTTGGTTATACATCGATAGATTTAATTGATTCAATCAACAGACCTCTAATGAATCTAATTTAATTGGTTTTATTTTGTTACATTCTGCACCATAAAGTAACAATCAATGCAGGAGTAAGGCAATATATATCCGGGGGTCAAATGGGAGACAAATCCGGGCAGAATCCTGTATCTGTTAGCAGCAACTTTTATCCTGCTGAATTGGTGGGCATTTTATTGTTCCATAACTGCAATACACGCAACAATCGCCCGGTTTAGCCTTTAAAACAGTATGGCAGCTCTCACATTCATAAAAAAACTGGCAGGCATCTATCGGCATTGTTTCCTCTTTCTGATAATTGCAGTGAGGACAAGTAATTATAGATTGGAGTGTAATTAATAAGTCCATTTATTTTTTCTTACAACAAGCATCCGTTGAGTCCGATGTACAACTTGAACCATTTGTTTTACATTCTTCATCCATATGCTCATAATATAATTTTGTTATAGTTTCTGTTCTTTCTGCTCCGATAATATTAGTAGCAATTGCTACAAGATCATTATGGAATTTATTTTCATTATCATTATAAAGTTGTTGAGGAGTACGAACCTTAACCAATTCTGCTTTGAAATAATTTTCTATTGCAGGTTTTAATTTATTAGCTTCTTCCTGAGTAATCAAGTTTCTTTCAAGTGCAAACCCTGTTAAAGTATTTGCGATATGAGTTGCCTCTTCAATGCTCAGCTTATCGACATCAGTTCCTTTATACCAAAGATTTTCCTGTCGGAAGGTCTCTGCATTTTTTCTTTCTTCCTTGCCTTTTAGGATAGTGTAATCAATTTCGTATAGGTCAAAAATTGGTTTTGCAACATTATTTGTTTCATCGGAACTATTCCAAACAATTGCAAATACAGTTCCCTCTCTGTTCAACCATGCTTCCCTGACGGCTGGATTTTTTTCCAAGTCAAGTAATGCGGGTTTTGCCCTGCTGCCACATCCAATTTCTGCATAAGCACCGCAAACGAGTGGAACTTCATAAAAAGAAATGCTTTCTTTGATTGCAACTGTTTCTGCATTACCATTTGAACAGGAGTTCAACGTCATTGCTGAAATTGCGATAAAAGATATAAGAATTATTTTTTTCATAGTTGTTTGTTTTGAATTTCTGCATTTGTAACTGAATATCCTGTTGAATTGATGGCCTGCTTTATTTCCTCAACATTGGTTTTAGAATTATCAAACTGAACATTTGATTTACCGCTATCATAAGATGTTTCGGATTTGATAATACCACTGAGTTTATAGACTTCATGGTTTACTTCCAACTCACAACCCGCACAATTCATTCCTTTGATAGAAAATTCCGCAGTCTGAATATTTGAATTGTCAACTACATTAATTTGATTTTCGGATGCAGGGAAAAATACTTTTGCGTAAGAAGGAAAGGCAATCATTAATATCGCTAAAATTGTTACAATGGAAAGAAATGTTTTTGAATGGATAAATTTTTGCTTTTCAACAACTTCACATCCGCATTCATCAACAGGTTGTGGTCTAAATTTCTGATACCAGGCGAATCCTAAAACTAAAATACTCACACCGATTAAATAAGGTCTTGCAGGATCAATCCATGCAAAAGTTGATGCTATACCACTGCTCCCTGCAATAATTGCTAATACAGGAGTGATGCAACACAAAGAAGCAGCTATTGCAGAAGCGAGTCCGGCGCCAATAACTCTACCTGATGTTTTTCGACCATTCATTTTGTTTCCACCTTCAGATTTTGTTGATTGATGTATTTGAAAAATGGTTTCAGGATTTTCAGGTTTTCATCTTTAAGCGAATAAAATATAGTTTGTGCTACCCGGCGTGATTCAATAACGTTTCCGTCTTTCAGTTTGCGCAAATGCTGTGAAACGGCAGGAATGCTCATTCCTAAAATATCGCTGATGTCGCAAGGACAGAGTTCGCTTTCTTCTTCAAGAAGGTAAAGAATTTTCAGTCTGACATCATTTGCAGCAAGCTCGAGAACCCTGCTCAATTGAAGCAATGAAGGTGAAATTGCCCTGACCTTTTCCCGGCAATCTCTGATCTGTGCCTCATCTGCAAATACCCGGATACAAGTGTTTTTGTCCATTTAGATTTAGAATAGATCAAAGGTAGGCTTACTTTCTTATTTAAGCAAATGCTTAAATACATTTAGCAATATTTAATGAATAGAATTGGATGAGACATTTGTATTTATTGTTTCACAAATGGAAACGAATAGGTTTCTCCTTCCGTTCTAATAATTAACTCATAATAGCCTGACGGCAAATCCTTTGAGCTTATTTGAAAGTTTGCAGAAATAATTGAAAATGTATTTATTGTTTGTCCAATCTGATTTTGAATAATTATTTCAGCGTCGTTTTCTAAACCTGCAATTGTGATCATATCTGTAGCAGGATTGGGATACAGTGTAATACCGGAATTTGTAATATCGTTTATACTTACAATCCCACTAATGTTTACAGGAATATATTGTGTATTCCATACTTCATAGGTATTCATATTTACATATTGCACGGGAATGAAATCATCCAACTGATCGGAGGGATACAACATTACTCCATATCGTTCGCCGGGCGAAATATTTAAAGTGTCTGTTTCAATTTCATCCGGTAGTGGCCTTCCGTCTGAATCAATGATTTTTGCATTGAGCCATGAAGGAAATATTATCCTGTTTCGAAAAAATCCGATTGCTCCAATTCGTATATAGATATATTCGTTTTCCCTTCCGGTAATTTTTGTGCTATCGTCAGAATCAAGTTGTGTTTCTGAATGACCATTTACTAAAAAATAAGATGGATTATAAGGGCCGGGTAAACGGGAAGTATCCGCAACATCATCATGCACAGGAATATGCCGGTGCCAAAAAGTATCTATTTCAGAAAAAATCCAATTGTATGATTTGCTATAGGCAGGCCCTCCTGTATAGGCTGTTTTTGCACCTCCTGCTGCCCTTACAACCAATAAGCCATACATTCCCATCTGAACATGAATTGCATCTGCCATATGGCAATGGTAGAGATATATGCCTGCATTGGTGGCTTTAAAACTATACGTTGTATCCTGCATGTGCTCCAAATAAAATGAAGTCGCAGGATCACCGTCATTTCTGGTATCCACATCTAATCCATGTAAATGAATTGTGTGATGATCATACTGTGAAATGCTCAAAGCATTAATAATAACCGAATCTCCTTCATTGCAATAAATTACAGTTGCCGGAATATGAGGGTCATCAGCCAAATGATCGGCAATGCCAAAAATCCTGACTGTATCATCATTCCACATCGTGTCAATTCCAAAATTGCTGCGCAAGTATTTATTGATATTAATAGTTTCCTGTGCTCTTAATTGAAAAGAACAGATGAATGCAATTGAAAATAATATAACAATCCGCTTATTCAAACTTTATTTATTCGTCTATTTCCATAATTAAAAACATTCCATAGGGATGAGTGCCGCCGCCTGCCATCGCTAATAAATTATGATCATGCACCGAATACCTGCCCGGTTTATCGGGAATAAGTTGAAGAACAACTCCCTCCATTTGTTCAATAGGCCAAGTATCTTTTACCCAGTCTTTTCTGATCCTGCTTCCTGTTGAATACAACACCTTACAATGAAACCCGTGAAAATGTATTGAATGTTCTGACTGCCCTGTATTTGTTATAAAAATCAAAATGGTATCACCAACATTTCCAGTAATCGCTGCAGTCGAGTCGGTTTCAGTATCCGGGTAACTTCTTGAATTGATAGTAAAATAATCAGGAATATAATTATTCCAATTTACAGTAACCCCGGCATCAATATCATTATTAAATTCTGTCTGATGCTCTTTAAGATTCCAGTAATATTTTTTTGATGAGGAATTAGTCACACAGATCATCCCTCCCAATCCCATATATCGATTTTCAGGATAGTTTAATTGATCGTAATAAATAAATATTTTTTCTTCGGAAGAATAAAAAGTAAAGGTTGCAGAATCTCCCGGTGCAATTGTTACGGGTATGCCTGCAAATCCTTTTACTGTAAATCCATGCATAACATCATCATTGTTATGAACATTGAAAACAATGCTATCGCTGGTCGTGCAATTGAAAACGGTGTTTAATGAATTAAATTCCTCCGTTTCGTTAAATGCTAAAAAAGGAAAGGTAGTGAGTTTAACGGTTACAAATTCACCGCTATTGATAAATAGATCTTTGTTAATAATTGTTGCAGAGCAATTGGCAAAACATACTATCCCTATTAGAATTAAAGAGAATTTGTTTATGCCATTGCGCAAGTGTAAATAGTTTATTATTGAATGATAATTTTCTGAGTTTTAACTGGGAGTCCGTTTGTTGAAACAACAGCCAAATACATTCCCGAATCCAATTCACTTACATCAAGTGAAGTAATTCCATTCTGGATATTCTGATTTAGAACATTTTTCCCATTGAGGTCAAATAAATTAAAAGTTGATTCAGCATTTAAATTGGCAATGAAAATATTTTCCTGCGTAATGGTGGGATATATTGCAATTGAATTACTACAGTTAGAATTAATTGCGGTCACCTCTCCTGAAGAAATTATCCAAACGACCTGTACTTTTTCATCTGGTGCTGAATCTTCCCATACATTCATGGCAAGGGTTGTAATGCCTGCTGAGAAAGATGGAATTACATTATATCCTAAAAATCCCATTTCACCGGGTGGTACCGGATACATAGTTCCATTATCAGGAACTCCCGGATAGCAGGTTCCGAGATCACATAACGAATAATCCCAATCTCCTGGAATGTCCAACGAAACACGTTCCCAATTTAAGATCAGTGTATCGGTTCCTGTTGAATTATCCATATAAATATCATAGATAGTCAACTGATCGGGCGTGCCCTCTGCAATTAAGGTATCGTTTGGAGTAATTGTAAAAGATTGAGAATAGGAAATTTGTCCGGCTATCAATTTCACCAATAAAGCGGACAAAATATTTCGAAGAGAATTTTTCATTTCAATAAATATTAATGATTAACAATCACTTTTTCGATGTGTGAGATTCCATTTCCTGTTAGTTGAATAAAATATATTCCATTAGGAACCGAAGCAATATCAAAAGTTATTGTATTCATGTTACCTATATTATTTAAAGCCGGGTTTTGCAGACCAATTACCTTGTTTCCTTTTAAATCCATTAGTGATATATTTTCAATTGAATAAATGTTTTCATAAGTTATCATTACAGTTTCGGTGGCGGGATTTGGATACAATTTTATATTAATATTATTCTCATTAGTATTTATATCAGTGGTTGTTTTTGCAAATACTTCGTCGATTGCAGCTTCAAAATCGGGAATATCTCCCGGACCAAACCCTTTAACATTATAAAAAACCTCATGCGTGTTTTTACCCAAAACAACAATTGTCGGCATCCCCATTCCTCCATAATAAGCGACATCGTCAGCACAATCTTCAAAGAGCGCATCGTGGTTAAAACCATTGTCAGACTCCCATGTTTGCATGGTGGCACATGAATAGGTATTCACATACGCAAGACAGTAAAATAGTATGCTGTCGGGGTGTAAAGTCCTGTAATCCTCTACAACTGGGTCCATAAGGTCGGCAGCATCAATACACATGGTACAGGTTGGCAGCATATCGAAGGCAAGAATGACACAATTTCCATTGTCAAGCTCGGTGAAAAGCGTGTGATCTATTCCGTCACAATCTGTTTTTGTCCAGTCTTCGGCGAAGTCCTGAGCCTGTAATGCAGAAAAAAGGCATATTATGGGGAGGAGGGTAAATGTTTTAGTCATAATCCTGATTTTACTATAAAGGTAGTGCACTGCTTTTAGAATTTCAACATGCGGGTTACTTTCGGCACGATAAAGTAACAACCGTTGCGGGACTAAGGTTTTGGAGGTTTGGGAGTCAAAAAACTCGGATCCATAGAGCTTACTGATTTGTCTGTAATTTAGAGCAATGAAATTCATACTACTGTTTTTTACACTGCCCTTTATTTGCTTTGGGCAGGTTTCAATTGACTGGGATGCTCCTGTGGCAGTGGCCGAATCATCGTTCGGTAATCAGCATCCAAGGATCGTTTTAGACAGAAATAATAATCCGATGGTATTGTGGGGAAATATGGATGAGTCGGCGCCATATTTTTCACGCTGGAACGGGTCTGAGTTTATGATCCCAATACGAGTTACACCTGAAGCGATGGAAGTTTTTACAGCTTCTTGGGCAGGACCTGATATTGCAGCTTTCGGTGATACAATTTATGTTGTTTTCAAAGAGAACCCTGAAGATATGGCTCCTGCATATTGCATACACTCCTATAATGGAGGAATGACCTTTTCTGACCCCGTGGTGTTGGATGGAATGATCGGCGATAATATTTCGAGATTTCCCTCTGTTACGGTTAATGAAGTAGGGCAACCAATTGTTGCATTTATGAAATTGGACAGCGATTTTGGAAATGCCCGCTATGTTGTTGCAACGTCAGACGATTTTGGGAACAGTTTTAATATGGATGTTTTAGCAAGCGATTTTTCAGGAGGTGATGTTTGCGATTGTTGCCCGGTGAGTGTTACATCTGAAAATAATTATGTAGCAACTCTCTACAGGGATAATTTGGATAATTTGCGTAATTCATGGGCCGGGATTTCTACGAATGGTGGCAGTACGTTTATGAATGGTATACAAATAGATCAGACAGATTGGGTGATTAATGCATGTCCTTCAACAGGTCCTGACGGTGTTATTATTGGCGATAGTTTATATTCTGTATTCATGAGTGCCGCAACAGGCGAAGAGAGAGTGTATTTTTCAGCTTCATCTCTCTCTACACTTTCAGCTTCATCAGCTGAACGATTAAGTTTTGAAATTCTGGAATTGGATTTGGAAAATTATCCTCGCATTGCCAACTATGGAAATACAGTTACAATTGTTTGGAAAGACGTAATATTTGATTCGCAAATTGAATTACAGTTTACTTCGAATATCGAAAACCGATTTTCAAATAGCACTATTGATGTCACTTTATACAATTTGGAAAATTACAATCCTATAAATTCAGATGTGGCGGTTTCATCTACTGATGTTCATGTAGTTTGGCAGGAAGGAACAAATGGAACTGTAATGTATAGAAAAGGGACTTATGCTGATCCTGTTTCAATAAATGATCAACATTCGCCGGAATCATTTATTTTATATCCGAATCCGGCCAGTAATCAAATTAATATCAGTGTAAGCGACAATGTTGATGGGAATATAGAATTTGTTTTATCTGATGTTTCAGGTAAAAATCTTTTTACCAGTAAATACATGGATGCTCAGTTAATCCCTATTGACATAACAAATTTACCTTCCGGTTTATATTTTATCGCAATTAAAGATGAAACATGTAAAGAATACAATCAAATATTTAGTGTATTCAAATAGGATTCTAATTGTCAACAGTGGTTATTTTAATCTCAATAATTTTGCATTAATTGCAACAATAATTGTACTTAAACTCATAAAAACAGCGCCAATGGCTGGGCTTAAAACAAAGCCCGCAGAATATAAAACTCCTGCTGCTAAAGGAATGGCAAAAGCATTGTAACCGGTTGCCCAGACTAAATTCTGAACCATCTTTTTGTATGTAGCCTTACCAAATAATATGAGGTTGAGAATATCATTTGGATTACTATTCACCAAAATGATATCAGCTGTTTCAGCAGCCACATCAGTTCCTGAGCCCACTGCAATTCCAACATCCGCTTGAGCAAGTGCGGGTGCGTCATTCACACCATCGCCTGTCATAGCTACAAACTCTCCTTTCATCTGTAAATCTTTTACAATTTCAACTTTTTGATGAGGTAAAACCTCCGCAAAATACCCATCAAGTTTCAATTGCTGACTAACAGCCTGTGCAACAATTTCATTATCTCCGGTTGCCATAAATACTTTAATATGATTTTCTTTGAATTTCTGAATCGCTTCTGCTGATTCGGGTCTGATTTCGTCTGCAAGTGCAATAAAACCCATCAATTGATCTTCACGCAAAATGAATACAATAGTTTCGGCTTCAGAAGTAATTACATTCCCTGGAATAGTTATGCCTTTATCTCGCAAAAATCCGGGACTGACAACTTTTACTTTTCTTCCATTAACGGTTGCCTCTACACCTTTGCCAGGTATTGCAATGAAATTTTCAACATTTGGAATTTCTATTTTTGATTGTTTAGTTTTATTGATGATTCCGACAGCAATTGGATGTTCCGAATTTTGCTCCAGTGCGCCAGCAATTCTCAATAATTCTTCATCAGATATATTCTGCGAAAATGCCACAACTCTTGTAACACCAAATTCTCCTTTCGTAAGTGTGCCGGTTTTATCAAAAACTATTACGGAAATTTTCCTTGACTCTTCGAAGGCAGTTCTATTTCGAATAAGTAAGCCGTGATGAGCTGAAATGGCGGTTGAGATTGCGACTACAAGTGGAACTGCTAATCCCAATGCATGCGGGCAGGAAATAACCATGACTGTAACCATTCTTTCCAATGCAAATTGAAAAGGATAGCCGAGTAATAACCAAATTGTAAGGGTTGCAAAACCAATTGAAAGGGCTATATATGTGAGCCATTTCGCAGCACGGTCGGAAAGATTTTGCATCCTGGATTTGGACTTCTGCGCTTCCTCAACCATCTTAATAACTTTATTTAGATAGCTATCTTTTCCTGTATGCAGAATTTGAATTGTCAACGAACCATTCCCATTAACGGAACCGCCAATAACTTTACTATTTTTTTCTTTCTTTACAGGTTTAGATTCACCCGTAAGCATTGATTCATTAAGGTAACTTTCGCCATTTATTACAATTCCATCAGCAGGCAATTTTTCGCCCGGCTTTACAAGAATAAGGTCATCAACATTTAATTCATCCAACTTTATATCCATAACATGCTCACCGTGTATTTTATGAGCAAATGACGGCATCATACTTACAAGAAGCTGGAGTGCCTTTGAAGCACCAAGGACTGATTTCATTTCAAGCCAATGACCAAGCAACATAATGTCAATGAGCGTAACAAGCTCCCAAAAAAAATCCATGCCAGCTAAACCGAATACAATTGCGCAACTATAGAAATAAGCTATGGAAATCGCCATTCCGATCAAGGTCATCATGCCAGGATTCTTTACCTTGATTTCTGAAAACATTCCCTTAAGGAATGGCATGCCCCCATAAAAGAATACAATCGATGATAGTGCAAGGAGAACATATTTATCATAGCGAAAAGAAAAAGCAATTCCCATAAAATCCTGAATCATTTTAGAAAGCAGAAGCACGGGAATCGTTACAATGATCGAAACCCAAAAACGTTTTTTAAAATCATCTATCATCATTTGATGATGGTCATGTCCCTGGCCTCCCATTTGCGCATTCATTTGATGATGAGAATGCTCATTCGAATTCAATTGTTCTTTATTCATACAACTATTTTTCAAGATTCTTTTTAGTGTCGTTTAACATATTTTTTAAGCACCAGTTACAATACCAGTTTGCAAATAAAAAGGATAATAATTTATAGAACCGTTTTTTTGGTTGCAAATAACTGATTGAAAGTTTTACAACAGATCCATTTTCAAACGGAGATATTTCAAACCACATTTTATACCACGACATTATAATGATATTTGCCTCACCGATTGTTTCCCACTCTTTAAGTTTTGGAGGCTGCCAATTCGTGACATTCTCGACAAAATCAATTTTCATTCCCATCATCTTCCCGTACCACCTGTAGCTTGCACAGGGTCCTGTTGGATTTTGAGACTTTTGTTCTAAATTCAATTTACTTCCCATCATCATCATAGAGCTTTCGCTCATATGCATTCCAGTTTTGGAAAAATCATCCATTTGTGAAAAAACCTTTTCCGGAACTGCGAGGATGAAAATGGTTTTTGATTTGGTTTTCATAACTATAAGTTTTTTAAAATAAAGTCCAGTCGTTCTTTTGGTTTTAAGACCGGGACATGAATTACCGGGAAGGCGAAGGATTCATAAACTTCAGTCAGAAGCTGATGAATTTTTTTCTGTGCAGCTTCATCCTCTTTTCTTGCATAATCCTGGACGAGTGGCAGGTAGTCAAGCAGAAATATTTTTTTGTATGATGTTTTAGATAACGCTTTAAGGAGTTTTTCATCTACCTCCAGATTCAAAAAACGATAATAAGCAAGGGCATCAGGAATTGCACGATCAAGAAAGACCAAATCCTCAGGAATAAGTTCTGCTTCCTGTTGGATTTGCATATTCAAAATTCCAAGCTGAAATTCTTTTTGACGGTTTCTTATTTCTTCAATTGATTTACCATCGGCTTTTTGCGTGTCCAGATAATGTCTTGCATGTTCAATTGTAGTTTTATAGCCATGGTCGTGCAGTAAATTTACGAGTGTGGTTTTCCCCGAACAAGGCGCACCAGTTATTACATGCCAATTCGTCTGCTTTAAGCTTTTAGCTGAGGGTATCATAATGATTCACTGGTGCTTTTAATTATTCATAATCTTGAACACTGGGTTTATTTCACTTGTTTCTTATTGATCAAGTTGTACATAGACGCAGTAATATATCCTATGACCATTCCTTCAATGAAAAGAACGATCATGCCACAAATAAGCTTACCTATGCTAAAACCATTTTCAATCATAAGCGTTGAAAAATCCATGTTATGAAATAATGTGTTCATTATGCTCAGGCTGAAACCATTTCCAACGATTGCAAAAAATATATTGCACAAAAGAAATGATATGCTCAATCCAACGCCCATTGCCAGGCCAAATTTTAATGATGAGATTTTCATAATGTTATTATTTAGAAATGTTTAATATGTAATACTTGTCCAAAAAACGGGTGCTTTAATTACAATTGTATATGATCTATATTACCATATTCAACTCGTAATATAATTACTGAAATATATATTTATCTTAATAATTAGGTTATTATTCAAATCAGTTAAAAGGATAATTTTGGTCATACTGGTATTTGCTTATTCTTTTAATTGCGATTCACTGATATGTCTATATGCGTTTTCCACCATTACAATTCCGTCATCTACAATAACTCCGATCGCAAGTGCAATCCCTGTTAATGACATGATATTTGATGAAAACCCGAATAGATTCAATAATATAAAGCTTGATGCCACTGATATTGGAATTTGAATAAGGATGATTAACGCACTTCGCCAATTAAACAAAAAAATAAGCACGACAATTGAAACGCTGATTAGAACTTCAATCAGCGTTCTTCTTACAGAGTCAATAGCAGATTCAATTAATCCGCTTCGATCATACACTATGTGAAATTTAACTCCCTCTGGTAAACCTTTCTGAACCTCATCCATTTTACTTTTCACATTTTTTATTACGGCATCGGCATTCTCTCCATAACGCATTACAATAATACCTCCGACCTTTTCACCTTCACCATTTTCGTCAAAAATTCCATAACGTATGTCACCGCCCATTTGCACTGATCCTACATCTTTTATTCTGACAGGAAAATTGTCAGACGTGCTGAGTGAAATATTTTCAATTTCTTCTAATGATTTAATGTACCCCAAACCGCGTACAATATATGCCTCATCACTCATTTCAAATTTCCGTCCTCCGACATCATTATTATTGGATTTTACAGCTTCCAGCACATCCATCATCGATAAATTGTAATAATTCAATTTAACAGGATCAATTACCACCTGATATTGTTTTTGAAATCCGCCGAAAGACGCAACTTCACTCACCCCGTCTACAGTTTGTAATGCAAATTTGATATACCAGTCCTGTAATGCACGTTGTTCACCGAGATCATAACCTTTTGCATCTAACGTATACCAAAATATATGACCTACACCTGTGCCATCGGGCCCCAGAGTTGGAGAAATCCCTTCTGGTAAGAGTTTTTGGGCAAAAGTAAGTCTCTCAGCCACTCTTGTTCGAGCCCAATAGATGTCAACATTATCTTCGAAAATGAGGTATACAAAGCTCATTCCAAACATTGATGTTCCTCTAATGTTTTTCAATTTTGCAATGCCTTGCAAATTAGAAACTAATGGATAGGTTACCTGGTCTTCTATAACTTGTGGACTTCGACCCATCCATTCAGTAAAAACAATCACCTGATTTTCCGAGAGATCAGGAATTGCATCTACAGGATTGTGCAACACTTCATAAATTCCCCAACTAAACATAAATGCAGCAACAAGCAGAATAACGAGGCGGTTACGCAATGAGAATATTATAAGCCGTTCAACCATTGCTATAGTTTTTCTTTGTAATGAAAATTTTGTTTAGGCATGATTTTGAGCTTTTCATATTTACTTTTTTGTGGGTCATTACATTTTCATTCCTTGATGGCCTTCCATTGGGTTTGCGCCTTTTTTAAATATATATTCACTATTTATAAGATATGCACCAGAAACAACAACAACCTCACCTTCTTCAATACCATCAAGAATCTCGACTTCACGGCTATTCTGCATTCCTACCATAACCATTTTATTTTCAAATACGCCTTCGCTGTTTAATACCCAGACATTTGCACCTTTACTGTTTTGGATAATTGCATCTATAGGAAGGGCCAATGATTTTTTCTTTTCAGTTTGCAAAGTAATATTTGCCAACATTCCGGGTTTAACTAAATGAGAAGGATTTAACATTTGAAATCTTGCAAGTACAAATCTCGAAAGTGCCTGTACTTGCGGATCAATAAATATTACTTTTCCTGAAAATATTTGTTCGCCTGCAGCTGGAATTGAAAAAACGGCATCTGTACCAATTTTCAAGTAAGGCAGATAAGGCATATATACTTGCGCTTCGACCCACAATGATCCGAATGTTGCTAAACGAAAAAGTGTTGTTCCTGATGTAACATAGTTTCCTTCACTTATAAATATTTCGCTAACAAAACCCTCCTGTGTAGAGAATACAGGAATGAATTGTAATGAGGTTTTTGAAATCCTTAACTGGTTGATTTGTGATTCGCTCATGCCGTAAAGCAATAATTTATTTTTTGCTGCGTCGCGAAAATTTTCAGAATTTGATGTTTGTAAGGAAAGGAGATACTCTTCTTGTGCTGCATTTAAATCTTCACTATAAATCTCATATAACAATTGGCCTTTATTGACATAATCTCCGATATTCCTTATTAACAATTTTTCAATTCTACCTTGTACTTTTGCGCTGATTGCATTGGTGAG
Organism: uncultured Chitinophagales bacterium; assembly: GCA_964463165.1. Taxonomy (GTDB): domain Bacteria; phylum Bacteroidota; class Bacteroidia; order Chitinophagales; family BACL12; genus UBA7236. The sequence continues at coordinate 121,331 of CAYXBK010000011.1, forward strand.
ATTTTGGTCAACCGCTACTTTTCCAGTTAGTATTATTTCATTCGAAAGTTCATGCAATCGAACTGTATCAAATGTAATGTTGCCCAATTTAATTTGTTGTGAGCTTAATTTAATTTGCCCCGCTTTAAGATTGTTTCGATTTACTTTAATCAGCTTCATGTGACAAATGGGACAGTTGCCGGCCTTATTTTCTATAACCTGTGGATCCATTGAACATGTGTAATATTCATCCGGACCAGCCATTTCAACATTTTGATTAGTATCCTGACAAGACTGTAATACCAGTAATCCTGAGGTAAAACAAATAAAAACAGATTGTAAATATTTCCTATTTCTGCTCATTATTTGTGGTTTTAATGAAACTCTCACTATCAACAAGAAATTCGGCATTGGCTGCAACTCGCTCACTAATATCCAAACCACTCATAATTTGTATCAATGAGTCGGTTGTAATTCCTGTTTGAATAGTTTTTGATGTGAAATAATTATTGGTTTTTAAAAATACCACCTGTTTTTGCCCGAGATTAACCACCGCATTACGAGGTAGCCATATTCCATAAATTGCATCTGTAGTTATTTCTGCGGAAAGAAGTGTTCCAATTTTAAGATTGAGTTTCTCCGTATTTTTTAAATAAACCCGTACATTTATAGAGGAAGCATTTTGACCCGCTACTGGCTCGATATAATTAATATTGGCAATAATCACATTTTCATCATCAGTTTCTGCTACAATTGAAACGGGATCACCAATTTTTATTAAAGCGGCGTCAGATGGAAAAATATTCAGAACTGCCCAAACATTTTCTGTATTATAAACAGAAAAAATCGGTTGGCCTTTTTGTAAGTACATTCCTTCTATAATACTTAGTGATGATGCTTGAGATGCAGCAGAATTAATAATTTGGGCATTGTTGGAAGAGGAGGTGGAATTGCTCATTTTTGAATTCATTCCACTCTTCATAGTCACATCTTCCAGAATATCATTTTTGACACCTATGTCATGAAGATGACCGTTATAGGGACTGTAAACCGGTAACGGATTTATAGGATTCTGAGTTTTAACAATTTCATTGATTTGCTCTGTTGTCAATCCAAGCAATTGCAATTTATGTTTTGAAGTGTTGATTAATGAACTATCGTTTTCAGAAGAAATTAAAAGAAGAATGAAGTCGTTCTGAGCAGTTAATATTTCCGGACTATATATATCCATTATCCGCTGGCCCTTTGTAACCTTTTCAAAATTAAATCGCACATACAGTTTTTCAATTCGACCACTAAATCTTGCGCTGATAGTATTAAGTAAGCGTGGGTCATACGAAATTATTCCCGTCGCCTTCACAATAGGTATATAAGATTGATATTTGGGAAAAATGCTTTTGACTTCACTCATAACAATACGATTTGAGGGTTGTTGCAATCCGTCCATTTCGTTTGCTTCATTGGTAGGCATATGTGTGTGTTGATTTCTTCCGTTGCATGAACACAGCATCATCAATAAGCAAAGGGTAAAGCCCTGTAGCAGTTGCTTTATAACAATTGCAGATTCCTCACCGTATTTCCAATTCTCTTTCATATAGCACTTGTAATTTCAAGAGTGTATTTAATTGGTCTAACTCACTCATTTTCGCCATGCGATACATTCTCAATCCATCCAACACTATAAACAGATCCTCTGTATTTTGCTCGTAAGCTGTTAAGGATGCCTGATAACTTTTGTAATACGCCGGTGTAATATTGTTAGTGTAATTTGACAATTGTTGTTTTGCAAATTTGATTTGAGCTTGCAAAGAAGCAATCATACCTGATGTTTCGTTTATTAGCGATTGTTTTTCAAGACTGATTGCATTAGCTGTATTACTTAATCCCTGAATATTGTATTTAAATTCCTTCGCCGCCCATGGAACTATCGGTATAGTAACCATCCCCATAACAGAATATTGATTGGGCATCATTCCCAGTGATTCCATATGACTGACGGAAATACCAAAATCAGGCAATCGTTTCGATTTTTCATACTCCTGCTCAAGCCTTAATAATTCAATTTTTGCATCATATTGTTTGAGGTCGCTCCGGTAGTCTGATAATGGTAAAGTTTCAATAAATTGCAGTTCATAATCATGACTTTTGATTGTTGTATCAATTTCAAAAACAAATGATTTATCGATATTCATAAGTGTATTTAGCTCAATATTTTTCATTTTAATTTCACTTAGCAGCATAATTTCCATGTTTCGCAATTCAAACAGATCGGCTTGTGCTTTGTAAATCGTATTGAGTTTTTCCTGAGAATATGTGTAACGTATCTCTGCAACTTTAATAATATTGTTCAAAAGGGAATCAGTTTGTAATAACAAATCATATTTCATTTCTAATACGATCCAGTCATAATAATTTTGTTTCGCCATTGCAAACATTTCATTTTTCTTAGCCTCTTTCCCGGTTTCCTCAATGGGTATCATACCCTGCATATACGAATAATTCGCATTTTGTTTTACCGGATTTGGTATCATTTGCTCACCTGTGATCATCCACATTCCATCGCTGATATTTTCATACGGTGTTTCCCATATTCCGGTAGATAGTGTCGGAGGCATCCAACTTTTTGCCATTTCAGAGTAATTATTTACTGCATTGATTTGCTCATCATACATTTTAAGCATGGGATTATTTTGCTCAATTAGTGATAGAACCGAATCCAATGTGATTATTTGTGCAGATGCTGAAATTGGTAAAATGAAAAGGAGTAACAAGCAAGATAGAATCTGCTTGTCTTTTTTAATTGATAGTCTGATATCTTTATTGTTCATCATTTTTTCCTGGTATAATTAATTTACCGTGTTTTTTCAACTCTCTTTCTTTAATCATTTCATAAACAACAGGTGTAATTAGCAGCACATAAATAGTTGATGAAATGACACCACCAATTAAAGGAATTGTTATAGGCAACATTACGTCACTTCCTGTGCCCGTCGCCCAAAGAATTGGAATTAACCCGAAAAGGGAAACTGAAACGGTCATTAGTTTTGGGCGGAGTCTTTTTACGGCACCATTTATAATGAATTCTCGTAAATCAGCTTTTGAAATTGTAGTTGAGGAATTGCCTTTAAGCAAAACCAACTTTTCCATGTATTCATTAAGATATATTGTCATTAACATCGCAGTTTCAACCGCTACGCCAAATAAAGCGATAAAACCAACTGCAACGGCAACCGACAAATTCACACCGTAGAAATAAACCATAAATACTCCGCCTATTAATGCAAAAGGAACCGTTATCATCGTAACCAAGGCTTCTTTTAAAGACTTGTAGGTGAAATAAAGCACCATGAAAATGATTATTAGCACGATCGGCATTATTAAGGTGAGGGTTCTATTGGCTCGGATCTGATTTTCCCATTGTCCGCTCCATTCAATGGTGTAACCTTTTGGAAGCTTTGAAAACATACTATTCAATTTGTCTTGTGCCTCATTCACCGTGCTTCCTAAATCCCGGTCTCGAACATTGAATAAAATTGTTCCCCGCAACATTGCATTTTCGGAATTAATCATTGCGGGTCCTTCGGATATTGAAACCTCAGCCACAGCAGATAGAGGAATCGTTCCATACTTCATGGTTTTAACCGGAATTTGCTTAATTGCATCCAAGCTGTTTCGATAATCCTGCGCAAATCTCGCATTGACTGAAAATCGCTGGCGTCCCTCAATCGTGGTTGTTAGATTCATTCCACCTAATGCAGTTTCAACATACATATTTACATCATCAACACTTAAATCATATTTTCCAATTTCGCTTTTATTTATGGTTATATCAATATATCTACCACCTGTAACCGGCTCAACATATAAATCTTTAATTCCTTCGACACCTTCCAGTTCGTTTTTCATTTTTAATGCAAGGGCATAAATCGAATCGAGGTTCTGGCCATATATTTTCAACCCGACGTCTGTTCTAATGCCCGTGGATAACATATTAATTCGATTAATAATTGGTTGCGTAAAACCATTTACCACTCCGGGAATTTGAAGTTTTGCATTCAGTTCATTTATTATGTCAGCTTTAGTCACATCACTTCGCCACTCTGATTTTGGTTTCAAGAGGATAATCGTTTCAATCATGCTAATAGGAGAGTTATCAGTAGCCGTATTTGCTCTTCCTGCCTTGCCTAAAACATTTTCCACTTCGGGAACGGATTTAATTATTTTGTCTTGCACTTGCAAAATCCTTTTTGCTTCAGAATTCGATACATCGGGTAGAGTAACAGGCATAAAAAGAATTGACCCTTCATCCAAAGGCGGCATAAATTCTGAACCCATTCGCATCATCATAACAACTCCAATTGTAAACGCTACAATATTTATTGCTATTACTGTTTTACGCCATCTCAGGCACCAGGATAATATTGGGGAGTAAATTTTTTCAAGGCCCCTTGTAACAGGGTTTGCGCTTTCCGGTTTCAACTTTCCCTTAAGTAAAAATGAAATCAAAACAGGAGTTAATGAAATAGCCAGGAATGCATCAATTAACAGTATAAATGTTTTAGTCCATGCAAGAGGATGAAAGAGTTTGCCTTCAATTCCGGTCAATAAAAATACCGGTAGAAAAGAAGTGATAACAACAATAGTTGAATAAAAAACTCCCGGGCCGACCTGCTTCGACGAATTTTCAATTAATTTAAGGCGTGTTTTTTGATCCATGTTATCTTTCGAAGGTCAATAATTCAACAGAGATAAAACCTGATTTTCGTCATCGCTTATACTAACTCAAATCATCCGCAATAAAGAATCCAAGGTTATTACCAATGGTGATCCGGAATTCCTATTCAGTTAACATCAATAGCTTACTAATATGTTAAGGTAATTCCTGCACCCCAACTCATATCACTGTCATAATGCGTTGAAAGTGATAACCATTTGGTTGTAATATATCTGAATCCTATACTGTATTCTTTATCTGTATTAACCATTAAATTGAGACGTAACCGACTCGCAATGGGTATATCCTCCCTACCTAACTGGAAACGGATTTTACCATCACTATCTATTCTTGTGTCCGCTACAAATAACATTGGTAATGTATATTGAAAGCCTGCAACAAAAGCCTTCCGGTCATTTTTATTGGATACCTGACCAAACATATTAAACATTTCATCACCGAAAATATTTGTCTCGTGATCGCCTGATTCTTTAAAGTGATAATCAAATCCAATATATGGAAAAAACCATTGCATTTTACCAATGTACCTTCCAAAATTGATTTCAGCTTCATAGCCATGATCGGGAATATAGCCGGTATGCCACATACCGTTGAGCGAATACCGGTTAGTAGACAACATCAATTCACCTTCTATTCCATTACTTTCAATGCCTGCTTTTCCCATAAAATGTAGCATGGTGTTATCCATTTTAAAATTCTGATATGCTTTATCAGTATCAGGTAATTCTGGATTTGGAGTTGAATTATAATAAGTAAAAACATTTCCCATGCCTGCCATCATATGATATAAAATATGGCAATGAAAAAACCAATTGCCATTTTGGTTGGCGGCAAACTCAATTGTATCTGTTTCCATTGGCAGGATATCAATTACATTTTTCAAGGGCGCATATTCACCTTGTCCGTTCAGTACGCGGAAATCATGCCCATGTAAATGCATCGGATGGCGCATCATTGAATTGTTTGTGAGGATGATTTTTACATTTTCTCCTTTCATGATTAAAATTTGATCCCATTCGTTTACTACTTTATTATTTATTGACCAAACATATCTGTTCATATTTCCAGTCAATGTAAAATGAAGAATTTTATATGTTGTATCTGGCAGTGTTGTTTTGACTGGTGAACGAAGCATTGCATAATTCAGAGTTATTAAATCTCCGCTAATATTCATATTCATACTGTCCATCCCATTCATTTGCGGGGAGTCCATTTTTTCATGATAATGGTGATGTTCCATTGAATCAGGTTGCATTTTCATATCTTTCATTTCCTCCTCAGAATAACCAGTTATTTCCGGATACATAACAACATTCATATCCATTGTCTGATTACTCATTTGCATTCCCATATCGTCTATATCACCATTCATTTTCATCATATCATTCATCATCTGCATGCCTTCGAAATATTTTAATTTAGGCAAAATTGGTGCAGGCATTTTCATACCTTCCCCCAGCCATAATGAAGTAAACTTAGTTCTGTCTTCAGGAGTCGCTTTTAGTTCATAGCTCATATTTTCAGGGATAGTTAAAATAATGTCATAGGTTTCTGCAACGCCTATGATTAGTCTATCGACCTCTACAGGTAATACATCATTCCCATCATTACCTACAACCGTTATTTTTCCGCCAGCATACTGAATCCAGAAGTAAGATGAGGCACCTGCATTTATAATTCGGATTTTCACTTTATCACCTGCTTTAAATTGCGGAACATTTATTTCAGGTTTACCATTCGATAAAAATCTATCGTAATAAACATCGCTCACATCCATTGCTTTCATTCGTTTCCACTCGTTACTAATTTTTGTGCCGAAGGCATCAGCTTTAATTGCTTCTGCGTAACTCTGGACGCTGTGCTTTTTAATTGCATACCAGTCGCTACCGGTTCTAAGGCGACGCTGAACCTGATTTGGATCTTCATCAGTCCATTCACTCAGAACGAGTGTATATTCAGAATCAAATGATTCATTTTTTATTTCCTGAGATTCTCCTCTTTTTTTGAAAATTAATGCACCATACATACCTGCCTGCTCCTGCAATGAACTATGAGAATGATACCAATAGGTGCCATTCTGCACCACCGGAAATTTGTATAAATGAGTTTCACCCGGCTTTATTGGTGAAGTGGTTAAAAAAGGAACTCCGTCAGCCTGGTTTGGTAAAATAATGCCATGCCAGTGAAGTGACGTTTCTTCATTTTTTAACATGTTGTGCAAATAAATTTCCGCTGTGTCTCCTTCTGTAAAAACAAGCTCAGGTCCCGGTATCATTCCATTAATTGCGTAAGCGTGCTTTGCTTTACCGGTGAAGTTTACAATAGTATCAGTAATAAATAAATGATAGATAACCGTTTTTCCCGTTTTTGTAATAATTTTTTCCGACACAAAATCATCCTCCTTATTTATTTTAGTTTCCTCTTTTGGTTTATTCATGTTATGCATGTCATGTTGAGAATATGATATTCGATAACAAGCCAGAAAAATAATAAGGAGGTAAATTGATTTCATTTATTTTTAGTTTTATTCTGGGGTAAATTGTCAGTTGTGTTTTTGATCCAGTCAAATATCATTTTCTTTTCCCCATCTGTTAACTCGGCATCTTTATGCATATGTAAGTAAGAAGGTAAAGGCATAGATCCATCTTTTATTCTTTTATTAATGGATATTAATTTACTTTTTTGTCTTCGCGGTTTATAAGTTCCAAATTCACTGAAATTAAGCTGCTCCTTTCCATTCTGAATATCCTTGTTTAAGAACCATCCAACAGGTTGAACATATGCATACCACGGATATTTCGTGTTGTTACTGTGGCAGTCATAACAGGATGTTTTTAATAATGCTAAAACGGTATCTGAAACAGGATATATTTTAGTGATATCGGTAGGCAACATCTTATCACTTCTATTTCGGGAGGGTTGAAAGAATTGGAGTGCCGCAATCGCGCCGAATATTGACCATCCAATTTTTTTCAATAAGGTCATTTTATTGGAATTTCTTCCTGAAATTCACCACATGATTCCATTTTTGAACCCAAATATGGATTTCCAATTTCTTTGGTTTCACTCAACCAAACAGCACCTTTATTTTCATTTGCCATCGAGCAGTAAAACTTAAACAATTTTTGAGAAGTGCCAAAGGTTGTTACAAAATCAATCATGTCGTTGCTTAGCATTACAAAATGTTCTCGCTGGTGTTCAATATTACCTGCGTTGTGGCCAATATGTTCAGCATGTTCCTTTATATCCTCTGCTAAATCTTCATAACTATTTAATTGTTCTTGAGTCAGCGAGCTTTTATCAAAACCCGAGATAGCTTCTTCTAAGGCTTTACCGCTTTCTGCCGCTTCCTTATCATTATCATTAACCAACGCATTCTTTATTTTGAGATAACCATCGATGATATGAGCCGTGGTGGAATTTATATTTTTAGAGTTGTTGGAAACAACTTCATCTGTGGTGTCTATTTCACTTTTATCTGCTTTCGTATTTTCATTTTTGCAACCGATAAATGTGGCTGTTATAATGATTCCCAATATTAAATTTTTCATTTTAGAGTTGTTCTGTTTAATTAATATTTATAAGTTCACATTATTTATCGATGGTATCCACGACTTTCCCACAAGTAAGCATTGTGCTGCCGAAATAAGGGTTTTTTATTTCCTTTTCATCGCTTAACCAGTATGCATCCTTCATCGGGCAATACATCTGATAAATGGTGTCAGCTGAAAGATCAATCACTTTAGCGAGCTCTGTCATGTTATTTGAAAAATTTTCAAATACCTTCCGCTGCTCACTAATGTCCTTACTTTCAGAAATTAAGGTGGCATCCTTCAAAAGAATGTTGACATTGCCTTCAGAAATGACTTTATAATCAATTCCGTTGAGAATTCTGATAAACTCCTCTGCACTATCTGACGCAGCCTGAGCATTTCCTTTCACCAATGAATTTTTGACTCCATAATAGCTATCAAGCAAAAGAGATGTTGAAGATTGTATCGTGTCCTGAGCGAATGTTTTTTGAATAAATCCAATCAAAAAAGCGATAAGGATTACAGTTATTTTTTTCATTTTTTATTAATTTTTATTTTACCTGTGAAATTTAATTTTAAATACTTAAGTATATAAGGTGCCCGGCGGCCATTATCAGCATCATCATATCTTCAATTATTGTTATGGAACTCATTGGGAGATTAAATACATCACCGAGGCAGGCACAGCGGATATTTTTTTTATTCAAAACACTTTGAATAACACCAATACTGCTAAACCCCATTACTGCAATTGTGATACCATTTGTTATAACCATATTAAAGCCGGTTAAATAAGCGATGCCAAGTCCAAGTTCAATGAATGGATAAATAAAGCCATATGCAGGGAATCGCTTTGCAAGTAGGTCATACATTGCATAACTCTCGGCAAATCCCTTCAAATTCAATAATTTAAAAAAAGAAAACACGATTAAAAATCCTGCCATAAAATTTTGCATCCAAATCATACCGTTTAGGGAACCAAATTCTAAAGCTGTAAGGAAAGTCAGCCCTGTGATGAACAAAAAGATGAGTAATAATGGTTTATAAGTGGCGAGCCATATTTGAAATCCTGTCCCCTCGATAGTGTGAACATCAGTGTCATTTGAATCCTCAGAAATACGATATTTAGACTCTACACCAATTACATCTTGCAACTCACTGATTGGAAAGTGACGTTGCATAGTGATTGATGCGCTATCAGGTAAATTAAAATCGGCATTAATAATATCAGGATGCATTAACAATTTATTTTTTATTGTAGCGATACAACCGGAACAAGTCATATTGGAAATTTTATACGAATGCGTCATAAGCTTTGATTTTATAACACAAAAATCCGGTGTTGCATTCACTCGTTTGTTACATAATTATCGATTTTGTTTACAGAATTTTGTTTACACTTTGTCCAATGTTTGTCTTTTGTGGTTTTTAATTGTTTTAAAGTAGGTTGGCGTTAACCCGGTAATTTTCTTGAACTGCGCACTTAAATGAGCTACACTGCTATAGTTCATTTCATGTGCAATTTCACTTAAGGAGAGTTCATTATAAACAAGCAGTTCCTTTACACGTTCAATCTTTTGCCTGATAATATAATTTTCAATTGTAATTCCTTCCGTTTCAGAAAATAGCCTGCTTAAAAACGAATAATCTTTTAGCAATTTTTGCTCAAGAATTTCAGAGTAGTTTAAATTTATATCATCAGGTTTTTTATGGTGAATGATACTGACAACAGCATTTTTAATTCCTTCAATAATTTTAGCATTTTTTTCATCGATAATTTCGAAACCTTCCTTTTCCAATTCTTCTTCAACTATCTTTCCCCTTTCTCCTAAGGTTTTTTCTTCGATTTCTATTTCACCCAATTCAACATTTTTAACCGAGAAATTATTCTTGCTGAAAACATTATTTACTGTCCTGATGCAGCGATCACACACCATATTTTTTATAAATACTTTCATACTCTGTTTTATCTAAATCCTCCGCATCTGTTTCAATTAATTAATTCAATATCGTCAATTGTTTGGTGGCACTTCCACGGTCTGTTTCTAATCTTAAAGTATAAACACCAGCGTGATATCCTGAAAGATCAATTTGCAATTGATTTCCCGTTAAGCCGTTTTCATTGAATACAATTTCTCCCAACGCATTAACAACATTTACATTTACGCTTGTATTCTCAACATTTGTAAAATTTACCATTACAATTCCGGCAGATGGATTTGGATAGACGGTGATATTATTTTGCAGTTCAGAATTACTTAACTGTACAATATTTGTAATATTTGCTCTCACCAATTCATCTTCATCCTGATCAACAAACCATATCAAACCATCAGGCCCGATTTTAATACCCATGAGGCCGGTGCGACCTGTTTCCAAACGTTTTAATTCAACAGCAGGAACTGTTGATATATCATAAATGATAATTTCACCGGTAGCATGGTCACTCACGAGCATATAGTTGTCGATCACATCAATTCCTACTGGTTCAATCAATCCAGTATTTACAATTTCGACCCAATCAGTGCCTTCAATTTCATTCGCTTCAGCAAGGGGTTCATTAGGGTGGGGAAAGGTGCCTGTCACTTCTCCGGATTCAGGATTCATTCTGATAATTCTTCCGTTTCCGGCGTCAATAACATAGAGGTAATTTGAAGCCTTATCGTAAACAAGATGTGATGGCAGATCATCATTAATCATTTCAATATCAAAGTCAAGATATTCCCAGACTCTTCCATCAGAATGATCGTCATTGCCGGGACCATGATCCTTCTGAAAATCATACATATGAACATATCCGTGATAATCACAAAAAACAAAAAATGCATTTTCTTTCCATGCGGCAATTCCCATCGAGAAAGGACTTTGATGCAGCATATCAATATGGCTTCCGTTACCGCCTGATTCTTCGGCATAAATACTCATATCACTGCTCCATAAAGTTGGGCCCGTAAAAGTTCCACCGTTATGGTTTGCATCTTTAACGCCAGGTGAGGTCGCAAAGTTGGTGTTTTCACTGAATGCAATTCCCGTTGGCAAACTCATAAAATGCCAGGCATTACCATCTTGCTTCCATTCGGAAGTTTGGTCAGCCTGACCCGCATTCCAAAAAGTCACCGTTGAACCACCCGAACCTTCAGTCCCTTTATTTATAACCCACACCTGATAATCCGTTAAAATGGGATGGAAATCAAGATCAGTTGGATTATTAATTTCATCAGATGAATTACCAATTACTTCATAATCTTCAACAAAAGTTAAATAGTCAGAAATTATATCAGGTATAGGATCACCGATAACCAATTCCCTTGTAATATAATCGTTTGATGTATTTAAATCGTCATTTCCGTTTATTTGACCAGTAGATAAATTCAATTCATAAGTTCCATTAGTTAATATATTCCAGGCAATTGGATGTTCAAAATTTGCAGATGTAAATGGAGTGACGTTTAATCCAGTAATTGTTGCTAAAATATCTGCGCCGCCATCAACACTGTAGGTAACATCTATTGAATTAATTGTTGTTGCCCCATAATTGAATACGGTTTCTGCAATAACAACATCACCGGGGTTATTGTAAGCATTTGTTGTAATTGCAGTTATGCCTGCATCGAAAGCGGGAGGAGGGACTACTTGAAAATTAAACGTATTTCCAGCATCAGTTCCTTCAAAAGAATACATTGGATAAATGTCATCAAGGATAACAGTGAATGTAATACCCCCATCTCCCCAATCATCCACATATTTAATGTCATAAAATCCTTCATTTAAACAACCAGCATCTTCAGTTATTGTAATATTATCACCATAACCATAGGCAGTTGTTGCATCTTGTTCGCCACCACCTGTGCAACCAACCTGCACATCATTTCCGCCTTCCCAAATTGTACCGGTTCCGCATGCATTGCCTGCAGGAACCAATTGCCAATATCCTTCATAGCCATAGTCATCAGTTCCGACCTCAACTTTAACATCCATTTGTCCGAGTGGACATTGAGCGAATAATACCCTTCCACAAAATAATGTAGAGAGTAAAGTAAGTGTAAAGAGTGTTTTTTTCATTTTTTTAAATTTTAATTATTTGATTTGAATATATTTTATTGTTGCAAATGATATCAATTCTATAGAGACCAGATGGTATCTCAAATATTTCAATTCCATTTATTTCATATGGTTTGGTCATTACTATTTCTCCGATAGAGTTAACCATTCGGATTTCCAATATTTTAGTATCTGAATTTATTTCAATAAATAAATGCTCAGAGGCTGGATTTGGATATATGTGTACTGAATTTGTATCTACATTAACCAATGAAGTAAGCGAGGTATCAATAATGGTAAAACTTCCCATCATCCCATCGTCTTCATGATGCAACATGTGACAGTGATACATATAAGGTATTTCTGCATTAGCGAAATCTTTAAATTGCATAATCAGGTCAACATACTCCATTGGTGGAATCAGAATTACATCTTTTACACCCTTGAGATATTCGGGAGGTTCGCTTCCGTTAATATTATCTACACGAAATTGAACATCATGAATATGAAATGGGTGTGCAATACCAGTGCTATTTTCTATATGCCATTTTTCTGTTGTATTAATATGAATTATCTCATTGATAGTATCCATATTAAAATGTTCACCATTAATATTGAATGGCCCTTCCACCTGACCGTCAGGGTCACCTATTTCATCAGGCTGTAAAATAAAATTGCGGACCGTATCATAATCATTCAATTCTGTCAGAGGAACCAATACATCCGGTATTTCAGTAACTGGATCTGCTGTTGGATCAACAACATTTAATTTCAAGATATTAAAATCAGCACCATTTAAAGGATTTAAATAATAGTCCGGAATTTCACCGTCTAAAGTGCCATTTACTGAATCAGCACCATAAATATTGTCAGGCATTTCAGAACTAAAACTTTTTAAATCCAGCGATTGCCCCTCCAAGCTATTTAAATCAATTAAAATTTCAGCACGTTCGCCCGGAGCAATGATGAGTCTTGTTAATGGTAGAACATTTTCCAGCAGTCCGCCATCGGTTGCTATTAAATAGAATGTTTTATTATCAGTTAATCCGACATTAAAGGCCCTCATTGATGAGCCATTTAATAATCTAAGTCGGATAATTTGAGCAGGAACATTTAAATATGCATCAACAGTGGCATTTGCACATACAACTGTATCATCGTTTGTTGAAATAGCAATTTGATATAATACGTCAAAAGCTTTTGTTTGAATTATTACTGGGAAATCGTCAACACCATAAGTTCTCGGTAGATTTAATTCTGCTTCAAGACTATCTCTGATGATTATCATACCCGCAAGCCCTCTCGAAACCTGTAAGTCCGTTTTTCCGGCTCCATGTGGATGATACCAATATGTTCCTGCGTTATTTAATATTTGAAATGATGGGCTCCATGTTTCGCCTTGTAAAATCAATTGATGAGGACCTCCATCTGCCATCGCAGGTAAGTGTAAACCATGCCAGTGCATAGTTGTTGAATTGCCTGTTCCGGTAAGATTATTAGTTACATTCATTGTGACCCAATCCCATTTATTTAAAATCAGTGTTGGGCCCAAAATATTTCCATTGATTCCATATGTCGGAGTATTTATTCCTGGGAAGAATAGAACAGTTCCATTTTGCACGTTAAGATTAAATTCAGTCCCGTATAGCGGCTCAGGAATAACCAGAGGGTTTTGACTATTTAAATTAGTCAGGTAAAATGAAGCTAATATTATTAATATTCTTCGCATTTATTATCGCTGTATTATAAAGCTTTTTGATGAAACATTCCGCTCGTCATAAATCGCAATGAAATAAATTCCAGCAGGTAGTGACATTAATGATATTTCAGATCGACCACTCAACATTGTTCCTTGTTCAACAACAATTCCATTGCAATTTGTTATCTTATAATTATTGTTATCTTGAAATAAACTGTGAATAGTGATTTGATTTTTTGCAGGATTTGGATAAACCTTAAACTCATTTGGTGACGAAAATTCTATACCCGTTTCACTTTCCGAATTAATAATCCAAGTAAGAGTGTCAATTTTTTCTGGATAAGCAACATCCCATACAGTGTATTGAACAATCCCTGTTCCGCTTATCTCAAATGGATTTATGCCAACAGATAATAATCCATTTTCCCCTGCAGGCACAGTATCCATTGTTCCGTTATCGGGAAAATTTCCATAACAAAATCCAAGATCGCATAAATATGCTAACCAGCCTTCGGGTATAACAGCATAAATTTTTTCCCAGCTTAAAATAATATTATCCTCTGTCAGATTATTTTGTTGTATAATAAAATGATAGAGATCATTGAAAGGAACAGATCCTTCCATTGAATCATTTGGAGTAATTGAATACGACTGACCAAAAGAATTATGAGTGGTAATCACAAATAGAATTACCACACATATAAACTTAATATCTTGACAACACTTCATTTATCTATTGATAATTAATTGTGTTGAAAGATTAATATTTTCTGAATTAATATGAACAAGGTAAAACCCATTAGTTAAGTTGTTCGTTTCAATTCTTTTTTGATTTAGCCCACCAATGAAATATTCTTTCGATTGATATACCTGCTTACCGGTTATATCTGTAATAATAATTGTTGATTCAATCGGCTCATTGGCTGATACAAATAAATTAATTTCTGAATTAGCAGGGTTTGGTGAAATAGTAAAACTCCTCAAAGGTTCTGAAGAGATAATATCCGTTTCTACGGCACCAAATAATTCAAGAATTGAATCAGCCATTTCAGTAGTATCACTATTTACGAAACTCAGGGTTGAAAACATTGTCCTATGATCAGTTCCCCCTAATAAAACAACGGTTGGCATACCAAATCCTCCATAATATGCAACGGCTGTTGCACCGCTATCCATTGGCGTAAAAAATGGAAGATCGTTATCTTCCACCCATGAAACTGAATAATCGCAGGTGGTGGAGTTTTGAAAAGGAAATGCATATCCTTTTACCATCCCAGGATATGTTTCCATAATATTATTCGCCATTGTTTGGATCTTTTCGGCAGGTGGTGGACACATTCCGCAGTCGGGCATATAAAATTCGAGTATGACTGCCTTGCCTGCATCAAGGTCAGCAAAAAGGTCAACGGCATTGTCATAACAATCTAAGCCATTGAATTGGAGCGCAGTTTGGCCGTTTGATATCCTGAAAAGCAAAATAAATACGACCGAAAGTAAAATTGATTTTTTCATTCTTGTTTTGTTTAATGATTATTTGTTAAAACGAAATGAGATTAATTATGAAATAAAACACTAAAGCCCTGACAGATTATTCTGCAGGGTCATTAATAGAGAGAGACTTTAAATAAGAAAACTTTGAACTAAAACGGATATTCCGTCTTTAGGCGGCGGCGGGTGAAAGCCAGTAGCAAATTCTTGGTTGTTATAAGAAATATAATGAATGTCAATTTGAGGAAAGTTTATCAAGTCACATTCAAATACTTTTTCAAGTGGAGGTGCATCATAAGCGTGAAACTGCCCTACAGTTTTTAAGAATGCCATATGATCCTTCTGGCAATCTTTGTTTTCACTTTGCCTGGATTCTTCCTTTGAACAGCAATTTTTTTCAATTTTTTCATGATGAGTCATACATTGACTCTCAATGCTGCAAAAAGTTGAGCAGATATATGTTTGAAGAATAGCAGCCAATAAAATTGCTGCTACACCCTTGATCATATAACTTCTAAGATGGGTCATTCGACCGTAAATTTAACATAAATCTTCAGATATTTACCTTAGATCGTAATTCTGGCAGCAGTGGTGATGGTTAAATGTCCATATGGTTCATTCTCAACCACTTTGAGGTATAGGAATGGATGCTAAATGAAGTTACATTCTCACTTGTAATATAAGAACCCTTGATGGTATCAGGTTTTTAGAGGTCAGGGTACAAATGGGAGACAAAACAATGGCAATCCTTCAAAACTCTTCATTCGGTCACATGAATCTCAAAAGTTAATATTTCAAAGTCTTCAGCGTCTGCTTTGTTGTAAACTTTAAATCGAACAATCCCTTTACCAGTAATTCCTTGGGGGATTATATGAAATTTTATGAATCCTTCTTCCTGTGGTTTAAGTGTTTTGAAACTTCCTGCTTCAGGAACACCGGGCAAACATTTTCCATACATACATATCGAATAATCCCACCCCTTTGTCAAATTAATTGAATCTCGTAGCCACTCAATATTTAAATCCTGATTAGAAGTATTCAATAGAGTAATACTCGAATTTGATATGCCATCAGATACCTTAATATTTATTAATTGTTTTGGAGATGAAGTTATTTTAAACGAATTGCTTACAAAACCTGAAGAAGAAAAAATAATTCCTCCAATTAAAACAATGATGTAAGCAACAAATATTTTCATAATCTTTTTACTTTCTCTACGGTTCTTAAAAGATAATTCACAATCAAAAAATGCATTTCTTTTCCAACCGAGGGTAAATTTTGAGTAATTTGCTTTTCATTCGAAAAAAAATAAATTAACATAAGAGTGGCCAAAAAAATCCAATTAAATTCCCCAGCCCTCACATAAATTTAATAAATTTAAAGGTCTTCATTCTGTTAAAGGAATCCTGAATGGTAACAAAATATAAACCCGCCGGGTAATTGGTAATATCTATTCCTGCTGATTTATATAAACTCAAAGATTGAATATGGTGTCCAACAAAATCAGTTACCTCAATACTCATTTCATTATTTATATCATTGAACTCGATATTTAATATGTTTTGGGCCAAAGTAGGATAGATCAGAACTTGATCAAGACTATTAGCGCTGTTAATTTGAGTAATTAACGGAACCCCAGTTGCGACAAGAGCACTATCTATTGCTGCTTGTAACGCCTTTTCTAATTCAATTGCGGAAATCAAACCTAAATGATATAAAAATACCTTGTGTGCTGATCCGCCTAAAACCAATAATGTAGGCATTCCCATAATTCCATAATAGTCGATTTCAGTGGCCCCCATAGTAAATAATGAACTCAAATTGAAATCATTATCACTCGCCCAGTCAAGCATATCATCACAGGTCAAATCATCATTATGCCCTGTTTGATAGCCAACTACTTTACCCGGATACAATAATTCATAAGTAACCAACATGTCCTGAATAATATCGCCTGCGCTAATACATGGAGTGCAAGTTGTCATAATATATTCCTGGACAACAATAATATTGCTATCCAATACATCAAACAATGTTGTGGTTGCACCAGTGTTGCAATCTTCTTTTGTCCAATTCATTGCAGTTTCTACCTGATTGTAGCTCTGTTTTAAAACGAGGATGACGAGTATAAAAAATAAAAGGAATCTCATTATATATATTCAATAAATTATGAAGCAATAAAACTAAGCCTTTTCACTCATATTTCATCAGTCGCAAACTAATTAAAATCACAATCAGCGTCACCCCAACATCAGCAGCAATTGCCAAAACTAAGTTGCTGTATCCTGCAAAAGCCAACACTATAAATATTAGCTTAATTACAATTGCACCAATTGTATTTACTTTTATTTGCTGCAAGGTTCTTCTGCTTAACCGAATCAGGAAAGGGATTTGCTGTAATTTATCATTCATCAATGCAATGTTTGCTGTTTCAATTGCGGTATCACTGCCTGCAGCACCCATTGCAATTCCCACAGTTGATAATGCCAATGCAGGGGCATCATTTATTCCGTCACCGACCATCGCTACATATTTATACTCAGATAATAGTTGTTTAATCTTTTCCGATTTATGCTCAGGTAATAGGTTTCCGAATACCTTTTTAATACCAACCTTTTCAGCAATATATTTTGCTGCTTGCTCATGATCACCTGTGAGCATAACAGGCTCAATTTTTAATTCTTCAATATCTTTTAATGCTTCAGCACTGTCGGGCTTAATTTCATCCATCAATCCAATTATTCCCGCAACTCCATCTCCAAAACTTACAACAACGCTTGTTTTTCCTTCAGCAGATAATTGAGCTACTATTCTTCTTGCTTCATCAGAAACGGGTTGATGTTCCTCTATGAAGCTGAGTTTTCCAATGAATATTGTTTCATCCTCACAAACAAGGCATTTTGCAATTGCTCCTTTTCCTGCAATGCTTTTGAATTTCTCCACCGCATGAGGCTCAAAGCCCTCTTTTTTTGTTGCCTCAATAATTGCTTCAGCCAAGGGATGCTCCGAAAAAACTTCTGCTCCTGCGGCGCATGCTAATAATTCTTCTTTATCAGTTCCATTTAATGGTAATACATCGGAGACAACAGGTTTTCCAAAAGTGATTGTCCGAGTTTTATCTAATGCAATCGCTTTTATTTTTGCCAAAGCCTCTACATATTTTCCTCCTTTAATTAGGGCTCCTTTTCCACTTGCATTTCCAATAGCAGCGTAAATAGCAACAGGAGTAGAAATTACCAATGCACAAGGACAAGCAATTACCAATAAAGTAATAGCCTGATTTAACCACTTTTCCAGTGGTTGATGATTGAATAAAACTGGGATAACAAATACAAGAACAGATAATAAAATAATTGCTGGAGTATATTTCTTACTGAATTTCTGAATGAATTTTTGTGTCTCACTTTTGTTTGCCTGTCCTTCGAAGGTGAGTTTTACTATTTTAGAAAACGTTGTATCGGCAGAAAGTTTAGTTGTTTCTATTTCTATAAAACCATGTTTATTTAATGTACCGGCAAAAACCAGATCATCTTTGTGTTTATCTTTTGGGATAGGTTCCCCTGTTATTGCAGCTTCATCAATTGTGGTTTCCCCGCTTGTTATTTTGCCATCCAAAGGAATTAATTCACCGGGCTTTACCTGAATAATTGATCCGATGGGTATTCTGTCAATTAAGAGGTTCTCTCCGGTTAATTTGACTGTTGCTGTTCTTGGTGATCTGGAAACTAATTCGTCCAAGGCCGTTTTACTGTTTTCAATTCCAATATCTTCTAACCGTTCGCCCAATACATATAAAACAATTACAACCGCTGCTTCAGGGTATTCACCCAAATAAAATGCTCCTGCAACTGCTATAAGCATCAGTAAATTAATGCTGCCAAAGTTTAATTTGAATAAAGACTTTATTCCATTCCACAAAACTTTATATCCGATCCCCAAAACGAATAAAGAAAATACAAATGGAGCATAAGGCATTGGAATATGAATACCGCTAAGGGACAATATTTCCAATACAATAACTCCAATTACTCCTATAAGCAATAAGATAAATTTCCTGTCCTTAAATGGTAATTTCATTTTTAATTATTTTGCTGTACAAAAAAATGGCGGGTGGGAACTCTGTCTCACAATTCCGGTTTTGGCAGTCGAAAAGGAGAACAGAGTTTCACCCATATAAAAAATTATTCTTCCTCTCCGGCATTTGTTAAAATTGCCAATAAATAAAACACTCCGTTTGTAACTACTTTCACATCAACCGGTATTTCTTTTAATGGTGTGATTTCAGTATATCCATTATTGGTTATCCCTTTCTTCACTTGAACTTTCTCAAATTGATAGGCGGCGCCTTGCTCACCTGTCTGGATAAATATGTAATCATTTCCTGCATTATTAATAATTGCTCCTGAAGGCAAAGCAGATGTAGAGGTATTTTCAATTTCAATATTTGCCGATACATTCATGCCCTCAATAAGCCCTGATTTGTTTCCCGTAATTTCAGCATGAGCCGAAATAGTTTTCGTTTCATTTTCGAAGGCACTTCCTATACTGAAAATTTTTGCTTCATAAGTTTTATCAGGCATATTAATTAAAGTGAATGTAACTTTCTGATCCTTGTTTATTTTCTGAAGGTCCTGCTCAAAAATAAATAAATCCAAATGTAAATGACTATTATCAATCACATCCATAATAATATCCGAAGGCTCAACAAACGAACCAATATTTACATCAATTTCACTTATTGAACCATTAACAGGACTTTTCACTGCAATAACAGAAGAAATCTTGTCAGAGGTTAAATTCAATATATCAATTCCAATTAATGACAATTGACTTTTTAGAGAATTGATTTTCGTTTGCAACATTTTATAATTGGACTCAGCTTCCTGAAATGTTTTCTCAGACGAGATATTTTTTTCACTTAATCCTTTCTGTCTGTTATATTCTGAGGTTGCCAATTGCAAATCATTTTGAGCATTTAAATACTCTTCCTGCAATTTGATAAATTCAGGATTGACGATTGTTACCAGAGTTTGTCCTTTCGAAACCATATCTCCTTCTTTAATAAAAATATCCTTTATTGTTCCCGGCATTAAAGCAGTAACATCCGCTTTGCTCTCAGGCGGCACTTTTAAAAAGCCATTTGCATGTAATGTTCCTGACATTGCCCGCTGTTCAATATTGCCTACTTGCAGGTCAATTGCTTTATACTGTAGGGATGAAATAGAAACTGTGTTTCCATCCTGCGTTGTAGTCTCGTCAGAAGATGTCTCTCCCCCAACTTCAGCTTCAGTATTACCCCCGCAGGAGTAAAATAAGGGAATGATGATGATTAAAATATTATATAGCTTTTTCATTCGAATGATTTTATCTATTTAGAAAATAATTTAGGTTTATAATTGTTTCATTATAGTCATGAATCGCTTGCAGATAACCTGACTGAATTTGGAAATATTGTTCAACTGCCGTGATGTATTCAAAATAACCGGCTTCACCAGCCTTATATGTTTCATCAGCGGCCTCTAATATTTGTGAGCCGAGCTTCAACCCAGTCGCCTCATAATATTGCAGGGCGGTTTTATTTTTGACTAATTGCTGAAATAATGTATTATAAGTAGAAGCGAATTGTAATTGATTACTCTCATAATTATTAGCTGCAATTTGCATATCTGTTTTTGCGGCTTTAATGTTTGCAGAATAACTCCAGAAGGCAATTGGAATACCAATACCTATGCTATATCCTTTATAGCCATCATCTATACCATACCAGTTTTGATTAAAATATCGAACATTAAAATCAGGTAAGGTATTGTTAATAGCCAATTTTTTGTTTAGCTCAGATAACTGCATTTGCTGTTGATAATAATTGAGGAACGGATGATCAGTTGTGTAGGTATTAGATGCGGGTTCGTTTATTTTAATTGCACCCTTTAAATTTGGCAAAACTGAATCTGTTGTATTTAATAAACGCATGAGTTCAAGTTGATAAATGATAACATCCTTTGTTATTTGTTGTAACTCTAATTCGATCTCCTTATGTTTTGCCTGAGCTGCAACACTTTCAAGGTAATTTGTTTCACCGCTTTCATATCTTGCATTTGCTGCTGTTTCATAATTGTTAAAAATGCTGTCTTTCTTTTCAGCAAGCGTTTGCAATTGAAGTATATAATACAATTGGTAATAAGCAATGGTGACATCCCGGATTAAATCCCTTTGTGTGAGCGCAAGCTCAGTCTTGCTTAATACAACATTCTGTTCAGTAATCTTTCCCTTTGCAATATATACTGTCGGAAATTCAACCTCCTGTGTAATTCCTATTTTCAAAAGCCCGGTATTATCGGTATTGCTCTTATCTTCATTCTCAACAAATATTCCGGTTTTTGGTAAATCAAAACTTGTTTTCTTTAAGTACGTGTTTTTTTCAATTTCCAATTCTTTCGCCTGTACACCCGGATTATTTTTTAAAGCTATATGTATTGCAGAATCTAAACTTATGGTATTTTCTGTTTGTGCATTTGCTTTATTTGAAAATATACCGAGGCAAATGCATATTATAATTGTGGCAACACTTCCATTTACTTTTATTTTCTTTTTTCCTGAAAATAAAATGTACAATGCCGGCAATACAATTAATGTTAAAACAGTAGAAGTAATTAATCCTCCGATTACAACAGTTGCGAGTGGTTTTTGAACCTCTGCTCCGGCACTTGTAGAAATTACCATTGGTAAAAACCCTAATGCAGGAACCGCACCTGTCATTATTACTGAACGAAATCTCGCTTTTGTTCCTTTGATAACCCTTTCATAAATATCATTAACTCCTTGTTCTTTTAACTGATTAAAATAGTCAATCAGAACAATTCCATTTAATACGCTCACTCCGAATAAAGCAATAAATCCAATTCCGGCGGAAATACTGAATGGCATTCCTGCGATCCAAAGCGCAAATACGCCTCCGATTGCTGATAATGGAATAGCGGAAAAAACTAAAATACACTGTGTAATATTTCCGAATGTAAAAAACAGCAAAACAAATATTAATGCTAATGCAACAGGAACTGCAATACTTAATCTTTTACTTGCTTCTTCAAGATTTTGAAATTGCCCTCCATATTCAAAATAATATCCGGGAGGTAACTTAATTCCTGCATTCAATTTATTTTGCAATTCATCCACTGCACTTTTTACATCCCTTTCAGGAACATTAAATCCGATCCCAATTCTTCGTTTTGCATTTTCTCTTGTTATTTGTGCGGGGCCAATTTCATAATCAATAGATGCAACCTGCTGTAAAGGAATTTGACCGCCGTTGGGCAATGGGACAAAAACATTTTGAACATCATCTATACTTTGCCTGTTTGCTGTGTCCAATCTCACAACTAAATCAAACCGTCTTTCATTTTCATAAATCAACCCTGCACTTTCTCCTGCAAATGCAGTTCTTACAATCTCATTTAAATCAGAAACATTTAAGCCATATTGAGCAATTCTATCCCTGTCGTAATGAATTGCAATTTGAGGAAGACCAGTAGTTGATTCTATTTTTGGTTGGCCTGTTCCATCAACGGTTTCAATAATATCTGAAACCTTTTCAGCGTAAAAATTTAAGGTATCCATATTTTCACCAAATATTTTTACCGCCACATCCTGCCGCACCCCTGATATTAATTCATTAAATCGCAATTGAATCGGTTGTGATGCTTCAACAAACAACCCCGGAATTACACTTAAAGCTTTTGTCATAGTATCGGCTAATTCTGTGGCCGAATTTGTCGTCACCCATTCGTTTTTATCCTTTAATAAAACAGTTATGTCTCCAGCATTTGCAGGCATAGGATCAGTTGGTATTTCTGCTGAACCTATTTTTGTAATCACCTCTTTTACTTCTGGAAATTGTTTTAATATTTTGCCTACCTGAGTATATGTTTCAATACTTTGAGATAACGATGCACCTTCGGGCAATGCGGATTCAAAAGCGAAATTGCCTTCATCCAATGTTGGAATGAACTCTCCACCTAATCTTCCATAAACAAAAAAAGCAATGCCAAAAAATACAACTGAGGTAATTACAATTTTCACTTTATTTCTAATTGTAAAATTGATCAGCGGCTCATACAAGCGGTGTAGAAAGTTCATCAGTTTATCGGAAAGGTTTTCCTTATGTGCTGTTTTTCTGCTTAAAAAAACGGAAGCAGCCATTGGTAAATAAGTGATACTCAATAAAAATGCACCGAGAATTGCAAAGGATACAGTTTGTGCCATAGGCTTAAACATTTTTCCTTCAATACCAACTAATGCAAGTATTGGCAAATAGACAATTAAAATAATAATTTGCCCGAATGATGAGGAATGCACCATTCCTTTTACGGCGCTCCTCACTTCTTTATCCATTTGATCACGATTTAATTTAGCAATTCCCGCATGATGACTTCTGCTCATAAATATTCTGTGAACAACAGCTTCCACAATTATTACTGCACCATCTATAATAATTCCAAAATCGATTGCACCAAGACTCATTAGATTTCCGCTAACACCAAATAAATTCATCATGATAATGGCAAACAACATTGCCAAAGGAATTACACTTGCCACAATCAAACCTGCTCTGAAATTTCCAAGAAAAAGAATCAGAATAAAAACCACGATTAAAAAACCCAGGATTAAATTTTCTGCAACGGTATGTATTGCACGGTTGACCAAATCGGTTCTATCCAAAAAGGGTTCTATTTCCACTCCTTCAGGTAATGAACTTTGTATTTGAGGAATTTTATCTTTTACATCACTTACAACTTGCGCACTGTTTTCACCTTTCAGCATCATAACAATACCTCCGACAACTTCACCTTCATCATCCCTTGTCATTGCTCCATATCTTATCGCACTTCCTAATTGAACTGTTGCAACATCACGAATTAAAACAGGGATTCCATTGCTTCCCGTTTTAACAACTATTTTTCTAATATCATCCATTGAATTGGCAAGTCCTAATCCACGTATGTAATATGCACTCGGCTTTTTTTCTATATAAGCACCACCTGTATTTTGATTATTTTTTTCCAATGCTGAAAAGACTTCAGGAATTGTAATTGCCATGCTGCGCAATTTTTCGGGATTAATTGCTACTTCATATTGCTTTAAAAAACCACCAAATGAATTTACTTCCGCAACACCCGGCGTGCCGAGCAATTGTCTTGCAACTATCCAATCCTGAATTGTTCTCAGGTCAGTTGCATTAAACTTATCTTCAAATCCGGCTTTTGGTTTAATTAAATACTGATATATTTCACCAAGACCCGTACTAACGGGGGCTAATTCGGGTGTTCCTGAACCTCCGGGAATCTCTCCTTCAGCTTCTTTTAATCTTTCATTCACTAATTGCCTCGCAAAATAAATATCCACTTTATCTTTAAATACAATTGTAACTACACTCAATCCGAATCTTGAAATGGAACGAATTTCTTCAAGGTCGGGCAAGGTGGACATACTTCGCTCAATTGGATAGGTAACAAATTGCTCAACTTCCTGAGTTGCTAATGTTGGCGAAACAGTTATAACCTGCACCTGATTATTTGTAATATCGGGGACTGCATCAATAGGTAAGATTGTTACATTGTAAATCCCATACACAATCAGCACAACTGTAAACAGCCCTACGGCGAATTTATTTTTAATACTGAAATCAATAATTTTATTTAGCATGAATGGTGAATTAAGATGAATTAAATAATGGCAACACAATGCATAATTTATTTGCATCGCATCATTGAGAATTAAAATCTTAATTAACCAAGTTTAGGCGGCTGCCAAACTGAAGAAAAATTGCGGGAATTAAATTGAGAATCGCTATCCGAAAAAGCCAATTCTGAAGGAGTAAACAATTTGAGAGTAGTTAATTGAAATGTAAAGTTTGAAAATGCACTGCATCCGCAACAGTTGCAATTGCAAAATGGGGGACAAATGTCTTCGTTATTATCCTGATGGTGCTGATTTCCCACATTGCCTATCTCAATGGCTTCTTTATGAGTATGCATACCATCAGTGCAGGGTATCGCACCTACACATAAAACATACACGCTTAATATGAGCAAAAGGACTCTCAACAGGCCAAAGGTAGGAAAAAGTGTGGATGCTGATTGGCTTATGGGTTACTTTCACCCTCATAAAGTAACTACCTGTATGGGAGTAAGGTTTTAGAGCGCCGGGGGTCAAATGGGGGACAAATTACCTGATTTCGTTATTCCGTATCAGTATCAATCCTGTTTTTAAGAATATCAATCAGCTCATCTGTCGGTACGTAACCAGTTAATCGTTCACCGGTCGACTGTTCAATCCAATCACAAAGTGAGGGATTAAAATCCCATTGTTCATAGTCACTTACAACGGCAGAATTTCTTATTGACTTTTCTCGCTTGGGAAGTTTAAAACCGAATGTATCAAATATGTGATGACCATCCAAAGCCATAAGAATATTATTGAGTGCGGAAACATAAACCTTACGGTTACCTTTCTGTTTTTTCTTTTTTCTTGGGTCAGGTTCGGTAAATATTTTTGTTCCATATTTTATGGTTTCAATCATATCTCTGCCATGATTATTTACCTTTCTTATGAATTGTCCCTTCCGGTTTGTCCATCCCGGCCGTGACCTTTGCATCCACTCCTTCAATAATATTTCAGCCATTTCTTCTGTCTGGACAATTATGTGAAAATGCGGATTGTAGGTTCCCCTTTCTGGATTGAAATTACATTCAAGCGATTTGATTCCAATTAATTTCTTTCCGGTTTTTCTTTCTTCCTGTTTTCTGTATTTATCAATAATCTTTTCAAGGTTTTCCACAATATTATCAATTACAGCGGGCAATTTATAAGCAGGAACTGCTTTTACTGTCAACGTTACAAAATATGCATCAGACCAGGATTTTACAGTTTCAATATAACTATTAATTTTTTCTGCCTTTCGGATCGATGAACAAATTGGACAAACTCTATACTTACAATAATTGCCATAGAGTTTACCTTCAGTTGTTACGACTTCAGTTTGACATCGATATGCATTCCATAAACCTCTTACCCATTTAGGTTTGCCTTTTTTCTTCGCATCATCGATCATCATCAAAATAACTTTTTGTGCAATTGTTTTTCTCTTGGCTCTATTTTCCAAAGCCTTTCTGTCATTCAAATCTGTACCCTTTCCATTCACAGTGATTTCAGGTTTCTTTACACCTTTCGAATTTTTCTTTGTCCGTTTTATGTCTAATGTATAGATTTTTTTTCCGGAATTGCCGGTTGGTTTTTTGTTGCTCATAAACTATTTCGTTTGGTTCGATTATTTGCTTCACGTTGTATCTCAGAATTTGTTTTCCGTCTCCCTTCCCTCAAATACTCAATCAACTCTTTCTTGGAAAAGTAGCAGCGTTTGCCTCGTTTCATCATCGGTAAATCACCTTTGGAAATCAGGCCGTAAATTGTCGGGACAGAGAGACTCAAAAATTTCGCAGTATCCTCGACTGTGAGAAGTTCATCAGATTCGGATTTTGTATCATCAGTTTTCTGAAGTAAAAGCTGCTTTATCTCATTTACAGATTCCTGTAATTCGACAATTGCTTTCGGGAGGTCATTAAATTGTAATTCCATTTTGAACGCATTATGCGCCAAAAAGAAAATATGGTATGGATGGTAAAAAATATGGTATTTATGGTATTCCTGAAATACCTATCAATGCTTCTTTTTAGTAGTGAAATATTTATACAGATTTGTGAATTGAAGCTTCTTACTATCCAAGTCTTCTTGTGAAAAGGCTGAAAATAATCTCTTATTATGGGAAAGATATTCTATTGTGATTGGCTTATTTGTCTCCATTTGGTATAGCCTGCCAAGTTCTTTTCCAAGCTTGGTTTTGTTACCGTTTTTTACAAAAATAGGTTTGGAAGGAAGAGATGGTCGATTTTCAAAAAAAGATGAAAGTGAGATAATAGCATTCTCATAATCAGTTGAATCACGAAATATATCATAGAGCGGTTCCAAGAAATCTTTGACAGTATTCTTGAGGACGTCAAATTCATCATCAATTTTAGTCACCGGCTCCGCAGTTATTGGTGTTTGCTTTTCAGTCTTATCGTAAATTATTTCGGAATCATGATCACTTTCGTCCTTATTAAGATCACAGGGTTCAGCAAATTTTTTGAATGGGATCGGATGTTTATCCATTAATTCGTATAGCGCAGAAACGATACCTGAATAAAATCCATATTTCATAACCTCTTTATGCGTCACGATAGTTGGATAGCGCTTTCGTACAAATTGCCATCCTTCATGCGTATCATCATTCTCTAAATGATAATACTGGAAATGTAGGTTTTCTACATATTTGCTTTCGGGTGAATACAGGATGTCATTTGAAACATGAAATTCATTTTTAAAATAAGTTGCGCCTTTATCAAAGCCGGAAACATATGAATCAAAATATTCTGATCTTCTTAAAGAAGTTTGCTCCTCTGTTTCCATATTTCGTGCTGAGAAATCAAAGAAAAATATAAATACCAATTCAGGCGTAAATATTTTTACAATTTCATTTCCGGTATTCGCACTTAACTGACCACTTTCCCGAATTTGATTTTCAAGACTTTTATAGTCTGAACTATCCTTTTTAATTACCTGCATTGCATCCTCAATCCAAAACCTATCATCTTTATCCATCCAGTCCAATTTTCTTTGATCATCCTGAGCCTGTATTTTTAGTTGCTCTATAACGGTTTCTTGCCTGTCATCTTTAAGATATATATTAAAATTTTCCGGAGTCAATAACCTTCTGTAGTTGTCAGCATCTTCTACTTCCCAGTTTTTATTTTTTTGAAGCCAGATATTAAAACAGAAACTATGAAGACTTCTCAATGATTCCTTGTGAGCATCATTTATAGGAGTTTCTATCTTATTGAATTTAATTGCTTCTTCAAATAAGTCATCAAATGTTTTTATGGGGTTTTCCTTTACCTTAATAAAGTATTTGCGATATTTTTTTAGTTTTATAAAATTATCCTTAGTTATGGGTAATTTTTCATTTGTCCTTACCGCATTTCTATACTTCTCAGCAAGCAAATCCATGTGTTCCAATTGATCTTCACAAAACGTGTCAAAATCCGTAAATAAATCTCTGCTTTTAAATTCTTTCAAACAAGTATTGAAGAAATCTTCATTTGATAGTTCGTAAATATTTTCCAAACCATCATCCATCCAATTTGTCGTCATAGTTTAATAATTTGTTTTATATTAAAAGTCAAGTTTTATTTTCTCAGCAGCATCTCGTTTCTTTTGATCAATCACTTTTGTATAAATCTGAGTTGTTTTCAAATCTTTATGCCCCAGCATTTTTGATACGGTGTAAATATCAGTCCCTTTGTTTAACAGCAACGTAGCGTAAGTATGTCGGAAGCAGTGGAAAGTAATATTCTTTGTGATTCCCGCTGCTCCAATCCACTGATAAAGATGTTTATTGTAATATGCCGAATATTGTAATCCGTCGAATACCTGGCCTCCTGTGGCTGGTCTTATACCTAATAATTGAAATGCCTGTTCCGAGATCGGTAATACTTCTATTCCTTTTGTTTTTTTCTGTGTGAAGTTGACAAAATATCCTTGTCCTTTGACATGCTCAATTTCGTCCCATGTTAATTTTTGAATATCGGAAAATCTCAAACCGGTCAACGCTGAAAATAACGCTGCTTGCTTCATCAATGGATTTTGGCATTCGGTTTTAACAAGTTTGTTTAATTCCTCCAATGTGAGAAAATTTCTTCTTGTTTCTTCGGTTTTGATCTGCTCCACTTTTGAGTTCAGATCATCAGCTAAATAACCGTCTTTATATGCCTGTTTTAAAGTAGCTTTTAGTTTATTGAAATATGAAACTGCTGAATTTTGTGAAAGTTTAGCTGATTGGCTCTTATTGCTTTTGGTTGTTAACAGATATTCTTTGAACTCATTGCAAAATCTTTCATTCAAATCACCAAATTTTAAAACGCCATTCGTAAAACTTTCGAGATATTTATAGGCCGACATCCAATTGTCGTGATTGGAAGCTTTGCGTTTGTCAGCTAACTTTTTGAAATATTCTACAAAGTTTTTTTCACCAGCTTCCTTCAACCTCAATTGTTCCTTTTCGAAACCGGAATAAACTTCTGATTTGTTCAATTGGTTTTCACGGTTATTTCTGATTTGTTGAGCAAGTTGTAAATTATCCTTATTATGCTGTTTATCCATTGGAGACTTCGCACTATCATCTAAATAAATCCCTAAAAATTCCCGGCGGGTAAGTTCACCTGTTTTGGGATGAGGAATTGCAGGATAAAAATCTAAATATAGACTATGCCTGTTTCCTGAAATTTTCTTTTGCCTGAGTTTTACTTTTGTTGCCATCGTAATTTTGTTTTATGAGCTTATCACAATATGTGATAAGGTGACTCGTTAAACTTCTCTGAGGTCACAAATTGTGATCTCAAAGAATTGAATTATTGTTATTCATTAGACTCGTTAAATAATTTGTCAATATCAGTTCGCTTAATAATTACACGTCCGCCTATTTTTCCTGACAAGAGTTTATCCTTATCCATCATGCGATAAATACTGCTTCGGCTAATTCCCAAAAGTTGACAGGTCTCGGCTATGCTCAGAAATGGTTTTGCTTTCAATTCTTCAATAGGTTTCGAAATGATCCGCTGGGTTTCAACATTGCTCTGCTCAACCTTCTTATTCTTTTCCGCTGCTTTATAAGCCCGGCTGTTGCATTTATGGGAGCAGAACCTTGTCTTGGTGGTCCGTGCTGTGAACGTATCACCACAATGCTCACAAACCCTTTGTATTTGAATTAATGAACTCATAGAACTGTTTCAATTTGTCTCAATTTGTTTCAGGGTGTGTCAGAATGTATCATTACGTGCAAAATTTGAATGTCTGACATCCTGAAATTTGTACCCCGCTCTTTCGAGGTACAATAAAGATACAAAACAGCGCTGAAAATGCAGATAATAACACGAAATAAAGCACTGAGGAAATAGGCTTAAATTTGAATGAAATGCTACTTAGAGTAGGGTTTATTGATTTTTTTTCATCGGGATGCTTCGTATTAGTTACTTTCCAATACAAAACTTACTAAAAATAAAATCCAGCATATCCTCGTGTGTTACTTCACCGG
>CAYXBK010000012.1:0-87594 GCA_964463165.1 uncultured Chitinophagales bacterium
TCAACAATGTCATGTATGCATATATCGACAGGAAAAAGAAATTCCCGGTAACAACGTTGTTGCGTGCAATCGGTTACGATACGGATAAAGATATCCTCGAATTATTCGGCCTCGCTGAAGAAGTGAAAGGAGATGATAAAACATTGCGCAAACATGTAGGACGCAAACTCGCTGCCCGTGTTTTAAGAACATGGAGAGAAGATTTTGTGGATGAGGATACAGGTGAAGTTGTTTCTATCGAACGAAATGAAGTGATCCTCGAGCGTGATACCGTTTTAACAGACGAAAATATTGCGCAGATCACCGAAACAGGAACGCAAAAAGTAATTCTTACACGTGATGATGTTACGGTTGACTACGGTATCATCTTGAATACATTACAAAAAGACGTTTCCAATTCCGAACTCGAAGCAGTTCAGCATATTTACCGCCAGCTGCGTGGTGCCGAACCACCGGATGATGAAACTGCCCGCGGCATTATCGAGAAATTATTTTTCTCCGATAAACGGTACGACCTCGGCGAAGTGGGACGTTATAAAATCAATCAGAAACTTGGCCACCATCATATTTCTCTCGACACGAAAGTGCTCACGAAAGAAGATATCATTTCAATCATCCGCTACCTTGTTGAATTATCAAACAATAAAGCGGAGATCGATGATATTGACCACCTGAGCAACCGCCGCGTAAGAACAGTTGGTGAACAATTATATTCTCAATTCGGTGTCGGCCTCGCAAGGATGGCAAGAACAATTCGTGAGCGTATGAATGTGCGTGATAACGAAGTATTCACACCAATTGAATTAATTAATGCAAGAACACTTTCATCTGTGATCAATTCATTTTTCGGAACCAGCCAGTTGAGCCAGTTCCTCGATCAGGTGAATCCGCTTGCAGAAATTACACATAAACGCCGTATCTCCGCTTTAGGACCCGGCGGTCTTTCCCGCGAACGTGCAGGTTTCGAGGTGCGTGACGTACACTACAGCCACTATGGCCGTTTGTGTACCATTGAAACTCCGGAAGGACCAAATATCGGTTTGATCTCCACACTTTGCGTGCATGCGAAGATCAATAAAATGGGTTTCATCGAAACACCTTATAGGAAAGTTGCAAATGGTAAAGTGGATCTGAAAGGACCAATTTATTATTTGAATGCAGATGATGAAGACCGTAAAGTAATCGCACAATCAAATGTGCCGGTTGATGAAAAAGGCGGATTCCTTGTAACGAAAGTAAAAGGTCGTGAACAAGGTGACTTCCTCGAATTCGAACCGGAAAGAATTGAATATATGGATGTGGCACCAAACCAGATTGTTGGTGTTTCCGCATCTTTGATTCCTTTCCTCGAACATGATGATGCGAACCGTGCATTGATGGGATCAAACATGCAGCGCCAGGCAGTGCCGCTTATCAAACCGCAATCTCCTGTTGTAGGAACCGGCTTGGAAGAAAAAGTTGCAGCCGATTCAAAAATGCTGATCAACGCAGAAGGAAATGGCGTTGTGGAATATGTTGATGCAAATGAAATTGCAATTCGCTACGACAGAAATGAACGTGATCAGTTGGTGAGTTTCGAAGACAGCAGAAAAGTTTATAAACTCCGCAAATTCAAAAAAACAAATCAGAGTACCTGTATCAATTTGAAACCGATCGTAACAAAAGGTCAGAGAGTTGAAAAAGATCAGGTGCTTTGTGAAGGATACGGAACTGAAGGCGGTGAACTCGCACTCGGAACAAATTTAAAAGTCGCATTCATGCCATGGAAAGGATACAATTTCGAGGATGCGATCGTAATTTCAGAAAGAGTTGTTCGTGAAGATCTTTTCACTTCCATTCAGATTGAAGAATTTGAACTCGAAGTGCGTGATACAAAACTGGGAGAAGAAGAATTAACATCTGATATCCCGAACGTATCTGAGGAAGCAACAAAAGATCTCGATGCAAATGGTGTGATCAGATTAGGTGCGCATGTAAAAGAAGGTGATATATTGATCGGAAAAATTACACCGAAAGGTGAAACGGATCCGACACCGGAAGAAAAATTATTGCGTGCGATCTTCGGCGATAAAGCAGGTGATGTAAAAGATGCATCATTAAAAGTTCCGCCATCCATTGAAGGGACAGTGATCGATAAAAAATTATTTGCACGTGCGAAAAAAGATAAAAATGCAAAAGCACGTGAAAAGATCGCTCTCGAAAAATTAGAAAAAGAACATTCCAAAGCATTGGATGAATTGCGGAATACATTGATCGATAAACTTTCAATTATTTTGAAAGAAAAGAAAACGACCGGTGTAAAAACTGCTTATAAAGAAGAAATACTTCCGTCAAAAACAAAATTCAATCAGAAAGTTCTCGAAAGCATTAATTACGAAAACATCGATCCGTACAACTGGACAGGCGAAGCCGAAACAGATGATATGGTGAGAATGTCACTGCATAATTACGGTATTAAAGTAAATGAAGAACTCGGCCGTTACAAGCGTGAGAAATTTAATATCAGTGTGGGTGATGAATTACCAACAGGCGTAATTAAACTCGCGAAAGTATTTATTGCCAACAAACGCAAATTGCGTGTGGGCGATAAATTGGCGGGCCGTCATGGTAATAAAGGTATCGTTGCGAGAATCGTGCGCTATGAAGATATGCCGTTCCTCGAAGATGGTTCACCGGTAGATATTGTATTAAATCCACTGGGTGTACCTTCCCGTATGAACCTCGGACAGATCTATGAAACTGTTCTCGGATGGGCAGGAGAAAAACTCGGAGTGAAATTCGCAACACCGATTTTCGACGGAGCTGAAATTGAAGATATCGAAGGCTATATCAAAAAAGCGGGCTTGCCTGAATTGGGAAGTACTTATTTATCAGACGGTGAAACAGGTGATCGTTTCCATCAGAAAGCAACCGTTGGTATTATCTACATGCTGAAATTAAATCACATGGTGGATGATAAAATGCACGCACGTTCTATCGGGCCATATTCACTCATCACACAACAACCACTCGGCGGTAAAGCGCAATTCGGTGGTCAGCGTTTTGGTGAGATGGAAGTATGGGCACTCGAAGCATACGGTGCATCAACAATTCTGCAGGAATTACTCACTGTGAAATCAGATGATATCGTAGGCCGTGCAAAAACATATGAGTCAATTGTCAAAGGTGAGAATATGCCGGTGCCGCAAATACCTGAATCATTCAACGTATTGGTTCATGAATTACGTGGCCTCGCACTCGATCTCAAATTTGAATAAATTCATTTTTTAAAAACCAGCATCAACATATGTCTTTTAAAAAAGATCATAAAATCAAATCAGATTTCTCACGCATCACGATCGGACTTGCATCTCCGGATTCAATTCTTGAGCGTTCATACGGAGAAGTACTGAAACCTGAAACAATCAATTACAGAACTTATAAACCCGAACGCGACGGATTATTTTGTGAAAGAATATTCGGGCCTGTAAAAGATTATGAATGTTATTGCGGTAAATACAAACGCATCCGTTATAAAGGAATCGTTTGCGATCGC
The DNA here is from genome assembly GCA_964463165.1 of uncultured Chitinophagales bacterium. Taxonomy (GTDB): domain Bacteria; phylum Bacteroidota; class Bacteroidia; order Chitinophagales; family BACL12; genus UBA7236. The sequence continues at coordinate 3,536 of CAYXBK010000012.1, forward strand.
TGCGGTGTGGAAGTAACAGAAAAGAAAGTGCGCCGCGAACGCATGGGACATATTAAATTGGTTGTTCCGGTAGTACATATCTGGTACTTCAAATCATTGCCGAATAAAATCGGTTACCTGCTCGGTATGAGCTCTAAGAAATTAGAATCAATTGTTTACTACGAACGCTTTTGCGTGATTCAGCCCGGACCTGTTTCGGATGGCATCATGATCAATGGCGAATTAAAATCTTATAATACACATGATTTAATTACGGAAGAAGAATATCTCGAAATTCTCGAAACACTTCCGAAAGAAAATCAAATGCTCGACGATCACGATCCGAATAAATTCATCGCTGATATGGGAGCTCCTGCAATTTTCACAATGTTGTCGAGAATTAATCTCGATGATCAGAGTGCAGCATTGCGTCATCAGGCAAATACGGAAACATCGCAGCAAAGAAAAGCAGAAGCATTAAAACGTTTGAGCGTTGTTGAAATGTTTCGTGAAGCAACAGGCCGTTATGAAAATCGTCCGGAATGGATGGTTGTGCAATATCTTCCTGTTATTCCTCCTGAATTGCGTCCGCTCGTTCCTTTGGATGGTGGCCGTTTCGCAAGTTCCGATCTCAACGATTTATATCGCCGTGTGATCATCAGAAATAATCGTTTGAAAAGATTAATTGAAATCAAAGCACCTGAAGTAATTCTCCGGAATGAAAAGAGGATGTTGCAGGAAGCCGTTGATTCATTATTCGATAATTCACGTAAATCAAATGCTGTGAAAGCAGAAGGTGGCCGTGCATTAAAATCATTAAGCGATGTACTGAAAGGAAAGCAAGGACGCTTCCGTCAGAATTTATTAGGTAAACGTGTTGATTATTCGGGCCGTTCCGTAATTGTTGTGGGGCCTGAATTAAAATTACACGAATGCGGATTGCCGAAAGATATGGCAGCTGAATTATTCAAGCCGTTTATTATCAGAAAATTAATTGAAAGAGGTATTGTTAAAACGGTAAAATCTGCAAAGAAATTAGTAGACAGAAAAGAACCTGTGATCTGGGATATTCTTGAAAATATTTTGAAAGGACATCCGATCATGTTAAACCGTGCACCAACATTGCACCGTTTATCTATTCAGGCATTTCAACCGAAACTCATCGAAGGAAAAGCGATTCAATTACACCCGCTCGTTTGTTCGGCATTCAACGCCGATTTCGACGGGGATCAAATGGCGGTTCACGTTCCGTTGAGCAATGCGGCAATTCTCGAAGCACAATTATTAATGCTTTCAGCGCATAATATCCTCAACCCGCAAAATGGAAATCCGATCACGGTTCCTTCACAGGATATGGTGCTTGGATTATATTATACAACAAAAGGAAAAAAGGGAACAAAAGACGAACCTGTTAAAGGTGAAAACAAAACATTTTATTCTGCAGAAGAAGTGATCATTGCATTTAATGAAGGCAAACTTGATTTGCACGCATATATTAAATGTAAAGTGTCGATCATGGAAGATGATGTGCTCGTGAATAAAATTATCGAGACAACAGCAGGCCGTGTAATGTTTAATGAAGTGGTGCCGAAAGAAATCGGATTTATCAATGCATTGTTATCGAAAAAAGCAATTGCAAAAGTAATCGGTGAAGTTATCCGCACAACAGATGTTCCGAGAACTGCTAAATTCCTGGATGATATTAAAGACCTCGGATTCCGTTCGGCATTCCGCGGAGGTTTATCATTTAATTTATCAGATCTTGTAGAAGTTGATAATAAAACAAAACTGGTTGATCAGGCACAAAGCGAAGTGGATGAAGTTATTTCAAACCACATGTATGGTGTGATCACACAAAATGAACGCTATAATCAGATCATCGATATCTGGTCACGTTTAAATACGAGATTAACAGGTGACCTCATCACAAAACTCACCAACGATAAAAAAGGATTTAATTCAGTATTCATGATGCTGGATTCCGGCGCAAGGGGTTCGAAAGAACAAATTCGTCAGTTGGGTGCAATGCGTGGATTGATGGCGAAACCGCGGAAATCGAGTGCATCAGGTGAAGGTGGTATCATCGAAAATCCGATCCTTTCAAATTTGAAATCCGGATTATCGGTACTTGAATATTTTATTTCTACACACGGTGCACGTAAAGGTCTTGCGGATACAGCATTGAAAACTGCCGATGCGGGTTATTTAACACGCCGTCTGGTGGACGTTGCACAGGATGTTGTAATTACGGAAGATGATTGCGGTACTTTAAGAGGAATTTCAATTTCTGCATTAAAAGATAATGAAGATATTGTTGAGCCATTGAGTGAGCGTATTATCGGCCGCACAAGTTTGCACGATGTTTACGATCCGCTGAATGATACATTGATCGTAAAAGCCGGACAATTAATTTCCGATGCAATTGCAGAAAAAATTGATGAAACAGCAATTGAAATTGTTGAGATCCGTTCGGTATTAACATGCGAATCGAAAAAAGGTGTTTGCGTAAAATGTTACGGTACCAATTTATCGAACAACCGTGTTGCACAATCGGGAGATGCAGTTGGAATTATTGCTGCACAATCGATCGGTGAACCGGGAACACAGTTGACACTCCGTACTTTCCACGTGGGTGGTGTTGCGGGTTCGGTGGATACACAATCAAAATTGCTTGCAAAATTTGATGGTAAAGCAGAATTCGACGGCGTTCGTTTTGTAGATACAAAAGATGATGAAGGCAAAAAAATCAGAATTGTAATTGGTCGTACAGGTGAGATCAAGATCATGGATCCGAAAACGGAAAAAATGCTCATCACCAACAACGTTCCTTATGGTTCGATTTTAATTGTGCATGATGGCGACATGGTGAAAAAAGGCGATGTGCTTTGTTCATGGGATCCGTTTAATGCCGTTATCGTTTCTGAATTTGCAGGTTCTGTTGCTTACGAACATATTATTGAAAACGTAACATACCGTGAAGAATCAGATGAACAAACAGGTCACCGTGAAAAAGTAATTGTTGAGACGAGAGATAAAACGAAAATTCCTACGCTGATCATTAAAGACAAAAAAGGTAATGATGTAAAATCTTATAACCTCCCGGTTGGGTCGCACATTATTATTGAAGAAGGAAACGAAGTGAAGTCCGGACAAACAATTGCGAAAATTCCGAGAGCACTTGGTAAAGTAAGAGATATTACGGGTGGTCTTCCACGTGTAACAGAATTATTCGAAGCACGTAATCCATCCAATCCTGCAGTTGTTGCAGAAATTGATGGTGTTGTAAGTTTCGGAAAAATTAAACGTGGTAACCGCGAGATCGAAATTGAAAGCCGTGATGGTGAACGCAAAAAATATCTCGTTCCGCTTTCAAAACAAATTCTCGTTCAGGAAAACGATTATGTTTATGCAGGTATGCCTTTATCCGATGGTGCAATTACACCGAGTGATATTCTTGCGATTAAAGGGCCTTATGCTGTTCAGGAATATATCGTGAATGAAATTCAGGAAGTATATCGTTTGCAGGGTGTGAAGATCAACGACAAACATATTGAAGTGATCGTTCGCCAGATGATGCGCAAGATGACGATTACCGATCCGGGTGATACAAGATTCCTTGAAGATCAGCCGATCGATAAACTCGATTTCCTTGAAGAGAATGACAGGATCTTTGACAAAAAAGTAATTACCGATGGTGGCGATTCGATCAGATATAAACCTGGTCAGATCGTAACATTGCGTCAGATACGCGAAGAAAATTCTTCACTGAAACGTGCAGATAAAAAACCAATTGAATTCCGCGACGCCGTCGCTGCCACTGCAACACCATTGTTGCTCGGTATCACACGTGCATCACTCGGAACACAAAGCTGGATTTCTGCTGCATCGTTCCAGGAAACAACAAAAGTGTTGAGCTCAGCTGCAATTTCTGCAAAAACAGATTTATTACAGGGATTAAAAGAAAACGTAATTGTAGGACATCAGATTCCTGCCGGAACGGGACAACGCAGATTCCTCGACATTATCGTTGGTTCAAAAGAAGAAGTGGAAGAAATGACGAGCAAGAAAAAACGTTTGATCGAAGCAGAGTGATTGATTAGCAGATTAGCTGATTAGCAAATTAGCTGATGCGTTTGCGAGAGATTAATTCCGATCAGGACAAAAAATAAAATACAAACCCTTCACAGATTTGTGAGGGGTTTTTTTATTGGGGAGATTTGAATTCGCAAATTCAAAATGCATTTAAAATTCTTATCTTAGTGCACCGAAACCATGAAAAATAAATACTGCATATTTTATTTGTTTTTATTTCATTCCGTTATACTGCTTTCTCAGGCACCTGAAATTAATTGGGAAAATACAATCGGTGGAGGGAGTGATGATTACGGATATGTGATTCGTCAAACAACAGATGGCGGCTATTTTATTGCAGGCACTTCAAATTCAAATTTATCAGGAGATAAAACTGCAAACAATATCGGCGGAACATTTGATATCTGGGTGCTCAAACTCGATGCATCGGGTATTATCGAATGGCAAAAAACAATCGGTGGAACGGGTGATGACGGCCCTTTTGGTTATGGTGGCGATGCTCAACAAACAATTGATGGCGGTTATATTGTCGGGATATCTTCAAAATCCGGAATATCAGGAGACAAAACAGAACCTTGTTACGGTGGTCTTATTTTTTATGGTGATTATTGGATTATTAAATTAGATAGTCTCGGAAATATTGAATGGCAAAATACAATCGGTGGATATGGTGATGATCGGTTCGTAACAATCAGACAAACTGCCGATGGCGGATATCTTGCAGGAGGTTATTCAAATTCTTCTGCCTCATATGATAAAGTAGAAAATTGTCTTGGTGGCATGGATTACTGGGTAGTTAAACTTGACGAATTGGGGAATATAATTTGGCAAAATACAATCGGTGGCGGGAACGAAGATTTTTTCAGCGGTTTGACTTTAACAAATGACGGAGGTTCGCTCATAACCGGAACATCAGTTTCAGATATTTCCGGTGATAAAAATGAAAACAGTGTTGGCGGTTATGATTTATGGGTCGTTAAACTCGATAGTGCCGGCAATATTGAATGGCAAAACGATATCGGCGGATCCGGGTTTGAAAATAATGGTAGCGTTGTACAAACAAACGATGGCGGATTTCTTATTGGCGGAAGTAGTTCATCAGAAATTTCAGGTGATAAAACAGAAACAATTGTAGGAGAAACGGGTTACTCAGATTTTTGGATCATCAAACTCAGTGCAGATGGAAATATCGAATGGCAAAATACAATCGGCACTGAAGAACAGGATCAATTAACGGCGATTCATCTGGCAAAAGATAATGGATTTATTATTGGCGGAATGACCACCGGAGGGTTCAGCGGTGATAAAACAGAACCGAATTATGGTGGATATGATTATTGGGTTTTGAAACTCGATAGCATTGGACATATCATCTGGCAAAATACAATCGGAGGCTGGGGTGCTGATTATCTTATGAATATTGAAGTAAATGCCGACAGCAGTGTAGCATTGATCGGCTATTCAAACAGCCCCGCTTCAGTAGACAAATCTGAAAATTATATTGATGCGGGATATGGACCCAAAATAGATTACTGGATCGTAAAACTTTCAAGAGAATGTCATTTTACCACTTATTATAAAGATTCAGATGCTGATGGTTTTGGATGGAATGATTCAACTATGAGTATTTGCAATGATATTCCTCCCTTGGGGTATGTTGCGAATAATATTGATTGTAATGACTTAATTGATTATGGAGAAACAATTTATCCGGGTGCAACTGAATTATGTAATTTAATTGATGATAACTGCAATGGATTAATTGACGATGGATTGCCGGAATTCACATATTATGCTGATGCAGATTCAGATGGATTTGGAGATATTGATGTTTCAATTATTTCATGTCAGGATTCGCCGCCAGCCGGATATGTAACAGATAGTTCTGATTGTAATGATGCAAATTATTTAATTCATGAATTGAAATTATTTTTTGCAGATATGGATGGCGACTTATTCGGTGATTCATTAAATGCTGCATATTTCTGTGAAATAATTGCGCCTGCAGGATATGTAAGCAACTATCTCGATTGCAATGATGCTGATATTTTGATCAACCCTGTTACAAATGAAATTTGTAATGACATTGATGATAATTGCAATCTGGAAATTGATGAAGGGTTACCTGTTCAAACATTATTTATTGATGCCGACGATGACGGCTATGGTGATAATCAAATTTTTATTATTACCTGTATGCTTGAAATGGAAGGTTATGTTTCAAATAACCTCGATTGCGACGATACCAATCCTGCCGTCTACCCCGGTGCTGAAGAAACTTTAAATGGGCTGGATGACAATTGCAATGAATTAATTGATGAAGGCCTGGCAATTGAAAATAATTTATTGAATGAAATTAAAATCTATCCAAATCCGGCAAATGATATTCTCCAAATTGATTATTCCGGAAATGAAACCAGCGAAATTCAAATTGTAAATATCGCCGGCGAAAATATTTATTCGGATAAATTAACAGCACATCTCACAATCAATATTCAAAATCTTCCGGCAGGTATTTATTTATTGAAGATTATATCGACTGAAAATCAGGCGGTGTTTAATTTTGTGAAGGAATAATTTTTAGACCCATCTCTTATCCCCGCCTGCCCGCCGACGCTCGGGCCATATGCGGCAGCAGGCGGGAACAGGAAGAGGGTCTAACTAAGCCTCCCTGTAATTTTTCAATCTCGCGTCAGCCAATTCCTGCAATAAAATTGCTTTGTGCCATTGTGGGAAATTTTTTCTCGTGTCAGCCAATTCCAGCAATAAAATTCCTTTGTGCCATTGTGGGAAATTTTTTCTCGCGTCAGCCAATTCCTGCTATAAAATTCCTTTGTGCCTTTGTGAGAAATTTTTTCTCGCGTCAGCCAATTCCCGCAATAAAATTCCTTTGTGCCTTTGTGGGAAATTTTTTCTCGCGTCAGCCAATTCCTGCTATAAAATTCCTTTGTGCCTTTGTGGGAAATTTTTTCTCGCGTCAGCCCCTTCAACATTCTATATTCCTTGTTCGTTATTCGATATTTCTCCAAATAACGTCTTCCCAAGCTTCGCATCATGCCCGTAAATATCTTTTCTGAAATTGAGCTGTCCGTTTCCATCCACCCATGCAGTGAAATAAACAATATATACCGGAATTTTTTCCTGCAGTTTTACATAGGTTTCTCTTCCGAGATAATAAAGCGAATCAATTTTCTTTGTCGTATAGGTCGAATCATTCCGCAATAAATATTCTGCAAATCTTTTTGGCTCGGCAACACGAATACATCCATGACTGAAATTTCTGGATTCTTTTGAAAATAAATCCCGTGAAGGTGTATCGTGAAAATAAATATTATGTTCATTCGGAAAAATAAATTTCACCCAGCCGAGTGAATTGCTGCCCCCGGGTTTTTGACGAATGCGATATGGCATCGTTGTGTATTTATTCCAGTCGACACCCGAAACATCAATTGTTTTTCCCGATGCATCAAATGCTTCCATGTTTTCCTTTTTTAAATAACCGGAATTCTTTTTTAAGGAAGGTAAAATTTCATTATTTAAAATACTCGGCGGCGGTATCCAATACGGACTGAATACAATATATTCCAGTTCATCATTGAAAATTGTTGTGCCGGTTGATGTTTTTCCAACTACCACTTTCTGATCCCATGCAAGTGTATCATCCGCAAAAATATGCATGGTGTATTCCGGAATATTCACGATGATATAATCTCCTTCCGGATCATTCGGGATCCAGCGGCAACGCTCCATATTTATTTCAATCTGTTTAATTCTCTCTGCGGGTGAATAATTTAATTCCGCAAAAAACTTTCCGCCGGCAACACCATCACTTGTAAGCCCGTGCCGCGACTGAAATTTTTTAACGCCATCGGAAAAGGCATCGTCAAAAAGAAATGTCGAATCGTTTACATCCAGGTCTCCCAATAAAAATAACCGCTCTTTCATTTTAATGATCACATCTGCCGAATCACCGTGTTTTAATGATTTCATAGCCGCGGGTAATTTGAGTGAATCCCAGGGCATATCTTCAAGCGCTTTATATTTTTTCAAATAATTTTTCAGCAGATTATATTGCGGGTAGATCGGCTCGTAAGCAGTAAATGAATTTTTTCCGCCGGTCAAAATCGAATCGAGAATGGAAACAGAAGGAACCGTTTTTCTCGTGATATACCAGTCGAGTTCTTTTGTTGTCTTTTCACTTAATCCGTACCAAACACGCTGCGCATAGACAAAAAATTCCGCAGTGAGCATTAATTCAAATTCGGTCGTCAGGCTGTCGGCGCCAGAATAGGAATAATTCGGCGAATTGATCTGATTGTAAACCGTTTTCAATCTGGAATAATAAATAACAGAATCTTTTATTCCTTCGTCACCAAAATGATCGAGGAGGTTCATAAAAAAACCACCCTGTTCCACAATTCCGTAATCGTTGAACCAGGCTGATTGCTGATCTCGGTTTTGATAAAATGAACGGATCTCAGTGCCGTGAAATCCGAACAGCGGATAATCTTTCAGAAATTTTGTGATGCGGCTTGTATCAATTGTAAGCGTGTGAAAAACTTTTTTGATCACCATCGCCGTATCGCCGGTGGAATTATTTTCAGCCTTTGCTTCCTGATTTTTACAGGAGGAAAAATGGATTGCAGAAACTGTCAGGCAAAACAATAAAATATATCCATGGCAGGGTTTCATCGAAGGAATTTAATACGAAGTTGCAAAATGGAGCCAATTTCAGGTAACTTTGAAATAAAAATATTATTGTATGAGCGATCAGAAAGAGAAAAATCAGTTGAACATCGAACTGTCTGAAGAGATTGCAGATGGTATTTACTCCAATCTTGCCATCATTACCCATTCGAATGCCGAATTTGTATTTGATTTTATCAGGGTAATGCCCGGTGTGCCGAAAGCAAAAGTGAAATCCAGAATTTTAATGACACCGCAGCATGCCAAACGATTATTAAAAGCACTTGCCGATAATATTGCGAAATATGAAGTTGCGCACGGCGATATAAAAGATAATGAAGGATTCGGCGGTATTCCGATGAATTTCGGACCTACGGCGAAAGCTTGAGCGGAGTCAGGAGCCAAGAACCAAGAATCAGGGTTTTGCGATCCGGGTTTAAGCAACATTAAATAATGTTTTCCGAAAACAAGTTGATATCAATTATTAGCCCGGTATATTATGGCGAATTGGTAATAGAAGAGCTTGTTGAAAGAATTCATATTTCACTGCGGGAATTGAAAATCAATTATGAAATTATTTTAGTGGAAGACGGTAGTCCGGATAATTCATGGAAAATAATTTCTGATTTATGTGAAAAAGATCATACACTCACAGGTATACGATTAACTAAAAATTACGGACAACATCCCGCCATTTTAGCCGGTCTTGAAAATTGCAGCGGCGATTTCATTGTCGTAATGGATTGCGATCTGCAGGACCCTCCCGAAGAAATAAAAAATTTACTGGAACATACCGATGAAAAAACCGATGCCGTTTTTGCCTTGCGTAATAAAAGCTGGCAGCCCTTTCTGAAAAGAATTTATTCGGCATTATTTTATTTTTCACTTTCCGTCCTCACAGGTTTTCGTTTCCGTTTTAATACAACAAATTTTGGCGTGTATAAAAGTAAAATTATCCGCGATGCATTATCCCTGCGTGAAAATTATTTTATACTTCCGGTCGCGGTGCGTAAATCTGCACGCCGTGTGAAATATCTTCCTGTAACATTTTCTCCCGGCGGTAAAAGAAAATCTTCCTACAATTTTCAAAAAGCATTTCAGCTTGCGTTCAGAATTTTATTTTCACAATTAATTTTCTCCCGGCGACAGAAATCAGATGCGCAGAATTATGTAATTTCAGAACTGAAAAAACATCCGGCCGCATGATCCCATTCAACAAACCTTTCCTCGCCGGTAACGAACTTACTTATATCAGGCAGGCTGTTGAAAGCGGCAAAATTTCGGGCAACGGAAATTTCACGCAGCTTTGTCAAAAGTTTTTTGAAGAAAGATTCGGGTTTCATAAGGTATTGCTCACAAATTCCTGCACGGATGCGCTTGAAATGGCAGCAATATTATGTGATATCAAGCAGGGTGATGAAGTGATCGTACCATCGTTCACATTTGTTTCAACAGCAAATGCATTTGTTTTGCGTGGTGCAAAAATTGTTTTTGCAGATACAAAAAATGATCATCCGAATATGGATGCCGATTCAATTGAAGAATTAATTTCTCCAAAAACAAAGGCAATTGTTGTTTTGCATTATGGTGGTGTTGCCTGCGATATGGAAAAAATAGCAGAGCTCGCAAAAAAATATTCAAATCAATACGGAAGGGAAATATTTATTGTTGAAGATGCTGCGCATAGCATCGGATCGTACCATAGAGAAAAACCACTTGGAAGTTTCGGTCATTTCGCAGCCTTTTCATTTCATGAAACGAAAAATATTATTTCCGGTGAAGGAGGGATGCTTGTAATAAATGATAAACGATTTGATCAGCGTGCAGAGGTGATCTGGGAAAAAGGCACAAACCGTGCAGCCTATTTCAGAAACGAAATTTCAAAATACGAATGGATTGATATCGGATCTTCCTATCTGCCCTCGGAAATAACCGCTGCATTTTTATTCGGTCAGCTTGAACAGTTTGAGAATATTTCAATCCGCAGGGCAGAGCTCTGGAATTTATACGCCGCAGTTTTCAGTAATTTGCCACCGCATGATTGGTTTTCCTTACCCGCAATTCCGCATGATGCCGGCCATAATCATCATATATTTTATCTCCAATGCAAAAACTCCGGAGAGCGTGACGAGCTGATTAATTATCTGAAGGGCCGCAATATAATTGCAGTCTCACACTATCTGCCCCTGCACCTTTCCCCCTTTTACAATGCAGCTCATAATGACAGGTTATTACCTAATTCTGTCCGGTTTTCGGAAACGATCATTCGCTTACCGCTCTTTCATGAGCTAAGCGAAGCTGCAATAAATGAAATATTTCTGAATGTAGTTTCGTTTTACCAAAACCGCTGAAACGAAAATTTAATTTAACCGATTGACCTTTGCATTTTGTTATTGTTAAAAAAAGTAAGATTTTCGTATCGCCCTTATATAACGAACCACATGCTTAGTAATTTTCTATTCAGTCGATTTACTGCGATTTCGCTGTTTCTTGCGGGAACAGTGTCGGCATATGGGCAACCGGTGGTATTATCGAGAGAGTTTGGAGCAAACCTCGGGTTTTCAAGTTTTTTAGGGGATTTAGGTGGTTCCGACCAGATCGGCCGTCCTTTCTTTTGGGATATCGACCCGGAAGTTACCCGCCCCGCTTTGGGTTTTGTATTCAGGCAGGAAATCATTCCGAGAACTGCTTTCCGTTTTAATTTATATGCTTCTGTTCTTCGCGGAAACGATGCGCTGAGCGATAATGAATTCAGAAATTACCGCAACCTGAACTTCCGTTCTCCGATTGTTGAAACCTCCGGAATGCTGGAATTAAGCCTCAACAGATTTACCGGTATCAAGAAAAAACGCTGGACACCCTATATTTTCGGAGGCATCGGTGCATTTTATTTCAATCCGCAGGCTAAATATGATGGAAAATGGGTGAATCTGCAACCACTGGGAACTGAAGGCCAGGGATTGCCGGAATATCCGGACAGACAGAAATATTCCCATATTGCAATGTGTTTCCCACTCGGCGGGGGATTCAGGGTGCTGACCTATAAAAACTGGGTAGTTGGTTTTGAAGCAGCTTGCCGTTTTACCACTACCGATTATATCGACGATGTAAGCAAATATTACCCGAACCCGGATTATTATTATCTCCATTACGATCTTGAAACAGCTTTAATGGCCGCCACACTTTCCAATCCATCAGATGGCAGCCGTCCGGACCTGATTGAACCTGAAGGCGGCAGGGGCGACCCGAATAATAACGATACCTACGTTTTTGGCGGATTACTCACCTTCACCTACCATATGGAATTCCAGCGCAAGATCAATACGACCAAATGTTATTTTGATCAGAAAAATAAAAGGTGATTTAAGAATAAGAGGCCCGGCGGTTTTCTTCCGCCTTGTTCCAGATTTCCCACGCATATTCAGCCTGCAGGCGCAACATCTCCAAACCATTTTTTACAACAGCGCCTTTTTCCTGTCCTTTCTCCATAAAAATTGTTTTCTCGGGATTGTAGATCAGGTCGAATAATAAATTTTGCTTTGAAAGAAATTGATAGGGGATCTGCGGGCAGGAATGCAAATCCGGAAACATACCGGCAGGAGAGCAATTAATTATTACCGGATATTCATCCAGAATTGATTTATCGAGATCGGAATAGATAAACTGGTTTTCCTTTTTTGCACGTGATACATATTTAAATTCCAATCCTAATTCTTTCAATGCAAATGCAATTGCTTTTGAAGAACCTCCGGTTCCGAGTATCAATGCTTTTTTATGATGTTTTTTCAGCAGGTGTTTGATTGAATCGCGGAAACCTGCATGATCGGTATTGTATCCGGTTTTTTGAATCTCATCTATTTTAATGCAATTCACTGCTCCGATCTTTTCAGCAGTTTCATCCAGATCGTCGAGATATTGAATTACAGTTTCTTTATAAGGGATCGTTACATTCAAGCCATGCAGATCTTTGTTTACCTCAAACAATAAGCGCACATCTTCAATATTTTCGAGCGGGAATAATTCATAGGTGCAATCTTCAATTTCTTCACGCTGAAATTTTTCGGAAAAATATTTTTCAGAAAATGAATGAGATAACGGATATCCGATGAGGCCGTAGCGTTTCATTTTTTTGATCGCGACAAGCGCAGTTTGATGAGACCATAAAGTATCGGAAGAATTGAAATAAAAATAATTCCAAGTGCCACCATCTCAAAATGTTCTTTCACAAATGCATTATTTCCGAATAAATACCCAAGCAATGTCATTACCGGAACCCAGAGGAGTGCACCGATGATATTATAGGTTGTGAATTTTGTATAGGTCATTTTTGCAACACCGGCAACAAACGGCGATATTGTGCGGATGATGGGAACAAAACGTGTGATGATCAACGTATTCGGCCCGTACTTTTCATAGAATGCATGTGTTTTATCGAGATATTCTTTTTTAATGAGCACCTTACCCCTGAATTTTATATTCAATGCACGGTCGCCAAAGTAGCGCCCTATCAGGTAATTGGAAGAATTGCCGAGTATGGCCGCAACAAAACATACAAGGATGAAGAGAAAGATATTTAATGATCCGATGGCAGCAAATGTGCCTGCAAGAAATAATAATGAATCACCCGGCAACCAGGGCCAGATAACAACACCGGTTTCAATAAAAATAATGAGGAACAGTACTACATAAATTGCATTGCCGTACTGATGAATATAATTATTGGCTGTTTCGTAATCCAGCTTTAAGAACGTATCAATAAACTGATGAATAAAATCCATGAAAATGTTTTAGTGTAGGAATTATTTCAGAAAATGGTGGAAGGTATCACCACGCAATCCAAGGCGCAATGTTTCGAGTGGTATCACTTCATTCGGCGGAATATTTCCAAGGTTTGCATTTGCACCGAGCAATTTAATAAAATATACCTGTTGTGCTTTCAGCGGTGCTTCCCAGATAATTTTTTCTTCCGGCACCTGTGTCAGAATTTCGTCGATAAGATCGCTGCGCACTTCACCTTTGCTGTGATAAATTCCGACTGTGCCGCTTTCACGTGCTTCGGCGATCACTTTATCGCTGCCCGCTTCAATTTCTTTTTTCATCAGCTCGATCCATTTATAAGGAGCAAGCATTTTATTTTCATCTTTCGAACCAACTTCACTTAATACCGTAACATGTTTTGAAAGCGTGCGGATATAATTGCATTTTTCATCGTGATTTAATTCAATGGAACCGTCGCTTACTTCAGCACATTCGATTTTATATTTTTCCAGCAACCGGAGATAATCTTCAAATTGATTGCGAGCTACAAATGCTTCGAATAAAGTACCGCCGAAATAAGTGGCAATACCGGCATTTTTGTACACTGCAATTTTATTTTCAATATGCGGCGTAACGAATGCGGTGCCGAAGCCGAGTTTGATCAGGTCGATATACGGTTCGGAAACCGAAAGCATGTCCTCCGCTTCCCGAACGCTTAAACCCTTGTCCATTACCATTGTAATGCCGTGTGTGCGGGGCTTCATATTGCGTTCAGGGAGATTACTCAGGGTAAAATTCATTTCGTGAAGGATTGATATGGAGGCAAAAATAGTGGAAAAGGATGGTATGTTGGGCTGTAACGACTGGTATTAAAAGAAATGACCGGAATTTATAATCAAGAGTCTTCCATTGAAAATCATGTCAGGTTCAAATGGTTGATTTCTTTGGGGACAAAAGAGAATACACCGCTGTATCAAGAAATTTTCCGTCCCAATAAAAATTTTCTTTGAAATAAGCTTCTTTCACAAAACCGTTTTTTTCGAGAATTTGCCTGGAAGCATTGTTACCAGGATTAATTTTCGCTTCGATGGAATGAAAATGCAATTGATCAAATCCAAAATCAATCACAGCTGAAATTGCTTCCTGCATGATCCCTTTTCTGTGCTGATCGGGCCGTAGTAAATAACCAATTTCTCCGCGGTAATTTTCTTTTTCTATCCTGTGATAGCTGATCATGCCGATCACTGTTTTATCGCCTTTCAATGTAATGCCCCAATTAATGCCTTCATTTTCTGAAATCGCTTTATTGATTTTTTCAATCAAAGCAATTGCATCATCTATGGTTGTTGCCCTTGGCCTGTCGATATATTCCATTACTTTTTCATCCGATCGCAACGCAAAAACATCCTGTGCATCATCATTTGTTATCTGACGGAGAAATAATCGTTCGGTTTGAATTTCCGGAAAAGGATCAAAACTGATGGAAAGCATGTACAAAAATAACAAGGAAGGAATACAAATCGCAACCCATCTCAATACTCAATACCCACAACTCACTACTAATTCTTCTGATATAAATTAATTACATCCTGCACTTTCGGACGGCTGACAAAATCTTTGCATATTTCATACAGGATCATATGGCGCCCGTAGTCAATATTGAGGGCGTGTTCAAGAATTGATAAAGATTCTTTTTCTTTTCCGCTGTAAAATAATGCAGCACTTTGCAGATAGAAATATTCCGGAAAATGTCCGCTGCGGTTGATTGCCTCGCCGCAAATTTCAAGTGCTTCGGTATAGCGTTCCACATCCAGTAAATAAATGATGAGGTCGAGCCAATAACTTAAAATATCAGGGCGCACATTTACCAGCCAGTTCAGATAATTAATTACCTCATCATCGCGGTCGAGCATTTTATAAATACTTACGATCGTGCAGATATAATCTTCATTCGACTCGTCGTATTTCAAAGCTTTTTTATAATTTACCAGCGCAGCTTCAAATCTGTCTTCCATCCGGTATGTTTCACCGATGCGGAAATATGCTTCATGAAAATAAGGATCTTTTCTTGTTGCTTTCCGGTAATGATACCTGCTCGCCTTAAATTCTTCTTTGCGTTCAAAACATAATCCGATACGAAAACTATAATCTTCAAATCCGCCCGATTTTTCCTGCGCCGTTTCAAACATTTCAATTGCTTTCGAAAAATTTTCAATCCGGTAATACACATCTGCGGCATCGCGGTAAACAAGATCAAAATCTTCCTGTATCGCCATCACAAATTCAAATGACTCGATGGCCCTTTCATATAAATTCAAACCCATATATGCCCGGCCGAGATTATACCATGCAAGCCAGCTGTATGGTTCTTTTTCCAAAATTGATTTGTGGAGTTCAACACTTTCGTCGAACCGGTCGGTCATGTCGACGATATGCGCCAGCTTATGCAGTGCATCCTCGCTGGCGGGGTTTATTTCAAGGGCTTTAACAAGACATTCAAAAGAGGAAGTAAAATCTTCCCGCATTTCATAGATATCACTCAGTTCGGCATAGATCAGGTCTTTTTCTTCCGGATCGGCATGTTCGAGAGCAGTATTCAGGGTTTCTATCGCTTTTTCGATCTCGTTCATCTCCACATAAATATCCGAGCGGATGAGAAACACATCAACTTCCCCGGAATCAAACAAAGTGGCTTTATCCAGAAATTCGAGGGCAAGCTTGTATTTTTTCCGGTTGAGCAGATACTCGGCTTTCCGGATCAGAAATTCTGAAGAATAGGGGTTTTGGTTGATGGCATAATCGATCACAGCCTCAGCTTTCTCGCTTGCGCTGCGGATCTCGTAATATTCAAGGATCTGTTCAAGTGTGTCTTCGTCAAAATAATGCTGCTCATTTGCAGCAAGGCAACGTTCAAATAACTCAATCAACCCCGCAATGTCTGTGTTTTCCCTGTCGTGATAATCTTCATTCATCATAGCAAAGATAGTTTAGTGTGAAAAGAGTTTGTGTAAAACCTTCGAAGCCCTGCTCCGAAACCTGCAATGAACCCCTGCAGTTTTGCCTGTATTGTATCGTTTCCTGATAACCAATCAATGCATTTTTAACTGAAATAATTCAATACCTATCTTTAACCCAAAATTTCAACGATGTATAGCAAAAGGTTGCTCCTCTTACTGATATTGACCGTCAATTTACTGCCTTATACGTTTGCCCAGTCTGTAAGTTATTGGCAGCAAAATGTTGATTACGTAATTCATGTTACACTCGATGATGTGCACCATAGTTTGCAGGGAGATATTTCGATGCAATACACAAACAATTCTCCCGACGAACTGAATTTTATTTTTATCCATTTATGGCCGAATGCTTATAAGAATAATCAGACCGCATTTGCAAAACAAAAACTGGAATCAGGAAGTATAGATTTTTACGCTTCGAAAGAAGAAGACAAAGGATATATCGATCAGCTTGATTTTAAAGTTGACGGCATATCGGCAACACTTGAAATTGATCCCAAAGAAATTGATATTGCAAAACTCATTTTAAATAAACCTTTAAAAACAGGTGAAACAATAAATATTACAACACCATTTCATGTAAAGATCCCGAAATGTTTTTCACGCATGGGGCATACCGGTCAATTATATCAGATCACACAATGGTATCCCAAACCGGCAGTGTATGATTTAACCGGATGGCATCCGATCCCGTATTTAGATCAGGGAGAATTTTACAGTGAGTTCGGAAATTTTGATGTATTCATTACGTTACCCGATAATTATGTTGTGGGTGCAAGTGGTGATCTGCAAAATCAATCTGAAATTGATTTTCTGCAGAAATTATCTGACGATGGAAGATCTGCAAGTTATGTTGCTGCTGATCTTGATTTTCCTCCTTCATCACCAACAACAAAAACACTGGAATATAAAATTGAAAATGCACATGATTTTGCATGGTTTGCAGATAAAAGATTTCATGTTGCGAAAAGTTCTGTCACACTACCCGAAAGTGAAAGAGTTGTTACAACTTATGTGTATTTCACAAATAAACATGCGAGCCAATGGCATAAAGCATGCGATTATGTAAATCGCTCCGTATTATTTTATTCAGAACATTTAGGTGAGTATCCATGGAATGTTGCGCAGGCAGTTGACGGCTCGCTTGAAGTGGAAGGTGCCGGCGGAATGGAATATCCTACAATTACGGTTTTAACAGGGGAATATGATGCACAAAGCCTCGACAATGTAATTACACATGAAGTAGGTCATAATTGGTTATATGGTATTCTTGGATTTAATGAAAGGTCGTATCCCTGGATGGATGAAGGAATAAATACCTATTATGAAAACCGGTACATGGATACCTATTATGAAAACAGAACATTATTCGGAATTCCTTCTGTTGCAGGAAAAGCGCTGGGAGTTGAAAGCGGTAGACCTGATGATATGTTGTATGCGATCAATTCAACAATTGCATATCAGAATAAAGCACAACCGGTACAATTAAATGCAACAAGATATACTGCATTGAATTATGGTTTAATTGTATATGCGCAAACGGGTTATGATTTCAGATATCTGGAAGATGTTTTAGGAAGAGATCAGTTTGATAAAGTGATGCATAAATTTTATCGCGACTGGAAATTCAAACATCCGCAACCGGAAGACCTGCAGGTGCAATTTCAAAAAGAAACCGGTGAAGATTTCGGATGGTTCTTCGATAAATTGATAAAAGAAGATCGCGGGCCGGATTATAAAATTTCAAAATTGCAGAAAGGAAAAACGGCAATGGCAGTTGATATAAAAAATTTGTCGGATATACCGGCATCGTTTTCCATTGCATTGATGGACGGCGACAGTGTTTTGAGAAGAGACTGGTATCGCGGATTTACCGGAAGCCAGACGATTTATCTTAATTATAAAAGCGACTGGCATGTAACGCATTTAAAAATTGATGCACAAAAAACAATTCCTGAACCAAACAGGGAAAATAATACAATTAAAACATCAGGATTATTTAAGACGATTGAACCATTAAAGATCAGCCCGTTTTTCGCTGCGGATAATCCTGATAAAACAAATATTTATTATTTACCGCTGGTTGCCTGGAACGACAATGATCACGGGATGGCCGGCATCGGAGTCTGGAATTCGACTGTTCCGGAACCCGTATTTGAATATGTGTTGGCGCCTCTTTATTCATTTACTGCAAAATCACTGAATGGCCAGGGTAGTGCAGGATTGAATTTGTATCCTGATGATGGATTTTTCAGGAGAATACGCATTTCTGAAAATTTCAAAAGATATACTGCTGATGAATTGAGCGTCACAACAACTGAAGATGCTCTTGACACATTATTTCAATTCACAAAACTTGAAACAAAAGCAGAATTGGATCTGAAGAAAAAACCTTTTGCGTCAAAAGTGAGCCAGTCGTTTGTATTGCGTTATGTTCATATAAATGAAAGTATTGCATCTTATTCGTTCGACGATATCGGTCAGATTATTCCAATGAACGGCAATTACAGCATTTATGAAATTGCGTATCACTTGAAAAATAATAAATTGCTTTATCCGCATGATCTGAATATCAGTCTGCAAAATGTTACCGGTTTTATGAAATTATATTCCGATTTTCAAATCAAGGTCAATTACCCGAAAAGTAAATCCGGTTTGGATATCAGATTATTTGCCGGTGTATGGATCAGACAACCCGATGTGGCGGAATATGGATTTACACTTGCAGGCGGCAGCAGCGCTTATGATTATGCTTACGATCAGATGTTTTTGGGAAGAAATAATAATGAAGGATTAAAATCACGCCAGATATTTACACAGGACGGATTTTTTAAAGTGCCTGCATTTTCCGGCGATTTTACAGCAGATGTTTTCTTAACTGCAGCAAATTTTGAACTGCCTGTTCCAAAAACGCCGGTTGCTTTCTTTGCAGATCTTGGCTATCTCGGCAAATCAGTTTCAGAAAGTACAACGGATGCATTTCAATATGACGGTGGTATCATGGTAAGAATTCCGAACGATATTCTTGAATTATATTTTCCTTTATTTATGAGTGCACAACTGGATGAACAATTTCCCGACGGAACAAAATATGCAGATAAAATCACATTTATGATGAATTTAAATGTGCTGAATGTTTTTGAACTGATGCGGAAGCTGGAGTTTTAAAAGCTGCTGGCTGCTTGCCTCTGGCTGCTGGCCGCTAGAGGCTAGAAGCTAGCGGCTAGTAGCTAATTTCAATTTCCATCTGAATATTACTTCTCTGATACGTTCCTGTATCAAGCGGCACCTCCACGAAACCAAGTTTGCGATATAAATTGATCGCTGTTTCAAGGATTGTATTGCTGTTGAGAAATACTTTTTTTGCGCCGATGGATCTTGCTTTCTGCAGAATTGCCTCACCCAATAATTTCCCGATATGTTTTCCCTGAGCCGACGGATCGACCGCCATTTTTGATAATTCATATATTCCGTCACCGAAATTGATCAATGCACAGCAGCCGACAATTTTATTTTCCAATTCTGCAAACAGAATATACCCGCCATGATCAATAATTTTTTCCTGCGGATGATTTAAATATGCATGATCTGATGGTTCCATGAAAAAATATTTACTGATCCATGCTTCATTCAATTCATAAAATGCCCTGGCGTATTCTGGTTGATATTCGTGTATTTTAATTTCGGTTTGCATCTTTGATTGGGTTTAAATCCATTCGGTATTGATTTGATTAAAATCGTGGGTTGTAATTATTCGCGGGTTTTATTGAGATACGATTTCCATGTTGCCAATGCCGGTTTTTCAATTCCTGCAGAATCGTATAATCCTGTATTGCGCCACAAAGCAGAAATATCTGCCACACCACCAATCTGCTCCCATAATTTATCGTAATCCCGCAAAATAAAATTATTTACAAAAAGGAAATTGTGCTGGTTCGCTTCTTCGAGAATAAATGAAACATAATTGTTTTGTTTTTCTTCATCGGACGGAATCGTAATGAGCGGGTCGGTTAATTCGAGCGTTTTTGAAATATAACCTGTTTCCGTCATTGCCATTGGTTTTGTTCCGGCCATTTCGGCTAGGTCATCGATCATATCTTCGGGAATTAAATTCGTGAGCAGGGATGTTGCATAGGGGTAAATCGAAATACCGAATACATCGGTATAGGGCAGGAGATCGGCTACTGCCTGGTGTTGTGCCGCATAATCAATTCCATCGATCTGGCCATCCAGTAAAAAGGAACATTGGAATGAAAATAAAATCGTGAGATCCGGATAAAGTGATTTTAATTCCGTATAAATGAATGCATGAAATTCTTTGTAGTCGGCCCAGATTGCCGGGTTAAATGAGCATAAAATATTTCCTTCTATACTGAAATTAAAATAATCCGGCTGAAAAAAATCGATCATGCGTTTGCAATAATTTAAGTAAGCTGTTTTTACATCAGGGTGATTAAAATGGATTGTATCCCAGGGTGCTGTTAATGGCTGATTGTCGGCGGTATCTCTTATTAATGCAAGTCCATCCCGTTCAAATGTTTCGCATGATTGCTGAATAAATATTTTATGCCCGGCCGGGATATTATTTTTCCGGTAGGTCCAGTCATCCATAATATGTGCGCTGAAGGCGTCATCAGCCAATGCCTGCACCCAGGGAATGCCCTCGTCAAATGAATGTGTAATCATATCAGCATCTGTTGCTATATGTGCATAGGTCCAGTCCACCGCTTCAAAACTGATTTCATAGGGAAATGGTGTGAATGACATATAAAACGATCGTGTATCATCAACAGGAGTTGGTTCCTCTTCTTTTTTGCAGCCGGTAAAAACAATTAATAAAATGAATACGGATATTATTATTTCGGTTTTTGTTGAAGGCATAAATAAAGATTTAGAAGAATATTTGAATTGCATAATGAATGCCGGATTATCGTGGAGATGTTTTTCATAATTATGTTTTGTGAAACGGCTGAAGCCGTTATTTGAGATTGTGGGTGCGAATGTCCCACGAATGAAGTCGTGGGCTGAGTTGTGGGCTGAGTCGTGGGCTGCGTCGTGGGGTATGTCGTGGGCTGAATCGTGGGTTATGTCGTGGGTTATGTCGTGGGTTACCGGTATTTCCAATTCCGGTCCTTGCCTTCCGCCACCCATTCGATGGTTGTGGCGATGCGTTTCATTTTTGTTGCTTCCGTTTTTGCTTCTTCGATCCACAGGATATATTCTTTTTTATGTGAATAGGGGAAATTTTCAAAAACCGCTTTCGCTTTTTTGTTTTTATTTAATGCAGCCTGCAATGCAGCCGGAACTTTTAATTCTTTTTTTATTTTTTCCGTGGGTTTTGGTTTGGCCACAATAATTCCCGCATCATTTAATTTCATTGCGGCTTTTATCCATGCAGTTAATTTTTTATCGGAGGGGAGATCTTTCAAAGATGTTATTTTCCCCATATGCCCCATTGCTTCTTCCGTTTTTGCTTTCTCTACCAATTTCTCATCAATTAAACTTGCTTTCCAGAAGCCAATGGCACAATGTTGTTTAAAGGAAGCCATGCTGCACATCATTTGCCCTTTATAATCGAAATGCGGAAAACTCCATTTCATTTTTTCTTCCACATCGGGGCAAACTGCATGAACGAGCTCACGGAAATGATTTAAAACCGGTTGCGCAAATGGTTGCGCTTTTAGAATATATTGGTCGATTTGTTTTGATCTTGCAGACATAATAATCTTTACTTTCAAATTTAATAAATATTGAAATTCTATAATGATTTGCATATAAATATTTCCCTGCAGTGGCAGAATATTTATAGTAAAATGAATCATTGAATGAAAAGCTCTGCATCGGCATAATGATATGTACTGTGCAGGAACGCTGCCGTTTATTTTTAGCCCGGATAGAAGCGAAAGCCCCGCTGCCGGTTTTGCGGGTAGGCTTTTGGCGGGCTTGGAGCGAACAGCCGGTGGTAGTTCGACATGGGCAGAATGGTATTTGCTTCAAATCCTCTCGGCACTTCCGTAACTTTGCACCATAAATTTTAACAATGGATACTTTACAAAAACATATGATCGAAGCGGAATTAAAAGCTTTGGGAATTGAAGAGATGAATTCGGGCGTTTCAACCGGTTTGAACTGGCTGAAAGGCGATGGAAACAAGATAGAAAGCTATTCACCCGTTGACGGTGAATTGATCGCTACCTGCACATCGGCATCGCGGGAAGAATATGAAATGATCATACAAAAAGCGCAGGAAGCATTTAAGATCTGGCGCAACTGGCCGGCGCCGAAGCGGGGAGAAGTGGTGCGGCAGATCGGGGAGAAACTGCGCCTTCACAAGGAAGATCTCGGCAAACTGGTGAGTTATGAAATGGGTAAAAGTTTGCAGGAGGGAATGGGTGAAGTGCAGGAAATGATCGATATATGTGATTTTGCAGTTGGCTTATCGCGACAACTGTATGGTTTAACCATGCACAGCGAAAGGCCGTTGCACAGAATGTATGAACAATGGCATCCGCTGGGAATTTGCGGCATCATCACGGCATTTAATTTTCCGGTTGCAGTATGGAGCTGGAACGCAGCACTCGCATTTGTTTGTGGTGATGTATGCATCTGGAAACCATCAAGCAAAGTACCGATGAGTGCAATCGCAACACAAAAATTAATTGCAGATGTCCTTGAAAAAAATAATGTGCCTGAAGGTGTGAGCTGTTTAATGGTTTCGCATTCTGCAATTGGTGAAGAAATGGCAAAAGATAAAAGAGTGCCGTTAATTTCCGTTACAGGTTCAACAAGGGTTGGAAAAAGGATCGGAAGTATTGTAGGTGAAAGACTTGGCAGAGTAATTCAGGAATTAGGCGGCAACAATGCAATTATTATTTCAGATAAAGCAAATATGGATATCGCGATGCGGGCAGCTGTTTTTGGTGCCGTTGGTACCGCAGGCCAGCGTTGCACAACGACAAGGAGATTGATTATTCATGAAAATATTTATTCTGATTTTATAAATAAACTGAAAAAAGCCTACGCTCAATTGCGCATCGGAAATCCTCTCGATCAGCATAATCATGTCGGGCCGCTCATCGATAAAAAAGCAGTGGAAGATTATAATGCAGCAATTCAAAAAGCATTAGATGAAGGTGGAAAAATAATTGTGGAAGGTGGTGTTTGTGCAGGTGAGGGATATGAAAGCGGATGTTATGTGAAGCCATGTATCATTGAAGCAAAAAATGAATTTGCAATTGTGCAGCATGAAACATTTGCACCGATTTTATATGTGATGCAATATAAAACACTGGATGAAGCAATTGAATTGCACAATAATGTGCCGCAGGGTTTGTCTTCTGCAATTATGAGTTCGGATTTGCTTGAAGTTGAAAAATTCTTAAGTGCAGCAGGTTCTGACTGTGGAATAGCAAATGCAAATATCGGGACAAGCGGTGCGGAGATAGGTGGTGCATTTGGTGGCGAAAAAGAAACAGGCGGCGGCCGCGAAAGCGGAAGCGATGCATGGAAAGCATATATGCGCAGGCAGACAAATACAATTAATTATTCAACAAATCTTCCTCTTGCACAGGGAATTAAATTTGATATTTAGATAAATGTAAAAACACGGATTGAACGGATCCAGCAGATAAAAACAGATAAAATTTTAATTTGATATTAAGTTAAATAATCGCTGATAAAAAATCAGTTCAATCCGTTTAATCCGTTTAATCCGTGTTCCCTTTTTCAAATGCCGAAACTCCGGATAAAAATCGAATCTGAATTACATGCAGAATATGCATGGACCATTTCAGTATTCAGCAGATATATCGGTTTTGAATTTGAAATTGTTCAGGAAGGAGAGGATATTTTAATTGCGGAGCATGGCATGAGTGATATTCAGGTTTCGCATTTTTTCAGAAATACATATCAAAGCCGGAATTTTGAATTTAAATCATATTTCAGAAAAGAACCTTTGCATTATTCCGCTGCCGGCAAACCGGATTATTTAAGCACTTGTTTTTATTTATTGAGTTATTTGCAGGAATATATCGATTATGTTCCGGATATGTACGACCGTTTTCCTTTCGATCTCAGCCTGCAAAAATATTTTAATTGTGTTGAAGAGAATCTTGTATCTGAATATTTTGATGTATTGTATGAGACGGCACCAAAGCTCCAATCACTTGTAAAGCGTAAGACACACAAAACAAAATTTTTTCTTTCGCACGATATCGATTCGGTTTACGGCGCATTGGGCGATAACGGAAAATATTTATTGAAGCATGGAAAGATCAGTTCATTATTCCGGTTAATCATAAATCATTATCTCCGCACTCCGGATTATTTATTGCTCGACAAGATCATGGATATCGAAGATGCGCATGATGTGAAGAGCACATTTTTCTGGCTGGTAAAACAGGGGCGGGGCAACCGGAGAATTCAGAATGCAGATTATGCAATTGATGATAAAAAAATAGTTGCTCAAAGGAAGCGTATTCATGAACGGGGTTTTACGAATGGATTGCATAAAGCAGTTTCAAACTTAAATTTTTCAGAAGAATTAAAACGACTTGGTGAATTTGCAGAACCGGTAAACAGAAATCATTATCTGCGACTGATGTTGCCCGACACGTTTCAGGCATTGGAGAACGGGAAAATAAAAATAGATACGTCCATGGGTTTTGCAGAAATGATCGGATTCAGAAATAATTATGGTTTGCCATACCAGCCATTTGATCTGAAAGAAAAACGTGCATATCAGTTTATTGAAGTTCCGCTCACCATCATGGATTCAACTTTGAAATTTTATAATCTTAAAAATTCAACCGATGCAAAGAAAGAAATAGTTGAATTTTTGGAAAAGAATCAGGAAAATGCATTGATCAGTATTCTGTGGCATAATAATTATTTCTTTGATCATACCGACAAAGGCTGGCTTGATTGTTATAAATCCATTCTTCGTTTTATTAAAGAAAATCAATTTGAAGTCGTAACGCCGGCAAATTTACTATCAGAATTTCCCTGACTATTCCCCGCCTTTTGCGTCAGCCAACTGCCAACTGCGACTGCCAAATGCCAACTGAGGACTGCCAACTGAGGACTGCAAACTGCCCACTACCTACTTCCACGCTTTCACAATCAATCCGGTTCCTGTTTTATGACTGCTATGCGTATCAATATAATTCAGCAATAAACAGAATGGAAATGTAATCAGATAATAAAATGGAAGCAGGATGAAAAATAATCGCGATGTATTCAGCATTTGCATCGGATATTTCATAGAAAAACGCCACGATATTTTTCCGGCTGCACCATAAGAATAGGCGGCTTCTATTTTTTGAAAACCCGCTGTTTTTAATTTTGTTTGAATATCGTTGATATTGTATCCGTCGCGAACGTGTTCTTCAATAAACGATGTGTCGTCATCTTCTTTTACATCGCTGCCGCCCTGATCGGAAGGGGTTGAAATTAAAAGCATTCCTCCATCAGTGAGAGACGCATTAAAATTTTTAAACACTTCCACATCTTCCAGTACATGTTCCATTACATCCACGCAGAGGATCAGATTAAAATGATTTTCTATTTTAAATTTTGTGAGATCCTGCACCTGGAAGCGGATTTGTTTTCTGCCGATTTTCTGAAAGAATTGATTGCAATCTTGAATTTGTTCCTCCTTCACATCCACGCCCAGAAATTTCCATTTCCGGCTCATGGATGTCATATAATAACTGTATTGTCCGAAACCTGAACCGGCATCGAGAATATGCATTTCTTTATCACGTTTTCCCTGTGCCCATATTTTTAATTGTTTATGGATATGCCATGATCTGAGCAATAAGAGATCGAGCAATTTATAAAAAACAATTCTTAAAAACGGAGACCTGTTGAATACCTTTCCTAAACTTTTTTTAACCGGATCGTAATGCATGATTATTTAGTTGTAATGTCGTTTTTCTTTTTAAAGGAATCTTTTGATGACATATAAAATCCGAACAATACAAGAAGGATTGCCAAATAGGAAACACCGGCAGAAACTTTTTTTCCGGTATAATAGGACGCCGGTTCAAATTTGAAAACAATATCATGTTCACCGGCCGGAATATATAATCCGCGTAAAATATAATTCGCTCTGAAATGATCGGCGTATTTTCCATCAATATACGCTTTCCAGTCCTGGTTGCCGCGATAATATATTTCGGAAAAAACAGCTGCTCCCGCATATTGATTTTTGGAATGATAAGTCAGTTCATTCGGTGAATATTTTGTAAGTGTGATGGATCTCGCCGAATCTGCTTCTGCAATTGCATTTGGAATTTGTGATTTGAATTCTTCATTTACAAAGGCTGCATGCAGGGGATCGAATTTTGCGAGTGCGGCAAATTCATCATCTGCAGTTTTTACAAATCCGATCGAATCAACAAACCATGCATTGCCGCATGCCATCGGGTTCCGGTCAACGCCAAATTTTCCACCGCGGTTGCTGATCACGTATTTTGTATTCAGCATGCTGATCGTAGAAAGATTCCCTTTACTCAGATATCCGTCGATCATATCCTGATAGCGCTGCATTTTCGCACCGTGATATCCGCCAAGATTTTTGTAATAATAGCATGTAATACCATCCTGATCAAGGCGTGTTGATGTATTAAATACTCTGTAATCGGGGTCGGCATCTTTAATTACCGGATTTGCCTGGCGAAATACCTGCTCATAATAATTACCTTCCTGATAATCATCTTTATTTAAATATTTTGCATCGATAATGAGCAAATCAATAACAGGAATGATTGCAATAATGAGCAAAGCAACAATTGGTTTGATTTTCTTTTTGAGGTAGAGCCATAATGCGCCGGCTGCAAGTGCAATAAGGAAAAGTGATTTTAAAACATCGGTGCGGATCATCGCAGCACGTTCGTCTTTCAGTAAATCAAAAAAGGCGGATGTTTGCCCGTCTTTTGCCTGCATGATATAATTCTGTTCATCAGGACGTATTAAATCAAAAAAGGATGTCGGCATCAATAATAATAAACCTGAAAGACCGGTGATGATCGCACTCCATTTTAATGCATTGAATTTTTCTTTTTCAGTAAAATCAGTTTGACCGGATAGAAATCTGTCTGTAATATAAAATGCAAGAAGCGGAATCGTTGCGCATAAAATTATCATCGCCATTGAAACGGTTCTGAATTTATCGTACATCGGAAAATAATCGAACATAAAATTGTTGAAGGCCGGAAAATATTTTCCCCAACCTAAAAACAAGGATAAAACAGTTGCTGCGATCAACCACCAGCGCATACTGTTTTTTGCAAGAAAAGCACCGAGTAAAAAAAGGAAACATAAAATAGATCCGACATAAACAGGGCCGGCCGTAAAAGGCATATCTCCCCAATACGTTGTTAATCCATCCGACACCTGTAATAATTGCTGTGCCTTTTGCTGGTCGGTTTGTGCGATGTTTTGCAAAAATGAAAGCGATTTGCTGTCGTTTTCGGGACTGATCGCACCATCCGGTGTGCGTTTTAAAAATGATTGTGAATTTCCGCCACCTGAAAAATTGGGATACATAATGCTGAATGATTCAGGAATTCCCGAACTCCATGCAAATGCATAATCTTTATTTAATCCGGTTGCAGATGTTTCCGTATTTGTTGTTTTGGTTAATTCGGTTCCACCGCGAATTGATTCTTTACTATATTCATAGGTTGTCCAGTATCTCGCGGTATTTGCACCAACTGCGAGTAGTATTGAAACAATAATGACAGATGCGGTTTTAATATAAGGCATGATTTGTTTTGCTCTGATGGCAATAACAAGTTCACTTACCATCCAGATACCTATTATGAAAAACAAATAATAAGTGATCTGCGGATGTCCTGCCGTGATCTGCATACATAATCCGAATAAAGTGAGCGCAGCACCCAGCCAAAATTGTTTTCTGAATAAATAACTCATACCTGCAAGCACAAACGGCAATGTTGCTAGCGCATTTACTTTTGAATTATGCCCCACTTCAATAAATGTGATGAGATAGGTGCCGAGCGCATAACAAAATGCTCCGCTAATTGATAATCCGTAATTGATGCGAAAACTTCTCAGTAAAATAAAAAAAGAAAGAAGGCAAACAAACATATAACTGATCGGACGGGGCAGGCCGAATGAAATGATATTAAAAACTTTGTCAAATGCATTTCCGGTTTCATACAAACCAATTTGATATGTAGGCATTCCTCCGAATAGTGAATTTGTCCAGAGCGGCACGTCACCGGTTTTTTCATGATAATCAACAACCTCTTTACTGGCGCCCAATGCATTGATAACATCACTCTGCACTAAGGTTTTTCCCTGCAGGAGCGGGAAAAAATAAATACAGCTGAAAATCACGAATATGACGATAGCAGCCACAAACAGCAAAATGTTTTTCTGATTGGTTTTATTCATTGGAGTCAATTAAAATGAGCGCTAAAGTTAAGCACATCGTTCAATATTGAGTAAGCGGTTCGCCATTATTCTGCTATTTTTGACGCTGCCCGCCGGGCTTATTCCGTGAAGAAAGTTCTCATCATAACATATTACTGGCCGCCAAGCGGCAGCGCCGGTGTGCAACGCTGGCTGAAGATCAGCAAATATTTAAGTGCATTTGGCTGGGAACCTGTGATCTATACACCATCGAATGCCGAATTCCCGATGACAGATCATTCATTGATGGAAGATGTGCCTGAAAATCTCACGGTGATCAAACAACCGATTTGGGAACCCTATCAATTATACCGGAAATTATTGCGCAAAAAATCGGATGAAAGTGTGAACCAGGGATTTATTTCAAAAGAAAAAAAACCGTCAGCACTTGAAAAATTTTCCATCTGGGTGCGGGGAAATTTATTTATTCCGGATGCACGTAAATACTGGATCAAACCATCTATTAAATTTTTAACCGGCTATTTAAAAAATAATCCGGTTGATGCAATTATATCAAACGGTCCGCCGCACAGTATGCATATGATCGCATTGGGGGTGAAAAAGAAAATGCATATTCCCTGGATCGCAGATTTTCGTGACCCATGGACAGAAGTTGATTTTTACGACCAGTTGCTTTTATCGAAGTTTGCAGATAAAAAACATCATCAACTCGAATTGGCTGTATTGAAAAATGCCGATCGTGTTACAACCGTTACATGGAGCTGGGCACAGGGGCTTGAAGAAATATCGAAAAGAAAAGTTGATGTGATATTAAACGGTTTTGATTCGGATGATTTTAAGCAATCAACTGAGCCGATGCTCGCCGGTTTTTTATTTCACCATATCGGTGCATTAAATAAAGACCGGAACCCGCATATGTTTTGGGAAGCACTCAGCGAAATTTGCACATCCGTAACAGGATTTAAAAACGATTTGAAAATACAGCTTACGGGTAACACCGATTATAGCGTAATTGAAAGTGTAAAAAAGAATAACCTGAGCGAAAATTTAATTTTGGTCGATTACCTGCCGCATACCGAAGTGGTGAAATTGTTAAGCCGTTCGCAAATATTATTGCTGCCGTTAAATGATACACCGAATATTTCAGGAATTGTGCCGGGTAAATTATATGAGTATCTCGCTGCAAAGCGCCCGGTTTTTGCAATCGGAAAAACAGACGGTGATACGGCAAAGATCATTCATGAAACAAGTGCCGGCAGGATTTTGGATTTTAAAGACAAGGATGGGATGAAAAAAACAATTTTAGATTTTTATACAAAATATAAGGAAGGTGCATTAACTATTGATTCAAAAAATGTCGAACAGTTTTCAAGAAAAGGTTCTGCAGAAAAATTTGCACGGATATTAAATGAGATGGTGCAATAAGTGCGATGCAATTTGATTTATTGCACGGAAATAATTTTCAGAATTCTTTCTGTTGATTTGCCATCCCAGTATTTTGGAATTTCTCCCTTTTTATATTTCCCGGTTTCAATTTCGTCAATATATTTTTTTATCAGGTCGAAATCCCATTCAACCAATGTATTTGTACCAATATCGATTGTTGAAGGTCTTTCAGTATTTGGGCGGATCGTGAGACATGGTTTTTTGCGGAATGTTGTTTCTTCCTGGATCCCACCGCTGTCGGTAAGCACATAGCTGCAATTTGCAATTAATTTCTGGAATGCAAAATAATCGAGCGGTTCACATAAAATTAAGGATGGATGATTTGCAAATGCATCGTATAAATTAAATTCTTTCATCCGTTTTGTTGTGCGGGGATGAATCGGGAAAATAATTTTATTATTAGCTGAAATATATTCGATCAATGAGAATAATTTCTCCAGCCCTTCTTTATTATCTACATTCGAAGGCCTGTGAATGGTCATTAAAACATATTGCTGCCCTTTGATCTCAAATTTTTCTTCAATATCGCTTTGCCGGATTTTATTTTCAAATGCAACCATTGTATCGATCATGGTATTGCCGACAAAAAATAATTGATCAGGGTTTTTTCCTTCAGCAATTAAATGATCAAAGCCGCTTTGTTCGGTTATAAAAAAATAGTCTGCAAGTAAATCTGTAACGATCCTGTTATGCTCCTCCGGCATAGTCCGGTCAAAACTCCGTAAACCGCTTTCGAGATGTGCGAGTTGAATATTTAATTTATTGGCGACGATTGCGGCTGCCATGGTTGAGTTCACATCTCCCACAACAATAAGCAGGTCGGGTGTAAATGTATTTGTGATCAGATGGCTAAGGTCTGTCATGATTTCCGCCATTTGTTCGATCGGTGAGGTAGCCTGCAGATCAAGAAAATAATCAGGCCTCAGATCAAATTGCTCAAAAAACACTTCAGCCATATTGCGGTCGTAGTGCTGACCTGTGTGAACAATTTTTAATTCGATGAAAGGATACTGTTCTGCAACCTTCCTGAATTGGGTTACTTTGATAAAATTGGGGCGGGTGCCAACAACGATGAGTATTTTTTTTTGCTGCTGCATCTTGAAGCGGCAAAAATAAACGTAATTTCATGCAATATGAAAGTTTGTTTTTACAGGTGATGCGTCTATTTTTGTCCTGCTTTTAAAATATGAGTTCTGATACGATATTACTGATTGGTGCCTGCGGGCAGATTGGTGGAGAATTAACCATGTTCCTGCGCAATCAATTCGGCAATTCACATGTTATTGCTGCTGATATAAAAAAACCGGATGGTGCTTTACTTGAATCAGGGCCATTCGAAGAATTAAATGTGCTTGATCATGCCCGCATGCTTGAACTCGTTAAAAAATATAAACCCACACAAATTTATAATCTTGCCGCCATGCTGTCTGCAACCGGCGAAAAATATCCGCTCAAAGCATGGGAATTGAATATGGATGGTTTGATCCATACACTGGAGATCGCAAAAGATAATAATGTAAAGAAGGTTTATTGGCCAAGCTCAATTGCAGTTTTCGGACCCAGTACACCTAAAGAGGATACACCGCAAACTACAGTTATGGAACCGCAAACTATTTACGGCATCAGTAAACAGGCGGGTGAAAGATGGTGTGAATGGTATTATTTGAAATATCAGCTTGATGTGCGAAGTATTCGCTATCCGGGATTGATCAGTTATAAGACAGAACCTGGCGGTGGCACAACGGATTATGCAGTGGATATTTATTTTAAAGCGAAATCACAAAAAGCATATACTTGTTTTTTAAGTGAAAATACAATGCTGCCGATGATGTACATGCCGGATGCAATACGTGCAACATTCGAACTCATGGATGCACCTGCAGAAAAAATTAAAATCAGGTCATCCTATAATTTAGCAGCCATGAGTTTTACACCAAAAATGGTTGCTGAATCAATTAAGAAAATCATTCCGGATTTTGCAATTGATTATCAGGTGGATTATCGCCAGCAAATTGCTGACACCTGGCCGGGAAGTATTAATGATGCAGCAGCAAGAAATGATTGGGGATGGGAACATGCATATGATCTGGATAAAATGACAGCAGATATGCTGCAAAATGTGTAGAATATTTTTGAATCAAACTTCCGGAACAAATATGCCTGAAGTATTGGTTTGAATAAAAAATAAAAATATGTCAATTAAAAAAATAGCAGTCATGACATCGGGCGGTGATTCTCCCGGAATGAATGCGGCGATCCGTGCGGTGGTGCGGACAGCAATTTATAATAATCTCGAGGTGTATGGTATTTACCGCGGTTATGAAGGAATGATCGATGGTGAATTTTTTAAAATGGAATCGCATGATGTAAGTAATATTATTCAGCGTGGCGGTACGATTTTGAAAACGGCAAGAAGCAAAAGGTTTATGGAAAAAGCCGGCAGGCAAAAAGCGTATGAACGTTTGAAGGTTGCGGGCATTGAAGGATTTGTTGCAATCGGTGGAGACGGTACATTTCGCGGGGCAACGGTTTTTGAAGAAGAATTTGGAATTAATTGTATCGGTATTCCCGGAACAATCGACAACGATTTATACGGAACGGATTTCACACTCGGTTTTGATACGGCAGTAAATACGGCAGTTGATGCAATTGATAAAATCAGGGATACTGCTGATGCGCACAACAGATTATTTTTTGTGGAAGTAATGGGCCGTGATGCCGGATTTATTGCACTGAGTTGTGCAATCGGCGGTGGTGCAGAAGCGGTTGTAATTCCTGAAACACCAACTAATATTGATAATTTGATCGATATTCTCGAAAGAGGATGGTATCATAAAAAAAGCAGTGCAATTGTAATTGTTTCCGAGCATGATGAAGCCGGTGGTGCATTTGAAATTGCAAAAAAAGTGAATGAAAAATTCAATGAGTACGATACACGTGTTACCGTACTCGGACATATACAGCGTGGCGGTAACCCAACAGTGCGTGACCGCATTTTAGGAAGCACACTTGGTATGGCTGCTGTTGACGCTCTGATCGCAGGAAAGAAAAATGTAATGGCCGGTGTTATTAATGGCGAAGTTGTGTTTACCCCATTTGCCAATGCAACAAAACATCATATGGAAATCAATCAGCAAATGCTGAAACTGATGGAAATACTTACGCTCTGATTTTATTACGGGTTTTTACTTTTCATTGAATACAAATTCAAACTTCTGCTATACGCAATGAATTGAATTTAGTATTCAATCAGCACGTATCCATCTTTCACAGATTTGTATTGTATCCCGCTTTTATCAAATGCTTTTTTCCAATAATTTACGCTCTTCCAACTGTTTGAATTGTCGATAATGAAAACAGCGTGTTTAAATTGCATCGAAGAATCAATCTTCAGAAAAGGGTTATCGTTGAGAATTACAAAATCTATTTCATCTGCATGCTCAATCAAATCTTTCTGATTGGATTTAGTAAGAAAATAAAATGTTTGGGCACCGGCAAGCAGAAACGGATAATGGAAATAAAAACCGGGAACCGAAAGTATGGTATCTGCACCCGTATAATCCAGAAATTGAGGATGGTGGATGCCCTCCACAATAAAATGATTCTTCAAATTATAAGTATAATCATCAGACTGATATAAACTATCCGAATTGGTGAGCACATAACATTGTGTTCCATCGTTCACTGCAATGGCAGAACTTGATTTGGTATTGTAAAAAAGAATTTCCCGTCGTGCATTATTTTGAAAATGCCTTGCTGAAATACTGATCGTAATCAGACAAATCATGCAGAGCATCCGGATAAAATATTTCTTATGCTTCAGTGAAATGAAAGCGCCGAAAAGGAAAATAGCGATATATGTCAGAATAGTTTCTGTAAAATTCAGTTGCAGATTATAAGTTACTGCATAGGGTAACCTGTCGACAGATAGAACGGATCCATTGAGAAGACGAAGGCTTTGATCGAGGAGATAACCTAATCCTGCATTTACAAACGGCATCCACCCAAGTACAAAAAATGCAACACCTAAAATCAAAACAATAAATGATACAGGGATAGCAATCATATTTGACAGTAAAAAATAATTCGGAAATTGATGAAAATAGAATGTGCTCACAGGTACGGTTGCGAGTTGTGCGGCAATCGAAACTGTTGTCAACGACCAGATATATTTTAAAAATCGATTTCCCGGTTTCCATAATCTTGCAAAAAGCGGTTGGAAAAAAACAATACCGGCCACAGCGAGATAGGAAAGCTGAAATCCCACCTGCATGATCTGATAAGGATTCATGATCAGCAGCGGCAGCATGGAAATAAATATGATATTGAAAGAATCAATATGCCTGTCGAACAAACGGCCGAATGCGAGAAATGTAAACATAACGGCGGACCGCATCACACTCGGCGACATACCTGTTAAACAGGCATAAATCCAGATGATCAATAAAATGAAAACTGTTTTTATCAGCGCTGCACGACTTCTTTTTTTCTGGAAAAATTTCAGCGGTTTAAAAAGAAATTCGAGGATAACAAATAAAATTCCCACATGTAAACCCGATACGGCAAGAATATGCATCGTTCCTGTATTGGCATAAGCCTGTTGCACTCCTTCATCAATATCGCTTTTTGTTCCGAGTATTAATGCTTCACCTACCGTTCTTGAATTATCATTCTCAATATACCTGTCCATGAGCCGGATGAAGTAATTTCTGCATGCATAAATTTGTTTCCATTGCCATTTTGCACAGCGTACCTGATCGAAATACACATCGCCGGTTTGTAAATATGCAATATGATAAATGCCTGTGTAATTGAGGTAATTTTTGTAATTGAACCCTGCGGGATTTTTAGGTGCTGTTGGTTCGGAAAAATGATTCGGAATATAAATGACATCACCATATTGCGGAATGTATTTCGAGACGCTGTCTGCTTTTAAATATATGAGTGTCTTACCTGTGGTTACCGAATTTGACGAATTTCTTATTTGTTCTTCTATCGATACATAGAATTTATAATTCTTAGGAGTTGTAACCGGCGGTTGGATAATTCTGCATTTGAAAATTGTTGCCTCATCTGCTCCATGCATAAAATACGATGACTGAAATACCGGTGTCCGCACAATCACGATGCAAATTCCTGCACTAAAAAGCAAGATATAAATGAAACAGCCGAAAATGGGTTGCAGACGAAAAGATGCTGCCGGTTTCCTGAACACGTTCAGGATAATGAAGATTAAACTGCTGCTTCCGAATAAATAAAACCAGAACGGATGATTTATTTTTAAACTGATCGCAGCAATTATTCCAGCCAGCAGCGGAATTAGATAGCGGATCAACGGGATATGATTCCAGTAGCCTTGCAATACTCAGGGGTTAAAACGCCAAATTAGAAATTCAACTGTCAAATGCAAAAGAATAAGCATTTATCTTCAAATAGGAGACAAATTTTTCCCCGTATTTTTGAAAATCAGCAATGGAAACGCATAGGAATTATTACCAGATTCTCGCAGTTTCAAGGAATGCATCCGCCGAAGAAATTAAAAGAGCATTCAGGAAACTGGCGAAGCAATATCATCCCGATAAAAATCCCGGTAATAAATATGCGGAGGAAAAATTCAAGCAAATTGCATCGGCTTATGAGGTGCTTTCTGATCCGAATAAAAAGGCACATTACGATTTTATTTTATATCATCAGGAACAGCCGCACGTGCAAAGGAATTACCAGGAAAGAACTTATAATACGTCTCAGCAACAAAAAGCAACTCAAAACAAAAGGAGTGAAAGTGAAATTTCCTCCCGCACTGCATTGTATTTCATCCTTTTTATCCTCTTTATATTTTTTCGTACCAGACAATGCGATTATATAAACCCGACCAAATACGAATATGTGCCGGACAGGATAATCATTGATTCAATCATGCATCCTGAAAACTACCAAAAAAGCGTACAGGACAGATTTCCGGATACAATTGATTTAACACCATGACGGAATTTTGTCTGGCCTGTTTCATGCAATTCAATTATGATGCAAGTCTATTCTGCATTTTCAATTGCTGTAACACCGGGCAAAGATTTTCCTTCAAAAAATTCAAGCATGGCACCACCGCCGGTGGAAACATAACTTACTTTATCTGCGAGATGAAATTGATTTACAGCTGCAACCGAATCTCCACCACCTACAAGTGAATAGGCGCCGGCAGCAGTTGCTAATGCAATTGCTTTTGCAATTTCAACCGTACCTGTTTGAAAATTTTCCATTTCAAACACACCCATCGGCCCGTTCCACAAAATTGTTTTGGATTGATTAATTACCTGGATGAAATTATAAATTGCTTTATTACCGACATCCAATCCCATCCAGCCATCCGGAATTTGATTGCTCTCACAATTTTTATAATTTGCAGTATTGTCGAATTTATCTGCGATCACCGAATCGTAAGGCAAATGTATTTGCACATTGCGCTCGTCGGCTTTTAATAATAATTCTTTTGCAAGTGCAAGTCTGTCGTCTTCACATAAAGAATTTCCGATCTTTCCACCCTGTGCTTTCATGAATGTATAAGCCATACCGCCTCCAATAATGATATGATCGGCTTTTTCAATTAATTTTTCAAGGATCAATATTTTATCGGAAACTTTAGCGCCACCGATTATGGCAGTAAACGGTTTATCGTGATGATATAATACTTTATTGCCGGCTGCAACTTCAGCGGCCATCAGATAACCGAACATTTTATGTGCTTTATCAAAATAATTCGCAACAATCGTTGTGCTTGCATGTGCACGGTGTGCAGTGCCGAATGCATCATTCACATACACATCTCCCAGCGCACTTAATTGCTTTGCAAATGCCGGATCACCTTTTTCTTCTTCAGGATGAAAGCGGAGGTTTTCCAATAATAATACTTCACCTGCTTGTAAATTGTTTGCAGCCGAAACAACTTCATCTCCGATACAATCTTGTACAAACTGTACTTTTTTATTTAATAATTCCGAGAGATGTGCGACAATATGTTTCAATGAATATTTTTCTTCAGGGCCGCCTTTCGGTCTGCCGAGATGCGACATTAATATCACGGCACCGCCATCCTGTAAAATTTTATTGATTGTTTTTAATGCAGCACGCAATCTTGTATCATCTGTAATGGAAAAATTTTGTTTATCAAGCGGCACATTAAAATCCACCCGGATCAATGCTTTCTTTCCGGAAAAATTAAAATTGTCTACGGTTTTCATTTCTAGTTATAATTTTTTTTTATTTCATAATTATTATGTTATCTGACGACTGAGTACCGATGACTGTGACTGAAAACTGCCGACTGAAGACTGCCGCCTGTTTACATCACTGACATTTTCTCAATCAAATCCGCCAGCCTCGAAGAATATCCATATTCATTATCATACCAGCCAACCACCTTCACCATTTTTCCAATTATATGCGTGAGCGGTGCATCAAATATGCATGAATGCGGATCGCCGATAATATCCACTGAAACGATCGGGTCTTCCGTATAACTTAAAATTCCTTTCAGGCTGCCTTCACTTGCTGTTTTAAATAATTTATTTATTTCTTCTGCGGTCGTGAGTTTATTTATGATGCAGGTAATATCCGTTAATGAACCGTCAATTACCGGAACACGGATACCCGCCCCGCCTATTTTTCCGATCAGGTCGGGGTAGGTGAGGGTAATTGCTTTTGCTGCGCCGGTTGATGTGGGAACAATATTTTCGGCAGCTGCTCTTGCCCTGCGCAGGTCTTTATGGGGCGCATCGTGCAGTCGCTGATCGCCGGTATAAGAATGCACTGTTGTGATATATGCAGATTCGATCTCAAAATTTTCGTGCAGGACCTTTATCATCGGAGCTGCGCAATTGGTTGTGCAGCTTGCATTTGAAATGATCAGATCTTCGGGGGTCAGAATTTCATCGTTTACACCCAGCACGACTGTTTTAATATCCGTTCCTTTCGGCGGAGCGCTCAGCAATACTTTTTTTGCACCGGCTTTTAAATGGAGGCTTGCCTTTTCTTTATCGAGGAAATGCCCGGTTGACTCAAGCACGAGGTCTACTTCCAGATCTTTCCAGGGCAGCAGCGAAGGGTCCGATTCTTTATAAACCCGTATGGATTTGCCGTTTATGATGAGTGAATCGCTGGTATATTCAACGGTGCCGTCGAATTTCCGGTGCACCGAATCGTATTTCATAAGATGAGCAAGAGTAAGGGTGTCGGTCAGGTCGTTGATAGCGACGATCTCAATATTTTTTTTCTCGAGGATCCGGCGCATGAACACCCTGCCGATGCGGCCAAACCCGTTGATTGCAACTTTATACGTTCCCATTATGGAGCAAAGTTAGGTTCGGAAATGCGAAAAGGAGGGATGCGCTGCGGAAATTTTTGAAGGATGCTTTGATGATTGTGCAAGGCTGCATATCTTTGCGACTCATTTTTGAAGAATGGCCCGTTCGTCTAGGGGTTAGGACGTTAGATTTTCATTCTAGAAACAGGGGTTCGATTCCCCTACGGGCTACGAAATAATGTGTCAATTAACTAATGAGCAAATTAGCTAATTGACACTTTTTTTTCAGATAACATTCTATCATTTAAATTTATTCCTCTTCAAATTTCATATCCGGATAACGGCATTTTTGTTTTATTACGATGTGGTTCTGCGAATAGCTACCGCGCTAATTGTCAATCCAAGAACTATTTTATTTTATTACATAGTTACTGCCGAAACGTTCAGAATTAAATCGTGTTGAATTGAACCTCACTTTAATTATAACTTATTAACCTCGGATGACTTAGAGGGCTTGTTACAATAAAAAATTAGAATACCTTTAGAATAGTTATAATTTAAAACCCAAACCCAATACCCTTTATGAATACTTTCCCTGCATTTGCAAAAAATGTACTTGTTACAGTATTGTTGTTTCTTACCACAACTTATTGCTCAGGTCAAATTACTGACTTTTCAGTTGGTGGAATTTTAAAAGCCGGTAATTGGTGGCCGATTGAGGATATTCAAACCTCAACTGATGACCATAAAAGAAACGGCTTAATTGCTGTACTCTATAATAACACCAGCAATAGCGTAGAATATTACCAGGCGAAAACGGATGCCGAATTAGTGGGCATTGGAGCACTGTTGGTGATTTTATCGGATGCCGGCATATATACTACTGATGTAGCGAAAAGGTGGAGTGATGACCATTTAAGAAATATAGTAATTGATTTAATTTATAAAAATTCAAACCATGAGGTTAACATACTGCAAAGTATGTCCAATATAGATTTAGCCTCTATAGTGAATACCAATTTTGCAAAGCCGTTTATGGATACAATTTCATCGTATACCGGTTTTTTCACACAAAATTCAGGGAAATGGTCAACCATAAAAGATATAAGAAGTTTTGCTGATGTAAACGGAGACCGAAGAGCAGACTTGATCGGAATAGAGAATGATTCCATATATGTTGCTCTTGGGCTCTCCAATGGAACATTTGGAAATAAATTTTGCGCTTTAACCAGATATTTCTGCACAGTGGAGGGTTGGAACAATAGCCATGTTCGTCTTTTTGCTGATGCAAATGGCGACGGGAGAAATGATATTATTGGATTTGGCGATTCCCAGGTGCATGTTTCGTTTGGGCAAACTGATGGAACTTTTACACCGAGCCATCCTGCCAGTAATGAATTTTGTAACAACACTGGTTGGACAACTACCAGTCATGTGCGCTGTGTTGCAGATGTGAATGGAGATCATCTCGCTGATATTGTAGGATTTGGAAATGATCACGTATGGGTTGGTCTAGGGCTAACAGACGGAACATTTGCTCCGTCAATAAATGGGAATGCCGATTTTTTTCTTTTCAAAAATGCAGGATGGGATGTGTCTGTTAACCCAAGATTACTCGGAGATGTGAATGGAGACATGATGGCAGATATTGTTGGTTTTGGAAACGAAAATGTTTATGTTGCCTTAGGCCAGAGCAATGGAACATTCGGTCCCTATTTTATTGCATCCGGCGACTTTTGTTTTAATTCCAGTTGGAGAATTGATCAGCATGTTCGAAAACTGGCCGATTTGAATGGAGATGGAAGAGATGATATTGTTGGATTTGGAAACGATGCTGTATGGGCTGCCCTCGGTCAAAAAGATGGAACTTTTGGTGCCATTTATAATTTGCATGCAGATTTTTTTCTTAAAAAAACGAATGGATGGACGGTAGCGGATCATATAAGAGATGTTGTTGATATAAATGGAGATAATAAAGCAGACATTGCAGGTATAGGTGCCGCTGAAGTATTTGTATCATTAGGTAATTGGACTTTAGTAAATACCAGAAATTTCAAATTTGCCGCCACAGCCGATCCGCAATATAATGGTGAAAACCGTGTAAACTATCCCCTTGTTGACGGTTTGCTTGCCAGCATATCAGCCAGATTAAACGATTACGATTTGCGGGGATTAATTATTGCCGGCGATCTTACTCAAGATACTCAAAAAGGAGAGATAAAAGAATTTTATAAAAATTTTATTGAGGGCATAGATCCGGAGGATCAAAACAACACATTAAATGATATAAATAAATTGGTTGAAGCCAGCGATAAAATGAAAAGAGTGTATGAAGGCCTCGGAAATCATGATCTTACCTATGGCACCTGTTGTGCAGGTGTTGGAACTTTCTACAACTGCAATTGCCCTGAAGACATGCTTGAAATCAGTATGCGGCCTAACCGGATAGGGCAAAATAAAAATAACTATGAAGGTGTCGTCTCGAGCTGGAATAAAATACATTACACCTGGGACTGGAATGGCGTTCATTTTGTCCAACTCAATTTGAAGCCCTCCGATAAAAAAACCGTAGGGACTGATGCTTCCAGTTCAGATTTTGATCCGTACTATGCGCTGTTATTTTTAATAAGAGATTTAAAACAGAATGCTACAGATGGTCGCCCGGTAATTTTGATACATCATTATGGTTTTGATAGTTTCAGTAATACCTGGTGGACCGATGCTGAGCAAAGAGCTTATTGGGATGCAATTGCCCCATATAATGTTGTTGCTATTTTAACCGGACATAAACACACACCAATTGTACAGGCACCTATTTTTTTTAAAAGACCGGTCGGCAAAACGAATGGCCCGGACAGCGTAAGAACTTATGTGGTTGGTCCGGCTTGCGGTAGCGATAATGACGGTAATAATGGATATTGGTACGAGTTTAATGTTGTTGGAGACGAAATGATCATCACTCAAATGCAGTATAACAAACTCTCCGGCATAAGCACTCCCAGATATAGCAACAGAATTTCAATTGCAATGAAGCCGGTCAGGTGAGAGGTTGCAGATAATATTCCTGTATGCAGTTTGTGACGACTGGTTTTACACCTTCGGTTTAATATTTTAATTGCAAGGATATATGGCACGCGGAGAGTATTTGTTCCCTAATAAACTGTCCATTGGACCCTGCAGGTTCATTAAATATAGCATGAATTAATTAATCAAAACAGAAAATAACGACTATAAATTATTTCCTAAATCTCCCTATTTTTAAAAAAAAATCAAATTATGCGCTCCTTCCTGATGATTGTTTTACTTGCCTGCGGCAGCCTGACGGCTAATGCCCAATTTATGACCGAATTTATTGCCGATGGAGAAGATGTGATTCTCAATGCCGTGCAGATGACTGGAACAGATATTATGACGGCAGGAAATTCGGGAAATAAAGTTTTGTTTGCCAGATTTAATTTATCCGGAGCATTGATTGATTATAAAACGTTTTCTGTTGTAGATGAAACATTATTGCCATATATCTCATCGATGATTCTCGATTCGGATGGGAATATTGTTGCATCCGGACACAGATCCACCGGAAACGAGCATGAAACAACAGCGTTTATTTTAAAATATGATTATAACACCGGTACTGTTTTATGGTTGAAATTATTTGAAAATTCAGGATCGAATTTTATTAAAGTGATTGAAAAAAAGGCGGGCGGACCCTATATCGTTACCGGACATTCATATAATTCACCGAATGCAGAAGAAGCGATCCTCTATTCCGTGAACAGGAATACAGGCAGTTTTACGCTCTTAAATAATTATAATGAAAACGGCAGCTCCGAAACTTATTACAGCATTATCCGGGCAGAAGGATCTTATTTTACTGCGAACCGGGTTAATTTTTCGGGCGGCGGATTCGGAAGGATGCGTGGATGTATGTCGAAATTCACAATGGCAGGAGCAGAAGTTTTTACAAAAGCATATTTAAGAAATACAACAACAGACATTGCACGCTTATATTCTGTTGACCTCGCATATCTGAACAATGCAATTTATATGACGGTGCATGGAGATGAACTTTCCACCGGACAGAATAAAGATTTATTTCTGGTAAAATCAAAAACGGATGGCGAATTAAACTGGGCTAAAAAATATGATTTTACAAATTACGACAGCGATGGTTCAATGAGATCGATCAGAGTTAAAGGCCAAAACCTGTATACATTCGGTAATTTGTATAATCTCGGAACCGGTTATATGTTTTTAATGAAACTGGATACAACGGGAGCTGTTATCTGGGCAAATTCTTATTCTTCACTTGGGAATAAAAGTACGGCTCCGGATGCAATGCTTGTCTATGGCTCAAATATTATCATGACGGGTTATGTGCATGATGATGCGACGCCTTATACCAACGGAACACTGGTGCTTGTGAAATCTGCAAACGGTACATTACCGGACGGCTGTTCCACTGCAGAACCGGTAACTGTCAGCTCAAAAACAGCAACCGCATTCCCAAATACAATGGCAACTGTTTCGCATAGCTATACGATTTCAAATCCTGAACATGCAAACGGAGAAATCAGCTGGACAACGGAACAAACCTGTTCGAATGCGATGCGTTATGAAAATACCTTAAACGGATTTTCCATTCAGCCGAATCCTGCAACAGGAAAAACAGTTTTGCATCTTGATGGTGCACATTATACAATTCAAATTTATAATTCATCCGGGCAAAATATTTCGGAATTTCAAACTGATGAATTGAATGCAGAGGTGGATATAGAAAAATATACAACAGGGGTGTATTATGTAAAGCTGATTGAAACATCGTCAGGAAAGATATCGGCATTGCGGTTTATTAAAAATTGATGCGTAAACCCCGAGTGAATTCTCTTTATAGATCATTTTTTATTTTTTATATTTTGGAAAAATATGTAACTGTAATTTCTTTAATTTTCTTCGTTTAGAAGCAACAAGCACATCCCGGAAATAAAATCTTAAATTTAGTTACTGGTTTCACTTAAATTT
Source organism: uncultured Chitinophagales bacterium (assembly GCA_964463165.1). Lineage (GTDB taxonomy): Bacteria > Bacteroidota > Bacteroidia > Chitinophagales > BACL12 > UBA7236. The sequence goes on from CAYXBK010000012.1 coordinate 47,234, forward strand.
ACCGATATGAAAACGATCTCACTAATTCTTTTTCAAATATTCTCGTTTATCAGCCTTGCATCGTTTGCACAAAAGCATTCGGATTCAGAAAGAACACTTGGCTCCGACAGAACAAGTGCCTTGGCCGGAAGAACCGACCTCATTGTTTTATTACAGACACCTGATGAGGAGGTTATGGAACACCTGAAGAAAAACAACAACAAATCAGGTGAAGATTATTATTTAAATATTATTGAGAGTTACAATCAAACGATCAAAAATGCATCTGAAGAAACCTGGAGCGATGTTTTGCATATCCATTATATGACGATTGAGGAATTAAAGAATGCGTTGGAGACATTTGATGCAAACAAATATTTGGTGTTGTATACACTATATATTGAAATGGAAAGGAGTACTGATAATTCAATCAGCTCATTTTATTTTTATCAGTTTCCATTGAAAGCGAATGACCTGAAATCTGTTCCGCTTAAAAATGAAACAAAAACCTGGTATATTCCAAAATATGAATTCACTGATGTTTATGGAATGACAGGGGACTGGGATTATGGTATTCATATAAAGCCGTTGGAAGATTTTGTAATGAAGCCTTATCGCTCCAATCTGAGTAAAGTTGCCGGCGCAATTGATTACGAGATGACCCATTGGATTGAAACGGATAATTTTTACAGATATAGTTTGAATTATCTAAAATCACAATACAAAGCAATAATTGCTAATCCGAAAAAAGATTATGAAACCTTTTATTCTGAAAACGCAGCTCAGCTCAGGGAACTTGTGCTTGCTATTCCTGAGGAATATTTTGCTGACGATAAAATATTAGCGGAACAACGTGGCGGCGACAAATTAATAGAATTAACCCTCACTGCAGAAGAATTTGAATCAATTTACCCATACAAATTTGAAATCGTTAACGCAGATGATCTGAATGCAATTATTTCAGAGCAAACATTCGGTTATGCATATTTGATTTATTCTACTTCCGTTAGAAGTGAAATAAGCATGGTTGTAATGAGTGCCACCGACGGTCATATGATTTTAGTATCAAAGCCATTGGATAAAAAAAATAATTACTATTCAGATTATTTACTTGCTGATCATTTGAATACAGTTATAGAATATGTTGGTCATTAGGTATCAAATGCTGAAGAATACAGATCCGGCAGGCCAATGTGAAGTATACGTATATTATTTTCAAAGCCCCCACATCACTGCCAATTCAATCCCAAAGGTCGTATACCCGGTTTCTTCATCACCGGTAAAATCTTTTAATCTTTTTTCTGAGGTTGTGTAAAAATTATATTTACTTAATCCGTAAATATAATAACCTGTCAGGCGCATACGGTTTCCCTTCTCTTTATTTAGAAATATATAAAATCCCGAATGTGCCCGTAATGCAACAGAATAACCGCGAAGCACATGAAAATCAACGGCCGGCAATGGCTCTAGAAACCTGTCACCCTGGCCAGGCCCCGTTACATTTGATTTGGCATTCGCAGAATTGATGATAAAACTTCCACCGGCAAGAAAAAAACGAACAGGTAAATAATTCATCCCGAATTGATATGTGATATCGGAATTATTATAGTAAAGTAAATTGGATGTATCGGATCCGATCTCATCAGCAAATCTTGTAAAACTCCCTCCAATTTCAAATTCCGTATGTTCGGTGCCTCCAATAAAACCGAAACCAAAACCAAAACCCGGAGAAATATTTAAAACAGTTCCGATTTGCATGCTGTCTGAAAGAGCAGCGAAATAGGATTCAAGTTCCGGACGACGGGTTTGAGCGTATTGCAGATTTAATTTAAACGAGCTGCTGAATTGACTGAACGCATTAAAAGCTGAAAAGAAAAGTAAAATGAAAACATAGTGTTTTTTCATGGTTGCGAATTGAAAGTGCGAAAATACCTATTCCGGGGAAATTGGTTTTCAACTGTATCCAAACAAATCAAAAGTAAAAGGATTTGGAGTACTGTTTCAGGCTGGATACTAGTAGTCATATATCATCCTTCATTTGGCTTCAGGCAGTTGCAGGATTTTTTAAATTACTTCTTGAAGGAAAAAACCTGAAGAGGGTATGTGTTATTTAAAATTGACCAACACGACTACAGGTATTATGCATTGTATATCATTTTTGAAAAATTAATTTAAAGATAATACATAGAAAATAAAAAAGGCTGCAGTTTGCGTGCAGCCTTTGACTCTTTTACCTAACATTTCACTACTGCATAACTATTTTTTTAATTACTGTGCTTGTTTCATCGGAGATGCGGATAAAAACTATCCCGGTATAATTTTCAATTGTAAATTTATATTCTGCATTTGTTGTTCCTGTATTTTTTTCTGCAATTAGATTTCCCTTTATATCATACAGTTGAATCAATACGTTTGATAAATTATCCGGGTATTGCAGAGTGATATTTCCATCCGACGGGTTTGGAAAAACAACAACTGATGCATCAGTGACCGTATTGATTCTTAATGGTAATGTTGTAAATGTGGAAATTGGCGAGAATGCTGTATAGCCTTCACCGCAATCTGTTCTGATTTTATATTCATAGATCGTATTTGGTGTGAGGCCATTCAATATTTTATAATTGGCAGATGTTTTCTTTTTACTCCAGGAAATTGCTCCAATTGCTCTGTAATACACCTGGTAGATATCTGCACCCGGTACAAGGTCCCAATGCAATTTTGCATTTGATGTTGTGATATTGTCTGCAAATAATCCGGATGGAAACGTGCATATTTCGTTTAATCCGAACACTCTTGCTATACAATCGCGGGTTACTCCATTAAATGATGAAAAATCTCCCATGATCATGATATTTCCGTCATTCAGTTTTTCAATTTCTTCAACAGAATTGTACCATGGGTAAGGATTTGTACCACCATATCCGGGATCAAATTCAGTATGTAAACTTCCATCTGCATTTACAAATGCAATATCATTCACAGGTATACCATTGTAAGCACTGAAACCTCCTGAAAATAAATAAGAGCCGTCTTCCAAAATATCTACATCATCAACAATACCTGAAAAACCGCTGCCGAAAGGTGCTGTTGCATCTAATGTTCCGTCACTATTGAGCCTTGCAACATTGTTGATCACAACTCCATTATATGTTGTAAAACTTCCTGTGATGATAATTTTGTCGTCAGGCAAAACCAACAATTCTGTTGGGCCCCAGCCGGGACCGGTTCCTGCATTAAATGTTGCGTCTAGCGTTCCGTTTGTATTAATTCGAGCAATATATTTTCTGTTTAACCCATTATATTTTGTGAACATTCCGCCGATTAATATTTTATTATCGGATTGAAATGAAATTTCAAAGATCTGGTCGGAATTTGGCCCTTCGCCCGGATCAAAACTCAGATCCAGTGTTCCATCTGAATTTAACCTGGCTATTTTTTTTCGTGTATTTCCTGCATACGAATTAAATAAACCGGCGATAATTATTTTACCATCAGGCTGCACACCGATCTGGTAAATATCATCATTTGCACCGCTGCCTGTACTAAATGAGAGATCGAGTGAACCGTCGGCATTTAGCCTTGCAATGCGCTTTCTGTTTACACCATTCACTTTAGTAAAATCTCCCGCGATATATATTTTTCCGTCGGGCAATTGTTCCATATCATTTATTGACATCCATGAATCAGTTGTTTCAATCAACACATTAAATGTACTATCCGGTGAACCGTCTGCATTAATTTTTACAATACATGCATGCGGTATATTATTATAGAATCTGAAATCACCTGCAATAATTGTTTTTTGGTCTGATGTGATGACCATATCCCGCACATCACCTATTCCGCCTGAAATTCCACCAACAGGAAGTCCTGTAGGATCAATTGTGCCATCAGAAAATACGTGAACAAAATTGTTTCTTCCAATTTCGTTGAATTCATCAAATGAACCAACAACCAAAAACGATTCATCGTCTTCAATTAAAATATCAGAAACAGTTCCCGTTTCATAACCGGTATCAAATGATCCATCATGATTCAATCGTGCAAAATTCATAAACGAATTGCCGTTGTAAGAACTTATTGTTCCTCCGACATAGATATGATTATCGTTAGATTCCTCAAGTAAACTATATGAAACTGAACCGGTAAATCCTGTTCCCGCGGAAAAAGAAGGGTCAATTGTTCCGTCAGCAAATAATCTGATGAACCCCGGAGCTGCAGTTCCATTAAAAGAGGTAAATTTTCCAAGCAATAAAATTGAATTATCAGCACCTATTTCAACCTGGCTGATAGTATTTCCCGAAACGCCACCGGCTGCAGTACCGATATTTGTTTGGAAGGTATTATCAATCATGCCGTTTGTTTTTAGCCGCATCAGATTTTTTTCATTTTCACCCGTAACTGTTTTGTAAAATAATCCACCCACAATGAGTTTACCATCACTTTGTAATTCCAATGCATTGATACCCGAAGTTGCCTGAATCCCTAAATTGATATGAAACGATGAATCACGTGTGCCGTTACTGTTCATGCGAACAATCATATCTTCCATGTACGCAGGTGTTTGGAGATATCCGCCACTGAAAATTATTTTTCCGTCAGTTTGCAGTACAAGATGCTCAGGCGCATAAAATAATCCAAGGCTTGCTGCATTAAATCCGGGATCAAAACTTCCGTCGGCATTTAAGCGAACAATTAAACTGCACGGATGCCCGTCATAACTTAGAAAATCACCGCTGATTAAAATTTTATCGTCCGGTAAAATCAGCATGTCGGTCAAATTGCTTGGCGGGAATCCTGTGCCGGGGTTGAATGTAGGATCAACAGTATAATCTGGATTTAACCGCACGATCTGATTAATATATGTGCTGTTGAATGTATTTAATTCACCGGCAAGAATAATTTTTCCATCACTTTGTTTCCCCACCAGACTGATCGCATTGTCCGAATAAAACCCACATTCGAACGAAAGGTCAACCGAGCCGGGCAATTGTGCATGTATTCGAATTATTGTACATAAGAAAACTACAGCAAGGAGAGAGGAGATCTTTTTCATAATATAATTTAAAGTAAAACTACAACCCTTCTTTTCCGAAGGCATAGGAGAAAAGCTTCGAAAAATGGTAGATTTTCAGCACTAAAAAATCAATAGTAAAACAGGATCAGAAATTACCTGCCGAATACATCATAGTATTTCGACGCATGTTCTTCATAGCGTTTGATGAGATCGATATTTTGTTTTTCAATATCAGTAAGCTGTGCAGTGATATTTACTGATACAGGCATATACCATTCAACAAAATTATCAAATACGAAACGCATGCGGCGGTTTTTAAATGAATAACCATGCCGTGCATAAATAGAATTGCGCAATATTTCCAGATCAGCCTGATACATATTTTCGATATCACTCTTTTTTAATAATACAGCGGATGCGTTAAACTTAAATATATCTGCCGTAAATCCTTCCTCCTGATCCGTTTTTTCATTGTATGATCCGTAAATTCCTTCGTAGGTGAGGTATTCCGGCAATTCGAGTGCGGGATCATACATAAATTCTTTTTTCTCCAGTATATATTCTCTTGCGGTTACTGCCAGTGCTGTATCATTTGCTTTCCAGGTGCCCTGCAGCACTAATTTATTTCCATCCACTTTAAATTTAAATACGCCGTCATATTTATCATCACCGGGTTCATTTGCCACAACTTTCCAGATCTGATCCTGCTTTTCATATGTCCCTTTGAACGGCCGCAGATTTCCTGCAACAACGCTGTGACCATAAATATCTGTTGCAGATATGGAATCAATTGCAATTGTTATTTTATTGCGGTACATGATATCTTTTGTGTCATCAAATTCAAGCGCTTCAAAAAAACCGGTATAAAATCCTTCGATCCCATGATCGGATTTAAATACATAAGGATGCATTTGCACCGATGCGAAAATAAAATGCGATTCGCTTGCTTCTTTTTTAGGTTGTACTTCTGTGCAGGAACAAATCAAAGCAAGTAAGAAAATAGGGAAGGTGTATTTCATTTTTTGAATTTTTGAATAATGATGATTTCGGCAATTACCAGGTTAAGCACCCACCCAAGCCATGCAACAATCCGGTACACATCCATCGGCCGTGGATGCAATAATTCGATCAGCACATATTTCCAGGCCCGCAGGGTGATCGCAGATAAAGTTAAGGCAAAACTGCGGTACATGAATTTTTGATGCGCAGAAAATTTTTTCTTCCTTGCATTTCCATAAGCACTCCACGTAAAAAAGAACCAGAGCAGTGCCAGCAAACAAAATGCGATCTGTGAACTCAATCCGCCGTTTGCATAAATTCCGATGATGAAACCCGAAGGCGCACCGAAAAATAAAATGACGCACACATAGATCTTGCCGTTCAAACGATGAAATGCCGGGTACTTTGTCCGGATGTAATTTGAGAATTGTGTAAACCCCGCAGGTAAGGCCAGAATGGCGGTAAACACATGCACATAAAATGCAGGCAGATACCATGGCAATGCGATGTATTCCTGTTTGATCCCGAGAAATGCCGTATCGCTTCCCGGCGGGATATACTGCAAAACTATTTCCAGCATTAAAATGCAAAAAAATAAATACACGAGCAGCAAAAGAATTTGAACAGGCTGTAAATGCATTGCAGTTTTTTTCATGTTGCTGAATTATTCTTAAGCCTGGTAAGTCGGCAATTCGCTGAATGTATCAGATAATTCGGGAGGTAATAATAAATTTTTAAAACACATCACCATTGCTTTATGAGAAGTAAATAATTCTCTGTTGATATTGATGAGTGTTGTAATTTCAAGATGTGAGATCGAGTGTATGGATTCGGCATTATACATTTCACTGAGATTTTCCTTGTACTTCATCTGTATTTCGTCCAGCAAACGGATTAATTCATCGGCAATCATTTTTTTATCTTCCATCAATTGAATAATAGCAAGTTTGCCGTAAATGGATTCCGTGATCGTTCGCAGCTGCATGTAAAATTCAAATTTTATATCATGTGCCGAATTTTTGAGATCATACAGATCCGCCTGCACATCTTTCACACATTTAACCGCATGAATACAACTTCTCACGGCGGCGATCAGTTGATTGATCTCGGCAACTTCCGATGCCTGTGCAGCATCCTTTACAAGTGCGATATAAAATGTTTGTATTTCTCCCTGATGTTGCTTCAGGAATTCATATTGCTCGGCGGCGGTTTTTGATTGCATGGATTGCGCCGGTTCCGTTTTTTCAAATCCGTCTTTTAATTTCAATTGCATTTCATCAATATCAAATGCATGCATTACAAAAGAAAAGGAGCGATACACAAAAAACTCCGCTTCCCTCCGCATGAGATCCATCGCGGGCCCGATCACATTCGGTTTTGTTTTATAAATAAATGCAGACGCATGATCATCTTTATCCGAAAATAATTTTTCAAGTAATTTGCTGAAAGGATTTAAAAACGGCAGGAATAAAAATATATTCAGCAAATTCATTCCGGTTTGAAAACTGACAAGTCCGATGAGCGGATCATGGATCTGAATTATGTCTGTAATAAAATATGCGATCTGTGGTAAAAAAATAAACCCGATAAAAGTGGTAACGAGATTGTAAAATAAATTTCCGATCGCAACACGTTTCTTCGCCGCAATGCCATCCAGCGAACCCAGAATTAATTTAAGCGATGTGCCCACTTCCGAACCAATTACAACTGCGATCGCCGATTCAAAACCGATGAGTTGCTGATTCAAAATACTCAATGTGATCGCAATTGTGGCTGAACTGGATTGTGTAATTGTTGTAGAAATAAATCCGATGAGCAGAAAAATAAAATTGCTTCTTCCGGCAAAATCTGAAACAACCGATTTGATCGCTTCATTTTCAACTGCCGATTTCATAAACCCGAGACCGATAAACAAAAAGGAAAACCCGACAAGGAATGAAAAAATATTGCGGATTCTCGGGTTATCGCCTTTTATAAATAATACCAGGCCCGCAATTCCCACGATCGGATAAGCAAATGACTCAATATCAAAATTAAAACCGATGCCCGCAATGATCCAGCTGTCGAGCGTGGTGCCGAGGTTTGTTCCCATGATCACGGCAAATGCATTCCGCATCGTGATCACCCCTGTACTTACGAATGCGAGCACCATAAAATTCACCGCCGAACTGCTTTGCAGAACAGCTGTTACAATCGTACCGCCGAGAATCGCTTTGAAAGGATTGCCGGTTTGTTTGCGCAGAAATAATTTAAACGGCCTGCTCATCATATTTTTCAACGATGTTTCAAGCATTTGAATACCGATCAGGAAAATCCCGATGCCTGCAATAACCTGCCAGATGTTAAAACCTGATTCCATTTCCGGATCCCGCTAAGATATTACACAGAGGCCTGAAATAAGCTGATTTCCCTTCCATTCAAATCTTTTATCTTTACGCCTCATAAAATTCTGTTCAGAATGACCTCGTTCAAACGACTTAATAATATTACAGGCTGGATCATGTTTGCAATTGCCCTGGTGGTGTATACCTTAACCATGGAAGCAACGGCCAGTTTCTGGGATTGTGGTGAATTTATTTCAGCAACTTATAAATTACAGGTTGTTCACCCGCCGGGTGCGCCGATCTTCCTGATGGTAGGACGGATCTTTTCACTCTTCGCTTCAAGTCCTGAGCAGGTGCCTACCATGACCAACTTTTTTTCAGCCCTGTCGAGTGCATTTGCTGTTTTGTTTTGCTTTTGGATCATAACACGCATGGCGAAAAAAATGCTTGTTGGAAACGGCGAAGTGAGCGGAGCGCAAACCATCATCATCATGCTTACCGGAATTATCGGTGCCGGCTGTTGCATATTCATGGATTCGATGTGGTTCTCCGCAGTTGAATCGGAAGTGTATGCACTTGCAACGTTTTTCTTCGCAATTATTTTCTGGGCGATGATCAAATGGGAAGAAACCGCAGATCAGCTTGATTCAGACAGATGGATATTATTTATGGTGCTGATGATGGGCCTTTCGATGGGTGTGCATCTTTTAGCATTGCTTGTTATTCCCGCAATATGTCTTATCTATTATTTTAAAAATTATAAATACACTGCAAAAGGTTTTTGGGCAACGATCGGAATCGGAATTGCGCTGGTAGCAATTATTTTCTACGGCATACTCGATAAATTTATTGCCATCGGAACAGGAATCGAACGCACATTTGTAAATGATTTTGGTGCACCTTTCGGTTCAGGAATGATCTTTTATGCAGTCGTGATTTTCGGACTTGTGTTCTGGGGAATCAGAAGAGCGATTCAAAAAGGAAAACGCATGCTCTATTTAGGTCTCATGAGTTTTGTGATGCTTATGATAGGATTATCATCCTATGCAATGGTATTGATAAGAGCCGAAGCTCAACCTCCCATCAATATGAACGGAATTAATGATGTGCATTCATTCCTGAGTTATTTAAAACGTGAACAATACGGATCGCGTGCAATTTTTTACGGACCATACTGGACTGCCCAGCCGTCGGATTATAAAATGGGTAAAACAAAATACGGAAAAGTGGAAGGCAGCGATAAATATGTTGCCATCGCACATGATTTTGAACCTGAATACAATATTCCCGAACAATATCTGCAGGGACTCGATCCGAAACAGGCTGAAATTATCCGAGCAAGAAATAAAGAAGTTTTATTTCCGCGGATGGGATCAATGGAAGGAAGGCATGAAGGCTTATATTATGATTTTGCAGGTGTTGATGAAGCGCAACGGCAAACATATGAACCCAGCTGGATAAATGATAATATGTCTTTCTTTTTCCGCTATCAGCTTGGCCATATGTTCTGGCGTTATTTCATGTGGAATTTTTCTGGAAGACAAAATGATACGCAGGGCAATTTTTACGATGGTTATAAAGATGGGAACTGGATCACAGGAATTGATCTGATCGATAAAAAGAAAAACGAACAATTGCAGGATTTACCTCCAAGTTTTACCGACCTCGTTTCGCATAATACATTTTTCATGCTGCCATTTATTATTGGTATTCTCGGCATGACGTATCAGTTGCGGAAAGACTGGAAAGGATTTTTGGTGGTGATGTTGTTTTTTCTCTTCATGGGTTTCATGAATATTATTAATATGAATCAGCCGCCAACCGAACCACGTGAACGCGACTATGCACAAATAGGGGCATTCTTTGCATTTGCGATCTGGATCGGATTCGGATTGATGGCACTTGTTGACCTTGCAAAAAATTTCAAATCAAAAACAATTCAGGAATATGCAATTTACAGTTCATTGATCATGCTCGGCATGTTCTTTACCGGACTCACCATGTATAGCCTGCCTTCATTTTTATTTGTCGTACTATATACACTGGCATTTATTGGAGTGGCTGCATTTATTTTATCATTCATTTATAAAACATTCAAAAAGGAATCAACCGTTGCAATTGTTGCACTGTTGATTTGTTTGCCGGCACCCGTTTTAATGGCACAGCAGGGATGGGATGATCACGATCGTTCCGACAGAACGTTTGCCCGCGATATTGCACGTAATTACCTCGAATCATGTCCGCCAAATGCAATTTTATTTACGCAGGGAGATAATGATACTTATCCTCTTTGGTATGCGCAGGAAGTAGAAGGTATCAGAACAGATGTGCGTATTGTGAATTTAAGTTTATTGGGTGTAGACTGGTATATTAATTTACTGCGGCATTCGGTGAATAATGCACCAACAGTAAATCTTACTTTGTCGCAGGATAAAGTTTTGGGAGATAAAAGAAATCAGATCAGCGGCCCGGATAAAAGTAAACTTGTGAAACAAACATTTGAATTATCCGATTTTGTGAAATTCATCGGCAGCGATAATACAAAATATCAGATCTACAACGATGTGCTGCAGGATTATGTAAATTATGTGCCCTCCCAAAATATCAGGATCACAACAGATCCCGAAAAAATGAAGCAAAATAATATTGTGCCTGAATCATTGATTGAAAATTCTGTGAAAGAAATGGATTTCAAATTAAGAGGCGGCGGCTTATTGAAAAATGATATTATGACTCTCGATATTGTTGCAAGTAATATCAACGAGCGGCCGATTTGTTTTGCTATCAGTGTAACCGGTGATTCGCATCTCGGAATGGAAAAATATCTCATGCAGCGCAATATGGTATATCAGTTATTACCTGTTGAAGTTGAAAATGAAAAATCCGTAATGGATGGTTACAGAAAAAATATGAATACCGATATTCAATATGATCTGCTGATCAATCATAAAGAAAAATTCACGTATGGCGGTGTGGAGAAAGGAAAGAAAATGTATATCGATCCGAGCGGAATGGGTTCAATCCTCACAACAAAATATCTGAATTATCTTGAACTTGCAAAAAGCCTGAATGATGAACGGACATACCTGGAAGCGCAGGCTACACAAATGATGAAGGATTCAACCAACAAAGAATTCAATGAAGTAGGGAAAGGATTGCTCGAGCAAAGTAAAGAGAAAAAACAAAAAGCACTTACAACACTTGATCTTTTAATTGAACTCTTCCCGAATTCGAGTGTGCCTTATGATTATAATATGATCAATGTTGCACAATTGTATTTACAGCTGGATGCGAAAGATAAAGCAATGGATATAGTAAAATTAATGAGCGACCGCAATCTGACTGAACTGAATTATTTTTATGAAATGACGAATATGGATGATTTCACTGCTGATATGTTTAATCAGGATACACGTCAGGCTGAATCAGCAACTTATTTATCTATTGATATTGCAAAGCGTGCCGGTGATACCGAATTTGCAGATGGATTACAGGCAAAATGGGAAGCAATGCGGAGTAAATACGGTTTGCCTCCGGTGGTTGATCAGCGTAGCCCGAAAGCACCGAAATAATTTTAATACAGTAAGTAGCAATCTGTAATTTTTTACATATTTAATTTGTCAATGCCGGGTATATGCCCGGCATGACAATTTTAGAACAATCAATTTTATTTTGATCAAACGAAAAAAATACGACAACCTTGTTTTCGGCCGGCAACCGATCATTGAATTACTGGAAAGTGATCAAACAGTAGATAAAATTTATTTATTGCATACAGCACAGGGAGATGTTATTCCGGCAATTAAAAGAAAAGCTGCTGAAAAGGAAATTCCGATACAATACGTGCCCGTCGAAAAATTAAATGCTTTAACGGGTGGCAATCATCAGGGTGTGATTGCATTTACCTCCGAAATTGATTTTTTAAAGATCGAACAATTATTGCCGCATATTATTGAAAGCGGCGAAACACCATTAATACTTATTCTCGACGGCATTACCGACGTGCGCAATTTTGGTGCGATCGCCAGAACGGCTTATGCCTCAGGTGTGCATGGCATTGTAATTCCTTCCGATCATTCAGCACCTGTTAACGGAGATGCAATTAAAACAAGTGCAGGTGCACTGCAGCATATTCCGGTATGCAGGGAAAAAAATTATGAAGCGGTTTTAAAATATTTAAAATTAAACGGCATACAATTACTTGGTTCCGACACACATGCTGATCAACTGATCGGCGAATGTGATCTTACAATTCCTACTGCAATAATTATGGGTTCGGAAGATGAAGGGATCAGTGCCATCTCAAGAAAATATCTCACAACAACAATCCGTATTCCGATGTATCATTCATTCGATTCGTATAATGTTTCAGTTGCAACGGGAATGATCTTATACGAAGCGATGAAACAGAAAGGGATAAAATGATAACACCAATCAAGAATCAGCTGATTAGTGAATTAGCTATTTTCTAAAAAAAATCCCGCCCTGAAGTATAATTTTTTACTTCAGGGCGGGACATCTTTTCCTTTTAAATTCAATTAATTCTTTTCACTTCCAACCGCTTCGATTTTACTCAGCCGGATGGGATGCCCTGCCATGCGCACATTTGCCGGAATTTTCTCGAGCACACCTGAAAATTTCACAATCAAGCCATCTGTTTTAAAGCGATCCTCCAAACTGACAGGCAAATAATCAGTTGTTCCTTCATCGTTCACAACTCTGATCACCCAAACATCTGCTTTCAAAACCATCGTTCCGCTCGCTGTTACCTCATCATCGTGAAAAATACCTCTAAAATCTCCCGATGCATAAAGCAATTCAGGCGCCTCGGCCTGGCAAAATCCTGTTACAAGAGAGCCGGACAGCAGCATACCGATCAAAATCATCTTTTTCATATCTCGTTTTTATTTAAGTTTTAACTTTTTCTTATTGTTATCCATCAACAATGCGACCAACCGCGAATTGCGGGGCTTTCAGGCATTTAACTTCAAAATGTTGAGGATTATATTCCCGTAAATCTGCGCTAAGGCTCCTCAATCCTATTTCCGTCAGTGATATCCTGGCAAAGGGTTTCCTAACAATTGTGCAAAACCCATGTGCATTAGCTGTGCAAAAATTTAATGGGACGGTTTGTGTACGAAAGTGTACTAAAATGTAATTTTTCCTATACTTTAGCGTTCAAATTATCCTTAAATAATCAGAACCCGCGAATTAACAGGCAGATGAGTCATATACTAGGCGTATTCGAATGCACTCTTGATGCGAAACAACGCATCAAAGTTCCAACGGGACTCATCGGTCAATTGCCCGTGGAAGACGGGGGTAAACTGGTTCTTACCATTGGTGTCGACAAATGCATTTACCTCTACACCGAAAGTGAATTCAGGAAGGAGCTCGATATCGTAATGAGTATCCCTGAGCACACAGCTGAAAACAGAAAGTATAAAAATTCATTTTTCGCAGGAACACATCCTGTTTCAATTGATTCTGCCGAACGCATTCTCATTCCAAAATCATTGCTCGCTCACGCCGGGATCACAAAAGATATTTTGATCAATGGCCAGGGAGATAAAGCAGTGATCTGGGATCAGGCAACTTATAATAAAGATGTTGTGGGAATTACCGGTGATGAATATCAGAAACTCTATGAAAAAGTACGTGGTGTGAAATAAGAATTGCGTGATGCATAAATAATGAAAACTGAAAGTGGCAAAAAAAAACGAAAATCAAAATAACGCTGAAATACAAAAAACAGAATCAAACCATAATACCCCATCCCCTGCATATCACAATCCCGTTCTTTTACATCAAAGCATTGAAGCATTAAATATTCAACCGGAAGGCATTTATGTAGATGCAACATTTGGAGGTGGCGGGCATAGTCGTGAAATCATCCAGAAATTAAATACAGGCCATCTCTATTGTTTCGATCAGGATCCGGACGCTGCTGCAAATGCTTTAAACGATCATCGGTGCACATTCATCCCGCAAAATTTCAGGCATATGCAAAAATTTTTACGGCTGGAAGGAATTAAAAAAGTGGATGGTATCCTGGCAGATCTTGGTGTCTCATCCTATCAGTTCGATCAGGCAAGTCGCGGATTTTCCATCAGGTTTGATGCGCCGCTCGATATGCGCATGAACAGCAAACAGCAATTATCGGCAGCAGATGTATTAAATATTTATTCCGAAAAACAATTGCAGGAAATGTTCAGCCGGTATGGTGAAATAAGAAATTCAAAACAATTGGCTGAAACAATTAAAACAAACAGGCGCACAAATAAATTGCATACAACACTCCAATTGGTTGATCTCGCTAAATCTGTTGCCAAAGGCGAATTGAATAAATATCTGGCTCAGGTGTTTCAGGCCGTGAGGATGGAAGTGAACGATGAACTGGGTGCCTTGAAAGAAATGCTGCATGCAACAATTCAATTGCTGAATCCGGGCGGAAGACTTGTCGTGATAAGTTATCATTCGCTCGAAGACAGAATAGTAAAGAATTTTTTGAAAACAGGAAATACCGACGGCGTGGAAGAAGAAGATGTATTCGGCAGAAAGAATAAATATTTCGACATCATCACAAAAAAGCCTTTCACACCGGGCACAGCAGAACTGAAAGTCAATCCGCGGTCGCGAAGTGCAAAGATGCGGATCGGCGAACGGCTGGATACATGAATGCCGGCGATGAGCATAAAAAAAATAACAGAATAAACTGACAACCAACAACCAACTAAATTGTCCGAACAAAAAGAAAATATACAGGAACAAAAAAATCAAAAAAGAACGATCGGATCTTTATTAAAAAGTTTCGATGAAATTTCTTTTTTCAGTGTTGAGAATCTCATCAGAAATATTCCATTTTTCCTTTTCATTGTTTTAATCGGCATTTTTTATATCTGGAATAATCATCGCGGGGTTGCAATGGAACGCGACATTAAATTATTAAATCAGGAACTCCTTGAAAAACAATTTTATTACAACGCAACCAAAGATTCACTTACACAGTACAGCAGACAAAGTAAGATTGCCGAGCGTGTTGATACACTGCAGATGCTTGAATTAACTCACCCACCTTATACAATCGAACGTGGCGGAAAATAATACAAGGAAAGACATATTATGGCGCCTGTATCTTGCATTTGCGGGAATCGTTCTCGTGGGTATTCTGATTTCCGCACAAATTGTAAAACTGCAGTATATAGAAGGTGATGATCTCCGAGCTGAAATAGACAGTCTGCGTACAAAAAATGAACAGATCGAACCGAAACGCGGCAGTATTTATTCTGAACGCGGTGATTTGCTTGCAACATCTTTTCCTTATTTCGATGTGTATATGGATCCTGTTGCACCAACCGAACAGGCATTTAAAAAAAATATTGACTCCCTTTCGTTTCGTCTTTCCAAATTATTCGGTGACAAAACAGCAGCGCAGTACAAACAAAAAATTGTAACTGCACGCAAGCAGAAAAAAAGATATATTGAAATTCAGAAAAATGTCACCTATCCGCAAAAAACCGCATTACAGAATTTTCCGTTATTCCGTCTCGGAAAAAATGCCGGCGGTTTAATTACACAACAGGTTGAAAAAAGAGCTTATCCCTATTCGAGTCTTGCAAACCGGACAATCGGATATGTAAAAGAAAACGGAAAAAAAATTGGCCTCGAAGGAACGTATGATTCAATTCTCACGGGAAAACCGGGCTATAGTTTAATGCGCAAAGTTGCAGGAGGCAGTTGGATCAGGGTGAGTGATGAAAATGAAATTGATCCGGTTGACGGCCTCGATATTATCACCACACTTGATATCAATATGCAGGATATTACTGAAACTGCATTGAGAAAATCACTCGTTCAGAATAATGCTGCCTGGGGAACCGCAATTGTAATGGAAGTTAAAACCGGGCAGATAAAATCAATTGTCAATTTAACAAGAACGGAAACCGGGTATCGTGAAATTTATAATTATGCAATTTCCGAACGTGTTGAACCGGGATCCACATGGAAATTATTTTCATTAATGTGTATGCTTGAAGATGGTTTATCCATAAAGGATCATATTGATTTAAATAACGGAACATGGCAATTTGCAGATCAAACCATGTACGACAGTGAGCCGCATCACCGTCGCGATGTAACTGTAAAAACTGCATTTGCATTATCCTCCAATGTCGGCATTTCAAGGCTCGCTGCGAAATATTATCAGGCAGATCCTGAAAAATATACAGCACATTTAAAAGAATCAGGCATTATAAATAAAACCGGAATTGAAATTCCCGGTGAATTAAAACCTGTTATCAAAACAAATCCGGACGACAAAAATACATGGTATAAAACTACCATACCATGGATGAGCGTGGGGTATGAATTGCAAATCACCCCTCTTCAACTTGCTACATTTTATAATGGTATTGCAAACGACGGTAAAATGATGAAGCCTTATCTCGTAACTGAAACACAGCGATTTGGTGAAACAGTCGACAAATTTGAACCGACGGTATTAAATGAAAAATTATGTTCGCAAAATACGATTGAACAATTAAAAGAATGTCTTGAAGCTGTTGTAGACAGTGGTACTGCAAAACATTTAAGGAATAATTACTACCGCTTTGCCGGTAAAACGGGTACTGCACAAATTTTTGAAGATCATGCTTACAGCGATAAATATCTTTCAAGTTTCGCAGGATATTTTCCTGCAGATAATCCGAAATATACCTGCGTTGTAATTGTCAATAAACCATCCAATCATGTTTATTACGGCGGTTATGTTGCTGCACCCGTATTCAGGGAAGTTGCAGATAAAGTGTACTCGCATTTTATCAATATGCGTGAACCTGTAAATGAAATTGATTCACTCTCTTCAAATATTACTGCCGTTGGAAAAGGAAATGCCGGCGATTACCGTACGGTACTGAAATGGTTTGGTTTGAATGATGATTTCAACGACCAGAATGAATGGGTTGCATTTCAAACTGATCACAATAAAGTTTCATCGGGCGCAATAGATGATAATCCTTATATCATGCCTGATGTAAAAGGTATGGGTATGCGTGATGCAATTTATTTATTAGAGAAAAACGGATTAAAAGTAGATGCAATCGGCGTGGGAAAAGTGATTTCACAAAGTATTCCAGCAGGCCAGCCGATCGCAAACGGAAATTATGTAATGATACAATTGAATTGAAAAGATTAAGCGACATATTGCCAATCGGTGTTTCACCATCAGGAGAAATAAATGAGCTTGCAATTTCCGGCGTAACAGCAGATTCACGCCAGGTAAAAGAAGGGTTTGTATTTATTGCCGTAAAAGGCGCACATACTGATGGGCATCAATTCATTGATAAAGCTGTAGCGAATGGTGCAACAATTATTATCGGTGAAGAAGATATTCAGTCGCCCGGCACACCTTATATTAAAGTAAACGATTCAGCCGAAGCATTGGGTGTGATAAGTCATCATTTTTACGGCGACCCGACAAAGCAATTAAAACTGATCGGAATTACAGGAACAAACGGGAAAACATCCTCTGCAACTTTAAGTTATAATTTATTAAAAGCATTAGGTTTTAAAACCGGACTGATATCTACAATAGAAAACAGAATTCAGAATACCGTTATTCCTTCCACACATACAACACCCGATCCGGTACAGTTGAATGCGTTGCTCGCACAAATGGTGGAAGCGGGTTGCGAATATGTATTTATGGAAGTGAGCTCTCATGCTGCGCATCAAAAGCGAATTGCAGGATTATATTTCACCGGCGGGGTATTTACAAATATCACACACGACCATCTGGATTATCACAAAACGTTTGATGAATATATCAAAGCAAAAAAATCTTTTTTCGATGGCCTTGAAAAAAATGCTTTTGCATTGGTGAATGCAGATGACAAAAGAAGTGATGTGATGCTGCAGAACTGCAAGGCAAAGCATGCGACATTTTCTGTAAAATCAAACGGGGATTTTACAGCACGTATCAAAGAAAATTTAATTACGGGATTGGTGCTGCAGATAGACGGAACAGAATTTCATTCGCATTTACCCGGCGAATTCAATGCATGGAATTTATTGACTGTATATGCAATTGGCCGCATGCTTGGTTTTGAAAAAAATGAGGTGCTTACTGCATTAAGCAATTTAAAACCTGTTGAAGGAAGATTTGATGTGGTGTATTCGCAGAATGATTTTATAACGGGAGTGATAGATTATGCACATACGCCGGATGCCGTTGAAAAATTATTATCTACCGTTAAATCCATGCTCAAAAAAGATCAGCAATTAATTGCGGTTGTTGGTTGCGGGGGAGATCGCGATAAATCAAAGCGGCCTGTGATGGCAAAAGTTGCAGCAGCGATCAGCGACAAAGTAATTCTGACATCTGATAATCCCCGCAGTGAAGATCCTGAAACAATATTACAGGAAATGGAAAATGGATTGGAAGGCACATTCAAACAAAAATCAGTTTCCATCGTGAACAGGAAAGAAGCAATTAAAACAGCAGTGATGTTCGCGAAAAAAAATGATGTGATCTGTCTTGCTGGAAAAGGCCACGAAAAATACCAGGAAATAAAAGGAATCAAATATCCTTTTGATGATAAACAAATATTAGTTGAAACATTTAAAACTCTTGATCGCTAATGCTTTACTATCTGTTTCAATGGCTTGATGAGCAATACGACTTTCCGGGTGCCGGATTGTTTCAATTCATTTCGTTCCGTGCAGGTATGGCGGTGATTTTATCACTCATAATTTCTATTGTTTTCGGAAAAAGAATTATTAATTATCTGCGCAAAAAACAAATTGGTGAAACTGTTCGCGACCTCGGGCTGGAAGGACAATTAAGCAAAAAAGGCACACCAACAATGGGGGGCATCATCATCATTCTTGCATTATTAATTCCAGTTTTATTGCTCGCCGATCTCAATAATATTTATGTCATCCTGATGCTCATCGTAACTGTATGGATGGGTTTTATTGGTTTTCTGGATGATTATATTAAAGTGTTCAGAAAAAATAAAGAAGGGCTGCGTGCAAAATTCAAATTACTCGGACAGGTTGTGTTGGGAATAATTGTAGGTATTGTTCTGTATTTCTCCAATGATATTAAGCTGCGTGATTACGAAACAATTTATGTGTATCAGGTGGAAAACGGCCAGCCTGTCGGAAGGCCGATTGAATCTTATCCTTCCAATGATATCAGGCTCGAAGGGAACGGCATGCTCGATGCAAGCGGAGAAAGATTTTTAAGTCATGATACACGTTCTACAAAATCAACCATCCCGCTTGTAAAAAATAATGAATTCGATTATGAATGGCTTGTGGGTTGGGCAAACGACCCGACAAAACAATGGTTGTTTCCGCTTGTATTTATTGCGATCATCATCATAATTATTACTGCAGTTTCAAATGGAGCAAATTTAACCGATGGCCTCGACGGGCTCGCAGCAGGAACATCAATGATCGTTGTGCTTGCACTTTTAATTTTTGCATATATCGCCGGTAACTCGATATTAAGTGATTATCTCAATATCATGTATATCCCCGATTCGGGTGAACTGGTTGTTTTCAGTGCGGCATTAATTGGTGCGTGCATAGGATTTTTATGGTACAATGCATTTCCTGCACAGGTATTTATGGGAGATACGGGCAGTTTAACATTAGGCGGCATTATCGCATCTCTTGCAATTGTGATTCGCAAAGAATTATTAATACCTGTTTTATGCGGCATATTCCTCGTTGAAAATGTAAGTGTGATGATGCAGGTGAGTTATTTCAAATACACGAAAAGAAAATATGGTGAAGGAAGAAGAATTTTTAAAATGAGTCCGCTCCATCACCATTATCAAAAACTCGGCATGTTCGAAACAAAAATTGTAACACGTTTTTGGATCATCGGAATATTACTGGCAATCATTTCAATTGTAACACTCAAGATCAGATAATTGAATAAACGAATCGTCATATTGGGTTCAGGCGAAAGCGGCACCGGTGCAGCTATTCTGGCAAAGCGCAAGGGCTATGATGTATTTGTTAGTGATAAAGGTTTGATAAAAGAAAATTATAAACAAAAATTACTTGCGGAAGGAATTGCTTTTGAAGAAGGCGGGCATAATTATGAATTGATCTATCAGGCCGATGAAATTATTAAAAGCCCGGGTGTGCAGGAAAAATACGAAGTGATGAAAAAAGTGCGGGCAGCCTCCATTCCCGTGATCGGTGAAATCGAATTTGCATACCGCTACTGCGAAGGAAAAATAATCGGAATAACAGGAAGTAATGGAAAATCGACATGCACATCACTCACATACCATTTATTAAAAAAAGCAGGATTGAATGTTGCATTGGGTGGAAATATCGGAAAAAGTTTTGCAGAACTGGTTGCAAATGAAAAACACGATTGGTATGTTTTGGAGATCAGCAATTTCCAGCTTGATGACGCCGTATCGTTTAAACCTTTTATTTCAGTATTGCTGAACATCACGCCCGATCATCTCGACAGTTACAATTACGAATTTCAACCTTATATCAATTCAAAGATCAGCATCGCAAAAAATCAAACAGCATCTGATTATTTTATTTACAATGCGGATGATCCCGTGATTCATGAAAATATGAACAGGATAAATACATCCGTACAACAACTCACATTCACATTAGAAAATAATCCACGCAATGGTGGATGGATTGCAGACAATACATTGATAATTGAACTTAACCAAAACAGATTTAGTATGACGATCAACGAACTCGCATTACAAGGCAAACACAACCAGTACAATTCGATGGCTGCTGGTATTGTCGGAAAATTACTCGGCATAAATAAGGAAACAATTCGTGAAAGCCTGACGGATTTTGCCGGCCTCGAGCATCGGCTTGAATTTGTTGCAAAGGTACACGGCATCACATTTATCAATGATTCAAAAGCAACCAATGTGAACAGTACATGGTATGCTCTGGAAAGTCAGTCGAATCCCGTTATCTGGATCGCGGGCGGAATTGATAAAGGAAATGATTACAGTTTACTCACAGAACTTGTCAAGAAAAAAGTGAAAGCAATTGTTTGTTTAGGTACCGACAATTTGAAAATCCATAATGCATTCGGAAAATTCGTTGATATTATTGTGAATACCGATAACATGAAGGATTGTGTCGAAATGGCTTATCGCCTGGGGAATAATGACGATGTTGTTTTATTATCGCCTGCATGTGCTTCATTTGATTTATATGAGAATTATGAAGACAGAGGAAGACAGTTTAAAGCAAGAGTGAAAGAATTATGAGTCAGTCAACAGTCGGCGGTCCTCAGTCGGCAGTCAGGCTGACGCAAGATTAGCTGGCGCAGCAACACTGAACTCTGAACACTGAACACTGAACACTGAACGCAGAACGCAGAACAAAAAACACAGAACAAAAAAAAATGAGTCAACCGATTAATTATTTAGTAAGTAAAGCAAAAGGCGATAAATATATCTGGATCGTTGTGTTTGTGCTTTCGGTTTTCTCGATTCTTGCTGTATACAGTTCTACCGAAACACTTGCATATAAATCAGCCGGAGGTAATACCGAATATTATTTATTCAAGCATACGACAATTTTATTGTTCGGCATATTTCTGATGTATCTCAGCCATTTAATTCCATACAAATATTATTCGCGGATTGCGCAGATCTTGTTATGGCTTTCTGTTCCGGCTTTACTTTATACAATGTTTCTTGCGCCTGAAGTAAATGATGCTTCCCGTTGGATCA
Organism: uncultured Chitinophagales bacterium; assembly: GCA_964463165.1. GTDB lineage: Bacteria > Bacteroidota > Bacteroidia > Chitinophagales > BACL12 > UBA7236. The sequence continues at coordinate 69,301 of CAYXBK010000012.1, forward strand.
CTCTGCCGATCATTAATCTGACGTTTCAGACTTCCGATCTCGCACGTTTTGCAATCATAATGTATACCGCGAGAATACTTGCAAAAAAACAGGAACAGGTGGATTCTTTTAAGGAAGCATATATTCCTGTTATTTTACCAGTCGCAATTATTTGTGCATTGATCTTCCCTGAAAATTTATCCACTGCAAGCGTATTATTTTTTACCTGCATTGTTTTAATGTTTATCGGCAGATTGAATTTTAAATATATTTCTCTTACGATCGCTTCCGGAATTGTGTTGATCGGAATTGTAGTGGCATTGTCGTACGCATTTCCGAATACAGGTCGTTTGGGTACATGGAATACAAGGGTTGAAAGTTTTATTCATGGCGGCGATGAAGATGGTGATTATCAGGTACAACAGGCTGAAATTGCAATTGCTTTGGGCGGACCTTTCGGTGTAGGCCCAGGTAATTCAATTCAAAAAGATTATTTACCATATGCGTACGCAGATTTTATTTATGCAACTATTATTGAAGAATACGGACTCGCCGGTGGTATCATTTTACTTTTTCTGTATCTCGTTTTATTATACAGGTGTATTCAAATCGTAAAAAAAGCACCAAGCAGTTTCGGAGCATTTCTCGCAGTTGGCCTAGGTTTATGTTTAACCATTCAGGCATTTGTAAATATGGCAGTTGCCGTGCATTTATTGCCAACTACCGGTTTGACGCTTCCTTTGGTAAGTATGGGCGGAACATCACTCTGGTTTACAAGTTTATCAATCGGAATTATTTTGAGTGTAAGCAGGGAAATAGAATTTAACGAGAAAAAAGCAGCATTGGAAAATAACGAACAATCGGAAACGCAAACAGAAATGGCTGAGGCAGTCTGATATAAATAAGTGGATCGAGAGGCAAATAAACAGAATCAAAAAAAACAGTGAAAAAGCAACTCAATATATTAATCAGTGGCGGTGGAACCGGTGGACATATATTTCCCGCAATTGCAATTGCAAATGAAATAAAGAGGCGTGATCCGGATGTAAATATTTTATTTGTCGGTGCAAAAGATAAAATGGAAATGGAGAAAGTACCGGCGGCGGGATATAAAATTGAGGGGCTTTGGATCAGCGGGTTTAAAAGAAGTTTTGATTTGTCGAACCTGATGTTTCCAATCAAATTAATTGCAAGTTATTTTAAATCCGGTGCAATTGTGCGCAATTTTCAACCCGACGTTGCAATCGGAACCGGTGGATTTGCAAGCGGGCCTGCATTACAGGCGGCGATGCGGCATGGTGTTCCGGCTTTGATCCAGGAACAAAATTCCTATCCCGGAGTAACAAATAAAATCCTCAGTAAAAAGGCAAAAAAGATTTGTGTTGCTTATGAAGATATGGAAGAATTTTTTCCAAAAAATAAAATAATTAAAACGGGAAATCCGGTAAGGCAGAATATTGTTTTATGCAATGTAAAACAGGAAAAAGGAAGGCTGGATTTTGATCTTGACATTAACGATCAGGTATTATTTATTGTCGGCGGGAGCCTTGGCTCCCGAACATTAAATAATTGCATGAAAGGCGGACTTGATAAACTGAAGAATGCAAATATGAAAGTGATCTGGCAAACAGGAACAACCATGTTTGATGAATGCCGTCGCCTTGCAAAACCTTATTCAAATGTGCATGTGCTTGATTTTATTCCAAATATTGATCATGCATATGCAGCTGCCGATGTTATTATTTCAAGGGCGGGAGCCATTGCAATCTCTGAATTATGTCTCGTCGGCAAACCCGTGATTTTGGTACCTTTTCCATTTGCAGCAGAAGATCATCAGACAAAAAATGCAAAAGCTTTAGTGAAACAAAATGCGGCGATACATATTTCTGATAAGGAAGCCCCTCAGAAATTAATTGATGAGGCAATTGAATTAATGGGAAATATAAATAAACGCAGGGAACTGAGTGAGCAAATTAAAAAACACGCAATTCCCGATGCAGCGGAACGAATTGTTGACGAAATCATGAAATTGACAGAATAACATGCAATTGGATCAATTAAAACGGATTTATTTTATTGGTATCGGAGGAATCGGTATGAGTGCGCTTGCCAGATATTTTAATGGCAGAGGGGTTATTGTTTCGGGATATGATAAAACAGAAACGGATCTCACGACGCAATTGCAAAAAGAAGGAATCAGAATACATTTTGATGATGATCTTGATAAAATCGATAAAGAAGCGGAATGTATTATTTATACACCGGCCATCCCGAAAACACATAAAGGATTGAATTATTTTATCAGCAATAATTACCAGCTTTTAAAACGTTCACAGGTGCTGGGTTTATTAAGCAAAGAAAAATTTACAATTGCAGTTGCAGGTTCGCATGGAAAAACAACTGTGAGCAGCATGATTGCCTGGATATTAAAGCATTCCGGATTTGACTGCACTGCATTCCTGGGAGGTATCAGTTCGAATTTCAATTCCAATTTTATTGCAGGTGATAATGATGTGATGATCGCTGAGGCGGATGAATTTGATCGCTCATTTTTACAATTATCACCAAACATTGCCGTGATAACCGCAGTTGATTCCGATCATCTGGAAATATACGGAACGCAGGAAGCAATTGAAGAAGCGTTTACGGAATTTGCAAATAAAGTGGAGATCGGTGGTGCTGTGATTGCAAAATCATCTATTCAGATCATTGATAATTTCCGTGAAAAAACATTAAAATATTCATTGCATGCAATTGATGCAGATCTGCATGTTGCAGCATTTAATATCACCACGCAGGGGAGCCAGGTTGAACTCAGCAACGGAATGCAGTATGTATTGCAATACCCGGGTATTCATAATATTGAAAATTCGGTTGCTGCAGCTCTGGTTACACTCGAACTTGGAATTGCACCTCAGTTGATTTCTGCAGCACTCAATGAATTCAAAGGCGTGCATCGCCGGTTTGAAATGATCTTCAATAATCATTCTACGGTTTTTCTGGATGATTATGCGCACCACCCCGAAGAGATCAGAATGTTTTTATACAGCGTAAAGGAAATTTACAAGGGAAGAAAGCTGACGGCGATTTTTCAACCGCATTTATTTACAAGAACCAGGGATCTTGCCGACGGATTTGCAGCCAGTCTCGATACTGCAGACGAAATTATTTTACTTCCGATTTATCCCGCACGTGAAGAACCGATTGAAGGTGTCGGTTCAGAAATGATATTGAACAGGATCACAAATCCAAATAAAAAATTATTGTCGCCGCAGGAATTACTGGCATATATCGGAGCGCATCAATTTGAAGTGATATGCACGATCGGTGCGGGAGATATTGATAAATTAATTAAACCAATAGCAGGTTTATTGAACGCAAAATGAGCAGAGGAAAGAAAATATTGCGTGTATTCGGGATCTTACTGGTGGTGGTATGTTTTATCGGTGTGTTTATGCTCACCTCTTTTAATTCAAAAACGCAGATCAACAGCATTTGCGAAAATTTGAAAATCAATATCAATCATGATCAGAATTTATTTTTTGTTGATGAAACAGATATTCAGAAATTGCTCGTTCAAATGCTGGGAGATTCGGTGAAAGGTGAAAAACTGGAAGAAATTCCGGTCAGCAGCATCGAAAAAATCATCGAAAAAAATCCGTTTGTTGATCATGCAGAAACATTTTTGGATGCAAATGGAGATTTACATATTGATATTGTACAAAAACAGCCACTGGTAAGGGTTATTAACAGATATGGTGTGCATTATTATATTAGTGAAAAAGGTAATAAGATACCCGTCAGCGGTAAATTTACAAGCCGTGTACCCGTGATAACCGGCGCTATTGATGAAGGAAATCAAAATCCTGATACGATCGAAACGCAAACACTAAACAACGTGCTTCAACTCGCACGGTTTATTCACAAAAATACATTCTGGAATGCCCAGATTGAACAGATCGCTGTCTCTTCAAACGGAGAGATTACACTTGTTCCGAAATTAGGCGACCAGTTAATTGAATTTGGTACGATTGAAAATATGGATAAAAAATTCAGCAACCTGGAATTATTTTATAAAAAAGGATTGAATTATACAGGTTGGGAAACATACCAAACAATAAATGTAGCATTCGACGGTCAGATCGTCTGTAAAAAAAAGCAATGATATGAGCAGCTATGAAAGAATAATTACCGGACTTGACATTGGCACAACAAAAATTTGTGTGATTGTTGGAAAATTAACGCCACAGGGAAAAATTGAAATTCTCGGAATGGGAAAAGCAGACTCCTATGGTGTGATGCGTGGTGTTGTCGCAAATATTGATAAAACAGTGGAAGCCATTAAACAGGCTGTTGCTCTTGCGGAAGCGTCGAGCGGTATGCAAATTTCCGAAGTATATGTCGGAATTGCAGGCCAGCATATTAAAAGTTTACAACACCGCGATATTCTTACACGCCAGGATGCAGAAAGCGAAATCGGTATGGATGATATCGATCGCATGATTGAAAATATGCACAAACTCGTACTGCCTCCGGGAGATCGTATCATCCATGTTTTACCACAGGAATTTATTGTAGATGGCGAACAGGGAATTAAAGACCCTATCGGAATGAGCGGCGCTCGTCTTGAAGCAAATTTCCATATCATCACCGGACAAATTTCCGCTGCGAAAAATATTTTTAAATGCGTTGAGAAAGCAGGTTTAAAAGTGATCGACCTGATTCTCGAACCTCTTGCATCCTCTTCAGCAGTTTTAAGTGAAGAAGAAAAAGAAGCGGGTGTTGCATTGGTTGATATCGGAGGTGGTACAACAGATATTGCAATATTTCAGGATGGCATCATCAGGCACACTGCTGTGATTCCGCTCGGCGGAAATATCATCACCGAAGATATTAAAGAAGGCTGCATGATCATGAAAAATCAGGCAGAGATATTAAAAGTAAAATTCGGCTCTGCACTTGCAACGGAAACATCCGACAATGAAATTATTTCCATCTCCGGATTAAAAGGCCGTGAACCGAAAGAAATAAAAGTTGAAAATCTCGCCAGAATTATTCAGGCGAGAATGGAAGAAATTCTCGAGCATGTTTATTATGAAATTAAATTGTCGGGATATCATAAAAAATTGATCGGCGGTATCGTTGTGACAGGCGGTGGTGCTCAACTTAAACATATTATTCAGTTGGTGGAATATATCACCGGGCTTGATACACGTGTCGGTTTTCCTACTGAACATCTCGCAAAAGCAAAAATGGAAGACATCCGCCATCCGATGTATGCAACTGCGGTAGGTTTAATATTGAAAGGATTCGAGGACCGGAATTATCAAAAACAGGAAGAAGCACAAATTGAAGAAAAAAAATCATTTGTTGCGAATCATCAAACTGCACAGCATCATGAAATAATTTCTGAAAATCAAAATGCTGTTGTTGAAGTAGTAAATGAAAATGAAGTGGACGAGGAAAGACAGGAAAAAAATAAATCCGCCAAACCGGGCTGGATAAAAAATATTCTGAGCAATACGAAACGTTGGTTTGAAGAAGACGACGTTTCAGATTTTAATTCTAAATAATTTATAAAAGACAAACTGACGAATATGATTTTCGATTATCCAAAAGATCAGGCAAGCATCATTAAAGTGATTGGTGTTGGCGGAGGGGGTTGCAATGCTGTGAACCACATGCATAAGCAGGGAATTAAAGATGTAAATTTTGTGATCTGCAATACCGATCAGCAGGCTTTGGACACGAGCGCCGTGCCGAATAAAATCCAGCTTGGGCCGAGCCTTACAAAAGGACGCGGTGCAGGTTCGCATCCAAGCGTTGGCCAACAGGCAACGATGGAAAGCTTGCAGGAAATAAAATCCCTGCTGGAAAAAAATACCGAAATGGTTTTTATTACTGCCGGCATGGGTGGCGGAACCGGAACAGGCGGTGCACCGGTCATTGCAAAACTTGCAAAAGAAATGGGCATTCTCACGATCGGAATTGTTACACTTCCATTCGGCTTTGAAGGCAAACGCAGAAAATCACAGGCGCAGGAAGGTTTGGAAACATTAAAACATTTTGTAGATGCAATTGTGGTGATTTCAAATGATAAATTGCGTGAAATGTTCGGCAACCTGGTATGGCAGGAAGCATTTGCAAAAGCAGATGATATTCTTACATACGCTGCAAAAGGAATTGCAGAAATTATTACTGTGCCCGGTTATGTGAATGTCGATTTTGAAGATGTGAAAACAGTTTTGCGTGACAGCGGACTTGCTATTATGGGATCCGGAATTGCGGAAGGCGAAAATCGTGCACAACATGCAGTTGAAAATGCATTATCATCTCCTTTATTAAACGACAATGATATCAGCGGCGCAAGAAGCATTTTAATTAATATCACTTCAGGAAATAAACCGGTGCTGATGGATGAAATCGCAGAGATCACAGATTTTGTGCAGGAAGCTGCAGGAAATGATTGCGATATTATCTGGGGAAATTGCAATGATGAAAATTTAGGCGATAAATTAATGGTTACTGTGATTGCAACCGGATTTGAAACAACAGAACAGCGCAATCAACGCCTGAAACAAAGTACCTATAAAATCACGCATATCGATACGAATGAACTGATGGGAAAAAAAGATATGATCGTGCAACCGGATACACAGGTTATTGACGATGTGGAGGAAGAAGCAAAAATCAAATTAAAACAAATTCCGAAAATAACAGAAGAGAAAAAAATAATTGCAAAGGATGAAGAAAAAAATCCTCAGCAATTTACATTTGATTTTGGTTTATTTGATTTTCCGGTTGAGCCGAAACTTCCTGAAAGTAAAATTGATGAGCCGACACTCAACGAAATTGTTGAAAATAAAATAGAGGAAAGCACGTCAATAATTGAACCTTCTATTTCAGAAGTGATTGCTGAAAAAACCGAAGAAGAAATTACCGAAACTCCGGATGAGATCATCCTCGAGGAGAAAAATGAAATCATCGTTGAACTGAAATCAGAAACACGGGAAATAAAGGAAGAAATAACTTTTGAGAAAAAAGAGGAAAAGCCGGTTTATCAGCATACCGAGAACAAAACGTTCATCACGAATGATGATAAAATGCATGTTGTGCAAAATGCAAACGATGAGAGGAATAAGCGGTTAAAAAACATGAGCCTTAAATTAAATGGGAACCTTGAGGAAATTGAAAAAGTGCCTGCTTATATGAGGAGAAATGTCGACCTCGAAGAAACTCCTGTTTCAAAAGAGATCAATGTTTCGAAATACAATGTAGTGGAATCGGATAATGGCGCAGAAATAAAAAAGAATAATTCCTTCCTGCACGATAATGTAGATTAAGTTTTTTTCGTGAGGTCCTCACGCACTCGCGAGCAAAAGTCGTGAGGTTCTCACGAGCCTCACGGCAACCATCCCAAATGCGTGTGCTTAAATGCATCGTTGTATTTCAAACCATAACCCATAATCCGGTCCATGCTCGAATGGCCGAATAATAAAATACCTGCGAAAAGCAATTCATTATTCCCTGTGCATATTCCGATGCACCAAATAATTATTCCCGTTGCTTTATGATGTACAAGATTATAACTGAATGCTCCGATTTTCGTGTTGATCACATAACCAACCATGCTCAGGTCAGGAGCGAGCAGCCATGCCCAAAAAATCCACCATGCAAAATCAAGCTGCATATAAAATAAAAAAATTGCCAGCCCGAACATGGTAGCTTCTTCTAATTTGATGAATGTTTTCATATATTTTTTTTTAGCACTCGTGAGGCTCTCACTCTCTCGTGAGCAAAAGTTGTGAGGGACTCACTTATTTTCTGTCGTGAGAGCCTCAGTTATTGTGAGACCCTCACCACAGATTTAATAAAATCCGTAATGATATACGCAATTAATTTTCCTGTTTTATTATCCATTTGTTTATGTGCGAGGGGAGGAGCAGCTTCAGCAATATGCAGATAAACGGCATTTAAATTTGTGCCGCAATGCCAGACAAATTTCCGCACATCCACCGGCAACATCCCGCTCGGTGTGCGTGCGCTTACCGGTACATTCTGAATACTGTCGAGATCGATTTCAATTCCGGTAGATGTTCCATCGCAAAATGCGATACATTTATTTAAAGCATCATAATAATTTACAGATTCACGAACGAAGATATTATCATAAGTTTCGAAAAATAATCGTTCGGGGTTTTGCCTGAATAATTCGAGCGCTGAATGAATATTGTAGCTTTCATGTAAACCGAAAACTGCATATTTATTTAATATCCTTTCATGATATGCATAATGAAAACCATTGCCGCTGTGTCGCCCGTTCATGGGCCGCATATCGGAATGCGGATCACAATTCACAATATTCACAGACTGCAGTTTCCTCCCCGCACAAATTCCTTTAATCACAGGATATGCATTATTATGTCCGCCGCCTACAAGAATTGGAATTTTGCCGGCTTCAGCAATCTTTGAAATAATAGGAGCCACTCTCGCATCAATTTTGGAAACAAGCCATCTTGCTTTCTCAATATCACTATCTGATTTATAATTTAAAGTACTTGCCATTTCCATCAGATCCGAAAAATCGATATGGCCCAGAATTAATATTTCATCACCTTTCAGAAATGCATTGCTTTGCATATTAATTAAAAAATGAAATGCAGGTTGCCAGGCGGCATATGCACCACCTCTGCCGTAATTTGCACGCACGCCGATATCTTCCGGCAGTCCGAGCACAACAAATTTTGCACTTGATCTGATCAATTCAGGAAACCAGTTTGCAGGATCGGAAACAGACTGAACACATTCACCTAATTTGGTTTCCTGTTGCCGGTGTTTTGTATGAGCGAGAATTTCTTCTTTGTTATAAATGATCAAATGATCCATGAAACAAATTTAGTCATGTTGCATGAACAAACAACCAAACAGGTTTTCTTATATCGAGTGAAAGAACCTGTTAGGTTGTTCGGTGAAATTTTTCATAAAAAAACCTCCGAAATTTCCGGAGGCTATAATTTTAATTTAATCTTTTGTATCAATTCGCGTCAGCCACTTCTCCCTTCTTCCTTCTTCCTTCTTCCTTCTTCCTTCTCCCTTCTCACAAATGTATCACCTCTCCATATGCTGCCGCAGCTGCTTCCATAATTGCCTCGCTCATGGTTGGGTGCGGGTGAATTGATTTAATAATTTCATGACCGGTTGTTTCCAGTTTTCTTGCAACAACTACTTCAGCAATCATTTCTGTTACGTTTGCACCGATCATATGCGCACCTAAAAATTCACCATATTTCGCATCAAAAATTAATTTCACAAATCCTTCAGGTGCACCTGCTGCTTTTGCTTTTCCGCTTGCAGTAAATGGAAATTTTCCAACTTTAATTTCATAACCTGCCGCTTTCGCCGCTGCTTCCGTCATGCCCACACTTGCAATTTCAGGAGAGCAATAGGTACATCCCGGAATATTATTATATTCAATCGGTTCGGGCTTCATACCAGCAATCGCTTCCACACATGTAATACCTTCTGCACTCGCAACATGCGCGAGTGCAGGACCGGGTGTAATATCCCCGATTGCATAATAACCGTCGATATTTGTTTTATAATATTTATCTACAATTACTTTTCCTTTTTCAGTTTTTATTCCCGTTTCTTCCAGTCCGATATTTTCAATATTGGATGTAACACCAATTGCACTTAAAACAATATCACATTCAATGATTTCCTCACCGGTTTTTGTTTTCACTTTTACTTTACAACCATTACCTGAAGTGTCAACAGCTTCCACACTGGCTTCGGTCATTACATTTATTCCTTGTTTTTTATAATTGCGCAATAATTCTTTTGATACCTCTTCATCTTCAACCGGAACAAGCCGGTTCATAAATTCAACGATGGTAACTTTTGTACCAATCGAATTATAAAAATATGCGAACTCAACACCAATTGCCCCTGCGCCGACAATTACCATACTGCCCGGTTGTGCCGGTAAATTCATCGCTTCGCGATAACCGATTATTTTTTTGCCATCTTGTTTTAAAGCAGGCAATTCTTTACTGCGTGCTCCGGTAGCAAGAATAATATGTTTCGCTGTGTGAATTATTTTATTTCCGGATGCATCAGTTACTTCCACATTTTTTCCGGGTTTCACTTTTCCCGTTCCTTCAATCACTTCAATTTTATTTTTCTTCATCAGGAATTGCACACCTTTGCTCATCCCACCGGCAACATCGCGACTGCGTTTTATCATATTTCCGAATTCAGGTTTTGCATCTGCAAGTGTAATTCCATAATCCGCAGCATGCTTCATATAAGAAAAAACCTGCGCACTTTTTAAGAGTGCTTTTGTAGGGATACAACCCCAGTTCAGGCAAATGCCACCCAGTTCTGCTTTCTCAACAATTGCCGTCTTCATTCCGAGCTGTGCTGCCCTGATTGCAGCCACATAGCCGCCTGGGCCACTTCCGAGCACAATAATATCGTAATTCATATTCATTTAAATTGAGCTGCAAAGATAGGATGTGGAGTTTAGAGTTGAAAGTTCAGATTTACTGGTCAAACAGCCCGGCAATAATAGCTCATCCCAGAATTGTTTCAGATAAAAAAGTGCCAACGCATTTCAGTCTGAAGGCTGTCTGTTATAGGCTTATGACTTTCATTCTCCCGCCCTTTTCATTCCCCGGTAGGAATATAAGATACCTGCTGAAGAAATAATCCCTTTTTTACGCAGAGGATCGGGAAATTCATCCATAAATTCAAATGATGGCGTCAGATCCATCCAATATTTTGCATCAACAAAAAAAGCAATGTAATTTAAATTGTATTTAATAAGACCACCTGCAGCAAATGAGAAATCAATTCCTTCGAAAATATTAATATTTGTTTCGATGCCGGATGAAAGAATATAATTTATTTTACCAGAGCCAAAATAATAATTGGCCAATAAAGGAATGGACATAATTGGAAAATAATCTGAATTTTCAGCATAAGAATATTCCAACAATGAATCCGTTGTGAGGTCGTATAGAGCCAGTGATCCTTGACTTTCATATCCAACCTTATAAAAGGAAAGCCCTGTTTCCAACCCAAAATTATTTACATATCGAATTGTGAAAGGGATAACGAATTGTGGAAACGTTTTTGAGTTTGTGTACCTGCCGGAATCAACATAACGCAAAGTCATATCCTCAGATGTGTGATTGTAGGAATAATCAAATTTAAACCAGGTTAATCCACCTCCAATGCCAAAGGATACCTGTGAATTGACAGAGTTTGAAAAAATGAACAAGAAAAATAAAACTGCAGGGATTTTTATCAGCATGGATTTATATTTTAAAAATTAATGACTAACCATGAACGCTATTGATCCGACGCTCTAAGATAAGTTTATTATTCGAGCTGATTTAGAAACGTTCGGCGTCCTGCTTCAAGTCGGAATTAATAACCGGTCATCGGCTATCCCTGCCTTGCGGGCAGGCAGGAGTGCAACAAAGCGGCGGCAGGGTTTCTTCATTACCTCTCTTGCTTATGCTCTGAGAAATATATCGCCCCTCCGGGGCTGGACGAAATTGTGCATCATTTTTCTACCAATATTTCGCCACTAACGTGGCTGTATGCTATCGCGAAATATTTTTTTCTATAAAAATATCACCCCTTCAGGGTTTGCATCGGTCGTGTTGATTCATTTTATTATCTGATTTTACAAACTATAAATTTTGGTAGAGGGATATGAATCAATGATTTTCCGGGGTTCAGTAATGAAAATTATGATTGAGTAATCTCCCTGTCAAATTTGACCTGCACCGATTGTATATTTAAATAAACGAATTTAGAGTTGTAAATTTATTTTCAAATCGCCAAAATGAAACACTTTACGCTCCTTTCATTTTTAATTTTAATTAGTTGTATTAAGATTTATACACAATCAAGTGAATTTGCTCCGATAGGAACAAAATGGTGGTACGATTATACAGCACAGTTTGGCCCGGAATACGGCTATATCCTGATTGAATCTGCAAATGACACAGTTATAGATATGCAACCCTGTCGTGAATTAGAACGCACCGAATTCATTTACTTTCCGTGGTTAGATATTGTTGATACAATACATATGCCTTCGTTTTTTGTGTATTCGGATAGCTCCAAAGTATATTATTACGATAATGACGCATTTTATTTATTATATGATTTCGGATCTGTTCCCGGTGATATCTGGATGTATGAAAACTATGAAGAAATATTATGTGAAGAATGGCCTTATCCTGAAGTATACATTACAGATACGGCTACATTTGTGGATGGAGCAATTGATTTGCGTAAATGGATAGTTACATCAGATGACAGCTCGGGCGTGGGTTTTGCCTATGGAGCGTCAGACGTGCTTGAATATGTTGGTTCGGTAAATTATTTTACACCTGTTTATTTGTATTGTCCGACTGATGATTACAGGGGAGGACCTTTGCGCTGCTATCAGGACCCGGAAATTTTTATTGCATTTTATGATGATGAAGATACAGCAGTAACAAATTATGGATGCGATCCTTTTGCATTTCCTGTTGAAATTGAATCCGAATTTTCAACATCAAATTCATTATATCCAAACCCTGCATCTCATAAATTATTTTTCCAATTGAATTCAAGTGAAAATGTTTTGGTGGAAATTTATGATATCACCGGAGAGAGAATTCCTCTTTTGATCCATGCATCTGCAACGAATGTGTTCGAAAGTGATATTTCGGGTTTGCGTGACGGAATATATTTTGTGCGTTTCATACAAAATAACAAAACGGTTTCAACCCAAAAATTTATTGTGAATTAGATTTTGCATTTTCCACCGCTTTCTGCCAGTTAAAATACAATTCGTCGGCTTCAATTAATTTCATTTTTGGAGAAAATGTTTTTGAATCCGAATTTAATTTAGTCAGACTTTCTTTTGTAAATATCCCTGCACCAATACCTGCCAGCATGGCCGCACCCAAAGCAGTGCTTTCCGAATATTCTGAGCGGATCACATGCGTTTGCAAAATATCACTCTGAAATTGCATCAGCCAGTTATTATTAGCGGCGCCGCCATCCGCTTTTAATTCTTTTAATCCGGTGCGTGCATCTTTTATCATTGCTTCAAATACATCACGTGTCTGATATGCAATACTTTCGAGCGCTGCCCGCACGATGTGATTTTTATTTGCTCCCCTTGTGAGACCTGTGATCATTCCTCTCGCATACATATCCCAGTAAGGCGCACCTAAACCTGTAAATGCGGGAACAAAATAAACACCGCCATTATTTTCGAGTGTGGCTGCAATACTTCGTGTTTCATCGCCGGAAGAAATAATTTGCAGCTCATCACGCAGCCATTGAACTACAGCTCCTGCAATAAATACCGAACCTTCCAAGGCATACGAAACTTTATTATTTAATTGCCATGCAATAGTTGTAAGCAATTTTGAGCGGGATGAAATAAATTCTTCCCCGATCTGCATCAGCATAAAACATCCCGTGCCATAGGTATTTTTTGCAGTTCCTTTTTCAAAACATTTTTGTCCGAATAATGCGGCCTGCTGATCTCCCGCTACACCGGAAATCGGAATTTCAATTCCATCGATCATTGCTTTTCCATAATCATCAGCTGAATTTTTTACAAGTGGTAAGGGATGCTTCGGAATCAGCAATTCACTTACTATTTTTTCATCCCACGAATGATTGCGGATATTATACAACATAGTACGTGAGGCATTGGATGCATCTGTTGCGTGTATTTTTCCGTTCGTTAATTTCCAGATCAGCCAGGTATCAATTGTGCCGCAAATTATTTCTCCGGTTTCTGCTTTTTGTTTCGCACCTTCAACATGGTCGAGTATCCATTTAATTTTTGTTCCCGAAAAATAAGCGTCAATTACAAGTCCTGTATTTTCACTGATATAAATTTCTAAATTTCTCTGTTTTAATTCTTCACAAATATCTGCAGTCCTTCTATCCTGCCATACAATCGCATTGTATATTGCCTTACCGGTATTTTTATCCCAGGCAACCACCGTTTCTCTTTGATTGGTAATTCCGATGGAAATAATTTCTTTTACATTAATTCCTGATTTCTGAATTACATCATTTATTGTAAATAATTGAGATTCCCATATTTCTTCCGGATCATGTTCCACCCAGCCGGGTTGCGGAAATATCTGCTTAAATTCTTTTTGTGATTTTGCAATCTCATTCAACTGCTCATCAAACAAAATTGTTCGTGAAGATGTGGTGCCCTGGTCAATTGCTAGTATATATCTCATCGTGTTCGGGTGTTCATGTGTTCGTGTGTTCACGTCGTTGGCTCAGGTTATAATGATCCCTGTTAATTTAACTTAAATTGAAAAATCATTGATCTGATTTTAATAAGAAAATTATTTTATCAGAATGAAAAGCTGAGCGTTATCGAACGCAGCGAACACGTGAACACCTGAACACGGGTCCACATTATTTCAGCTTCACACTCATCATCACCGGCTGATGATCCGAATATTCAAAATTCAGATTATTGGTTTTGATTTGCAGGAGTTGAATATTCGGCGACAATAAATAAAAATCGATCAGGGTTTTAAATGTATTTTCATTTAATGGTGTCTCAACATGCCTGTTGGTGGGTGTATACGGGTCGTAAGCCCACAACCAGTCGGCAGGGAAATAATCAAAACTCATAGCCGGAGGCATAAAGCTATCATATCCGGATTTTGGTTTGAATTTATCAAATTCAAAATTCGGCGGGCATTGATTCCAGTCACCACCAACTATTACATAATTGCCCGATAGATATTGTGCCATTGCAAATTCCTGCAGGAAATCCATTTCCTGATCTTTAATTTCCCCGGTTTCATCGAATGCTGAATTATGCGTGTTTATCACAAGTAAATATTTGCCGTTTTGCAGCGGAAATGTTTGCACTAAAAAACATCTGTCGAGAAAAAATATTCTTGTCGGCCAGGGAAAATGTCCCGGATATTGAAAACGTTCGGTGGTTGCCGGCTGATATTTTGAAAAACTCGCAACACCGCCGTAAACTTTTCCCATTGGATTTAAATAAGGAACCGGTACAAAATTGACATCATAATTTAATCCGAAAGAAGAAGCATATCCTTGTAAAATATGATTCACCTCTCTGAACTGATCGGTTTCATAACTGCGTTTGGAATTGCGGTCGATTTCCTGGATCAATATAAAATCCACCGTATCATTTTGCTGAATAATATTCCTGATGCCTGAAAAATATTTTTCGGATAATTCCCGTGGCGGACGAACATGGTCGCCTCCATCATAAAAGAAATCCATTTCTTTTCCAAGGCCCGCATAACCGATATTCCAGGTCATGAATGTGAGGATGGAATCAATTTCAGCGGGTTCTGTTGCTTTGCCTTTTATTTCAACATTTTCCGCACTCATGGGTTCGGGCGAATAATCAGTGATGGTTCCGTAAATGATCACGCCTGCCAGATAAAGCACCACGATCAAAATAAGCCATCCGAATATTTTTAAAACGGGTTTGAATTTTTTCATATGCTGATTTGACGTGAAGTTAATTCAAGTCAATTTATTTATATATTTATCGCTGAATTAAATTTATATGATCCATCAAACATATGCATGGCAAAATTCAAAGGGGCAAAAGATCTTTGGTCAAAGCTGGACAACCGAACAACCGCGGGCATTAATTTGTCATTTTCACGGGCAAAGCGATCATAGCACACGGTTTACGCATGTTGCCGGATTTTTTACAAAAAACAATGTGAATTTTTTTGCTGCTGATTTTCCCGGACATGGATACAGTGATGGAAAACGTGGCCATATCATTAAATTTTATGAATATATCGAAACGGTTGAAATAGTATACAGGGAAGCAACAAAATTATTTCCGGATTTACCGGTATTTATTTACGGGCACAGTATGGGAGGTAATGTTTGTATTAACCACGCATTGCTCGCTAAACAAAATATCAGGGGATACATCATTACTTCACCATGGATCCGTCTTGCATTTGAACCACCTGCATGGAAAATTGCTTTGGGCAAATCGATTAAATCCTTTTATCCGGCATTGCAGCAACCAACCGGTTTGAACCCGGCTTTGATTTCGCATGATAAAGAAGTTGTTGAAAAATATAAATCGGATAAACTTGTTCATGGAAAGATAACAACTTCCGCTTTTTTTGAAATACTTTCCAATGGAAAAGATATATTGGTAAATGCCGAACGTCTGAAGTATCCTATGTTGTTATTGCACGGAACGGCCGATGGCTTAACAGATCATAAAGCCAGCCGTGAATTTGCAGCAATGCGCCCTGATTTAATTACCTATAAAGAATTTGAAGGATTATATCACGAAATGCATAATGAACCCGAAAAGCAACAGATTTTCGATACAATTTTAAACTGGATCAATCAAAAAATTTAATATGAGCTCTGCCCAAATAAATTATTTACGCCCTGTCCGTATAATTTTTGCATCGGTTGTTTTATTTCCATTTATCTTCCTTGCGACTGTAATTTATATGCAATCGGGCTCCCAAAAACAGCCGTCGGATTATAGCGATCCCTTATTATATGCCTGCATTATTTTCGCAACCTCTGCTGTGATCGGTTCAACTTTAAATTACAGATTCAGAATGGCCGGTATAAAACAATTGCCGACCCTAATCACGAAATTAAATGCATGGCGTTCGGTTTTTATTGTTTCCATTGCAATGATCGAGGCACCGACAATTTTTTCAGCTGTTTGTCTTTTAATTAAAGGATATGATATTTTCCTCTATATCGCCGCCGCATTACTGGCAACACAATTTATGAATTGGCCTGCAAGAGAAAAAATTAAAAAAGATTTGGATTTGAGTGATGAGGATGCTGCGGGTTTGTAAGTTGGCTGCTGGCCGCTAGTCACTGGCCACTAGCTCCTGGGTACTTAAAACAAATTAGAGTAAAAGCAATTTTTTATTTTTAATTTGTATATCTATCAGCTACTAGAAGCCATTACGCAACAACTAGCAGCCAGTAGCCAGCAGCTGGCAACCCTAATCCCTTTTCCTGTTCAAGCCCATTGCTTTCACCATCCAGTTAGGCAAGGATGATTCAGGATTGCGTTTGCGGAGATCGAGATACCAACCTAATTTTTTTAGTACAGGTACTTTATGTGTTTCTACAAATTCAATTAAAGCTCCATCAGCATCTTCGATATATGAAAAATGTCCGGCAGCTTCACCCATGTCGAAATGCTCACCGCTGTCAACTGTAAAAGGATGGCCCTTTGATGCACATAATTCTTTCATTTCTTTCATGCCGCGGATATCAAAACATAAATGGATAAAACCAAGATCCCCCCAAAAACGATTTTCAAATATTTTTTTGGGTTGGCGATCATGAATTTTAATTAATTCAATTTGTCCGTTCCCCAATAATTTACTGAATGGCCCTTTTCTGTTTTCCGTTTGTGCAAGCAATACTCTGCGTGATCTAAAATTTCCACCTGGTAAAATAGCTGTGTCGGAAAATATTTCTTCTTTATCGTACAGCACTTTATCAAAACCAAGAATTTCTGAATACACAACTTTGGCTTTTTCAATATCAGTAACACCGATCATGGCGCCATAACATCCGCCGGTCGTAAAATTTGTTTTTCCAAACCAGTCGTCTGCTTTTACAATTTCAAAAATATTTCCGTAGAGATCCTTCACAAAAAAATGTTCATCACCTTTCGGATCGATGGAAATATCTCCCAATAAATTTGCATTTTTCTTTTTGAGATGTTTAAAGCTCGCCTGCACATCGCGGCTTTTAATTTTACAAACATAAATACCCAGGTCGCCGTATTGAATTTCAGATGCTGGAGCAACAGGTTTGCGTGACGTATATTGCCAGATCTCGAAACCACCGCCGCCATTCATATTAATGGCGAGAATTGCATGGCGTTTATGCGGCATTCCACCGGTATAGGGCAACATTAAATTTGCTTCGGCAGCTTCTTCAAAGATCTTTACATCCATTCCTAAGTTTTCACGATACCATCGCCATGCTTCATGTACGAATGGATTTCCGATGCCGATCTGCTGTATGCCGCTGATAATTGGTTTCATGGCGCAAAGATAAGTTGTGAGAGTTAAGAGTCAAGAGTCAGGAGTCAAGAGTCAGGAGAAAGAAATGCAAACAGTGAATAATTATCAATGAAACCCAAATATCAAAAACATTTTACGACGCATAGATTTTATCAGAGTTTATTACTCTTGCGTCAGCCACTCACCACTCACCACTCACCACTCACCACTCACCACTCACCACTCACCACTC
>CAYXBK010000012.1:87694-147530 GCA_964463165.1 uncultured Chitinophagales bacterium
CCACTCACCACTCACCACTCACCACTCACCACTCACCACTCACCACTCACCACTCCCCACTCACCTAAACATTCGGATCTCGTTTCGCGGCGATATTATAATAAAGGGAAGGGATCACTCTTCTGATCATCAGCAATAATTTTTCTTTTCCGGCGATCATCAATTCTTTTTTATTTGATTTCAATCCGGCTATTATTTTTCTGGCACATAGATCGGCAGGAATTCCTTTTTCCTGAGCAACATCCATTTTATTGTGTTTCGAGCCGTCGGCTTTCAATGCATTTAATGAAATATTTGTTTTCACTCTCCCCGGGCAAACAAGCATCACGTGTACATTTGTTGTGCTTAATTCGGCCTGCAATGATTCGTAAAATCCGTGTAAAGCAAATTTGGAAGCGGAATAAGCGCTGCGTTGTTTCCATCCGTATTTTCCTGATAAACTGCTCATCACCACAATTTGGCCCGAATTATTTTTGATGAGCTCGGGCAGCACAGCTTTGGTGAGTGCGATATTGGAAAAATAATTCAGCTCCATTATTTTTCTATCGATTTCAATTGGTGTTTCTGCAGCTGTGGACCGCTGACTGATCCCTCCGTTATTAATAAGGATATCAATTGTTCCAAAAATGGAAATTGCTTTTTCTGTTATCAATTTAAAATCTACCGATGTGAGATCAAATGGTAAAATTTCAACATTCTTAGTAAATTCTTTGCAGGCTGTTTGAACACGTTTTAATTCTTCTTCCCGGCGTGCAGATAAAATCAGTTGCGATTTCAACTTTGCAAATTCAACAGCCAGTGCTTCTCCGATCCCTGAAGATGCACCTGTGATCCAAACGACTTTATTCTCAAACATGCTCAAATTTATATATTCATGTTTCAATTTTATTCCCGGCTCCGATTTCTTTTATCATAATATAATCTTCCTGCGGGTCGCTGCCTAAAACAAAAACAGTTGTGCCGCTTATAATAAAACCATAATGCTGATAAATTTCAATCGCCCTGGTATTTTTTTTCCAGACACCAAGCCAGATCAGATCATAATTTTGATCTTTCGCGAAATCGAAACAAAATTCCATTAATTGCTTTCCGATCTTTTTTCCCTGGTATGCACCGTCCACATAATACCGTGCGATTTCAATGCTTTTTTTGCCCGTTGTTTGTTCCGGTTCCCTGCCGGTCATCAATTCGACATATCCGAGAAACGATTCACCTTCAGTAAAAATAAAATACGAAATATGCCCTGTCTGTATTTCTTCACTGAGTTGTTTTTCGGTAAAATGAGAAGCCATATAATCTGCAAGGTCGCTTTCCGTATTATACCAGGAATAAGCTTCATAAAACGTTTTCTTACATAGTGCAGATAACTGCGGCACATCTTTGAGTTCTGCTTGCCTGATCCCCATATTTGTTTTGCGTTTCTAAGTTGAAGCCTGTTTATCCCCGATTTTCACAACTTCGTCGAAAAAAGCGTTAAAATTTATCATGACACTGTAACTTTATACCTTGTTGAAGCGCCATAGCGTTAAAGTTAGTTAACAATCCAAAATTTCTGCTAAATGCGCACTATTTTCACATTGCCACTAAGGCTCCAACTCAAACACATGAATCTGAAAAGATATACCCTCCTGCTTGTCCTGTTCTTTGCGGGGTTTGCATCGGGTTTCGCTTCCGGTTATAGTTGTGATCCGGATGGAGAAGACCTTCTCAAGAAAGCCATATCCATTGTTGAAGAAACGTCGCAGCGCACATATTGCGGTCAGGAGACAGAAAAAAAGATTTCCTATGCATCGGTTTACCCGAAGGCTGATGAAAACAATGTGGTGATAACGTTTACGATCGACGAACAGAATAAGATCCACGTTTTGAATGTGCAGGGAGGAAATACCTTGCTTAATCATTATATCAAAACCTCACTCGAAGGCAAAGAACTGAAAAGTGAAAATGCAATTCCCGGGATCAATTATGTAATGACCGTGAAAATACCGGCATCTGTCTGAAAAATACCTTTATAAAATATTTTTAAAACCTCTGATTTCGTCAGGGGTTTTTTATTTTTGATGATTCATGAATTAAGAATACCTGTCATTTCAGTCATTCATATTTTAAAGTTTCGTTTTTAGCTAAACAAATTCACCAATGAATAAAATTGTCATCTTCTTCCTGCTCACAATATCATTGCAAATATCAGCACAGCAAACCGAATGGAACAGTTCCCGGATTTTACTGGAGATTGAAAAATTAAATACAACCGGATCTGTTTTATATATTGCTGCACATCCTGATGATGAAAATACCAGGCTGATCACGTATCTCGCAAATGATAAAAAAGTACGCACAGGTTATCTCTCCCTAACACGTGGTGACGGCGGACAAAATTTAGTGGGTGAAGAACAGGGCGCTTATCTGGGTGTGATCAGGACACAGGAATTAATGGCCGCAAGAAGAACCGATGGCGGTGAACAATTTTTTACACGTGCCGTAGATTTTGGTTACAGCAAAAGTGCGGATGAAACATTTTCAAAATGGCCGCATGATAGTTTGCTTGCAGATGTTGTTTGGGTGATCAGGAATTTCAGGCCGGATATCATTATTACCAGATTTCCTGCCGATGAACGTGCAGGGCATGGACAGCATACCGTGAGTGCAATGATCGCAGAAGAAGCTTTTGCCGCAGCAGCGGATCCCACAAAATTTCCTGAACAATTAAAATATGTTTCTGTCTGGCAAACGCAACGTTTATTCTGGAATAATTCAACCTGGTGGGATAAAGAATTGCCGAATAAAATTGCCAACGGCGATAAAAATCTTGTTTCATTTGATGTAGGCGGATATAATGCATTACTCGGAAAAAGTTATGGAGAAATTGCAGCCGACAGCCGCACAAATCACAAGAGCCAGGGATTTGGTGCAACACCTACCCGTGGCGAACAAAAAGAATATCTTGAATTAAAAAAAGGAAATGCGGTCATATCGAATACAGATTTGCTTGCAGACATTAATACCACCTGGGAACGATACAGGCAAGGCAGCGAAATTAAAATCGTCCTTGAAAAAATTATTGCGGATTATGATATTTCACATCCGGAGAAATCGGTGGATGCATTATTAACGATTTACAATATGCTGGATAAAATGCCCGCAGATAAATTTATTGATTTTAAAAAGCAACAATGCCAGAATATTATTGCTGCGTGTCTGGGATTATGGCTTGAACCTGTTGCTGAAAAACAAAGTTATGGCGCTTATGAAAAAATTAAACTTGTTTCAACAGCATTAAAAAGGACAGATTACCCGATAGTACTTGAATCAATACAATATTTCGATAAACCTTCTAATTCATTTATCACTGATAAAGTAGGCGAAATTTTACCGCCGGGAATTAATCAGATTGATACACTTATTACTTATTTCCCATATAACGTTTATTATTCACCATATTGGTTATCTGAAAAATTTCCGGATCAGCAAACCAGTTTATTTACAGTAAAATCATTGCAACAACGATTGTTGCCGGAAAACAAACCTGCAGCAACGATTACATACACAATTAAAATTGGTGATCGCTCATTTAAATTTGAAAAGGCGGTTGTCTATAAAGAAACTGATGCCGTGAAAGGTGAAATTTATCGCCCGCTTCAGATACTTACAAGTGAAACCGCTGAAACTTCCACTCCATTGATTTTTGTAAAATCGGGAAACATACCGGAAGTTATTTTACATATTAAAGCGTTAACGGATAATTATTCCAGAAAAATTTATCTTTTAAATGATACAAGCAGAATTAAAACAGATCCGCCATTTATTGAGGTGAATCTTGGGGAAAATGAAAGCGTGGAACTTAAGTTTAAAATATTGGAAACTGTTTCCGGCGCAATGATACTGACACCGGCTTTTTATAGGGTTGATACCCTCACGATTTTAGATGAAGAAACATACACTGAAAAACAGCTTACAGTCAGTTCTGCAATTCCTGTCCTGAAATCTGTCACAATTCACTACGACCATATTCCTGATCAGTTTATCATGGAAGATCTGAAAATAAAACTCGTTAATATAAATTGCGCAAAGCCTGCATTGAAAATAGCTTATATCGAAGGTGCCGGTGATAAAGTGGATGAAAGTTTAAAGCAATTCGGATTAAATATCACAACGATCAAACCCGAACAGATCACGGCAGAAGAATTAAAAAAATACGATGCTGTTGTGATCGGTGTGCGTGCATATAATGTTTCAAAAACATTGGCTGATAATCAGCAAATAGTTTTGAATTATGTAAACGAGGGAGGTCTGGTGATCACACAATATTCCACCAACTGGGATTCGTATGCAGAACAACTCGGGCCCTATCCGTTTAAAATCACCCGCAACAGAGTGACAGATGAAAATTCACCGGTTGAATTTTTATTGGCTGATCATCCTGTTTTAAATTATCCGAATAAAATAACAAAAGAAGATTTTAACGGATGGATACAGGAACGCGGAATTTATTTTACTACAGATATGTCGCCGGAATATAAAATGCCGCTCGCGTTTACTGATCCGAATGAACAACCGCAAAGCGGAAGTTTAATTATTGCTGATTACGGTAAAGGTGCATTCATGTATACAGGGATTGTATTTTTCAGGGAATTACCGGCAGGGGTGCCGGGTGCATACAGGTTGTTTGTGAATATGTTGTCGTATAAACAAGGTGGGAAGTGAGAAGGAAGAAGGAAGAAGGGAGAAGGAAGAAGTGAGAAATCATCTCGAATATTAAATGGGAGAAAAAAATAAATACTGGCTTAAATGGTATCTGCTCGTTGCGGTATTTCTGATTTTACAAATTATCATTTATTATTTCATCACAAATCAATTTGAATGAATTGGATTGATTGGATTGTGATGCTGGGCACATTGTTTTTTATTGCTGCTTACGGTATTTATAAAACACGCAATACAAAAAATATTGAAACCTATCTGCACGATAATAATGAGCGCAAATGGTGGGAGATAGGCTTAGGCGTGATGGCAACACAGGCGAGTGCGATCACTTTTTTATCGGTACCGGGCCAGGCGTATGACGATGGCATGCGGTTTATTCAGTTTTATTTTGGTCTTCCGCTAGCCATGATTCTTATTTCTGTTTTTTTTATTCCGATATTTTACAAATTAAAAGTATATACAGCCTACGAATTTCTTGAAAACCGGTTTGATGCGAAAACAAGAACATTTACTGCCGCATTATTTTTAATTCAGCGGGCTTTTTCAACCGGCATCACAATTTATGCGCCTTCAATTATTCTTTCACAATTGCTTGGCTGGAATTTAAATTTTACGGTTTTATTTATCGGCACAATTGTTACTCTCTATATTTTATCAGGTGGAACAAAAGCGGTGGCTGTTACCCATAAACAACAAATGCTTGTAATTTATGCAGGTATGTTCATTGCATTCGGATATTTAATTCACTATTTGAATTCTTATGCCGGTTTTGCCGATAGTCTGAAAATAGCAGGAAGTCTCGGAAAAATGAATCTGATCACAAACGGGCAAAGCGGAAGTGGTTTTGACTGGAGTGATAAATACAATTTAATTTCAGGTTTGGTTGGCGGATTGTTTTTGCAATTGAGTTATTTCGGAACCGATCAGAGCCAGGTTGGACGGTATCTGGGCGGTGAATCGGTAAAGGAGAGCAGATTGGGTTTATTATTTAACGGCCTGATGAAAATTCCCGTGCAGTTATTTATTTTATTAACCGGCATACTCGTTTTTGTTTTTTATCAATTCAACAAACCTCCGGTTTATTTTAATGATGTTGCTTTGCAGAATGCCCAATCATCTTTATATGCCGATTCATTAAAAATAAAATCGGAAGCATATGCATCTGCAATGGAAATCAATACCGTAAATACGAAAATCCTGGCCGAAAAATTAAAACAGGGAAATGAAGGCGAAATTTCTTCTGCACAACAAAACTTACGGCAATCCTTTCAGAAAAGTGAAGCCGCCCGCAATGATGTAAATGCAGTTGTCCAAAAGGCAAATCCCGGAATTGATGATGATCACGATTATATTTTCATGTATTTTGTTATGCATTATTTACCGATCGGTCTTGTTGGATTATTGTTTGCCGTTATTTTCAGTGCGAGCATGAGTTCCACTTCGTCTGCACTGAATGGTTTGGCCGCAACTTTTGCCGTGGATATTTATAAACGGTATATTCATCCGCAGGCATCGGGTAAAACCTATCTCAATGCAAGTAAATTATTTACATTTTTATTTGGTGCACTTGCAATCGGATTTGCGCTTGTATGCTCTTTGTTTGACAACCTGATCGAAGCGGTAAATATTATCGGAAGCTTAATTTACGGCACCATCCTCGGTATTTTTCTCACCGCATTTTTAATTAAACGTGTTGGCGGCAATGCGGTTTTTATTGCTGCAATTATCAGCGAAGCTGTTGTTTTATACATTGATTTCAGCGTGCGCTATCAGTGGAGCCTGCCCACTATTCACGTTGGGTATTTATGGTATAACGTAATTGGATGTTTACTGGTGATGATATTAAGTTTTTTATTCAGTATTTTCCAGACAAGAACCAAAACCGAACAATTTCTGCAATAAACACCTGCAGGAATTACCATTGGTTTAAAATAAACCGCAAGCAGCAGCTCACCCTTTCTTTTTGATTCAATAACCCTTTAACCGAACTATCATGATGATCAGCGGTTTATAAATGTTAATAGTATGTTGAATGCTGAGGTTTCCAAATCAGGGCCACGGCAGTATAATTGATTAATTTTACAGGATGCAAAAATATCTCGACCTGCTTCAAAAAATTATTGATGAGGGAAACCAGAAATCAGATCGCACAGGCACCGGTACGATCAGTATTTTCGGTTATCAGATGCGATTTGATCTGAAAGAGGGGTTTCCATTACTCACCACAAAAAAACTGCATACAAAAAGTATTATTCACGAATTGCTATGGTTTCTATCCGGTGATACAAATATTCAGTACCTGAAAGAAAATGGCGTGCGTATTTGGGATGAATGGGCTGATGAAAATGGAAATCTGGGTCCTGTTTACGGACATCAGTGGCGCAGCTGGCCGACACCGGACGGTAGAAAAATTGATCAGATCACAAATCTCATCAATCAGATTAAAAGAAATCCGGATTCCAGAAGATTAATTGTAAGTGCATGGAATGTTGCAGATATTGATCAGATGGCATTACCACCCTGCCATTGTTTATTCCAGTTTTATGTTGCAGATAATAAATTAAGTTGCCAATTATATCAGCGCAGTGCAGATACATTTTTGGGTGTGCCGTTTAATATTGCAAGCTATGCATTATTGACTATGATGATTGCGCAGGTTTGTGATCTTGAACCCGGGGAATTTATTCATACATTCGGTGATGTGCATTTATACAACGATCATATCGAACAGGCAAAACTGCAATTGACCCGCAACCCGAGGCCTTTACCGCAAATGAAAATAAATCCGGCCGTGAAAAATATTTTTGGGTTTACAATCGATGATTTTGAATTATTAAATTATGATCCGCATCCGCATATCAAAGCAAAAGTGAGTGTTTAAGATTTGCGAATTTCGGATTTTAATTTGCAAACTGAAGACTGAAGACTGAGGACTGTGGACTGTGGACTGAGGACTGAAGACTGTCGACCGGACCAATACCTCCTGACCTAAATCAATTTGATTAAAAATGAAAAAAACCATCTTCTCTATAATTGTGGCGGTATCTGAAAATAATGTGATCGGATTAAAAGGAGATATGCCATGGAAAAAATTACCTGCTGATTTAAAACATTTCAAAGATAAAACAACAGGGCACTGGTGTATTCTCGGCAGAAAAACATATAATGCACTTGGAGATAAAGTTTTACCGGGACGAAAATTTATTATTGTTACGCGGGACAAAGATTTTATTTCTGAAGACAGCATGGTAGTGCACTCCCTTGAAGCTGCCATCAGGCTGCCTGTATTGAAATTGGAAGAAGAGGTTTTTATTTTAGGTGGCGGCAATATTTACGAGCAGGCATTGTCATTTACAGATAGAATTTACCTCACGAAAATACATGCAATATTTGAAGGGGATACATATTTTCCTGTGCCGGGCGATGAATGGAAAATTGTGTCTGAAGATGTGCGGAAAAAGGATGCGAAAAATCCATACGACCATGATTTTTTGGTGTATGAGAGAAAGTAAATATCTTCAACCCGTCAACAGGCAACATGAATAAACTCACAACGCAGAAACACTCTGCCTTTAATCTAACAGTTTTTGTAGCAGCACTTGGTTATTTCGTAGATATCTACGATCTCCAGTTATTTAATCTGATTGGCAAGAAAAGCCTGGGTGCGGAAGGGCTCGGTCTTTCACCCGAATTGGTCAATCATTATTTTGATGTTGTTTTATTCAACTGGCAAATGGCCGGCATGCTGATCGGCGGGATAATATGGGGGATACTCGGTGATTTAAAAGGAAGAAAATCCATTTTATTCGGAAGTATTCTTTTATACTCGCTTGCCAATATTGCGAATGGATTTGTAACAAACACCGATCAGTATATTGTTGTCCGGTTTATTGCGGGCTTAGGACTTGCCGGTGAATTGGGTGCCGCCATAACGCTTGTTGCGGAGATCATGACAAAAGAAAATCGCGGGTATGGGACAATGCTCATTGTTACGGTTGGCGCACTCGGCGCAGTTGTCGCTTATTTTTTATCAAAAGAAGTGAGCTGGCAATGGAGTTATTTTATCGGCGGCGGTTTAGGTTTATTATTACTTGTGATGCGTATGACAACCTTCGAATCAGGCATGTTTGACCAATTAAAAAAGCAGGAAGTATCGCGAGGGAATTTTTTGAGTCTTTTTACAAACCAAAAAAGATTCCTCACATTTTTAAAATGTATTTTAATCGGCGTTCCGGTTTGGTATTGTATAGGTGTGCTGATGAAATTTTCAGTTTCATTTGCAGCAACTATTGGTGTTGACGGGCCTGTTGAAGTGCCAAAAGCAATTATGTTATCCTATATCGGATTATCAGTGGGCGATCTTGCCAGCGGATTTTTAAGTCAGATTTTTAAATCGAGAAAAAAAATTGTGATTGGTTATCTGATTACATCCATGATCATTACTCTTATTTATTTATTCAGCAAAGATATTTCCGTAAATTATTTCTACACGCTTTGCTTTTTTGTAGGGTGTGCAACTGGCTACTGGGCGCTGTTTGTAACTATTGCATCCGAGCAATTCGGCACAAATATCCGGGCAACCGTCACTACAACAGTTCCGAATTTTGTAAGGGGATTTGTAATTCCTTTGACACTCGGATTTAATTTTCTGCAAGTTGGTGAAGGCGCTGTGAATGCAGCATTAATTATCGGCGCTGCAAGTTTTCTCCTTGCATTTATTTCCATCCTTACAGTAAAGGAAACATTTGCAAAGGATCTCAACTATATTGAAATGAGCTGACAGAATTTCCGTCAATGGAAATCCCGCCATTAAGCTGCTTCCTGCATTTGTTAGTCTGTCTGCATCACATGTTTATCAGTGATTCCTGAAGTTTTATCTAAAATTATATTTGTATTGCGATTTCAAAATGCGGTTCAATCCGGTTATAAAAAAAATTTATGAAACAAATCACACAAATTATTGCCTGAGGTTGTAGTTCGCAGAATAGTGAATTAAGTCGCATTTATTCCTCTGCTTTCCCTGGTTTCCATGATTGATCTTGGTGTCGGCCGGCTTGAATTCATCCCCGGATTCAATGCTGGCGACAACCCGGATTTTATCTTATTCGGAGTAAGTTTAATTCTGCTCGAGAATTTTTAATACAGAATCTTTTTTGCGTTGTGAAACCGGAATATGAACACCATTTTCCAAAACAAGTGTGCCGCCATCCGTTTTATCGAATAATTTTATTTTAGAAGGATTCACAAGAAATGAATGGTGCGTTCTGAGGAAGCCGAGTGGTTCCAGTAATGTTTCATATTCTTTTAGATTTTTGGAGACGAGAATGGAGCTGTTGTCTTCCAAAACAAATTTTGTATAAATACCTTCTGCCTCGCAGTATAAAATTTCTTCCGTTTTTACAAAATAGGTTTTATTGATATCTTTTAAAACGATTTTCCCGGGCTGCCCCGACCGCTGATTTAATTGCGAGATGAGCAATTCCATTTGTTTATGCTGGTCGTTGCGACGGTTCACAATTGCCTTTGCAACACTGTTTTTCAGATCTTCGCCTGATATGGGTTTGAGCAAATAATCAACTGCATTTGTTTTAAATGCTTTTAAAGCATATTCCGAATAGGCGGTAGTGAAAATAATTGCAAAATCATCGGCATCTATTTTTTCGAGAATATGAAATCCAAGCCCGTCTGAAAGTTGTATATCCAGGAATAGCAGATCGGGCGCAACTGCGTTGATCAGTTCAATTGCTTTTGCAACACTGTCGGCTTCTCCAACCAGTTCAATTTCCGGGCAATTGAATGCGAGCTCCTGTTTCAGTGCCGAGCGGGCTTTTGATTCATCGTCGATAATTATTGCTTTCAGCATATTTTTGAATGAGATCGAAATTACCAAATTTTTGAATACGGCATGGAGATGATCACTCTTGTTCCTGCCGAATTATTTTCTGCATCAAACAAATCAATAATTTGAATTTTGAACAGATCAGCCTGATCTTTTTTGTTCAATGCTTTCATATATTCTGTAATAATCGCCGTAGCTTTTGATTTATGCTCCAGGTTTATTGATTTTTCAGATGCTGCCGTTCGCCCGATGCCATTGTCTGTGATTTCACATATAAGCATATCGCCTTCTTTTTTGAAGAATATATGGATATATCCCATTTCGGCTTTTGGTGAAATGCCGTGAATCAAAGCATTTTCAATGAAGGGTTGCAGCAACATGGAAGGAATATTGGTTTCTTCCGGATTAATTTCGTTCGAAACATTAATTGAATACAAGAATTTATTTTCGTACCGCATGCCGGCAAGTTCAAGATATAATTTAACAGATTCAATTTCTGCATCAAGTGAAACAGCGTGTTTTGAATTTTCGAGTATTGTGCGCAGTAATTTTGAAAATTTTGAGATATAGTCATTCGCTTTCTTCACATCATTTTCTGCATAATATCCCTTTATGGTATTCAGTGCATTGAAAATAAAATGCGGATTCATTTGTTGCCTGAACGCCTGTTGCTCCAGTTCAGATAATTTTTTTTCAATTGCCACATTTTCCATCTCCAGCCGGATGGTTTTATTTTCCTGTTCATATTTTTTTCGGACAATGCGCAGACGCATGCGCCAAACTATTCCAATAAGCAGGGAAATCAATCCGAGTGTCAATAAACGGAACCAAAGCCGGCGCCAGAAGGGCGGTAAAATTTCGAAAGTGATGGATTGTGTATCACTCACGATGCCCGCTTTATTGATCGCCCGGATTTCAAAAGTATAGGTACCGGGAGAAAGTGATTTATAATGAATTGTTCTTTCTTTTGTAAGCTGCCATTCGGAGTCGTATCCTTTTAGAAAATATTCATAATTTATTTGTGATCTGCTGAGATAAGAAATTCCGGAATAAGAAATCGTTACATCGTTTTCATCATAATTGAATTTTTTCTCTTCTGCACCCAGAATTGAAATTTCGTTGATCAGGATATCGGTGAATGATAAAATGGGTTTTACCTCAAAATTTGAAGTACTGTTGCGGTTAAAATAAATCAAACCCGATTCCGTGGAAAGGTAAACACGGTTGCCGACCATATCAATATCGCCGATACGGCCTGTTTCGATTTTCAGTATATCGGTCATATTGCGGATATGAAATCCGTTCTGATCATAATTTATTTTCACCAGCTCATTTCCGAATGCAGCCCAAAGAAAATTTTGTTCATCGGCATACAGTGCATTGCATTCGCTGTTCGGAACATTTGCATTTTTATCAAAAATTGAAAAAAGCACATCATCTTTAATTACGAGCATGCCGTTTAATGTCGCAACAAAAACGAAATTATGTACCGGGTCGAATGCGATATCCCGCACCGGGTAATTGAAGATCGGGTCTTTTTCACCAAATGCAAGTACTGCATCACGGTATTGAAATAAACCCTTTGAAGTTCCCAGCCAGACAGTGCCATTCTTTTCCTGCCTGATCACATTTGTTCTCGCATTAATTAATTCAAAATCTTTTCTTTTATATGCAAGATTGTTGATGATTTCCTCCAGGTGCATTTCGAATAAATCTTTCCGTAGTAAAATTGTATTATCTTGTCCCAGTAGAAAATTTCCATTTGCCTGTAAGAGCAAATCGTTACCATAAATATTTAATGCCCGCTGTTTTTTCCCATTTATCTGCAGAAGACTGCTTTTTGAAATGATATATGTGTCATCCCCAAAATGCCGGATATTGGTAATATTCAATGTAGTTCCCGCAGGAAGGCGGTATTTTTCAATTGTTCCGTCAGGATGAATCAGCGCATAATAATCTTCCGACATGCCTACCCATAAATTGCCGAGACTATCCTTTTCAATGCATGTGATATGGTCTTCAGGAAGTCCGTTTTTATGCGCATAATAATTCACGTCCAGCGAAGGGATAAGAAATACACCCGCTTCAAGAGTGGACACCCAGACATTTTCTTCAAAATCAAATTCGACGGAAGAAACAGAAAGATTATTAAGTATATGTCGCAAAGGTTGTGATCCATCGCGGTACCAGATAAATAAACCATTGCGTGTTCCGACAAAAATCTCGTTTTCATTTTTAATCCGGAGAAAAATAATTTCCTTGCTTTCATCCGGCAACTGAAGAACTTTATTGTAGACGGAATCATTTTGTACTTCATAGACTTCCCTGTTGGTTCCAAATAGTACGGCATCCTGCCAGGTATCTCCACGCACAGGTTTATAACTTGTATACAGTTTTTTGGTTACAAAATGAACCTGCCCGTTTTGATACCACATGAAATTATCCTGCCCCTTGAACATTAATTTAGTTACTTCATCTGTACTGCTGATTTTATAATACACAAATTCTCTTGAACTGATATATAAATTCCCTGCATCATCTTCACATTCCGAAAGAATCATTTTGTTGAATTTCAGTTTTGCCAGCATTGCATTGTTCGATGCATTATATATTTTTCCGTCTAAATAGAACGAAGGATTTCCATTTACAGATTGAAACCAGAGGCGGCCTTTTTTATCTTCATAAATCCGCAGGATTTCATTATCACCTAATCCGTCGGCGCTTGTATATTGATGGAAATTATAACCATCGTACTGATAAACTCCTGAGCTGGTGGCGATCCAGATAATTTCATGGCGGTCTTTCAGAACAAAATAAATTGTGGAGGGCAAATTTGAACCTACCGGTGCGAATTGAATGGCCACAGGTTCCTGCGCAGAGGAGGTAACGGAGAAAAAAATACTAAACAGGAAAAAAAGCAGCGGCCGTATCACATTCAAATATCAAAAAAATATGGAACCTGTGAAAGGTACATTAATAATTGCAATCAGGTTTTTAATATCTGAAATTTGCAGCATCTGAATATTTTTCAATTCTTCCGGGAAGTGCATGATGTAAAATACAAGATTCGAATTCAAAATAATACCTATCACTTTGAATTAATAAATGACTTCCGCTTGTTATTTATTTCTTTCGCCTGGAGTAAATGTCGTTCTTCATGCGTTGTGATAATATCGAATGCTTTTTCAAGACGATAAACGATTATCCTGTTGGCAGGAGAGGAGATGACTGTGTTTTTTGCAAGGAGATCATCGCAGGATCGAATTAATGCAATTAACTCCTGCTGATGTTTTTCAAAATCCTGCAAAATATTTTCCGGTATTTCACTTTGTGCGGGTTCCCAAATGGGAAATGTTTTGGTTTTTCTTTTTTGTTGGGGTTCAACGCCTTTTAAGACAAAGTTTCCGAAAAAATTTACCAGAAAAGGAAACCGGGCCATAAATGGTTTTTCATACTTTCCTGTATGTAACTGATCAATGATGGGGAAATATGTTGTATTGATGGTAATTAAATGGTGTAGTATCTGGCCAACACTCCATACCTTCGGTGCAGGCTTCCAGTTTAATTCTGCAATTTGTAAAGCACCGCATTCCGATTTGAAATCCTGCGTGATCCTTTTGAGTTGATTTTCCCAAACCTGTATTTTCGGATGCATTTAATTTTTTATTGGTGTGCCGAATTACATTATTTATCGTGCATGATAATGATTTCACGGTTAATTGATCTTCCGTCTTTGAACTGCACCGAAACAAAATAAATTCCTGCCGGAATATCACCCACCGGAATTGCAATTGCGTTTGAATTATATGTTCCGGTAAAAAACAGTTCACCTGTAATTCCAATGAGTTTTATTTCTGCAGATACCGCTTCCTGCTGATCGAATACAATTTGAACCACATGCGAAGCGGGGTTCGGATACACTTCCAGTGTTTCCTTTTTAATTTCATTTTTTGTTGCGGTAATACAATCCAAAGCGGCAAGCAATACTTCATCTACTCCGTTTCTGAGCCCTTCGATAGTCGGTGTAACAATTGAATCGATCCGGATTCCGATTCTTTGTGTTTGTGAACTGTCGGGATACAACACTTCCAATGTGGTGAAATTAGTTACAGTTGAATCCGGTAACCTGATCGTTGAAATATTACCATCTGCTCCTGCAGTTTGACTGCCGATGACTTTATGGTTTTCAAAGGATTGTAATTTCATGATCGTGTATTCTGCCTGACTTTGTGTTTGTTCATTGCAGAGCATATAAATTTTACCTGTATATGGTTCAGGGTTTCCGCTTAATCCGCTAAATTCTTCATACGGATAACTTGACCATGCACCGGGATAAAAAAGATCGGGAATATTCAAAAGGGCAGATTGAAAACTTCCGTCAATAATTCTGTTTGTTAATGCCCAGGCAGTACTCAAAGGATAATTTCGCAGATCAAAAATAATTGCGGGTGCATCTTCAAATTCATTGAGCATACCGTTTATATGCCCGACGGTAAGTTTTTCCATATTTACATATCCGTAACCGCAGTCGGTTAAAAAATATTCGTCGTATGCATATGTTGGATATGCATGATCAAATACATCAGTCGCAGTTGTATTTCGGACAACGGTTGTTGTAAAATTTCCGGTTTCATTTTCTGCATCAATTACCATATTAGAATTTAATGCACCGACCAGCATGCTTAAATAAACATCCCTGTAAAATGAAGCATCGTTGCAATATGGTCTGAAAACCCGCAGACTGTCTGTTAATTCATCAATTGTATAGCCGTTAATTGCATGAATTATATCACCGGGTTTTAATTCTTCTCCATCCAGCCACGATACGGTAACCACTGCCTGGTCTTCCACTCGTTTGAAAATAAATTTCGGATAGGACAGGCCGCCGAAAAACAAATTCGCAAAATCCAAATCAGAAAAAGTAACATGTACATCATTTGTTTTTGCTGTTTGTTTGCGCAATGCTTTCAGCCACGATAATTCATCCGTTGCATTGATACATTCATGAATGCCCGTTTCCAGTGAAACGGACCATGGAATATCCATCAGGTTTTTATAAGCGTGAAAATAATTGATGATATTCCAATACCGGAATAAAATCAGCAGGCGATATTCTTCAGATGGAAATCCGGCCGATGGGATATCATTATTTTCATTTGTAAAAACAAGCCATCCAATATCTTCCGGATCAGTATAATCATTTAATTTAAAATAGCAATTTAATTCGGGCCTGTATCTTGAACGGATCGTATCAAGCGCAGATTTTAATTGTCCGTCGAAAACCGGATCAGCTGTCCAGAAGAAATCAATATTATGTAACCATTGCGATGCAGGTTCGGCAGGCGGGGTTACCGGAATTTCCATTTCCCCTGCTGCATCCAGCATTGCATTTAATTCGGCATTAAATGCGGCATCATCGGGTGCATTTTTAATATTTGCCACGTGGGCAACCAATACACTGTCCCAATTTACGGTGCAATCATTTACATTGCTGTGAAAATATTTTACATAGCCCCACACCTGACAGGTTTTTGCAAGCATGGTAGTTGAGCTGTAAGTTGCCTGAGCGTGCGATAAGCTATAAAAAAACAGGCCGGTAAACAGAAGGGTAATTTTGCGCATGATCAATTGGATATGATGACGAATTTAGAAAAAAAATCAGATAACGGAAAAATGAAAAACTGATTTAATTCGCTCGCCGGGATTCAAGCGCAATTCAAATAGCAAGGTTTATTTCGCCCGCATTTTATTATTCTTTGCATCATGCGTTAATTCCGCCAACCCCAATTCTTCCATCAAGGGCGGAATATACATGCCGAATCTGCCACGCAATCCTTTTTTTAATCCATACCAGCCTTTTACCGGATTTTTTTCTGAACGGCCCCATGCTTCAACGGTTCCTTCTTTTGCCGGTTTTTGTTCATCGGCTACACCAAGTTCCATCCAGTCGCCGTGCTTTTTTAACATCGCATGCAAATCATTCAAACATCTTGCATCATAATGCAAAATTGTTTTGCCCACCACACAGACTATAATTTCTTTTCCGTCTTTTTCATCTTTATACATTTCGTATTCGGATGTACCCGGAGGTGTTTTTAATTTCCAGGGGGATTCTTTGGTGCCTTTTTCTTTTGACATGGTATTTAATTTTCAATTCGCTCCCGATAGCTATCGGGATAACTCAATTCGCAATTCGGAATTTTTAATAAGCTCTTGCAAACAAAACTCTTTTCTTACTTGGTTTACCCGAATAAACACAAGTACCGTCTTCCTCTTTTGCATCCATCGGAATGCAGCGGATCGTTGCTTTTGTTTCTTCTTTAATTTTATCTTCTGTTTCGGAAGTGCCGTCCCAGTGCGCAGAAATAAATCCGCCTTTTTCAATTTGCGCTTTAAAATCTTCCCAACTGTTTATTTCAAATAAATTCGCATCGCGGTAATTCAATGCTTTATCATACATTGATTGCTGAATATTTTCAAGCAAATTTTTAATGTATTCACCGAGATTTGAATTTGGAATGGTTGATTTTTCTTTCGTATCTCTTCTCGCAATTTCAACTGTATTATTTTCAACATCACGCATACCCATTGCAATCCGGACAGGCACACCTTTTAATTCGTATTCGGCAAATTTCCATCCGGGTTTTGCCGTATCGCTGTCGTCGAATTTTACTGAAATATTATTTGCTTTTAATTCTTTTATAATTGCATCCGCTTTTTCGGTGATCGCTTTTAATTGTTCATCATTTCTGTAAATCGGAATAATTACAACATGCAAGGGCGCAAGTCGCGGTGGAATGATTAATCCGTCGTCATCACTGTGCGCCATGATCAATGCACCCATCATGCGTGTACTTACACCCCAGGACGTTGCCCAGGCGAATTCCTGTTTGCCTTCACGGTTGAGAAATTTCACATCAAATGCTTTTGCGAAATTCTGACCGAGAAAATGTGAAGTTCCGTTTTGCAATGCTTTGCCATCCTGCATGAGTGCTTCAACACAATACGTATCTATTGCGCCTGCAAATCTTTCATTTGCTGTTTTTACACCTTTAATTACCGGAACAGCCATATAATTTTCCATGAAATCGGCATACACATTCAGCATTTTAATTGTTTCTTCCACAGCTTCTGCTTCCGTTGCATGTGCCGTATGTCCTTCCTGCCAGTGAAATTCAGATGTTCTTAAAAATAATCTCGTCCGCATTTCCCAGCGCATCACATTTGCCCATTGATTAATTAAGATCGGCAGATCGCGGTAACTCTGGATCCAGTTTTTATAACAATTCCAGATGATGGTTTCACTTGTTGGGCGGATGATTAATTCTTCCTCCAGCTTACTTTCTTTATCTACAATGAGTTTTCCTTTTTTATCCGGATCAGCTTTTAACCGGTAATGTGTCACTACGGCACATTCTTTGGCAAACCCTTCTGCATGTCCTTCTTCCTGTTCGAGAAAACTTTTTGGTATCAGCAACGGAAAACTTGCGTTTACGTGTCCTGTATCCTTGAACATTTTGTCCAGTATACTTTTCATATTCTCCCAAATCGCCCATCCATGCGGTTTGATCACCATGCATCCCCGCACCGCCGAATATTCCGCAAGGCCGCTCTGTATCACCAGATCGTTATACCATTGTGAATAGTCTATATCTCTTTTTGTTATCTTCTCAGCCATAAGTTATTTTTGGTATGATTTTGGAATTTTATGTAAAGCGCAAAAATAATAATTGCGCTGTCAGCAAACAGAATCAATCATCTTTAAAGAACAGATTATGAAAATAGGATACTTAGCAATGTTAGCAGCACTCGGGCTCTTCTCAGCCTCATGTGCAACGCAATCAGCTTCGACAAGGACAACAGATGATATCTACTATTCATCAGGTGATGCGCAAGCCAGCACCACAACCGAAACCATAACCACAACCACACCATCTTCAACTGATTATTCAACTTATCCGGGTAATTCGGATAATTATGAATATGCAAAGGAACCTGAAACAACCGACGGTTACAGAATGAGCGGTGCCGATCTGGGTTCAGAATCCTATACAGATGATGAAGGAAATACCTACATCACAAATAATTATTACGAAGACGATTACGGATACGACGATTATTATTACACATCAAGTATTTACCGTTTCTACGCACCTTATTACGGATTCAGTTATTATTCTCATTGTTATTCTCCATACTATTATTCACCATATTACGATCCATGGGGCTGGAATGTCGGAATTACTTTCGGCTGGGGACATGGATGTTATCCTTATGGATATTATGATCCATGGTATGGCTATGGTTATTACCCATATGGCTATTATCCTTATTATGGATATGGCTACGGATATGGATACGGCTACGGTTATGGATATAACAGTTACTGGAACGGATATCACGACGGATACTACGACGGTTATTACGGTTCCGGATATGGTTATGGCAACGACTACTACGGCTACAACGACGGAAATTATTATTACGGACCAAATACAGGAACCGGTTCAAATACAAACACAGGCGATGCATCATCTGTAATGCTTACAGATGTATATGATAAATCAACCAATATCGAACAACCGCATATGGTTGCTGATAAAAGTAAACTCGGACTCAGCAAAGACGAAGTGAATATTGCCGCTGCGGGATCAGATTTAAATACAGTTGTTTCTCCGGAGTCAGTTACAGTGAAAGGCGGATTAAATGATTTAAGTGCCGGTGCTCCGATTGCACTCGAGGGTTCAGTTGTTACGCCTGTAAATGAAGTAAGTGCGATGGCAAATGCTGCAAGTGAAACAAAAGTGAATAATGATGTGCGGGTGATCAAATATTATAAGCCAGAAGCAACAGCACCGGTTTCAAATACAAACACAGTTGCAAGCGAAATACCTGCTAAATCAGGAAGTGTGATGCAACAATCGGGTATGCAGGTGCAGGCAGATGTAAGATCTCAGGATATCAACATAAACAGGCCTTCAAAAGATGTTTACGACCAGCCACAGATAAATGCTGGTCAAACAAAAGGACAGGCACAACAGCAAGGTTCGCAATACAGTCGGCCGCAATATGAAGCACCGAAGGTAACGCAACCTTCTAAAACATATAATACATACGAACAACCTTCACGCCCTTCGAATAACAACACCTACGAAAAACCAAAATCAACTTCAAGTTCTTCGAGCTCTTCGAGCAAGAGCACATGGAACAGCGGAAGCTCTTCAAAAAGCAACAGCAGTTGGTCGGGAAGTTCGTCGTCAGGTAGTCGTTCATCCGGATCTAATTCGGGTGGAAGTGGAAGCAGCACAACGCATAAAAGAGGCGGCGGAAAATAATTGAACAAATTCAGTTTAAATCAAACAGCCATGATGAAGATATTTTTTACAATGGTTTTAGCTACTGCTTTGTCTCTGAGTGTAAGAGCACAAAATGATGTAGACGCTCTCCGTTATTCGATGCTCGATTACGGCGGCACAGCAAGATCGCTTGGATCCGGAAATGCATACGGTGCTGTGGGCGGAGATTTCAGTTCGCTCAGTATGAACCCGGCAGGCCTTGGAATTTACAGATCAGGAGAATTTGTTTTCACGCCCGGATTATTGAGCATAGATGCAAAAAGTAATTATTACGGTCAATCGGCAACAGATAATAAATACAATTTTAATATTTCAAATCTCGGGCTTGTATTCGCAAAAGTAAATCCGGGAAAAGAAAATGCAACAGACAGCTGGGTAGGTGGAGGATTTGCAATCGGATATAACAGACTCGCAAATTATAACAGCGTAACTTATTATTCCGGTTACAACGACCGTTCATCACTTTTAAATACCTATGTCGATTTTTTGAATTCCGGTAATTATGGTCCCTCTGAAGTTTCAGACAGTGATCCTTTCGGCGCCGGTCTTGCGTATGAAACATATCTGATCAATCCAACGCCATTTGATTCTACGGAATATTATGCGGAAATTTTTGACGGAAGAGTGCAACAAACAAAATCAATTGTTACTGAAGGCGGTTATGATGAATTTGTTATTTCTTTCGCAGGTAATTTTGCAAATAAATTATACATCGGCGGCACAATCGGAATTCCAAATATTCATTATCAGAGCCAGTCGATTTATACTGAAACTGATATAAATGATGAACATGCGAATTTCAGTTCTTTCACATTGAATGATATTACTGAAACTTCCGGTATCGGTATCAACGGAAAATTCGGATTGATCTATCGTGTAAATGATTATCTGCGATTCGGAGCAGCGGTGCATACACCTTCGCTTATTGCAATGAATGATAATTATTATTCTTCCATGAGCAGCCAGCTCGATACATCTGGTAACTATTCCTTTGACTCGCCATATGGTGAATACAGCTATCAGCTGATAACCCCGTGGAGAGTGATCGGAAGTGCTGCTCTTACTTTTAAAAATATCGGAATGCTGAGCGCTGATTATGAATTTGTTGATTACAGCGAAGCAAGCTTTAATTTCAACAGAAGTCTTGACGCCGGAGATTTTTCTTATGAAAATACCGTCAATAATACAATTGATGAAAAATACGGCGCTGTTTCAATTATCCGTTTGGGCGGAGAATTAATGTATGATGTTTTCAGATTCCGTGGTGGTTATGTGATGAGTGGTTCACCATTTAATGAAGGCATTGCTGCCGACAACGCTGATCTTGCAAAAAATACAATTACTGCCGGTATCGGAATAAAAGAGAAATCCTATTTCATCGATTTTGGTTACGCAAGAAGTACAGTAAAAGAATACGACATTCAATATGTGTATGATGATGGCGCCGGTGTAAATCAGGGCGCTACCATCGATAAAACACTAAATAACTTTCTGTTAAGTTTTGGTTTTAGGTTTTAATGATTGTCAGTGAAGCTAACCCTCCTGGTGGTTCGGGAGGGTTTTTTTTTGTGAGCTCGTCGAACAATGGTGAGCTTGTCGAACCATAAACCTTCTTTCCATAACTTTGTTCTTCTAACATGTCGTATAAAAATCTGCAGGAATTTATTGATGTGCTCGACAAATCGGGCGAATTGGTGCGTGTAAAAGAACTTGTAAACCCTGAACTTGAGATAACGGAAATCGCCGACAGGTATATCAAACAAAATAAACCGGCATTATTATTTGAAAATACAGGAACTGATTTTCCGCTTTTAATAAATGCATTGGGAAGTGAAAAAAGAATGTGCCTTGCTTTAGGCGTGCATGATCTGGATGATATTGCAAAAGATATTGAAGCGTTATTTAAAAAATTATCTTCCCCTAAAAACGGGATCATGGAAAAGATCATGATGCTTCCCGAACTTGGAAAAATTGCATCATGGATGCCTAAAACAAAAAAGGGAAAAGGTGCCTGCCAGGAAATCATTATTTCTGATCCCGACATAACAAAATTACCAGTGATGAAATGCTGGCCCGAAGACGGCGGCCGTTTTATCACATTGCCGGTAATTCACACATTGGATCCGGAAACAAATATCCGCAATGTCGGTATGTACCGGATGCAGGTTTTCGGGCCGAAATTAACGGGCATGCACTGGCATAAACATAAAGTGAGTGCAGGGCATTTTAATAAATACAAAAAATTAAATATGCGCATGCCGGTTTCAGTTGCATTGGGTGGAGATCCGGTTTATACGTATGCTGCAACAGCTCCCTTACCGCCGAATGTGGATGAATATTTACTGGCTGGATTTATACGAAAGAAAAAAGTAGAATTGGTAAAATGCATCACGAATGATTTATATGTTCCGGAAGATGCAGATTTTATCATTGAAGGATATGTTGACCCAAACGATGAATTAATTTTTGAAGGTCCGTTTGGCGATCATACCGGTTATTATTCTCTCGCAGATTATTATCCGAAATTTCATATCACCTGTATCACGCATAAAAAAAATGCAGTGTATCCATCAACGATCGTTGGTATTCCGCCGCAGGAAGATGCCTGGATCGGTAAAGCGACGGAACGTATTTTTATTTCTCCGATCAAAATGACAATTCTTCCTGAAATTGAGGATATGAATATGCCGATGGAAGGTGTATTTCATAATCTCACCATTGTAAAAATTAAAAAGGAATTTGCAGGCCATGCGCAGAAAGTAATGAATGCGATGTGGGGCGCCGGGCAGATGATGTTCAATAAGATCCTGGTAATTGCAGATGAAAATGTAAATATTCATGATCATCTGATGCTTGCAAAATATTTATCCGAACATGTGGATCCGTCAAGGGATATTTATTTCAGTTCGGGACCGATGGATGTGCTCGACCATAGTTGCAGCAAATTTGCATTCGGCGGTAAAATGTGCATCGATGCAACAAAAAAAACAGAAGAAGAATTAACCGGTCAGAAATTCATATCTGCACAGGAAATTAAAATCGATGAAGCGGTATTGCAAAATGAATTTTATGAGATCCGCGGCATCAATCAGCAGTTATTGACAAAGAATATTTCAATAATTGCAATTGCAGTAGAAAAAAATCATATCGGACATATCAAAGAGCTGCATGAGCAGCTTGTGAAATTAAATGGTTTGAAAGATGTGAAATTTATCATTTATGTCGATCATACCGTTGAAGTAAATGATTTCGGAGTTGTTACCTGGAATTTTGCAAATAATATTGATGCTCGGCGTGATGTTTTTATATCATCTGATGTATGCGGCATCGACGGTACCCGCAAATCAAAACGCCTTGATAATTTCGACCGCCCCTGGCCGAATGTGATCGTAATGGATGATACAACGATTTCGGCTATTGATCAGAAATGGACAAGTCTTGGCCTTGGAGAATTTATTCCTTCCCCATCTCATAAATACAAAAGACAGGTGCCGAACAAGGGTGCTGTTGTGGAGGAATAATTCGCTTGCTATAGATATCCTTCCGATCTTGTATGTTCCATTTAATCTTCCAGCAAATCTTATCGATTGTTATGAAGGGTAACCGCTGTGATATTTTCATTAATTTCATGCAGCATTTTGCAAAATACATAAATCGTGTTGCGGTAAAAGTTAGTAATTTTATCTAAACAATTTTGAAGATGCAGCAGATCGCAAACTACTTCGAAACAATCTCTTCCCTGCACAGAACATTGATCCTTTGGGGAGGCCTCAGTTTGTTTTATATTCTTGAATATCTCATCCCTCTCATTCGTTTCAATTACAAAAAACTCAGACACGCAGGCGTCAATATTTTTTTCACACTCACCACCATGGTGATCAATTTCCTGCTTGCATTTATTATTGAACGAACAACAGCATTTACTTCATCACATCATTTCGGTGCGGTCTATTTAATTCCGCTGCCATTATGGGCAATCATGCTTGAAGGAGTTTTATTGCTGGATCTTATCGGCGCTTATGCCATCCATTATATCGAGCATAAAATAAAATGGATGTGGAAGTTTCATCTGATTCATCATGCAGATACTCATGTTGATACAACCACGGCCAACCGCCATCATCCCGGTGAAAGCGTATTTCGTTTCTTTTTTACATGGCTTGCTGTTTTTATTGTAGGCGCACCATTCTGGATCGTGATGCTCTATCAAAGTATTTCAGTTGTGCTGTCGCAATTCAACCATGCAAATATTAAACTGCCCGCACAAATCGATACATTCATCAGTTTTATTTTCGTCTCTCCGAATATGCATAAAGTGCATCACCATTATGTACAGCCATATACCGATTCGAATTATGGAAATATTTTTTCAATATGGGACAGATTATTCGGCACATTTAAAAAACTCGATCCTTCACAACTAATTTACGGAATTGATACGCATTTGAAACCTGAAGAAAATGCTGCTATCGGTAATTTACTTGCAATTCCCTTTCAGCCTTATCGGGTTCCGGAGGGAAGCAAATTTGGCAAATGATCAGATATATTTTCAAATAAGTATTTACATTTGTATACATTAAAAAAAAACAACTATGAAAAAACATGTACTCGATGTATCCGGAAAACTGAAAGCCTATTCGGCAATGGCTGCTTCTGTGCTCGCTGCCGATTCAATGAACGGCCAGATAACGTATACCGATATTGAACCGGATATCACATTCGATTCTTACGGTGATTTTTATATTATGGATATGAATACCGACGGTATGCCTGAATTCTTTTTATACATGGCTACGAATTCGTATCCGGGTGTATTTATGTTCATCAGCCCGATCGTACCTTATGGTTCTGTGAATGCTTCCACCGGTTCATCTGTATACCGCTACCCGTTTGCATTAGATGCGGGAGATATGATTTCTGATGGTGAAGACTGGGAAAATACACCCTATCAGACAATGGCAAGTAAATTTTATTTCTTTTCGGGAACATACGGAAACTGGTTTGACGTAAATGACGGTTATTTGGGTTTGCGCATCTTCGATGACGGCAACACATATTACGGATGGGCAAGACTTGATGCTTCTGAAGACGGACTGACATTTACGCTGAAGGATATGGCATATAATTCAAATGCCGGTGAAGCAATTTGTGCTGGTGATAAAGTGGGGCCTTCAGATTGTATCAATGAAATTACAGCTGCAACCTGGGGAACAGTTACGGATATAGGTAATAATGGTGACGGAACGGATCTTGGATTTTCTTTTAATGCATCTGCACCTGAAACAGGTATTACAGAATATCGGGTAATGGTTGTCAAATCTTCGGAAGCTCCTTCTTTTTCACTTCCGATCGCTGCAACTATGAGCGGAGATCAAATCATATCATTTACCCCGACAGGTGCGCCGGATTATTCAGGTGTATTCGCTGCAAATTCAACAGATTCGGATGGTGACCCGATTACATTTGGTGTGACATATAAATTGTTTGTATATAGCGTAAGCGCCGATTATCCTGCCGTATTATCAGGCGGATCAATTGACATTACATTGGATGAGCCAATAAGTGTAAATGAAATTGAAATGCTTTCAGAAATTTCTATCAGCCCAAATCCATCTGCTGATTTTGTAACCATCGATGTATCGGGAATTCAATCTGCAATTACTGCAGATTTATTTGATATGTCTGGTAACCTTATTCG
The DNA here is from genome assembly GCA_964463165.1 of uncultured Chitinophagales bacterium. Classification (GTDB taxonomy): domain Bacteria; phylum Bacteroidota; class Bacteroidia; order Chitinophagales; family BACL12; genus UBA7236. The sequence goes on from CAYXBK010000012.1 coordinate 113,292, forward strand.
TAATTTGTCTGCACCTTCTGGCGGACAATTAAAGGCAGATGTTTCAAATCTTCCTGCAGGAAATTATTTTATTAAAATTTCTGATGCAACCTCTGCGAAAGTGTTGAAGTTTGTTAAACAATAAAATTTAATTCTCAGTAATACAAAAGCCGGCGATAAACCGGCTTTTTTTATTTGCATGAATTATTTTATTCTTTCAATTCAATATCACTCTTCACGCCATCCTGTTGTTCTGATTCGATATTGATCGTATCACTTACTATATTAAATGTTGTGCGCCTGTTAAACTGATGGAGAAATTCAAAATCTGTTTTATTGCTTTTATATTTATTGATGAGCGATTCAATTAATACTGTTCCTTTTGGTAAAATTGTTCCATCACTTAGTTTTTCATCCTGCGTCAATACATCAGGTAACGTTTCGCCCCAGCCTTTCGCTAGTAACCTTTCTTTCGCAATTCCTTTGTTTACCAAATAGGCAACCACACTGTTTGCACGGCCTCTCGATAATGTAATATTATATTTATCCGATCCGCGGCTGTCGGTATGCGAATTGATCTGAATGGTGAGTCCCGGATTTTCATTTAATAAATTCACAAGTTTATCCAGTTCCGGAAATGATTCAGCCCGCAGGGTAGTGTCATTTAAATCGTAATAAATATTTTTCAGTTTGATCTGGCCACCGCCTTTCGAAGCGGTTTCTATCGGTTTTTTATCCAGCACAATTTCAGAATAAATAAATACGGTATCACCCGGTTTTCCTTTAATTGTTTTAGTGGAAACATATACCGAATTATTAAAGAAGCCTTCCCGCATTCCGGTAATTTTATAATCTTTCATCGAATCGACCTGCATTTCAAACATTTCTCCGTTTTTCAGCTGATATTTTGCAAGCAGATTGAGTGCTTCCGGGTATGCAACCGTAGCCGCTGCACCTTTTAATTCTATGGTATCAATCACCGGGCTGTTCACATCAAGTGAATCGGTATAAATTTTCTGAAATACTTTCCCCCTTAAAACATAAACCGGCGGCCGTGGCTTTTTGGGCAATTTATAAAATACATATATATCATCGCCGCCTTCCCCTTTTTTTCTGTTGGATGAAAAATATCCGGCTGCCAATGTATCTGAATTTTTAAATTGCGCCGGATTAATTATAAATAATCCGAAATCATCTGCACCTGAATTGATCGGGTACTCCAGATTTTTTACATTGCTGAATTTTCCGTTTTTCCAGTTTGCTGAAAAAAGATCCAGACCGCCCATGCCCGGCCATGCATCGCTTGAAAAATAAAAAGTACCGTCCGGACCAAAATATGGAAACACTTCATTACCGCTTGTATTTATTGTTTCACCCACATTTACCGGCGAATCCCAGCCTGCTTCATTTCGTTTACTCATAAATAAATCACTGCCGCCATATCCATCCGGATTTGTTGCAGCAAAAAATAATGTATTTCCATCCGGCGATAAACATGGTGTGCCGATATTCATTGTATCTTCAAAAAACGGCATTGCTACAGGTTCACTCCACCCGTTATCTGCAATTGCATTGCTCACAAACAATCCGCAATAATCATTTATTTTTCTATTGCCGCTGCCGCAACGTGTAAAAAATACTTCTGAAAAATCTTTATTGAATGTTACCGTTCCGTCGTTGAATTCTGAATTAAACGGGCCTTCAAATAATTGCGGTTCGGAGAAGGAATTTAAATTTTGCATATCAGCAAAATAAAGATCATAATATTTTTCTCCTGTCCATTTATCAATATTTTCACCGGTAGCACTTGTGCGTGATGAAGTAAAAACTATTTTATCATTTTTATATGCAACCGGATTGAAATCGGAATTCAGGGAGTTCAGGCTTTTTACATTTTCAACATACGTATCACGCTCATATGCATCGTCCTGCCGCTCCATCCATTTTAATGCAAGTTCACAGGCACTGATCTCCTGCGTGATCTCAGGCCTGCGGTATGGTTCTTCGAGTAAATATTTTTGAAATTGCGGAATTGCATCAATATACCTTTCCTGCGCTTTCAGCATCAAAGCGTATTTTTTAATTGATTCCGTTCCATGTTCCGATTCGATCGCTTTATTATACCATTCTCCCGCCTGCTCGTAATTATTATTGTTTTCATACGATTCTGCGATCATCCATGCAATATTTCCCTGTTCCAAAGGTGTTTCCGCTTTCGGATATTCTTTCAGCAATAATTCGGTGGCGAGTGTATATTTTTTGAGATTATAAGCTGTTTGCCCATCCTGAATATTTTCTTCCACATGACAACCCGTAAAAACGCCGGCCAGGAACACAAAAAGTAAAATTCTGTTCTTCATATCTAATGCTAAGTTATAAAACGTATGCCTGGGAAAAATGTTATGCCTGTACTTATATTGTAAAAATGGGGCTTTCATTGTAATTTCATCATTTCCAAACACAACAAAAATCAGGCTTATGATACGATCCGGATTTCTAACAGCGGGCTTATTCATTTTTTCTTTTCTGCCCCAGATTTTAAACGCACAAACCGCCATTGATGTTGAACTGGTTGCAAGTGGATTTGACGAACCTGTTGCCGTTGTGAATGCAGGCGACGACCGTCTTTTTATTGTTGAAAGAACGGGCAAAATAAAAATTCTCTATCCTGACGGTTCGGTTGCGACTTTTCTCGATATTGATGCAAGGGTAGGATCGGTTGGCGGTGAGCAGGGATTGCTGGGGCTTGCTTTTCACCCGGATTATGTTTCCAACGGCTATTTTTTTGTGAATTATACTGATACACTCGGTGATACACATATTTCACGATTTTCAAGAACAGTTGCTGACAGCGAATCCGGAGATCCGGCATCTGAATTAAATCTCATTTATATGGACCAGCCTGCAAATAATCATAATGGCGGCTGTTTAAATTTCGGGCCGGATGGATATTTATACATTTTCATGGGAGATGGTGGTGGCACCGGGCATAACAGGTCGCAGGATATTACCGATAATTTGTTTGGAAAAATTTTGCGTGTCGATGTTGATGGCGGAATTCCATATGCAATTCCACCTGATAATCCCTATGTTGGAATTACAGGCGATGATGAAATTTATGCGATCGGTTTGCGCAACCCATGGAGATGTAATTTTGATCGTTTAACAGGAGATATATGGGTTGGTGATGTGGGAGCAGACAGTTGGGAAGAAATTGATTTTATTCCGGCAGATGCAACGCCCGATTGGAATTTCGGTTGGAAATGTTATGAAGGATTTCATTTAAGGGAAGGCGGTGCATGCGATACAATCGTTGCAGATTTTGATTTGCCGATCTATGAATATCCGCATGATATTGATTCGGGCGGATTTGCCGTGACGGGTGGTTATGTTTACCGCGGAACCGAATTTCCGGGATTATATGGAAAATATATTTTCTGTGATTATATCAGCGGCAATTTTTTTTCACTTGAACCGGATGGTGCAGGTGGATGGATTTCTCATTTTTATGATTATGTGATAGATCATATCACATCATTCGGCGAAAATAATAATGGAGAAATTTATTTATGTATAAACGATAACGGAAATGTTTATAAATTAATTGATCACTGCGCAGATTTAAATTTATCTGTAATTATTACCGATGCATCGGCACCCACAATTAATAATGGCGCAGTGAATTTAACAGTAACCGGAGCAACAGCGCCGATTATTTATAATTGGTCGAATGGTGCAACAACCGAAGATATTAATTTCTTATCTGCTGGTAATTATTCAGTAACAGTAACTGATGCCCTCGGCTGTTCAAATATAATGAGCGCAACAGTTGAAAATTTATGCGGGCCCGCAACCGGTATTGTTGCAACACCTTCGGCAACTTCTGTTTTTATTGATTGGGATGATATGGGCGCCATGGGTTATCGGGTGATGTATAAACCTGTCGGCCCGGGCCCCTTTACGCAAATAAATACACCTGTTTCTTCCATTACAATTCCCGGATTAACACCATCAACCGGATATACATTTAAAATTAAAAATAAATGCCCGGGTGCGCCGGGTGCCTTTTCTGCAAATGGAAATTTTATGACGTCTCCTTTAAAAGAAAAAAATGAACAGAAGGAGTTGATCACTGTCTACCCAAATCCAAACCAGGGAGTATTTTTTATTGAGGGAATTATAGAACAAACTGAAATCTGCATTTATAATCCCGCCGGCCAGCTGATAAAAAAAATAAATACTTCTTATTCCGTTGAAATTGATCTGACGGATCAGAATGCCGGTGTTTATTTTTTAATTGCAAAAACAGCAGATGGAGCATTAAATTATAAATCCCTGATAACAAAAATTTGATGTGTAATGAGTGAATTTCAGTGCCAAACACAAACTTTCAGTTTTATTGAAGGCGAGATATTATTTCCACTCTACTGAGCAAGCTTTTCCACGAAAAAAATTAAAAAATTTGTTTGCACATTCCTGAAAGTGTGATTTGAAGAGCACTTTTAAGAAATGGACTATGGATTGTTAAGAGATATTAACAAACTAATTATCTCACATAAATTTTTTTTATGAAAAAGTTCTCATTATTTTCTACTATCTCCATTTTATTTTGCTTCCTCCTGTCTGCTTCGTTATATGCAAACCCGATTGATGGTAATGTATCAACGGAATTTTCAAAAAATCATCGTTCCGCATTTATACATTTCGCCAAAGATGAAGACGGCGATGGTGTAAAAGATAAAAACGATGAATGCCCTGGCACACCAAAAGATGTTGTTGTGGATGAAAAAGGATGCCCGGTCGACAATGATAAAGACGGCATAGTGGATTACCTCGATAAATGTCCTACAACCATAGGCCTTGTTGGATTAAATGGTTGCCCTGATAAGGATAATGACGGTGTTGCCGACAATGATGATTTGTGTATGGATGTGCCCGGAACACCCAGATTTATGGGTTGCCCCGACAGTGATGGTGATGGAATTGAAGATGCGGCCGACAGGTGCCCGAATGCGAAAGGACTTGATCAGTTTAAAGGATGCCCGGATTCAGACGGTGATGGTGTTGAAGATGCGGCGGATAAATGTGCGAATTCAGTAAAAGGAATTAAAGTAGATGCAACAGGTTGTGTTGCCGATTCGGATAAAGATGGAATTGCAGATGTTGATGATAAATGCCCTGAAACATTAAAAGGAATTAAAGTAGATGCAAAAGGTTGCCCTGCTGATACAGATGGTGATGGTATTATTGATACAAACGATAAATGCCCGACAACAAAAGCTGAAGGCACTGTAAACGGTTGCCCCGTAATTAAACCGGATGTGAAAAAAAGATTGGATTTCGCAGCCAGAGGAACAAATTTCGAATCGGGTAAAGCAGTACTTACAACTTCATCATACGATATGCTGAATGAAGTGGTAAGTATTTTAAAAGAATATCCGGATTATAATTTGAAAATTTCCGGACATACGGACAATGTTGGAGGTGATGAAACAAATTATCAGCTTTCTCAGGCAAGAGTGGATGCAGTAAAAAGTTATCTCTTAAGTAAAGGTGTTCCGGCCAGCCGTCTTGAAGCGACAGGATATGGTGAAACAAAACCGATTGCTTCAAATGATACTGCCGAAGGAAGAGCAAAAAACAGGAGAGTTGAACTCGAATTATATATACAATGAAATGAACCCGTATCTGAAGTGTAAAAACTTTGGTAAAACACCACAAACCGTTTGAATTTTTTCAAACGGTTTTTTTTATAATACATTAAGGCATCAAAAATTATTTTTGAATTTTTTTATCAAGCAATAAACAATATGAATTTTTAAGAAAGATCTGCTCAGCAATTTAAAATTTATACGTAACCGGTAAAACAATGACCGGCTCCATTTTTATTCACGGGAAATTATTTACCTTAGAACATTGATTATGCCCTCCGCACACAAAATCAATTTTAATCACTTAAACTAATATTTATGCAAAACAGGTTACGCTTTTCAGCATTTCTCATTACATTATTTATCGTGATGCAAATTCATGCACAGGTTAGTCCCGGCCCGATTCTCGATCTTGTTTTAATACCGCAGCCCCCTGCAGGTTTTGCTGATCCGGTGGATATTGCAAATGCGGGCGACTCAAGGTTATTTATCGTTGAAAAAAGCGGTTATATCCGCATTTTAAAAACCGACGGCACTTCTTCCTTATTTCTCGATATTGATGCGAAAGTAAAATCATCCGGATCCGAGCAGGGTTTATTGGGCCTGGCGTTTCATCCCGATTATGCAGTGAACGGATATTTTTATGTAAACTATATTAATAATTCCGGCAATACGCAGATTTCACGCTATTCACGTGATGCTGTGAATCCCGATCTTGCAGATGCAGGAAGTGAATTACCTATGATCACGATCACGCAACCATTTACAAATCACAATGGCGGTAATCTTGAATTTGGTCCCGATGGATATTTGTATATCGGAACGGGTGATGGCGGCAGCAGCGGTGATCCGGGAAATCGTGCACAGGATATAACAGGACAATTATTAGGTAAAATGCTGCGTATTGATGTGGATGGCGGAAGCCCTTATGCAATTCCTGCAGATAATCCGTTTGTCGGAATTACGGGTGACGATGAGATCTGGGCATATGGTGTAAGAAATCCATGGCGTTTTTCATTCGACCGATCAACAGGTGATCTCTGGATAGGAGAGGTTGGTCAAAATGCATGGGAAGAAGTTGATTTTCAGCCGGCCGGAAGTACGGGTGGAGAAAATTACGGATGGCGCTGTTATGAAGGTAATCATGATTATAATACTGCCGGTTGCGGCCCGATGGGTGATTACGATGCACCTGTATTTGAATACAACCATTCATTCGGAGCAGGCGGTTATGCAATTACAGGAGGATATGTGTATCGCGGTTCGCAATTTCCCGGCATGGTAGGTTATTATATTTTCTGTGATTATGTTTCGGGTAATTGGTGGACCTTAACATCAAATGGTGCAGGCGGATGGAACAGCCAGTTTTTGAGTGGATTTCAATCTGATGTTTCCAGTTATGGTGAAGGATATGATGGTGAAATTTATGCTTGTAATTTATCGAACGGCGATATTTATCATGTAGTGGACGCATGCGGAAATTTCAGTTTGAATACAGCTGTTACTGATGCGAATTATGGTTTGAATAATGGTGCAATTGACCTTTCAACTACGGGTGGCACGGCGCCGTTTTCTTATGCATGGAATACTGGTGCAACAACGCAGGATATTTCTTCATTGCCTGCAGGGCCTTATTCAGTGACGGTAACGGATAATATCGGTTGTGTGCGCACAACAAATGCAACAGTAAATTCTGTCTGCGGGCCGCTGCCTTCAATTACAACTGTGAGTGTGGGTTCAACTACTGCAAGTTTCGACTGGATTGATGAAGGTGTTGCAAATTATAAAGTGCAGTATCGCCCATCAGCAGGTGGGGCATGGATCAAAATAAATACTGCCGTGAGTTCAATTTCATTAACAGGATTAATTCCGGCAACCGCTTATAAATTAAAAGTAATGCATACATGTCCGACAGGTGTGAAATACAGTAAAAGCAAAAATTTTACAACAACTGCAAGGCTTGGATCAGGTGAAGAAACCAGTGAACCGCAGATTGTTCCGAATCCGGGCAATGGTATTTTCAATATTTTAAATGCCGATGAAAATACATCTGTGCGTATTATTGATATGTCGGGAAAATTATTGGGCGAATTTATAAATATCGAAAATACATCTCTCGATCTTTCAAATTATGCAGAAGGATTTTATTTTGTGCAGTTCATTGAAGAAAATACGGTGATCAGTACGCAGAAATTAATCATCGCGAAATAATTTTAATTCAAATTTATTTTAGTAGGCCGGCGCAAGCCGGCCTTTTTATTTACAGGGAGGCGCAGAGGCGCAGAGAAATTCAAAAAATATTCAATCAATATTGTTTGATTGGATTAAATTATTTCAATTCAAAAAAATAATAACTCCGCGACTCTGCGCCTCACTGTTTTAATTTTATTTCAACAATAACGGCTTCACAATTTCATCCCAGACAGCATAGCCTTTTTCATTCATATGCGTCATATCCTCATAAAACAGTTCCTGGTTGGGTTTGTCGCCGGCGATCAGCATAGCGGAATAAATATCTACAAAAAAAATATTTGCCTGGCCGGCAATGAAATCGCTTACCAGCTGATTATATAATTCTATTTTGTGAATCCGGTCGTGCTTTGCCGGACTTGGTTTGATCGATAGATAGAGGATCGGTACTTCAGGAAATGTATTTCTGATTAAAACATAAAGTTCTTTAAAGCGACCGTATACAATTTCTGCAGAAACGCTGTCCGATTGTGCAAAATCATTTTCACCGACATATATCACAATTTGTTTCGGGTCGTATTTTAATAATACAGCATCGGCATAATGCATTACATCATAAATTTTTGAACCGCCAAAGCCGCGGTTTAAAACCGGATATCCTTCAAAAACACTGTCGAAGCCATACCAGTTTTTTATTGAAGAACTACCTAAAAATAAAATCGGATGTTCAGGCAATTGGACCACCGTGTCGATTTCCTTGTAATAATTTATTTCCATATCAAACGGCCCGCTTGTATTTTGAGCGGTAACCGGTGAATGAAATTTCAACAACATCAGCAGCCCGGCAAGTTTATAGCGTATTTTAAGAAGTAAGTTTTTCAAGTTCGATTATCTCATTAAACGCAAAGTCATGAATATCTGGTATTTTGAATTATAAAATTAGAAATAATATTAAAAAAATTCCGGCGTTCGACAAAAATGCTGCAGCCTGGAAACCATATTATTTGTCTAGAAAACATGCGAAGTTGTCTCATCAATTAAAATTGTAATATCGCTTCATCAAGCACGGCATCAATTCCATTTGCAAGATCGGTGATATCATTTCGGACATAAATATCCGGCGGCAGTCCGATGCCCTCATAAGAATTCCCATCGGGCAATTTCACTTCCTGGATGCTTAAAGTAAAATACCATTCGTTTGCCAATTGATTGGTTACCATGGTTGAATGCGATGAATTCGTTGTATCACCGATAATAATTGTATTTGGTAATTCCCGGAAAATCATAGTGGTTCTTTCTCCGGCGCTGATCGTGTAGCGATCCGTTAAAAGCACAACCGGTTTATTATAAAATTCATCGCCGGGTTCAAGATACCAGTCAAACCAGTCAGTAAAATCATTTTCACCCGGACCATTCTTTGTTCGTGAAGTGAATACAAATTTTCTTTCATTGGTAAGTCGCTTGAGATCAGATAATGCCCAGGTAAAATCACCACCGCCATTATGCCGCAAATCAAAAATGATTCCTTTTGCATCCGGATATTGATCCAGCACAATGTTTACGATCGGCATATTATCACTGATATAAGGAAGAAATAAATAAATGATCTCATTGTGAATTGTGCCATAGGTATATCCATCCTCTTCAACATAACCCGCATCAAGATAATCGGATATAACCACTTGTTTATTAAAAAGACTGTCGTCAATCCGGTATTGAAAATATTTATTCGATGAAAAAACTTCATGTCCTTCGGCCATCAGCATCACATGCCCGTCGTTAAGTGGTGCCAGCATATTTGTGATAATGGCATATAACTCATCATCTGTTGTATTTTCATTCACCATTGGCCGGTTCAAATTGTATAGCTCCTGCCAGTTTACATGCCTTTCATCAAACACTGCATAATTATCGTTGTAATAATTCCAGAAATATTCGAAAATTGATTCAGGGTCATTTGCAGGCTCATCAACAAATATTATTTTTTGACATGAACAGATTACAAGCAGTAAAGGCAAAATCAGGAAATATATTTTTTCAAATTTCAGCATATCAGAATTTAAATGTCGCCTGAAGATTAAATGCATTTTGAACAGATGCGTATTTTAATGGGATGGAATTATTGATGAATGTAAAATGATAAGAAATGCCGGCATCAAATTTTTTACTTATCGAATAAGTATAAGTTGCTTTCAGATCAAATTGCTGCATTGTATTGAAGGTTTGAAGATTTCCGTCGTGCAGATAGGCAAAAAAAGTTTTTACACTTTTGTGCGATGCTGTATTTTCGATGAATTGATCATCATTTGCAAGATAGGGCGATCGGCATACCCACGTTACAAGCGGGAAATGAACCCCGGCCTGAATTGTATTTTTTTCATCCAAATGATAATTCAACTCTGCCCATGGAGATAAAGCAAATGAGGCGAAATAACCAAATGTGCTGAAATAGCCCGCATAATAATATTTTGCAATAACTGTATTTTCAGTCATGCCGCCAACCATAAATGAATATTTTTCAGAGTTCCTGATGGTCTTTCCAAAACCATAATTTATTCTGACGAATGTAAAATCATCCCTGATGGTCTCCGTTGCTTCAGAATCCGGATTTGTATAATAGGTAAAAGTATTTTGATAGGTCGGATCAAATGAATCAAAATACACTTCTGCAATTTGATTGAATTTTCCGGTATGTTTCCAGGCAGCCGAAATATTAAAAGGTGCAATATCATCTAAAACAAAAGGCGAAAAAATGAGATCCTGGTCGGCAAGATGATGCAGGCCGTATTCAAGTGAAATGCTGTTCCTGGCAGACAATGAATCCTGCGCATTTAATTCAATGCAGGTAAATGTTAAAATGAAAGTTGAAAAAAGTAATGCATGCCGCATTCGGTAAATTTACGGTAAAGCGAATTTCTGCTTCTTAAAAATCGGGTTTGAATTCAAGAAAATTCTATGCGTTTAGCATTTCGCCCGACTAATTGAAGTTTGAGAAATTGAAAAAATTCCGGTTTTAATAAAGAGACCCGCCTAAAACAAAATTAGCCAATCAGCACATCGGCTAATCGGCTAATTTTTTATGTGATCCCGCTGGGACTACTAAAAACGATTCCAATTGCATTGCTTGTTTTTTAAATGCCCTGTTTATAAGGCTTTATAGTTTTAATCGGTGCAATTGGAAGAGAAATAAATACCCAAAATGAGGCAAATGTTTACCCGAATGTTTACCCGGTTTCTTCTTTTTGCTTACATTTGCTGTAAATAGCAGCAAACCACGTATGGCAACAGTTACAACGGTATTCCGCAAGGACAAATTGAATAAAAAGGGGATAGCCCCTGTTAACTTTCGGGTTATAAAAGACCGGAAAATCTATTACGTGACGACTGACCTCAAATTAGCGCCTGACGAATGGGATGAAAAGAATAAAAAGGTTAAGCCGAAACACAAGAATAGCGTCTATTGGAACAATTGGCTTGCAGCGAAGTTTGCCGAGCTCAATAACGATGTTATTGAAATGAACACAAATGAAAAATCCCTGACTGGCAGACAACTGCGGGATGGGATCATGGGAAAGAAGCCGTCCGATTTCATGGCTTTTGCAGAAGACGTTTGTGAGGAATACAAGGTGGCGAAGCAATTCGGGACTTACGATAAGAATCGATCCATCATTGCCAAGCTCAAAGCCTATCCGAAGGCTGGTAATCTTTGTTTTCAGGATATTACCTCTGAGTTTTTAGAAGGGTATAGCCATTACTTGAAAACGGTTCATAAGAATAAAACCAATACGGTAAACAAAGATTTTAAGTTTATTCGAAAGGTATTTAATGATGCATACAGGAGAGGGATAATTGAACATAAAGTAAATCCATTCAATAATTATAAAATGAAAACAGATAAAACCAGTATCAGTTTTCTTTTGGAAGATGAATTGGCGCAATTTGAGAACGTTGCTACCACGCCCGGAACCAGATTGGAGTTACATCAGGATATGTTTATTTTTGCCGGATGGACAGCCGGAATAAGAATTTCCGACCTCTTGCTTTTACAGTGGAAGCATTTTACCGGAACGCAGTTAAATTTTACAATTAAAAAGACTTCAACGCAACTTTCCATTAAGGTTCCTAATAAGGGATTAGCAATAATTGAAAAGTATAGGCCGGAAAAGCCAAACAAAAACACTTTTCTTTTTCCGGTTTTATCAGAGGAATTGGACTTGAATGATCCTGAGAAGGTAGATAAGGCAATTAGCAATGCGACAGCTTATATTAATAAGAATCTCAAGTATATTGCAGAAAAGGCCAAAATTGATAAGAATATTAGTTTTCACGTTAGTCGGCATACTTGGGCAACCATCGCGCTAAGGAAGGGGGTTACTTTGCTGGCAGTTTCCAAGTTATTAGGGCATTCAAATATTCGTGAAACAATGATTTATACCAAAATTGTGAATCCTGACTTGGATTTGGCAATGGAGAAGTTTAACTGACCCTGAATAAATATTACTTTTTTTCTTGGTTTTCTGCCTTTTAACAGCTTAATTTGCCTTTACTTTTTAAGCTAAGATAAACCCTATATAATGGGGTTTATCTATAAACAAGAAGAAATGGCAAGAAGTGGCTACATATCGGTAAATCTTACACCTAAGCAATTGGAGTTTGCAAAACTGCTGGATGACTTTGAATTGGACATTTTTACAATTGAGGAAATTCAAAACACATTTAAAATAAAGTTTGAAAACATCAATGAAATTATTGAAAATCTTGTTCACAAAAAGATTTTAGTCCGAATTGAAAGAGGTAAATTTTGTAAGGTAAATTTCAGAGATGAATTGGTAATAGCAAATATATTAATTCCTGATGCAGCAATTGCATATTGGTCGGCCTTAAATATTCATAGTCTAACAGAACAAATTACAAATACAATATTTGTTCAAACAAAGAAATCAAAGAAAAAGAAAAAAATCTTTGGAGTTGAATACCGCTTTATTAGAGTTACAGCTTCAAAGCAAATTGGAATTATTAAACAGGGGGTAGGAAACCATCAGTATAGAATAACAGACAGGGAAAAAACTATTGTAGATTGCTTTGACTTGCCTAAATATTCTGGTGGGTTTGATAATCTTATAAAGGCATTTTACAATTCAGATTGGAAGCAAGATAAATTAATTGAATATTGTCGAGCCATTCATAATATTGCCGCTATTAAAAGAATGGGTATAGTTGCTGAATTAACACACAAAAAGGACTTTATTCCATTTATTGATTTTGCCATTAAGCAAGTAAATTCTAAATATAATTTGATGGACCCATTTGGATCTGAGCGGGGTACATTTAATAACAAATGGAAAGTACGGATGAATTTAACCGAAGAGGAAATCCTAAAAATAGCAAATAAACAATACTAATGATTTTAAAAAACGAAATTAGAGAAATTGCGGAAGCAAAGGGCGTCCCCGCTACAACTATAGATAAAGATTGGGTTTTGGGACATTTTGTGAAGGCTATTTACAGTGTAGATGAGTTATGTAGCAAATTAGCATTTAAAGGTGGAACTTGTTTGCACAAATGTTACATTGAAAACTATCGGTTTTCTGAGGATTTAGATTTTACTACTCTTGAGAAAAATTTTAGGCTAAATGAAGAAATTTTGAATTTATTGTGCAACACAATAAGCGCACAGGCTGGCATACAGACACACCTTGAATCTTTTAGGATATTAGAGTTCGATAATCAGCCGACTGGCTTTGAGGTAAAAATAAAATTTTGGGGAGCTGATCATCCTCGGAATCAACCGCCACCGCCACCAGCACGATGGACGACATCAATCAAGATTGAAATAATCCAATATGAACTGATTGTTTTTGAAACACAAAATAGAGGGATAATACACCCATATTCAGATAAAGAAATTATTGGTGAAACCAAAGCAATTTGTTATAGCATAGAAGAAATAATAACAGAAAAACTTCGCGCCCTTATTCAACGAAGTTATACTGCTCCTCGGGACTACTTTGATATTTGGTATTTAGTTAGCAACAACGAAAATCTTGACTGGAAGCAGATAAAGGAAGCCTTTACTCGAAAGGTTGAATTTAAAAAATTAGAGTACAAATCTTCAAATAAACTTTTAACAGAGGATGCAGAGAAGCATTTATATAGCCACTGGGAGGGAACATTAAGGCATCAACTGAAAACTGATTTATATGTAGAACCAAAAATTGTAATTGATTATTGCAAGTCACTATTTGCAGAGAAAATGTAATATTTATTTTTCTAATTACATGGAAACAAAACACATCAACGACATATTTGAGGAAAAAGTACATCAAATATTTCAATCTGCCACAACTGAGGCAAATGAAATATTTGCGAGTACATTTGAAAGTAAAATTCAAGATAAAAACTTATATCAGAAACTTAAATTACTTTCTGAGGAACATTATCGCCTTTACAAAATCGAAAAAGAAAGTGAATATCCTTTTTATATATATTATCACGGCAATAACCAATATTTATTAAATCAATTTGCAAGCAGGGCTTTTCTTCTCAAAGTAGACGAATCTGAAATTCTGCATGAATGTATAAAAGTTGGCAGATTAAAAATGCTAACCCATACAAAATTTGATATTGTGCTCAGGGAATTGCCGGAATATACTTACGTAGATTTCATTGGCGGAAAATCTAATCCCATCCTTTTTGATCTTGAGATATATAATCAATTAAATGATATTGAATTTCAAAGAATTAGATTATGGCAGGAAGGAACATTAATTAATATTGTTGAATATGAGTTAAAATGCTTGATTCCAAAATTTCAACAGCACCTTGATTCTGTAGAGAATCCAATAACAGTTCTAAATAAAAATTTGGAGAGATTTAACTCAATGCCGGATTCTAAAATTAGTGCAATTCACACTTGGCTTAAAGGATTTTCATTTTTTGAAGGCATTAATTTTGAAAAGTTTGATAATAATATATTGATTGAAGGATTTTATGCATTCAAAAACGATGTATTTATTTATAAATATTTAATTCCGGAAAACTTAAACCCGGTTGTTAAAAAACAAACTAAAAAGAATATCACATTTATTCCAAATGGTTATTCCATTTTTTATACCCTTTATAAGGTAAGGCAATGGCTCACTTTAGCAATTGCGAATAATTCATGGAATATTCCATTTGTTGAAATTGATTGGAAAAAGAAATTTGAAGAAAAGCAGTTAGAAAGTAGATACGCAATTGAAAATTTCAAAGGCGAAATCGAAAGATTCATTAATGATACTGAAAAATCATTTGAACAGGTAAAGGAGTATTTATCACAAAAGTATCACGAATACCGGCGCCGATTTGATCGTTTTGAGCCAAAGAAGTATTTCGAATTTTATGCAAGACAAAAGGGAGATTATTCGTTTAGAAAATTTACTGCATATGCCTACTTTGAACCTGATCCTCAGAAGGAATTGGGACTAATTTCTGAGGCAATTGTTATTCAAGCTTTGGCACAATTCATTCATAAAAAATATGTAGACGTTGTTAAAGAGCGAATTGTAGATTATGTTGATCTGAACATTTTTATGAATGAAATTCCGAACATACTTAGTCATATGATTTATGACCGGGATTTATATATGGGCTTATTGACCTTCCATAATAATTTTAACCGTGACCATTGGAGTTATGGCCTTCCGGTTGATATGATGGAGCTAAATTATAAAGATTTTTTGGAGGATTATTTTCAGAAGGTTATCGACAGATTAGAGGACACCTTGAAAACTGCTGAACAAAATAAGAGCATCTTGTTTTTACAAACACGTTTGAAACAAATGAAATTGCGAAGTTTGGATTTTATGAAATACAGATTTTCGGAACAGCGTCATAAAGTAAAATCAAAATATTCTGATATGTTCAAAGAGTATTTGGAAATTGAAGCAGATTTCATTTACAGTACAAAGGATATAAGTACACAGATTGCAGTAGCAACAGAAAATAGAAGCGAATCCTTTGATTCAATATTTCCCGGACAAAAAGGAGCCTTTATATTGGATATGCTTGAAGATTTATCCATTACTGTTGAAGGTTCCTCAAAATTGAGCAAAAGGAGAATGGGAGCAATTCGAGGTGTTGTTGATGCACTACTCTCAAATAAGATAGCTCCGAAATTAAGTATTGATGTTCTCTGCCGTCATATTGCAAAAAAAATTAATCTGCCCCTTAACTCGAAACTTAATTTTACTGACATCAGTGAAGAGTTTGAGGCCTTAGCAAATGATTATATTAAAAGAAACTACCCCCGGTAAGCTTCTACAATAAACAGTTTTATGCAGTCAGCCGCATAAGGCAGTTTCCGTATGCTTTGCTTTGTTTCGCGCCGTGCAATGTCGCTCGGCTTTAAACAAATGCAAAATGAATGTAATTACCATCCAATCCGAAGCATTTGAGCAGCTAAAAAGTATGCTTGATGCAATCAACACCCGCCTCACCGCAAAGGAAAAAGAACCAAAGGAAATTTGGCTCGACAATCAGGAGATGATGCAAATGCTCAAAATCTCCAAAAGAACCGCACAACATTACAGGGATAGCGGAATGATTTCTTTCTCTCAGGTAGGGAATAAAATTTACTACAAATTATCTGATGTTGAGGAGCTGTTGAAACGCCATTACAACAAGGCTTTTAAAAAATGACATTGGGTATCCAATTTCTTAATTGTTTAAACTTCAATTTATGAATGTATCATTATTTAAAAACATCAAATATTTTATAGGTGAGTGCACTTTAGAAGAGGTAATCCACCGAATTAAAAGCGGAGAAACTCAGGAGCAAATACATACACTCCGCAGATTAAAAGCGGAAGACAAAGAGGAGGAATATGGGATTGCTAAGAGGAAACTAATCAGTTTCACAGCTTCCGGCACTTTTAAAAATGGAAGGAAGGCTACTGATCTTGATACTTATAACGGAAACATCGTAATTGACGTAGATAAACTCCCTCCCGTTTTATTAAAGCAATGTGAGCAAATTGCAAAGTTTCATCCTTATACTCATGCTTTCTTTATCAGTCCGGGAGGTGATGGATTGAAAATAATTGTCAGAACAACCAGCACTCCTGAAACACATAAGGACGTCTTCAGTGCTTTGAAAAACTTTATTGAAGAACTCCTGAATGTTTATATTGATGAAAGCGGTTCTGACATTTCCCGGCTCTGTTTATTTTCCTATGATGCCTCCGCAACCTACAATCCAGATTCCATAATTTTTGATCCATTAAATCTTATTAAAATGAATAATCAAAAAGAAATTACTCATCCCGAAGCACTATTTGAACACTGTAAACGATACACAAATAAAAAGCATACCTACGCCGACGGAACCCGCAATAATTATATTCATGCATTAGCTTGTAATTGCAACAGAAAAGGCCTTAGCGAAGAGCAATGCTTGGAATATACAATAGCAACATTTGATTTACCACATGACGAAATAAAAAACGCAATTCAAAGCGCATATAGAAATATTTCAGAGCATAACACTGAAGAAGTAAAGCCAAAAATGGAAAAGATTTCTAATATCAATAAAATTGAGTCCTTTTTATTGGAGAAATATGAATTTCGCTTTAATGTTGCTATGGGTACTATTGAATTCAAATTGCATTCTGATATTTTATTTCAGACAATGAAAGATTATACTGAAAATTCAATGTTTCGTGAAATATTAAAAGCCGGGATAAAATGCAATATTTCAAATCTTAGAAGCATTTTAGGCTCAGATTTTTGTCCGATCTATGATCCATTTTCAGAATATTTTAATACCCTTCCAGAATGGGACGGTGAAACTGATTATATTGGAATGTTATCCGATACAATTAAAACAACCAAAAAAGCTGAATGGGAAATTTGTTTCAGAAAGTGGATTGTAGCCTATGTTGGCTGCATCATTAAGCCGGAGACGATTAACCATACTGCAATTGTATTTGCAGGAAAACAGGGAATCGGAAAAACAACGTGGTTAGAAAAACTTGTCCCGACAGCTCTCAAATCACATTTATTTTCAGGAACAATAAACCCGGATAATAAGGATGCACTAATTCATTTATCAGAGTGCATTCTAATTAATCTTGATGAATTAGAAAATTTAAATAAAACCGAAATAGGGTCATTAAAGAGTTTAATTACTTTGCCCTCAGTAAAAATTCGGCGACCATATATGCGCAACAATGAACTTTCTCCACGGCGAGCTTCGTTTTGTGGTAGTGTAAATAATATGCAGTTTTTAAACGATCCAACTGGAAGCAGGCGTTTTCTGTGTTTTGAAGTGGTTGAAATAGAATACCAGTATAATATTGAAATTGATAAGGTACTTGCTCAAGCACTAAGTTTATTTTATTCTGGTTATAAATTTTGGTTTACTCAGGAAGAAATTAAGCGAATAAATAAAAATAATGAGGAATTTCAACTGAGATCAATTGAGGAAGAACTCTTGCTTACTTATTTTGAGCAGCCCGACGAAAAGAGCACAAATATATTATATTTGACAGCAACGGATATTTCTGCTAAATTATCAATAAATACAAAAATGAATCTTTCCAACGCAAGCGCAATCAGTATTGGTAAAATTTTAAATAAATACAAATTCAAAAGATTAAAAAAGGGGGGCGTATATGTTTATGAAGTTTGTTCAATTGATATTGACAAAATCGACCAGAACACAAGGGAAGCTCCAAATGAAACGGAGATAAATGAAACGGGAATAGATTCACCTACAGATCCTGACTTGCCATTTTGAATGTAGGGTAGAGTAGGTAACAACCCATCTATTAACCTTAGCATTTTTATTGCAAGGCGATTTTATGGAATAGGATTCCCCAAAATACCGCAAAACGGAGCAATTGATTTGCTCCTTTTGCATTTTACCCACTTTTCAATGACTCCTATACCGACCTTACCCGAATTGGTAATAGGCAGTTATTTTGAAATTTCCCATATTTGACTATATTTGACAAGTCTAAACTTGTTGAATATGCTATTTGGTGAAACGGTGCGGAAACAAAGAGAAAGCAGGGGCTTACTATTGAGACAGGCTGCGGCTTTTCTGGAAGTAGATACGGCTTTTGTGAGCAAATTGGAGCGGAGCGAAAGAAATGCAAGCAGGGATCAGGTTGTAAAACTTGCCGATTTTCTCAAAATCCCGGAAAACGAGTTGCTAACCATTTGGTTGGCAGATAAAATTTTGGAAACAATTGATAATAACCAGCAAGGGGAGGATGCCTTAAAACTTGCCTTAAAGACTTTTCAGAGCTAATGAATCTTACCCCATACCACGCCAAATACTTCGCATACGAACTCACTAAACGCTATTCATCAAATAGTTTACAGAAGTTCACTGCCTCGCTTGCAGATGCTCAGGTTGACCTAAATCCGCATCAGGTGGATGCTGCTTTGTTTGCATTTCAATCACCTCTTTCAAAAGGAGCAGTGTTGGCAGATGAAGTGGGATTAGGAAAAACTATTGAGGCCGGAATTGTAATTTCTCAGAAATGGGCAGAGCGCAAAAGAAAAATATTGATCATTGCTCCTGCAAATCTCCGTAAGCAATGGAATCAAGAAATTGCCGATAAATTTTTTATTCCATCAATTATTTTAGAAACAAAATCTTTTAATGAAGAAATTGAGAAAGCAAACTTTAATCCTTTTGAGCAATCCGACAAGATTGTAATTTGTTCTTATCACTTCATAAAAAGTAAAGCAATCTATGTTAGTAAAATAGATTGGGATTTGGTGGTAATTGATGAAGCTCATCGATTGAGGAATGTTTATAAAGCAAATAACAAGATTGCTAAATCTATTAAAGAGGCAGTAATACATGCACCAAAGATTTTACTAACTGCAACACCATTGCAAAATTCCTTATTAGAACTTTATGGATTAGTTAGCATCATTGATGGATATACTTTTGGCGATTTAAAGAGTTTTAAAACACAATTTACAAGACTAACTGAAGAAAGAAACTTTGATGAATTAAAAAGAAGATTAGAACCAGTTTGCAAGCGTACACTGAGGAGACAGGTTTTGGAATATATCAATTATACAAACCGTACTTGCATATTGCAGGAGTTTACCCCAAGTAATGATGAACAGCTACTATATAATTTAGTTTCGGATTATTTGCAAAGACCTAACATGTATGCTTTGCCTCCAAGTCAGCGAACACTCATGACTTTAATATTGCGGAAATTATTAGCGTCTTCTACTTATGCAATTTCCGGAACTTTGCAGGGACTTGCAGATAAATTGGAAAAGACAATTTCCAAACAGGAAAATTTACTTCAAAATATTGATGAAGTATTTAGTGAACATTATGAAGGATACGATGAGCAGCAAGAAGAATGGATCGATGATGAGGAAGAAGAAACATTAAGAGAGGATAGAATTTATACTCCTATAGAAATTGAAGAAATAAAAAAAGAGATTGAAGCGCTTAATGAATTTAAAAAATTAGCTCAATCTATTCTTGTAAATTCTAAAGGAGAAGTTTTATTTACTGCCTTAAAAAAAGGTTTTCAAAAACTTACGGAACTAAAAGCCAACCGGAAGGCAATCATATTTACTGAAAGTACTCGAACTCAGGAGTATCTAAAAAACATTTTAGAATTGGGCGGTTATAAGGATGAAATTGTTTTGTTCAATGGCAGTAACAATGATCCCAAAAGCAATGCGATTTACAAAGATTGGCTTAAAATACATGCAGGAACAGATAGAATAACAGGATCGAAAACGGCGGATAAACGGGCGGCATTAGTGGATTATTTCCGGGATAAGGCAACTATAATGATTGCTACTGAGGCAGCAGCAGAGGGTATCAACTTACAGTTCTGCTCATTAGTTGTAAATTATGACCTCCCTTGGAATCCCCAACGTATTGAACAGCGCATTGGCCGCTGCCACCGTTACGGTCAAAAGTTTGATGTAGTAGTGGTAAATTTTCTTAATAATACCAATGCTGCTGACCAACGAGTTTATCAATTGTTGGATCAAAAATTTCAGTTATTCAGTGGCGTATTTGGCGCAAGTGATGAAGTTCTGGGAGCAATTGAAAGCGGCGTTGATTTCGAAAAGCGAATTGTAAAAATCTATCAAACTTGCCGGACTACTGAAGCCATTCAGCTTGCGTTTGATTTTCTGCAAAAAGAAATGGAACCGGAAATAGAGCAAGGAATAGATATAACCCGGAAAAAACTATTAGAAAATTTTGATGAAGAAGTCCATGAGAAGCTGAGGATTAATTTACAACAGAGCAGTGACTATCTGAGCAGATTTGAAAATTGGCTATGGCAACTCACTAACTATTATCTGGAGCCATTTGCTACGTTTAATAATTCTGAAAATAGTTTTTATCTCAATGAAAACCCTTTCATAGGTGAAGTCATTCACAAAGGGCCGTATAAAGTCGGTAAAAAGAACATCGGAGAAAGGCATGAAGAAAATGAATTGCTTTCAAATGAGAATTTATATCGTGTAGGTCATCCGCTTGCGCAAAAAGTGATTGTGGATTGTAAAGTTCAATCATTGCCCTTGCAGGAATTGATTTTTAATTATACTGGAAACGATAAAAAAATATCATTGCTTGAAAATTTGATTGGTAAAACAGGATGGATGCAAGCGAAACTAATTTCTATTTCAAGTTTTGAAATGGAAGATCATATATTGTTTGCCGCTTTTGATGATGAAGGTATTCCCTTGCATCCCGAACAATGCCAACGACTATTTTCGTTGGAAGCCAAAACTAATTCTAAATCGATTAATTTCGGCGAAGAAATAAGGAACCGATTTTCAGAAATTTACCATGTTCAGCAAATAGGTATAATTGAAGAAAATCAGATCCGTAATCATTCTTTCTTTAATGGTGAAGTTGACAAGCTCGAAAAATGGAGCGAAGATGTAAGAAATAGTATTAAATTCGAAATAAAAGAATTGGATAAGGAAATTAAAACCCGAAAAACTGAAGCAAGAAAATTGATAAGCCTCGAACAAAAATTGAAAGAGCACCGCATTATCAAAGAACTGGAAAAAAAATTAGCAGAAAAACGATTTAACCAATATCAAAATGAGGATGAAATAGAAATGCGTAAAGACAATTTGTTAGATGAAATAGAAGAGCGCCTAAAACAACAAACAATTGAAACTGAATTATTCACTGTTAGATTTAAAATCATATAACTATATGCCAACAGGAAATGTAATCAATAGAAATTTTGACGAGATGTTTAACTTGGGTGTTCGCTTTGAAATTCCATTTTTCCAAAGAGGGTATGCTTGGGAGCAACGTCAATGGAAAAAATTATTTGAGGATATTCAAGCGGAAATTATTGAAAGTGTTACAAATAATAATTTCGAAGATGAAGAACATTTCTTTGGTCCGATTGTGATATTGGAAAAAATCAGTCATCACCCAGCTCTTAAAAGGTTTTTGGTAATAGATGGACAACAACGAATAACGACAGTTTACTTACTATTAGCCGTCATTCGCAGATTAATGGAAACAAAAGCACACCTTTCTTCTGAAGCTCAGCAATATATTTCTGAATTGGATAAATATCTCAAAAATAATGTTTCTGGCAGTGATGACTACTTGAAATTGAAAGTGTTTAGTACTAAAGGAGATCGATTACCTACGTACAAAACTGTTTTCAATTCCAATCCCAATAGCCCTCACCTTGCCGATGATCAATTGTTATATGATCCGGATGAAAACAAAATTGATGCATTTGTAAAATATGCCCAGAAGCAATTACGCCATTCGGATATTCCTTCATTGTGGCAGTGGTATCAAGCAATAATTAAGTCCCTCAAAATTGTTTGGATTCCATTAGATGAAACTAAAGATGATGCACAGGCAATCTTTGAAAGTTTGAACGATGCGGGAATGCCATTGTCGGCTGCAGAGCTATTGTGCAATTATATTTTTAGACCTCTTACAAATGATATAACTAATGAACATGAAAAGCTACACAATGAAAAGTGGTTGGCTGCAAGAGCGGCCGTAGGTGAGGCCAATTTTGAAGAGTACCTCAGGGATTTGTTTTCAATAGGTGAAAAGAAGCGAGTTGGTAAAGAGCGGAGAATGTATGTTCATTTTAAAATCAAATACAAGAAACTTACAGCAGATACAGCTAAGAGAGTGCTGCAATTAATTTTAGATTATACAAATGTTTATAAACAGGTATCAAAGCCTATTCAGAATCCACCAGTAAGTGCTGATGTAAAAAGATTGCTCATTGCAATTAATGACACCAACATGACATCAATATATCCTTTTCTTATGGCATTGATGAAAGCATGGGAAAATAATTCAATAACAGAACTAGAAATAGTGGCTATTCTGAGAGAAACCTATGTGTTACTTGTTAGAAGAAAAATCACAACACTGCCTGTAACCAAATATGATTCCTTCTTCCCTTCATTGTTGGATAAAATAGTAAATGAACCTGACAAAGTTAAAGCGCTCCAAAAGCTCATTCAAACTGAACAGCTTTGGGTATCGGATCAAGTCTTTGAGGATGCATTCACAACAAAAGAAATTTACAACTCCAGAGAATTAAATTTCTCGCGACATGTATTGCAAGAAATTGATAAATCAATGCAACCATATGGAGAATACCCTGATTATTCAACTATTCACACAATCGAACATATTTTACCCCAGACAATTGATGAACATTGGAAAAAATATTTAGGCAGTGATGCGTTGCATTACAGTTTGCCAACGATAATAAATACTCTTGGCAACCTTTGTTTGAACGGACAAACCGCCAATAGTTCTTTTGGTCAAAAGCCTTTTATCGAAAAGCAAGCAGCATACACAACATTAAGTGCATTGGCAAGGGACGTGAAGGAGCGCAGGGAGCCTTGGAATATTGCAGCAATTGAAACAAGAAGCAAAGACCTGGCGCAAAAGGCTTTAACAGTTTGGAAATGGAGTATATAAACAGACATTGAAAATGGCAAAACAATTACAAAAATTAGAACTGACATGGATTGGTAAAGGAAAGGAGCCACAACTCGAGCCACGTATTTTATTAGAAGAAACGAATAAAAGTTTTGGCGATTCTGGAACAGAAAACATGCTTATAAATGGTGATAATTTACTTGCTCTAAAAGCATTGGAACAAAATTTTTCAGGAAAAATAAAATGTATTTATATTGACCCTCCCTTCAACACAGGTCAAGCATTTGAACACTACGATGATAACCTTGAACATTCAATTTGGTTAAACTTAATGTATCAAAGAATAAAAATATTATACAATTTACTCCACAAGGATGGTTTAATGTGGGTTCATTTAGATGATATTGAAGTTCACTACTGTAAAATATTTTTGGATGAAATTTTTGGAAGAGGGGGTTGTGTTGCCCATGTAACTTATGAAAGGTCAGGAGTTGCAGGTCTTGGACAAGGAGGATTTTTAGTAAATACAACAGAACATATTTTACTATTTAAAAAAGGTTTACTTCCCAAAAAAGATAATTTAGGCTTTTATGATTTGGAGCAAAAAACAATGAAACGATATAGCAAATTTCTTCGCGAGGAAGGAGAACGAGAATTAGTTAGGGAATTTCCCTCAAAATCAAATGGAGAAATTGTTAGAGTTTATAAGCATAAGTTCTATCAAATTGATTCAATATCACTGAAAGATTTTGAAAAAAGGGAAACCGAAATTAGAGACTATTATTCTAAAAATTTAAGCAGGATATTTAGAGGAAATCAAATCCAAAAGGAGAATGCATTTCAACGCGATTTAATTAGCCAAATGGACAAGGGACTTTATTCAGTCGATTATACCCCAAGTAGAGGTAAATATGAGAATAAAAATACGACACTATTTTATTTTAACAGTGAATTATTGTCATGGTTAAGCGATACCGCAGAAACTACAGAAGGTAAAATTGTTAAAACGCAAAAACTAACTACACTTTGGGATAGTGAGGATATTCCAAAGGCAGATATAGCAAATGAAGGAGGTATTTATTTTCCAAGGAGCAAAAAACCAGAAAACTTAATTAAGCGAATACTTGAAATTTCAACTGAGCCTAATGATATTGTACTTGATAGTTTTTTAGGTAGCGGAACAACAGCAGCAGTTGCACATAAAATGAAACGAAGATGGATTGGTGTTGAATTAGGAGAACATGCAATTTCACATTGTCTTCCAAGATTAATTTCTGTTGTAATGGGAACTGATCAGTCAGGAATAAGTAAATCCGTTGGTTGGAAAGGCGGTGGAGGCTTTAAATTTTACACGCTCGCACCATCACTGATACAAAAAGATAAATATGGTGATGATATTATAAACCCGGTTTACAATGCTAATATGTTGGCAGCAGCAATGGCAAAGCAAGAAGGATTCCGGTATTCGCCACACGAAAGTACTTACTGGAAACAAGGATATAGCACCGAAAGGGATTTCATTTTTACAACAACTCAATTCATAACAGTTGAAATGGTAGATCGCCTTGCCGAAGAGATGCAGCCAAATGAAAGTTTACTGATTTGTTGTAAGGGATTTGCAGCAGCTTGTAAGTCAAGGCACTCAAAAATCACAATTAAGAAAATTCCTCAAATGCTTTTCGGAAGATGTGAGTTTGGTAAGGATGACTATTCACTTAATATAGTAAATCTTCCGCACAATGAGTCGAATAGCGCAAGAGAAAATGAGGATGATGTAAGTATTGAAGAATCAACGGGTAAGAAAACGAAAAAGAAAATAGATAATAATAATCAACCTAAGCTTTTCTAAATACAAAGCAGTCATCACATGAACCCTACAACTGAAAATATTAAGCAGCGTTTATCACTTCGAAAACCCTTACAAGAAGCATTGGATATACTCACACATTTGGCAGGTGAGTTGGAATTGAAAAAAGAAGTTGACCTAAAGTCAGAATTAGAAAAAGTTCAATCTCTTTATCCAACCTGTTCTGATTTTGAAAGAGAATTTGTTTCCATTTGTTACAGTATTGCAACTGGTGTTGGCAAAACAAGATTAATGGGAGCCTGTATTGCTTTTTTATATTTGGAAAAGGGCATCAGAAACTTTTTTGTATTAGCACCCAATCTCACTATTTACAATAAGCTTATTGAAGATTTTGGCAATAGCAGCAACCCTAAATATGTTTTTAATGGAATTGCAGAATTTGTTCATAATAAACCGGTAATTATTACCGGGGACAATTATAATCAGGCCAGTTCGCTTTTTAGTGAAACTGAAATAAGAATTAATATTTTTAATGTTTCAAAATTTGCAAGGGAAATAAAACCAACAAAGGAAGGCGGACGGAATATGGCACCGCGTATAAAGCGCTTATCAGAATATTTAGGGCAATCATATTGGGAATATCTCAGCAATTTGAATGATTTGGTTATTTTGATGGATGAAGCGCATCGGTACCATGCAGATAAAAGTAAAGAAGCAATCAATGAACTAAAACCGATTTTGGGTATCGAATTAACTGCAACGCCGATTGATGAAAAAGGAGATCAGTTCAGAAATGTTGTTTATGAATATAGTTTAGCAAAAGCATTGGATGATGGATTGTATGTAAAAAATCCAACCATTGCAACCCGGAAGGATTTTAACCCGCAGGGAAGAAGCGAAGAGGAGATTGAAAAGATAAAATTGGAAGATGCTGTAAGCATTCATGAGGATACGAAGCAAGAGCTAAAACTATTTGCACTCAATACCGGAAACAAAATAGTCAAACCATTTATTTTGGTGGTTTGTAAAGACACTACCCATGCAAAGGCGGTTTTTGATTTAGTTACATCGGTTGATTTTTATGAAGGAGAATTTGCTAATAAAGTTTTGCAGATTGACAGCACAACTCGAAACGAGGAGTTGATTGAAGAGCAATTCATTTCATTGGAGAGTGAAGACAATGAAATTGAAATTGTAATTCATGTAAATATGCTGAAAGAGGGTTGGGATGTTACGAATCTTTATACAATCGTCCCTCTTAGAGCCTCTAACGCATCTATATTAGTTGAACAAACAATTGGCAGAGGTTTACGTTTGCCTTTTAATGGTGAAAGAACCGGGAATAATAAGGTTGATAAACTAACAGTTGTAGCGCATGATAATTTCAACAGAGTGATCGAAGCAGCACAAAACCCAAATTCTATTTTGAACAAGCTCCATTTTGTTGAAATTGAATCGGCAATATTAAATGAACGAACGGAAGTTGTAACAGTTCAAAATTCTTTAACTGAAAATTTGAATAAAGAACAGGATGTTGTAAATAAAATACAAGACATCGGTCAAAAACAAAAGCAACAAAACATAGTTGATGCAAAAAAGATATTGGTAAATGTTATCCCTTTTTTCAATACCAATTCACAAGTAAAGAAAGTAGATGACCTTATGAAACCTGAAGTAAAAGCTCAGGTTATGCAAGCTGTGCATAAGGAATTAAATACTGGTCAGTTAAACTTGTTTGCAAAGGAAATAGCAACTGAAGCTGACGTAATTTATGAAAAATTAGTTACTGATTTTAAAAATAACATCATTGAAATTCCGAGAATGGATTTAGTTCAAGGTGAAGTGACCGCAAGTTTTGATGGATTTGATTTAGACACTAAGGATTTTTCCTACGATCAGCTTACTGAAGAAATTGTGAGAATTGGCTTGAAGGATAAAAAGGTTGATGTTATTGAAGTCAGAAAAGGAGTATATTATGGTAAACCCGATAAATTGCTTATTTCTGAGCTTATAAATTATTCTGAAATAGATTACGATACAAATGCGGACTTGCTGCACAAATTGGCTGAACAAGCTATTTCTGAATTACAAGATAACTTAAAAGAGGGCGAAGATATTAATACACTTGTATTTCAATGGAGAAGTTTAATTGCAAGTAGAATGTATGCTCAAATGATGAAGCATTTCCGCTTACATGAACCGGACTATATTAAACCGAATGTTAAACCATTTACCAGAATTGAAGAATGGAATTTTACAACTTTGAAAAATGCCGGGCATAAGGATTATAGGGACGATAGCTTCCCGGCAAACCAAGTTCCTAAATATGTTTTCAGGGGATTTGAAAAGAGTTGTCACTTTGAATATAAATTTGATAGCCGCACAGAGCAGACACTCAGCTTCATTTTAGAGCATGATAAATATGTATTAAAATGGCTAAGACCCGCACCCAATCAATTCCGGATTTATTGGTTGCATAACAGCAAGAAATATGAACCAGATTTTGTTGCTGAAACAGCAGATTGCATTTATCTGATCGAAACTAAGGCGGCCAATGCTGTTGATATGACCGAAATTCAGGTAAAGGCACAAGCGGCTTTAAAGTATTGCAAGTATGCATCTGAGTATACCGCCGAACATGGAGGAAAGCAATGGAAATATGTAATTATTCCCCATGATCAGGTAATGAAGTCGAGCAGTTTTAATGGAGTTATTTCTCAAAACATATTTAAATAAAAATATATAAAATGCAAAAGCATGAATTACTTAGGAATTAATTGCAGTGTTGAAAAAGGGTTGGGCAGGCTTGTAATAGTAATTTTAAATAGTGAAAACGAGGTAATGCAATTTGTTTTCCGAAGCCCATCTGTTTTTTCTTTCAATAACAATTCAGCAGAAATATTAAATTGGCATAGGGATAATATAATTTCATTAATTAGTCAGTTCAATATTGATGGAATTGTCGTAAAAAAAACTGAACGAAGTTCATTTGTTTCAAGGATTAAAAACTCAGGGATATTTAAACTTTATTTAGAAGGCGTAATACTTTCGCTTGCAGGTAGCATTGGGAAACTCAACAAACATTTTTATAAGACGGATATGCAAGTAATTCTTCAGTCTAAAAACATTTTTGATTTAGATATTGAAACCATTTGTGTAAATTATAAACTTAAAAACTTAATTGGAGTAATTCCAAAACCGGAAATAGAGGTTACGAAAGAGGCATTGCTGGCAGTTATTTCACTTAGAAAAAAATTAGTAGAATGATTAATACAATTGTAGAAATTGAACCCATTGAAGATTTTCCAGAACAGGGATTCTATTCAAAGACTTACTTAGCACTTGATAAAAGATTGGATAGGCGAGTTGCTGTAAAGGATATTATTTATGAAAGTATTACCTCGAAAGCGGATTTCGAAAAATACTTTGAAGAAGCTTACAAACTATCAATTGCTGTGCATCCCAGGGTATTACCTGTTTATTATGTTGGTCTTGACCATAACATTGATGGATTGATAATTCCCAGAATTGTAACATGTTTTTTTAAAAATGGATCACTAAATAGCTATCTTCAAAGGATATATGCAACGAATCGCACTTTAGGTTTAGATGAAGTAATTAGATTCTCGCACGATATAATTCAAGGCATGATACATCTTCATGCTTTAGATATTGTTCATCTGGATTTGAAAGCATCAAACATCTATATTGGGGATGATGGGAAATTAATAATAGGAGATTTCGGACAATCAAAGTTTATTAAGGATAGTATTATAATCGAACGTGTTGATCTATATCCCGCATTAGCACCAGTTGAGGCAGTTGCAAAAAAAGCGATAGATAAGACTGCGGATATTTATCAATTTGGCCTGTTATTATACTCAATGCTCTGTTATACTAAATATCGGCAGGCAATTGACGAAACGTATAAAATAAATACTGACCAACTGAAGTTGATTTATAGAGAAAAACCTGCAAATGTTGATGAATTAAAGGCTGAATTTAGAGAGAATATGAAATTGTTTAATCAAGCTATAAAAACTTCAACTTTTCCCAATCGAAACGATTACCCATTTTATGTGCCAAAAAAAATACAGGAAATAATTCACAAATGTTTAGAGCCCAATATTGCAAACCGGTATAATAACTTTTATGAAATTCAGGCTGATCTCAGCGAGTTTATTTTCCCTGATGGAGTTTCTGATTACTACCAAGATTTAACTACAAATCAGCTACATTTTGAAAAAGAAGGGAAAGCATGTAAAATTTCAGTTCAACAGGCTGGTGCTGACTTTGATGTAAGTGTAACAAAAAATGGGAAAAATATTAACAAATTTAACAAGTCCGGAATTACTAAAAGTAACCTTCTGAAACTTTTGATTACCTTTGCATCAGAGATATGAAACAATTTCATTGTAAATTCTGCAATAGACTAATGGAAGTCACCTTTTTGGAATACCGTTCAAATTCTTATTGCAACATGTGTTTTAACGAGAGAGCAACTTCCAAACCAATAGAAAAAAGTAGGCTAAATACTTTTGAATTTATGGGTGATGTTATTCCTATGACTATGCTTGATAACAAGAAGAGCGGTAAAAAATAGTTGTTGTTTGGGTAATATATTTTCTTTTCTTATAACTAATTGTCTAAATAAAAACTGATGTTATTGAGCTATGTTTTCAACTCGTTAACTATCTATTTTGTTGATTGGTCTTTTCTTCTTTGCTGATAATATACCATATTAAAACAAATAGCGCTATCAATATTAAAGTGGCTATCAATAAATGCCTGAGCAAATTTTGAGTTTGTGTGCCTAATGAAGGAGCTAACTTTAATGGATCAGGTATTTCTCCTAAAGTTGTAATATCTATCATTTCTTTATAATTTTAATTTTATCTCCTTCCATTGGAACAATAATGTAATTATAAACTGCCAGACACCTCTTATCGTTATATTCTTCATAATTTGTAAATACGAAAAAAGAATACCCCCGACCCAAAAGGAATTGTTTATGATATACCTCCTCTTGCTTCCCAGCCATAAGGTCATTTAGGATTCGGAAATTATTAAGTAGTGGCTTGTCAACCTGAGATTTGTTTTCACGAAGTTCCTTCGCTTTAAGATTGTTGTACCTAATCCTGTTTTCATCATTTGCAAATACTTGATTAGATCGTAATGCGATGAAAACTTCGCCTGTCAACGGATCTGTTTTTTCTATTGTTTTCATAGATACAAATTTATGGCGATTTATTAAATTTGATATTATTTGAATTAATGCAAAATAATGCGCTTTAGTGCATAAACATCAATTAATATATATTAATTTACTTCGAAATGGAATAAAGACATGAATAATACGCATAAATTTATCGTGTTTTCAGAAAAACCGAAACTGGGGATGGTTACTCTTGCAAGTTCCTTAATAGTTAACCATTATTTCAAATCAAAATTATCTATTGAAAAAATGCGGAAGGACAAAAGGTTGGCGAAGGTAAATTGGGAAACCCCGAATGGTGAAAAGAAGGTGAGCAAACCGATTAACTATTCTATTATTTCAGGATACGTTAGATTAAAGGGCAAGTTTAATTCAATGGAATTTAATTTGCCAAGAATGGATTGTTTTTGGTTGGATCATTCACTTGACATGAAGGTTAATTTCCAAATTACTGACGAAACAGGAACATTTGGACTTGTGAGTGGGATACCCCAGCAACAGTATGGAAAAAATTATCCGGTTGAACCAAAATTGTCAAGAGAAGGCAATCTATTTACAACCTTTCAGCCTCAATTAGTAAGCAGAATAATTCGACTCCGTGCAAACCTAATAGAAAATTCAGAATTGGCATTTACTGATGATTGGATATTCGATCTTCGATCCTTGATTAACGATACAATTTCACTTTTGGATATTACATTAAATCAGCTTTACATAAAGGCACAATACGACCCTAAACCTAATTGGAAATTTGACACAGGTAAATTAGGACTTAGACACGGTAGACGGCTTAATGACAAACTTAAATGGATATATCATATTTCTGGGAAACATTTGAATATTGAATCTCATAAAAGTATACTTGAATCTTTAAAGAATATAAGAAATCATTTAATGCACTTTGATCCTCCCTCATTGGTGATTACCGTTGAAGAAGCAACTGGTTGGCTTAATGACTTAATCGATATTGGCGTTATTTTAATAAACATACGACAAGCCATTGGTGTGGAAGTATCTGAGGGATTGATTAATTTTATTCTACAGAAGCAAGCGATATTTATGCCAAAGAACCTAAATGAATTGAGAAAACCAGTTGGTGTGGATGCCACTGAAGATTACAAATCCTCTACTTGGCCACAATTTGATTAAAATATTTTAATAACTCCATTCATGTCAAAAAATATTTTGTATAAATATCGATCTTGGAATAATGAATATCATAAATCCACTTTAACTAAAAACCAAATTTACTTTGCACGACCTTTGGAATTTAATGATCCATTTGATTGTAGAATTATAGAGAACTACGGGTTATTGACCGATAATGAAAGGTTGGATTATGTTAATTGGCAAATTGAGATAAGGTTTCCTGGTGATTCTTTGAATGCACAAAAATTTGATGAATTGCAACAACGACTTTTGAAAAGGATTTCTAATATTGATGAATATACTAAAAATGCGGATTCATTGATGTTTGATTCGCAGAATAGGCACCTTGGTATATTTTGCCTTTCAGGTGAATGGAGCAACATTTTATTATGGTCGCATTATGCAAATAACCATAAAGGCTTCTGTATAGGATACTCATTTGTGGAAACACGAGATTATTTACTCTCACAATCCCTTAAAGTAAAAGCTGATTATGTAAATTATCAAGATGACTTTCCCTCATTGAAACCTGCCCCGAGATATACGTCTAGTGATGCCTTTAAACGTGCCTTTGTTCAAACCCATACAAAAGCAAATGGTTGGTCTTATGAAAAGGAATTTAGAATCACACTGACTAAATACCCTGAACCACTTACAGATGTCGAGCGCATTGTGATTTTACCTAAAGACTGCATTAAGGAAGTGACTTTGGGTATTTCAATTAATCAAAGTGACAAATCGGAAATAGTTGATGCATGTAACATTGCGAAAATTCCCATATATCAAGCAAAAAGAGTTCCTTTTAAGTATTCTATAGATAGGGATCGGCTTTAAACCCTGTTCATATTACAATTTAAGTAAATTAATTTCAATTTGTTGTTTCTTAGAAGCACTTTCACTATTTAATTCTATTAGATGAAATATATATGTAACTCCTTCAATATTTAATGATGAGTTTTCGTTTAAGAAAATAATGGGATACTTAGTCATAATTAAAATATTAACTTCTGGCTTTAAATGGGGAAGTGTTTGTAACTGCTTAATATATGTATTACTTTGAGTGAGTGATTGTCTAATTTTCTTAATTATTTGAGCTTTTGTTTCTGATTTAATGCCAAATCCTATCTGCTTTATCTCAAATAAGAATGCTGAATTGGAATCAAGAATTAAGCTATCAATTCGAGCCTTTTTCAATTGAATTTCACTTAATGGATAATAGCCACGTTGAAAAGCAAATTTTTCAAATTCGTATTGAAAATGTTTTTCGGGTTTGGGCTTTATTTGAATCTCCTCTGAATAAAGAGAATTAAAAATTCTAAACTGATTAATTAAAAATTGAACACCTAATTTTGTATTGAGATTAAGTCTTATTTCCTGAACGATGGAAATTGCATTGTTTAACAAATCATCATTTGATATAACGGCCTCGAAATTACCCTCTCTAATTTTCTCAATAAGGATATTTTGATTAGAATATTGAATTTTGGGATAGATGAGTGGGTTAAATGCCTTGTACATATAAAGAATTGATTCTGCCTCTGCCTGCCCAATAAATCCTGTTTGAAATATATCAAAATATTCCAATTCTTTTTGTTTTAGTTCAATTGGGAATATATGATCTAAGAAAAGCCCCCAATCTTCATCTTTTTTGAACCATTCACCATAAATAGTTCTTAAGGTGAGTATTATTCGAGATAAATGATCCGAGGTATATTGACTTGAAGAAATGCTTTTAATATCTTGAAAAATTGTCTTTGGACTTCCAGATTGAGGTAGGAATTTAGTTTTGTAAATCATTGGAAATTTTTTGCCTGAATTTTCAAATTCCCTCAAATCCTTTTTTTTATTAAGTTGTGTAATAAGACGCCTGATTAGAACACTTACTTCAATTTGTTGATCCAAATATTGTTTGCTGTGACGGATATGAATCCCACCATATAGTATGCTATCGAAAATATATTTAAGCTCAGGTTGAGTAACGATGAAATGAACCATATAGGCGATGTCTTTATAAAAGCGGATATTTTTTTCTTTTCGAGCTGCCGCTACGGTCTTCCCAATAGCTTTCCTTGAATTTTGACATTTACTTAACCTTAATTCAAGTCCTTGGAACGATACTTCGGAGTATAATGGTTCGTGCTGCATATTAGAATTTTAATTTAATTGTTTCAACTATTAGATGTTTACCCAATGTTTACCCTAAAACTAAAAAACCCTCGCAAATCATTGATTTACAAGGGTTTATGCTTGATTAGCGTGATCCCGCTGGGACTCGAACCCAGGACCACTACATTAAAAGTGTAATGCTCTA
>CAYXBK010000013.1:0-54002 GCA_964463165.1 uncultured Chitinophagales bacterium
AAGTTGTGAAGCCGGAAATAATTTACAACGATGGCGATCAGGAAAATTTCAATATTGATACAACAGCCGGTAAATCCATAAATCTCATCCGCACTTTTATCGGTAAAGGTCCGCTTGTGTGGGGTGCACGCACGTTAGCTGGAAATGATGCAGAATGGAGATATGTGAGTGTTCGCCGCTTTTTCAATATGGTCGAAGAATCAACTAAAAAAGCAACCGCTCAATTTGTATTTGAACCGAACGATGCAAATACCTGGACAAAAATCAGAGCAATGATTGAAAATTATCTTACGATTTTATGGCGCCAGGGTGCACTCGCAGGTGCAAAACCTGAACATGCATTTTATGTGCGAATCGGGCTGGGTCAAACAATGACGGCACAGGATATTCTTGATGGTAAATTAATTGTCGAGATCGGAATGGCTGCTGTGCGTCCGGCAGAATTTATCATCCTCCGCTTTATGCATAAAATGCAGGAGTCATAAATAAGGAAGAAGTGAGAAGGAAGAAACCGACTAATTAATAAATAGTTACTTAATAATTCACAATATTTTTTTAATTAAATAAAATACTAAAAACAATTATATGGCAGAATATCCTTTACCAAAATTTCACTTCCAGGTAGAATGGGGTGGAAGCAAAATCGGGTTCACGGAAGTAAGCGGACTTGATATTACAACAGAAGTAATTGAATACCGCGACGGCGCATCTCCCGAATATTCAAAAATAAAAATGCCGGGTCAACGCAAATATTCAAATATTACTTTGAAGCGTGGCACATTTAAAGGCGACAATCAATTTTATGCATGGTTCAATACGGTGAATTTAAATACGATCGAGCGCCGTGATCTTACGATCTCATTATTAAATGAAAGCCACGAACCTGTAATTGTGTGGAAAGTTAAAAATGCATGGCCGTCAAAAGTGACTCCAACCGATCTGAAAGCGGATGGAAATGAAGTTGCAATCGAAAGCCTTGAACTTGCGCATGAGGGACTTACAATTCAAAATGAATAAATATGGCTGATTTAGGTTCATTCGGATTAGACTTTGAATATCCCGCAGTTGGTTTCCATTTTCTTGTGGTATTTGAATTATTGCCGCAAACACCTGTGGATGTCAGATTTCAGGAAGTATCGGGATTAAACGTGACGGTTGAAACTGAAACATTTACAGAAGGCGGTGAAAATCGTTTCGTTCATAAATTGCCGACTCGAACGCAATACAGTGAACTCACTTTGAAACGCGGTTTATTTACTTTTTCAGGAATAAGTGAATGGTGCAGAGAAGCAATTGAGAATTATAATTTCAAGCCGACAAATATTTTGATCTCCCTTTTAAATGATTTACATATTCCCTTAAATTCATGGTATATCGTAAATGCGATTCCCGTTAAATGGGAAACAACTTCATTTAATGCTGAGCAAAATGCAATTGTTGTGCAAAGCCTCACACTGAGTTACCAGTATTTCAAAGTAATTAATCCGGCATCACTTATCTCCGGCGCATTATCGGGCACATTATCCATCGGTTAAAATTGAAATCATGCCAATTGTTATTCAGGAAATTCATATTAAAGCGGTTGTTGATGAAACAACACGGCAAACAAATACCACACAAAACAGCAGCGGCAATGATGCACAGGGAAATTCTAAAAATGAAATCATAAAAGAATGTGTGGAAGAGATCATGCGCATTATTAAAGAAAAAACAGAAAGGTAATGAGTGGCGAACTGATCAAAATGAAAATTGAAGCGTATGCTGATCCCGATCTGAGCACAAAAGCATCTGATCCGAACGAATTTTCGGTGCAGGTCAATCCGGAATCATATACTTTAAATTCAACGGTGCAGTATACTCCTCAATTAGCACAGGGTAACAGCGGTGCGCAGCAATCATTTAATCAGACGGTTCCCGGCATGATGAATTTTGATTTTTTGTTTGATGCTACCGGTGTAATTGCACCCGGCGGTTTTCTGCAAAATATTCCGATCCTCGGCATGCAGGAAGATATGGATGTGAGTGCACAGGTTGATAAATTCAAAGCAGTTGTTCTGAATTATAATGCAGATACACATGAGCCATGTTATTTAAAACTCGTATGGGGACCATTCTTATTTAAATGCCGCCTCGCAAGTTTGTCGATTAAATACAAATTATTTAAACCCGATGGCACACCGATTCGTGCTGTTGCAACCTGCGGATTTCATGAACATACACCGGAATCAGAAAATCCTTCAACAGGAGCGGCAGAATCTCCGGATCTCACACATATTCGCATCGTTACAGAAGGAGATGCATTGCCACTCATGTGTTATAAAATTTATGGAGATGCAAAATATTATCCTGAGATCGCAAGAGTAAATAAATTAAATAATTTCAGAAGGCTGCGGGCAGGTACAAAAATTATTTTTCCCCCTTTAGAAAAAGCAACAAAATGACCGGCGCTTCACGCACGATACCAGCAACAGGTTCAACTTCACTTGCAACATTCACGATTCATGTGGACGGCTCTGCACTTGCGAGAAGTTACCGGATC
Organism: uncultured Chitinophagales bacterium; assembly: GCA_964463165.1. Lineage (GTDB taxonomy): Bacteria > Bacteroidota > Bacteroidia > Chitinophagales > BACL12 > UBA7236. Next base: position 2,540 of record CAYXBK010000013.1, read on the forward strand.
GTATCAATTGCCGTGAATCATGAATTAAACAGAATTTCATCTGCAAGAATTACGCTGCTTGACGGAAGTGCACATGAAGAAGATTTTCCGATCAGCAACGAAGAAACATTTGCACCGGGAAAAGAGCTGGAAATTTTAGCCGGTTTTCACAGCGACGAACAATCCATTTACAAAGGAATTATTGCAAAACACAGTTTACGAATACGCAAATCTTCTTCTCCCCTGATGATCATTGAATGCAAAGACGCTACATCAAAACTTACAGTTACTAAAAAGAATAAATATTTTTTTGATAAAAAGGACAGCGAAATTTTTGAAGAAATTATTGATGCTGCAGGATTGAGTCATGATGTGGAAGCAACAGATGTCATGCATAAACAACTTGTTCAATATTATTCTACAGACTGGGATTTTATAGTTACACGGGCAGAAGCAAACGGAAAATATTGTTTTACGGATGCAGGCACACTTTTGATTAAAGCCCCTGATATTTCGCAGGATGCAAAATTCGACGTTTTGTTCGGTTCATCCATTATTGAATTTGATGCCGAAATGGATGCACGCTATCAATATGCAGGAATCGATTCAAACAGCTGGAGTTCTGCCGATCAGGAATTAAAAACCACACAATCTGCAGATCCGGGTATTGAAGAAGAAGGAAATATTTCTTCTTCCGATCTGTCAACCATTTATAATGCATCTGCATTTGTTTTACAGCATGGTGCGGGCCTGGATGAAAATCAGTTGCAGGCCTGGGCTGATGCACAATTTTTAAAATCACGCCTTGCAAAAATCAGAGGCCGTGTAAAATTCAGAGGTTATGATGCGATCAAACCGGGAGAAATGATCACATTAAATGGTGTGGGTGATAAATTCAACGGAAAAGTTTTTGTATCCGGTGTACGCCATGAAATACAAAACGGCATTTGGGAAACAGATGTGCAATTCGGATTATCACCTGAATCATTTGCAAAACAATTTGATATCAACCAGGTACCTGCGCAGGGAATTTTACCTGCAATTAAAGGCATGCATATCGGCATCGTAACAGACCTGGAAGATCCGGAAAATGAATTTCGTGTGCGAGTGAAAATTCCTTCGATCAGTATGGATGAAGATGGTGTTTGGTCACGTATCGCAACACTTGATGCAGGTGATACCCGCGGTACTTTTTTCCGCCCGGAAATAAATGATGAAGTGGTGGTGGGTTTTTTCGATAATGATCCGAGATACCCGGTGATCATCGGTATGCTAAACAGCAGCGCAAAAGCTGCAGGTATTTCACCTTCTAATGATAATCATGAAAAAGGATATATCTCCCGCAGCGGTATGAAATTCATTTTCAATGATGATGCAAAATCAATTCAACTCGAAACGCCCGGCGGAAAAAAAATCATAATTGATGAACAAAATGCAATCATCAGCATGGAAGATGAAAATGGAAATATTTTAAAGCTTGAAGCAGCAGGAATTACTATGGAATCATCAGGAAATATAACCTTAACGGCCGGCGGAACATTAACACTCGGCGCAGCTCAACTTGCTATCAGCGGTGATGGAAGTGTAAAAATGGAAGCAAGCGGTTCACTTGAAATGACCAGCAGCGGAAATACAACAATTAAAGGAAGTTTGGTGATGATAAATTGAGCAGAAGGAAAAAGGAGAAAGGAGAAAGGAGAAAAAAAATTATAAAGTGAAAATTAAATACATAAGTAAAAATAAGTCATTAGCAAAAGCATCTTGATACTTTATACCTGATACTAAAAAACAATTATGCCACTCGCAGCACGAATAACTGATATGCATACCTGTCCAATGATTACCGGAACAGTTCCTCATGTGGGTGGTCCAATTTTACCCGCAGGTTGTGCAACTGTTTTAATTGGCGGCTTGCCTGCGGCGAGACTTGGTGATATGTGCGTTTGCACAGGCCCGCCGGATTCAATTGTGAAAGGAAGCGGAACCGTTTTGATCGGCGGCGCACCGGCAGCACGACAAACTGATACAACTGCACATGGAGGAATTATTGCGGCCGGTTGTGCAACTGTATTAATAGGCGGATGAATTAATCATGTAAAAAAAAATAAAATATGCAGGATCAAATTTCATTTTTAGGCAGAGGCTGGAGTTTTCCTCCTTCATTTAATCAATCGGAACAAACCGTTGAAATGCTGCAGGATGAAGCCGATATAAAAAGCAGCCTGGAAATTCTTCTGTCAACTGCAATCGGTGAGCGGGTAATGCAACCTGATTATGGATGTGATCTTACAGATTTATTGTTCGAACCATTTAATACCTCTTTGAAAACATTGATGATCGACAGGGTAAAAACTGCGATCACAAAATATGAAGCAAGAATAAATTTAAAACGAGTTGATCTTCTTTCTGACCGGCTCACTGAAGGATTTCTGGTCATAGAAGTGGAATATGTTGTGCGATCAACTAATTCAAGACAAAATATTGTATATCCGTTTTATATAGGAGAAGCAACTGAAGTAAAACAAATCACACCTGTTACTCAATTATAAATTCATTGCATGAGCATTAAAGCACATCCTGTTAAAAGAGACGGCACAAGTCAGCCCGAACGCTTTCTTGCATCGCTGGATCCTTTATCCATTCCGGTTGATGAGAGGAGTATCACGGATATCATGCAGTTTGCCGGAGAATATGCAAAGCAATTAAAATATTTTGAATCGGATAATACATACCAGGGAAATAAATGGGATGATTTTTTTAATATTCAGAAAATATTCGGAACAAAAGATTATAGCGTAATTGAAAAGGATATTTTATTGCGGGATGATTATCAGCCGCATTATGCACTGTTTCTCGCATTTCTTTTCATGTTCAAATATGCGCAGAACGAACTGAATCAGCTGACAAAAAAACATCTCGATTTTTACTATCATAAAGTGCTGGGTCTTGATTTTCAATCCGCCACACCGGATAAAGTGCACGCCATTTTTGAACTTGCAAAAGGAACTTCCACATTTGAATTAAAAAACAATACCGCACTTGATGGCGGCAAAGATGCAAGCGGGAAAAAATTAATTTATAAAACAACGCAAACTGCAGTTATTAATACTGCATCTGTCCTGAATTTCAGAGGTGTCGGCAGTAAAAACAACGTATTGCGCTATGCACCTGTTGCAAATTCATCTGATGGTATCGGTGGAAAACTGGATACATCAAATCCAAAATGGAAAGCATTTGGAAATGATCTTTGGCCACAGGCGCAGATCGGATTTGCACTGGCCTCACCCGTATTGCTTTTAAATGAAGGCGAGCGCACCATTTCCATCAATATTGTTTTGCAGGATCCCGATCACACAATCAGCGCTGAACAGGATTTTATAAAAGCATTTGAAATTTATGCAAGCGGAGAAAAATCCTGGCTGGGCCCGTTCAACACAAATACCGCAACATTTTCTAAAATAGACAGCCAGACTTTTAATTGCCAAATTTTATTTAAGATTTCAAAACATGAAAAAAGCATCGTTGGCTTTGATGCAGCAAAATTATCCGGAAGCTATATTACAACCGAGCCTGTCCTTCAATTTAAAGTACCGGCAAACGGCACCAGTCTGTATGCAATACTCAGGAATGCTGCAGTTGTATCCACATCCATATCAGTAACAGTAAATGATATTACAACTCTTGATCTGAGTAATGATCAGGGTAAACTGAATGCAAAAAAACCATTCTACCCTTTCGGAACACAACCTGTAAAAGGTTCATCTTTTTACGTAAATTATGATGAATTATTAAATAAAAACATTACAGAATTTTCATTTCAGGTGACATGGCTCGATCCGCCGGAAAATTTCAAAACACAATATCAAAATTATGGAAGCGGAATAAGTGTAACCAATAGTACGTTCGGAGCGGATATTTATATTAAAGGAGAAAATACAGGAAATACGACACAATTATTTGATCCTTCGAATGCGCAGAGTACAGTTATCTGGCCGAATTATAATAAAGGATTCACATTGGAAATTTTCCCGGTTATCAGTATCGGATATACCTATCAGTCATTCTTTACATCTGAAATGTCTTATTATCAAAACCCCAATGTAACATTTCAGCCTGTGATCATGCAGATGCCTGTAAATATTGGACTATTTGGTAAGGTAAAAGCGGTTATAGAAAATGTTCCCACGTCCGACTTGTTCCGGTTTGAATTAAATAATTCATTTTTTCATAAAGAATATCCGAATTCATTGGCTGTTGCACTTGCAACTAATCCAACAGACCTGAGTAAACAGCCGAAGCCACCTTATACTCCGCAGATAAAAAACATCTCTCTGAATTATACCGCAACTGCGCAAACTACAACGCTGGTAAATAACGGCTCGACAACTTCCGACCAGTTGTTTTCGGATTATAATGCAAAAGCAATTCAATTTTTTCATATCGGTGTTTTCGGTCAATCTGAAGAACACCCTTATTTGAAGTCCAAATTAAGTTTTCAGTTTGATCAGACAATCTATCTTTTACCTCAGTACCAAAATGAAGGTGAATTTTATTTTGCAATTTCAAACATTTCAACACTTCAATCGGTAAAAATACTTTTTCAACTGGCTGAAGGAAGCGAAGATCCGGAATTATCAGCCCGCACAATTGTGTGGAGCATATTAAGCAGCAACGAATGGCAGGAATTAAATGATGCTTATATATTGGCAGATTCAACAAATCATTTATTGAATTCCGGAATTGTTGAAATATTGATTCCATCCACAGCCACAACTACAAATACAAAATTCGAAAGCGGCACCTATTGGATCAGAGCGGCTATTCAGGATCAGGTAACTGCAGTTTGTGATTTTGTTGAATTGATACCCCAAGCGTTAATTGCAGAATTCGAAGATCAGCAAAATGATACGCAACATCTTGCAAGTTCTCTTGCGTCGGGATCTGTTTCAAAGCTTCTTGTAAAAGTGAATGAAATCAAAAAGGTCTCCCAGCCGTATGCTTCGTTTGGCGGTATCATGAAAGAAACTGAAACAGATTTTTATACACGGATCAGCGAAAGGCTTCGTCATAAACAGCGTGCTGTTACAATCTGGGATTATGAGCATTTGATCCTTCAAAAATTCCCTTCGATCTATAAAGTAAAATGCCTGAGCCATGCAGCAACATCAAAAGAAAATTCGTGCTGTGAAAATAATATCCCGGGCAAAGTGAGTATTGTTTTAATTCCGGATCTGCGGAATCAAAATGCTGTAAACCCGCTTGAACCAAAAGTCAGTCTGAGCACCATTACAAAAGTACAGGACTATATAAATTCTTTGAATTCTTTTTTCATTACGGCGGAAGCACAAAACCCGGAATACGAACAAATCGAATTAAGTTTTTCAGTGAGTTTTAAATTCAAAGACGATTTTAATAATTACAAAAATAAACTGAATGAAGATATCCGCCGCTTTCTTTCACCATGGGCATACGGAGGTAACGAAATTCATTTCGGTGGTAAGATCCATAAAAGCGTATTAATTGATTATATCGACGGTTTGGATACCTATGTTGATTTTGTAACTGATTTTATTATGCGAAAAAAAGTGAATGGAAATTACACTTCACCAGACCTCGATTATGCCGAAGCAAGTAATGAACGTGCAATTCTTGTTTCAGCACCAGTGCATTTTATTCAACCGTTTAACCCTGAATTACCTGCAACATGACTGAACATATTACCATATCAAAAAAGAAACCTTCAGCATTAAGTGATCCGTTATATGCGCTGGATTATGAATACCTGAGAAAAACAGGGCTGAAATATATTGAGCAGCTCGCTAAAGCAGTTTGGACAGATTATAATATTCATGACCCGGGTATTACGATCATGGAATTACTCAGTTATACAATTACAGATCTTTCATACCGGACGAATCATGCGATTGAAGATATTCTCTCGGTTGAGTCTGATAATATGAAAAATTTCCACAACCAATTTATTTCTGCGATTCAAATTCTCCCTGTCAGGCCCGTGAGTGAAAATGATTTAAGAAAATTATTCATTGATATCAATTCGGTTGCAGGTGAAATAATAATTACTGAAGATGCAGATGGCGGGCCTGTTGAGAAAACAATTTCGGTGGACCTTGGCGGTGTAAAAAATGCATGGATATTTAAAGGTGAAGAAAAACTGAATATCGACAAGGAGCAAAATAAATTCACAATTTCAAATTCAGATGATACTACCATTTTTCCGATAGAATTGAACGGTCTTTACGATATCAGGTTGGAATTGGAAGATATTCCTGAGCAGGAATTCAAATCACTTATCACAAAAGATATTCAGAAAGCAGGTATCATGAAAGCGGCTTTGGAAAAGTTTCATCAGAACAGAAATCTCTGTGAAGATATCCGGTCGATTGATGTTATCGCCGAACATGAAATAATTGTATGTGCCGATATTGATCTTGTTCCCGGATCAAAACCTGATATTGTATGGGCGGACATTGTCACAGCCATTAAAAATTATCTGTCTCCTGAAGTAAATCAATATGCATTGCAGGAAATGCTTGACAAAAAAGATGAAGCCGGGAATCACTATTATACAACGGATGTCATATTTGAAGGGCCGCGTCTTGAGAATGGTTTTATAGACGATGCAGAATTATCGGCATCAAGGCTCAAGTCGGAAATATACACCTCCGATCTGATCAATATCCTAATGGATATTAATGGGGTAAAAGCAGTGAAAAATATTTTACTGAATTATTGCCACAGTGAACTACCAACCGAAAATCATAAATGGAGTATCAGAATAAATCCCGGTGAAAAACCAACTCTCTGCATGTCCAAAACAAATATTGATTTCTTCGTTGATGTTTTACCACTGCAGTTAAATAAGATCAATGCGCTTAAAAATCTTTCAAAAATAGAATCGGCAAAAAATGAAAAGCGCAAAACAATAAAAACAGCAGACCTCCCGATGCCGGCAGGCACATACAGAAATTTAAGCGATCACAGTTCGGTAGTTCACCAACTCCCGCAAAATTATGGTGTAGGTGTTGCAGGGTTGCCAAATCACGCTTCTGATGAACGCAAAGCACAGGCGAAACAATTGAAAGCATATTTATTATTTTACGATCAGTTGTTTTCAAATTATTTTGCACAATTAAGCAATGTCAGGCAATTATTTCTTGCAGATAATTCGATTAAAAAAACATATTTTACTCAGGTAATTCCTGAAACTGAAATTCCGGAATTGCGTGATTTATATACAGATTTTGATGGCCGTAAAGTTGATCTTGATTTGATCATGGAAGAACTTGATCCGTATGAATCAAGGAAAAACCGTTTGCTCGATCATTTAATGGGCAGATTTTCAGAAACATTCAATGATTATGCATTACAGCTTTATTCACTGGAAGGTGCGATCAGCGAGAAAAATGTGATCGATCAGAAAGTTCGTTTTTTAAAAGATTATCCTGTGATCAGCAAAAACCGTTCAGGCGGATATGATCTCAGTGATGCAGGAAATACCTGGGACACAACGAATGTGAGCGGATTGGAACACCGGATATGCCGCCTACTCGGCATCGAAGATTTTAAACGCCATCATTTATTTAATTATGGGCTTACTAGAAATTCTTATTTTGATTTCTTTCATGAAACAGTTGCTGCCGACAATTCGGTGAGCTGGCATTTTACATTCATTGATAAATCCACCTCCTCTGTTTTACTCACAAGTTTAAATTATGATACACAGGAAACATGTGAGTCTGAATTTTATAAAATACTTTTCCTTGCGAGAAATAAATCCAATTATAAATTTGAAACCACACCGGAAGGATTATTTATTTTTTCACTGGTAAATTCAAACGGTGCCGTATTGGCAACTTCTCCAAATCAATTTGAAACACAACTCGAAAGGGAGCTCGCACTCAACAATCTCATCTCCTATATCCAATCACTACAACCTTCTGAAGGCTTATTTGCTGTTGAGCATATTCTGCTCAGGCCTGAAAATACATGGCAAAATGAAGCATCAGGCATTCATTATTTCATGCCCGTTAATTATGATGAAGAATGTGAAGATAATTGCGGTTTAGATCCCTATTCTTTCAGGATATCAGTTATTCTTCCAGCCAATGCTAAACGCTTTCAAAATTTTGAATTCAGAACGTATATCGAAAAACTGATTCGTCTTGAAACACCTGCACACATACAGCCAAAAATCTGTTGGGCAGGTGATGAAGACCTGTGCCGTTTTGAACTGGCATATCAAAAATGGTTAAAGATCAGCCGGAATCCGGATATGGATGTTGCGGTAAAACAAGTATGCTATAAAGATTTTATAACGCTTCTCTTTTCAATCAAGAGTATTTATCCGGAAGGCAATTTATTTGATTGCAAGATGGAAGATCAGCAAAATATATTTATCACAGGAAGAACAAATTTAGGTACACAAAATAATTAATTGTATGGAACATATATTTTTAGAAATTTCCGATCAATTACCCGAACTCCCGGTTTTTGAAAATAATCAGGTATTAACTGCCGATCAGTTGAATGATGCAATTGCATTTCTCGACCAGCAGGATCGTGCAACGCGAAACAGGTTACTTGGTGCGGGTGTAGCCTGTGGAATGCATGTCGCTTACAGCACAAGCGGAATTCTTGTATCAAGCGGCTGTGGTTTAACAACTGCCGGTGATCTGATCGTTCAGGAAAAATCCGTAACCTATACTAAAATCAAAAAGTTTGAAGATCCGGATGGTTTATATCCTCTATTTAAAAAAGCAGGCCAGGATACGGTAATTAATTTATATGAACTTGTAAATGATGGAACCAATACAAGTACTATTTCCGATTTCTTCACAAATGATAAAAAACCTGTTGATTATGCGGTTGTAGCATATTTTGAAAACTTTATTAAAGATGCTGATATCTGCTCAGCCGATAATTGTGATAATGAAGGAAAACGTGTGATTGCAAAAACACGGTTTCTTGTAATTTCAAAAAATGATTTGAATCAGATCAAACAAACATTTCCGTGTTGCTCAAATGATTATTTCAATCTGCCTGAAATTCATATAGCTCGCCCGAAACTCACAGGATTTACATCTTTCAGCCAATTAACTGCTGCATACAGCAAAGCAATTGATGAAACCATCACAGGTTTGGATGCTGCACTCTTAAAAGCAGAAGAAGTATATGCATCTCTCAACAGCATTGCTGCAAAATCCATTGTTCCGTCAATCACTGCAATGCGGATTGATGAATTATTTTCAATTGCGAATGCAGCAACCCTTCTTACCACAGCCTCCATCGGGCCCGTAAAATCTGCATCTTTCTCAGCAATTGTAAAAGCTTTGAAAGATACCTTCAGCTCGAAAGCAGGTATTCAGTATGTATATGATTTCGTAAAAGATGTTTGCGAAGCATATAATGAATTTAAAGAAAGTACATTTGATGTATGCGGATGTTGCCTCCCGGATACAGGTAAATTCCCAAAACATCTGATGTTGGGCGAATTAATTCCACCTGCGAATGCTCCACTCCAATACCGACATGAATTTTGTAAATCACCTATTCTCGCAGGCACTGAAAATCTGAACAGCATTGCATCATTCTATTATCAGCGACTCGAAGCAATTAAAAATAACTTTATTTACCAGGTAAAAGCTGATGAAGAAATAAGGATCACACCGTCAAAAAATTTCGAATATCCACTGGGTGAAAGATCTATTCCGTATTACTGTTCAATAAATAAATTGATCCCTGTTTGGAATTACGACAGGACAATTAAATTTAAACAAGGGATGAATTTATCTTATCAATCATCATCACCTCTCAATTCAAATCTGGATAAATTTTCATATTTCCGTATTGAGGGTCATATCGGGAAAACATTTAAAACAGTGTTGAAATCCATTGACACACAGATCAGAACATCAAACCTTCCGATTGATATAGTTGCTTTAAAATTAGGTTCTCAATTTTCCGACACCGATATCCGGTATACATGCAATTTTGAAGATCTTGAATCACAATACCGTTCAATCAAGGCATTGTTGATCTGTAAAAATGATGACTATAAAAATTATTTCAATTCGGTGAAATTACAAGCACAGGAAATCGGTGATATTGCAACACTGGAGAAAAAATCAACTAAAAAATCAACAAGAGGCAGCACAAATCTTCTTCTCTCAAATACAAATCTGAAAGAAAACATCAGCAGTTTCAATCAACCACTCAACTTTGCAAATAATTTGAGCTTTATTACCGAGCCGGTTATCCCAACAACTGAAGTAAAAAAATCATTTGACTTTCTGAATGAAATCACTATTGCAGGAGCATATGATTTCGGTAAATATTTGAACGGCCTGACATTCATGTTGAATTCCGTCCCAAATCTGAATTTACCCGAATCACTTGCTTCGGTGGACCTGGAAAATCTGAAAACAATTTTCGACGGGTATACAAGTTTTGCATCCGGATTTAAGAAAGAATTAGCTGCAGATACGAAGCACTACAGTTATTTTACGCAGGAAGAAATGCTGAATTATTTGTATGACATGCAGGATGCATGCTATTATGATCAGTTGGAGGAATTAAAATCCGAATATGACCGGCGGGTAGAAGAAATAAAAAAACAAAATCTGTTTTCTGAATATTTCACAAAGAACCCGGGCCTTGATCACAATTGCGGTGTTCCAAAAGGTGGAACTTTCATCATCGTTTATCAGGAACAATTTAAAAAGACTACACCGACATTCCCTGCAACCGGTTTTGTTTTTCCAAATCCGACAATTGAAACGCCAAAAATTACAACTGGTTCAACAAAGTCAAAAACCAAAAGTAAAAAATCAGAGACAGTAGGTCTTAAAATTTCTGCCTCGGATTTTCAATTGGAAAATACTGCGTTTTTAACAGATGTTTTTTCAAAAATCGATAACCTGAATCTTCCCGGTGAAGATCTGGATCTGATTAAAAAACCGATCCTTGATAAATATTTTCCAATCGATCCGGGATTTACAGCAACTGTTTCCGATTTTGTTGTAGTTGCAGACTTTTATCTGCCTTATCGCTGCAGCAGTGATTGTATGCCTGTAGCCTATGTTTTTCCTGAAATTCCTGAAATAAAAGCAGAAGAAGAAAAAATTTCACTTAAACTTCAAAAAAATAAATTCTGCGATGATGATAAAACCGAATATGCAGTTGAATGCACACCGGCAGGGGGTTCGATGGAAGGAAAAGGAATTACTTCGAATGGATCGGTTTTCACATTTAATCCGGCTGTTGCAGGGCTTGGCACGCACAACATCAGCTATAAACTCGCCAGCGGACAATCGGCAAGTATTTCTGTTGAAGTGATTGAACATGCTGATGCAAGTTTTTCGATCAGTAAAACAACTGAATCCGACCAAACAACGACCATTAAATTGAAAAATACTTCAAAACATGCCACACAATTTGTTTGGAATTTTGGAAATGGATTAAGCGGAACGGATGAACATCCGCAAATTGAGTATCCGAGAACAAACACAGATCAAAATTTCACAATTACTTTAACTTCCTCCAATGATGTTTGTGCATCAACAGCAACACTTGAAGTTACAATTAAAGCAATTGAACAAAAGGAAACATTCAGTTTCTCAATTGATAAAAAAGATTTTGCATACGATGATAAAACAAATTATCAGTTCAAAATATCTCCTTTTCCGGGATCACTTGATGAAATCGGAAATAAGGATAATCTGAATCTGAATTTCAGCGGCGGTGCATTATCCTTTATTCCGGCAAAACAAAAACTTTCTTCCAATAAATCGTTCCAGCTTACATATGGGAAAGACCAGAATGCTGTTGCAACAGATTTAAATATCGTCGTCCCGAATGCGAGCTTTAAAATCAAACTGCAGGCTGCAAGAGGTGCGCTTGGCAATTTAAACGGATTCAGCAATGCGACAGCTGTTTTTACTTCCAACGTTCGAAAAGCTGTTTCGTATGAATGGAACCTCATTGTAAACGGTACAAAAATCACCACCACAAACGAGCAGGAAATTTCAAACGTATTTAAGGAACCACGATCAGCATCCATCAGCCTTACAATTACAATACTGGTAGATGGTGTGAATTCAACCCGCACCTCCAACACAATTGATCTTATGAAACTGGATGAAGCGACAATCAAATCACTTAATGCAGGAAAAGAAATTGATTCTGAAAAAATAAAATAAGATGGTGTGAATAAGAAAATTCATCATATTAATAAACAGTTTATTGAACTGCATGTGCCTTCAGAAGCGACAGCCTTTGCCTTGCAACGACGCATTGAAATACTTACGAAGGAAACAATTCCGCAAATGCTTGAAGTATTGTTTGATGGAATGTGCAAGGATGAAAAATATATCATTGCCAACAAACTTGAAATTGATTTAGGAAATATCCGGTCAGATCAGTTTGAAAAAGAATTTTCACGTCGGTTAATTGAGCAGCTCGAAGAGATTCTGGGCAACGATAAATTGGTGCAAACAACAACAACCACCGCAGATCCGAATCATCCCGGGCAACTTGTTAAAATACAACCGCAGGCACATTTGCTCGAATCATTTATTTTTTTTATCAGGAATGGGTATCTGCAATGGAATCATATAGAATTCAGTTTCGAAGAAATAAATGATTTTTTTGAAGATGTAAATAACCCGGCAATTTCCCCCTTTGTTGAACAGTTCAAATTATTTCTAGCAGGTTCATCAGAAAATGCAGGCTTGTTTATGAAGCGCACACCTGCGGCTGTCGCCGATAAAATTCTCCGGAAACTATTCCCACTCACTTCAGACGTACAAAATGCCGTTGAATTTATTACAACTGTTCTCTCCCACTATGAACCTGCGATGATTAAAAAAGAGGAAATACAGCAAATATTCATTCTGATACTTGCAGGTTCAGAACAAAAAGAAAATACACAAATGCTGTCTGCTTCACTTGCCCGTGAAATTGCAGATGTATTGCACCTGAAACACGATAAAAATGAAATCGCAGATCTTCTTATTTCGCTGCATACAAATCTTGATGCGCTTTTACTTACAGGTGCAAATGCTGCTTCGACATTTCTGCAGGCGCTAATTACTGCATTGCACGAGCGATTTGTTTCAGATAGATCCAATAATGAATTCAGTAACCAGCGACAAACATTTGCAAAAAAAGAGAAGATTGAGCAAATTCGGGAATTCAAACAGGAAAACCCTGCAGATAAGAAAAATAAAATCAGATCAGAAATGAAACCAGTTGAAGCGGAAGGGATATATATTGGAAATGCCGGGCTGGTTTTATTTCATCCATTCCTTTTAAAATGGTTTGAATTGCTGAATTGCACAGACAATTCCGGCAACTGGTTAACTGGCGGTCAACAAAGAGCCGTGCGCCTTCTGCAATTGCTAGTGAACGGAAATGTGAATTGTCCGGAATATGAATTATGCCTTAATAAAATTTTATGCGGCCTTTCAATGAATGATGAACTACATGCGGAAATTGAAGTCAGTCCTGCAGAGAAAGATTCTGCCGAGGAATTGATGCAAGCCGTTATTAAACACTGGCAGGCACTTGGAAAAAGTTCGACGGCAGGTCTTCAGGAAACGTTTGTTCAGCGCACAGGTAAATTATTTTTTGCAAATAGTAACTGGCAATTGCATTGTGAAGAAAAAACAGTTGATGTATTACTGAACAAATTACCATGGAGTTTTTCCATCATCAAATTCCCATGGATGGAAGAAATGCTCAGGGTTTTCTGGGAAGCGAAAACATTTTAAAAACAGTAGAATAATTCAATTCATTATAAATCAGAGTATATGTATTCCTACACATTCGGCAAAAAAAACAGTGCTAAACAAAAACTGGTTGAAAGCGATAACCGGGTTGTCATCAGAACAAAAAATGCACGTAAATTAAAAGATGCGGTCAGAGGAAGTGATGCATTAAAAGCGCTGGAAAAATTTAATATTGAAATGGAATTCCCTGATGCGGATGTAACGGTGATCAAGACGAAAGACGAAGGTACTGACCAGACTGCACTTCGCGACAGCACCAGAGAAGTATTAAAAAAGGAAGAAGAACTCAAATTTGCAGGAAGGGTTTTGGTAGATCCGGAAACGAAAACACCTACTTTATATACCGAAAATATTTTTGTCAAATTTTTTGACAGCGTAAAATCCGACACCTGTGAAAAAATTATTGCAGAAAACCATCTCACCATCAAACAAAAACAAAATTATGCAGTGAATTCATATTTTGTCGCCGCACCGGAGAATACCGGATTAAAAGTGTTTGAAATCGCCGAACAAATGCTCAATCTTCCGGAAGTTGAATTCTGCCATCCGGAATTGATCAGAAAAAAAGGAAAAAAAGGAATCCACCCTTTGCAGTGGCATTTGAAAGATGCAACAATAAAAGGAAAATTAATTCATGCGCATTGTAATATTGAAAATGCACATCTTCTCAGCACCGGTGAAAATATTACAATTGCAATTATAGACGATGGAGTTGACATCAATAATCCGGAATTTAATATGCCGGGAAAAATTGTCGCAGCAAGAAATATTATTTCAAATTCAAATGATCCAAAGCCCCGGAATGAAGATGATAATCATGGAACAGCATGTGCAGGTGTTGCAGCTGCAAGCGGTATAAAAGCATCCGGCGTTGCTCCTGCTGCAAAAATATTACCCATCAGAAATATGGCCGAATTAGGAAGCATTTATGAAGCAAATGCATTTTACTGGGCTGTAAATAATGGTGCTGATATTATTTCCTGCAGCTGGGGGCCCGTTGACGGTGATTATTCAGATCCGCATGATCCGCTGCATACAACATTCACGGATATTCCCGCACATACAAGGCTGGCAATTGAATTTGCAGTAAAAGAAGGAAGGCATGGAAAAGGATGCGTTGTTTTATTTGCGGCAGGAAATGGAAATGAAGATGTGAAATTCGATAATTATGCAAGCAACCCGAATGTAATTGCAGTTGCAGCCTGCAACGATACCGGTAAAAAAAGTATTTACAGTGATTTTGGTGATGCGGTATGGTGTTGTTTTCCGAGCAACGATTGGGGAGATACATCCATGCATCATCCTGAAGCATTGACCAACGGAATATATACTACCGATCGCACAGGTGGTGCCGGGTATAATCCCAACGACGATTATTGCGATGATTTCGGCGGTACTTCAAGTGCTTGTCCGGGTGTTGCAGGAATCGCCGCGTTGATTTTATCTGCGAATCCGGAATTAAGTGCAATGGATGTGAAAAATATAATTAAGGAAAGTTGTGAAATAATTGATTCGGCAAACGGCAATTATAATAATGAGCGACACAGTATTTATTATGGATACGGAAAGCCTGATGCGGAAAAAGCCGTGCAGCGTGCAATTGAATTAAAAGCAAACGGACAAAATGCGCTTAAAATATTTTCCGCATTGGTGAACCCACAGGGAGATGATTACAGACAGGAAAAAATATCATTAATAAACACTTCCGTCACCAGGTTAAATTTATCAGGATGGAAACTGGATGTGAAGAATAAATTTCAGCTGTTGAGCGGGATGCTTGATGCCGGCGAAACTACAACAATCAATTTAAACAGCGGCCAAATCCGATTGGCAAACACGGGGGCAACAATTAAACTGATTAACCCTGAAGGTACGGTTGTCCAGGAAGTAACCTATACAAAAGAAGAAGCGAAAAAAGAGGCGGCAGTTATTATTTTCTAAATACGCTCAAAAATAATTCATGAATACTCAAATGGTGCATAATGAAATAATATCGTCGCACGGAAAAACATCCGGGTTTTTTCAGCCGAAATATGCCATTAATGCACCCAATGATATGTATGAACAGGAAGCAGATGCTGTTGCTGAAAAAGTGATACTATCAAAACATATCGACCTGGGTGAAACATTTTTTAAACCGGTTACCATTTCTTCGATCCAAAGAAAATGTGAGCATTGTGAACAGGAGGAAAAAGAAAAACTTCAACGCAAAGAAGAAAATGGAAATGAATCGGAAACTTCTCCCTCCTTCGATCAGTATGTCGACGGATTAAACAACAGCGGGTCATCCTTGCCGCCTGCATCAAAAACATTTTTCGAATCACGTATGGGATATGATTTTTCAAATGTGAAAATTCATACTGATTCGGTTGCTGCAAAATCTGCTCAATCAATTCATGCATTAGCTTATACATCCGGAAATAATATCGTTTTTAATCAAAATCAATTTCAACCCGGAACAACAAATGGCGATAAATTAATTGCGCATGAATTAACACATACAATACAACAAAATAATAATATTTCAACTAAAAAAATTCAACGATTAACGAATTCAAATTTTAATGTTTCCGGACTCGATCCGGAATTAGCATCTGTAGATAATGTAATTCGTTTTGAACGTGGATCTTCAGTTATCCCTGGTCCTCCTGAACCAGAGACGGCAAAATTAAATACCCAGGCTTTACCAGCTAACAGAGCAATTACACTTAGTGGCCACACAAGTGAAGAGGGATCTGCAAGTGGGAATACCACAATTGTAAACAGTCGTATAAATACGGTTAAGAATGAATTGGTCTCAAGAGGTCATGATGTTTCAACTATTACATTAAATCCAAATACAACAGATGGAGAAGGCAACCGGCTTTACCGTTCCATGCGAATTGTAGAAATAGTTGATACTCCAACGAGTGCCGCAACACCTCCTCCAACAAGAGTTCGCGATTGCTCTAATTCGTCCTCTGATGATTGCAATAGTTCATTTACTTCAATTCAGACATTAGCAAATACAAAGGTGGCCAATGCCTTAACTGCTTTAAGCACCCCGAATGCAACAACACTCTCTCATATAACAACATTTTTTGGTTCAAATACAGCGGCAACATTAGCGACAAATATTACATTACTTCAAACTGAAATGGGAAATTTAATTAGTGCTCATAATGATTCTACAGATTGCAGATTAACATCCTGTAATGGCACTTGCGGTACTGGTGCAGCGGCATTTGTAGACAGAAATGTTTCACCACCAAAAATGATATTTTGCGAATCATATACAAATGATCCGGATCCGGATTCAAGAGCCAATACTTTTATTCATGAATCTTTGCACGCAACACCCGGCGTTTTAACTGATGACCTTGCCTATGCACATACAAGAAGAATCAGAACTTTAAGCGATCCTGATAAATTAAGAAACACTGATAGTTACGTAAATCTAATTAGTATATTACATGATCCTACAGCAACAATAAGTTCACCTCCGGTAGATTTAGTTGAAGATAGCACATCAACACCACTGTCATCAACAGAAAATGATTTTGCACATAATGCGATTGATTTTCTTGAACAATGGCTTATCACTGCAAAATTTACAACCGGTGAATTATATGATAAAATTGAAGAAGCACTTCATACACCGACCACATGGACAACAACTACTACACAATGGTATCATCATCATATGCACTGGATCAGCGCATCATTTGGATTAACTGATCCGGGCACTTCTCCACCATTTGCATTACCTAACAGAAACGATAAAATCCGAATGGCAGGAATAAGTGATCGCTATTTTAGAATGAGAAATCCTCTTTGGTCGAGGTCAATCAGCCTGATAAAATTAAATTCAGGTACCGCAAATTGGGTTGTAGATCCGGCAAATAGATTAAATCCCGGAAATCGCGTTGAGGTTTTACCCTCTTTCTTTGCAATGACACCAGAAAATGCAATTAAACATTTGATCAGGTTAATGGTGATTGGCATGGGAGATTCACCCTCAACATTATTTGATGCATATGGAAATGCAGCAAACAATATGAGAATTTTGTCATCTGTCGGCCCTTAATTTTTTTTAAAATTATAAACACACACAATTATTTTAATTCCTAAAAATCAAAAACTATGGCACTCCAAAAAGGCGACAAAAGCCCACTCGTAAAAAAATGGCAGCAATTTTTAATTGACCAGACATTCCTTATCGGAACAGCCGATGGCGATTTCGGAAATAAAACAAAAGCAGCAACAATTGCTTTTCAGGCATTTTATGGTTTGGGAGCAGATGGTGTTGCAGGCAGCGTTACATTAGGTAAAGCATATGAATTGGGATTTAATCCCGATAAAGAACCCGTAGCTCCAAAAATTAAAACAGAAAAAGATTTAATGCAATGGATCAAAACAAATCTGGGTGAATTAATAAAACAATCAATTGCCGGAACAATTTATTCGGAAGACTGGCTCGCTGGAATTTGTGCAAGGGAAACCGGATATAAAATCATTCAATATTTTAATCAGGGATATTCATTCGAAAATATTTGCGCAAATATGAAAGGCGACTGGAGTAAACGATCAAATGATGCAGAAAAAAAATATCACGGTTTTGGTTTCTGGCAAATTGATATCGATTCCTATCCGACGTTTGTAAATTCCGGCGACTGGACAGATCCATTAAAATGCTGCAAAATGGCTGTAGCTGTTTTAAATGAAAAAAGAAATTATCTGATCAGCAAAAAATATGATATTCAACTGGATCCTGTTATGTTTCAACGGGCAATAACCGCTTCCTATAATTGCGGGCAGGGTAATGTTGCAAAAGCAATTGCAAGCGGAAAAGATATTGATTATTATACATTCGCAAAAGATTATTCAAAAGAGGTTTTCAGATACCGGGATATTTATAATTCACTGACCTGATGTATCATGTAATTACAATCACGATTGTCATGCACGGCGTTAAGTGAAATGATATTTCAATTAAATGTTTAAAGAGCAATCTACATATCAAAAAAACGAACCTTCTTATCAGCCGCCATTTTTTAAGGCTGCGGGAAATACTCCAATTCATCAGGTGCAACGAAAACCTGATCCCGAATCAAGCACATCATCCGTCGATGAGTCTTCAGAAAATGCTGCAGATATGTGTGAAGCGGAAGATCAAAGCTCTGTTGATGATCTGGGATCATCTGCAGAAAATGAAATATGCACCGACGAACAATTTTCTGAAAATCAATCTCTTGATACGAATCAACAATCGGAAACTCCACCACCGGCTGCAAGTGCAAATACTTCGAATATTGGAATTGTAACCCGCGATAAATCTCCCTTTCTCAAATTGCGGAAATCACCTTCAACCAATGCAGAAATAATTAAAGAACTTCCATTTAATACAAAACTTCAAATCAGTAAAACAATCAGCGGCGGTTGGTATCAGGTGAGTACAATTGATGGGTCGGAAGGGTTTGTTGCTTCTGCATATGTTTCAACAAAATTGCCGGAACCAACTGCGTTTCTTCATCGTGTTGAACCCGGCACCACAGCAATAGGTATTGCTGAAAAATATTATAAAAGTGAAGTTGCCTGGGGAAACGACCTGCGGTATTTTGTAAATGTGATTGCTTATATGAATGGCATACATGTACCTGCAACAACAGATGGATGGAAATCAGTACAATTAAAAGCAGGGAATTTCATCTGGTTGCCCGGAATTGATTTTGCAAAAGGATTAAAAGGAAGCATTCAATCCGGATCTGTATCAAATGATGTATTCGGAGGAGTAGTTGATTTTTTTAAATCCGTCGGACAAAAAATTGCAGACTTTGTAAAAGCGATAGGGTGGTCGTTGAAATATATTCCTGAAGCGATGTTGCGTCATGCAACACAAGCGGTTGTTGACGTACTGATCGGACTTGCATCCATGATTGTAGTTTCTGTTGCAGTTTTAGCTGTAACAACTGCGATCGGTGCAGCGATCGGCGCATTATTCGGTGGTGCCGGAGCAGCGCCGGGTGCTGCATTGGGATTTGAAATCGGATTAACTATTATTGAATGGCTCGGCCTCGCATTTTTACTTGTATGGGTTGTTGATTCCGTAAAACAAATCGGTGGTGCATTTGTCGATTTTCTTGGAGCTACATGGACTGCAGCAGGAAGTGAAACAAAACTTGAACGCTCTGCTAAATTATTTGCCGAAGCACTTGGATCTATTCTCGAAGTATTGCTTGAAGCACTTGCATTTTATTTTGCTGCAAGCGGGACAAAAGTTGCAACAGGAAAATTAAAAAGTACAAAACTCGGGCAATGGCTTGGAGAAACAAGAATCGGTGAATGGCTGAGTAAAATATTTGCAAAAAAAGAAGCAAATCCTTCTGCCGGTGCATCATTATTCCGGATCATCAGTACTAAAGTGTATGAATTTGGCGGACGTGATATTATCGTAGTTGAAACACCGAATGGCCCGCAACCCTTTTACCGCCGAACAGGAATGGGTGGTGAAAATTCAGGCGGCGCTCAACCAGATAGCTGGGCACCATTCGACGGGATTTTAGGCGGATGGTTCAGCAAAGCAAAATATACGGAAGAGGGAGGATTTACACCGGATCATCCGCTTTACCGGTTTGGAACGGAACAAAATAAAGCAATATCGGAATGGCTTGGAACACAAAATATTCCAAAAGGTGAAAGTGTAGGTGAGCGGTTTAAAATTATTAATGATTATCTCGCCGAACTTGGATTTGAAATTGAATAAAGACATTGCAGATGCATACAAATCTTACAACAACTATAAATAATCAAAAGAATAATCAGGTATTTTTTCAGCCTAAATTATTTTTGAATCAACCTGATGATATTTATGAACAGGAGGCCGATACGGTTGCAGAAAAAGTAATTCAGACCAGGCATATGCAACAAACCGCTAATTTTTTCAAACCAATTTCACACATTCAAAGAAAATGTGCACATTGTGAACAGGAAGAAAAAGAAAAACTGCAGCGAAAGGAAGAAAATCAAAACGAAATTCAAACATCCGATGCATTTGAAAATTATGTTGGCGGATTACAAAACGGCGGAGATGCATTGCCGCAAAAATCAAAATCATTTTTTGAATCACGCATGGGATATGATTTTTCGAATGTGAAAATTCATACAGATACGAATGCGGCAAAATCGGCACAATCAATTAATGCACTTGCTTATACCACGGGAAATAATATTGTCTTCAATCACAATCAGTTTCAACCGGGTACGACAAACGGTGATAAATTAATTGCACATGAATTAACACATGTTGTTCAGCAAAATGCGAATGGTTTACAGCGGAAAATTCAAAAACAGGATGCCGGCATGGTTGATCCGCTTGACATTGTTGAAGGATATACAAATGAAACCGTTCAAACTATCTGGCTTGACCGATCATCTTACCGTACCCGGTTTTTCACAAGAGGAGGGCAAACATATGATGGTACGGCAAGTGTAAAAGCGGAATTTGCAAACGGCAGTTATATCGGAAAACTCAGTACGTCAAAAGATAAAAGACGTACATGGGATCTTTATCATGCGGATGGCTCTGTGTATAAAGGGAATCTTGAATTTTCTGTTGTGCTGAATGGTGCCGTATATGCAAATCTCACTTATACAAACAGCATTCAGATCGAAGTTGGCGAAGGCATGCTGCCAAAATTAATTGATATTAAAAAGCGCATTCAGGATATTGCCAAACTTGCATCTGAAACATGGGTCGATACAAATAAAGAAGAAAAAATCATCAGGCTTCTTTCAGATATTCCTTCTGAACAATCAGCTGAATTTATTGAAGCAATGAATAATTATTCCGTAGACGGGAAATCGTTAACCGATGTGCTGGATGATGTGGTTGATTCGGATGAAAATATAGCGTTGCACCAGGCTATTTCGATGCTGCGCTTGCGTTCGCTGGGTGAAAAAGGTGCACAGGATCTTGCAAATGCTCCCGTATTACCCTGGCATGATGTGATGGGCTTTTTTGAACAGTCGGCAACGTTCAGCATTGAAAAAATGCAAAACGGAAAAATTAAAATCAGATATCTCGGCGCTGTAACAGGAGGATTATTAAATAATCCCGATTATAAGGAAATGTCGGATATTACGATGAAGGAGCGGATAAACTGGATGATAAGCGGTGTAGAAGTTGATCCAAATGCGCCGATCATTATTCATGATTACGATCGTGATAAATTTGTTGTACTTACTGCGCAGGATCTGATCACGTATCAGCATGCCGGCAACAGAAAATTTATTCAGGATATGCTCACCATCGCATCAATGGCAACTCCGGTTGGTGCAGCACGCACAGCTGCAGGACGGGCTTTTGTATTTACAATGGAAAGGGTGTTGCCTGCACTTGTTTTAGTGGTGGAAGAAAATAAATTAAATATTAGAAAATGGTTTCCGAATTGGGGGCCGAAAATAATTCAAGCCACAGAATTGGTAAAAATCGGGCTTGCTATGTACGGTGCTGCACAATTTGTAAAAACAGGCTGGTCTGCATTTGCGAAATTAAAACAAATCAGAAATGCAAGAAAAGCAATGGATAGTGTAGCGATTGCAGATAATGCTTCAGATTTATCAAAAGCAGAGTCGGTTGCCTTACAACTTGAACAACAGGCAGATGAATTAATCGGACCAGCAGAAAAATTAAAAAAAGAATTAGGTGTGGCTGACGATATTAAAAACGCTGCGAACCCGATTAATCAGGCCGAACGTTTGGACCCGGCGGATATTGAAAAAGCAAAAGCAGGTATACTTGCGGAGCAAAAACAAACTTTATTCACCAATATTTCCGATGATACTGTGAAAATGTTTGAAACTGCGGAAGGAAAAAAATTAAAACTTTTACTCGAGGCAAATCCGGATGTTGCATCTTTTGTGAAATATTGCAATTCTCCGTGTTTCCCAAAACTCAACGAAGCACAAATCGGAAAAATCAGAGAACTTGTTCGCAAAGCAGATATTCACGGCGTTTCTTTAAATGAGAAAGTATTAAAACAATCAATCCATAATAAATCAACTGAAGAAATAAATGATGTATTATCGATGGTAGAAAACCATCTCGAAAAAGAAATAAGAGGTCATGCGCCGAATTTGCCATCAGGCCCATCAAATATGCCTTCTGCCGAACAATTGCGAAATACACCCGGCATGGCAAATGGCGGTGATTCTCTAAAAGTTGTATCCGGGGAATGGATTCTGCAAAATCAGATCGGCCGGTTCCCAAAACAAATTGCAGATAAAATGCGAGGCAGGTCGTTTAAAGATTTTGGTACATTCAGACAGGAATTCTGGAAATTGGTTGCCGCAGATACTTCTTTATCACCTGTTGATGCAAATGGAAAATCACTCAGATGGAGCCAGTCGAATTACCAGCGAATGCAGCAGGGGTTTGCCCCAATTGTGTCACCACAACCCGGTACAGGAAGAACAGGAAAAATGACACTGGAACTGGATCATAAATTAGCAATCACAAATGAAGGCGGCGTATACGATATGGATAATATTGATATTGTACATAAACAATTTCATGAACAGGTTGGAGAAAAATAAAAATTAAACCATACAACTATGATCACTCAACAACAAAAAAACAAAATCCTTCAAATCATTAATGTGTTTGAAACCGGAACACCCGAAGGTAAATACGACGACCTCGTTGTTTATGACGACGGCAAAAACGGAACAAAACAAATTACGTTTGGAAGAAGCCAAACCACCGAACAGGGAAACCTGAAATCATTGATTGAATTATATATTCAGAAGAACGGTATTTTTAAAGATGATTTCTCGCCTTATCTTTCAAAAATTGGCAAAACCCCACTGTGGGAAAATAAAACATTTAAAGATCTGCTGAAAAAATCGGCACGTGAAGATGTGATCATGCGGACTGCGCAGGATGAATTTTTCGATACAATTTATTATCTGCCTGCACAGATTTTTTTTGAGGGCAACAAATTTACCTTGCCGCTGAGTATGCTGGTGATTTATGACAGTTACATTCATTCGGGCAGCGTACCTTCATTCCTGCGAAACCGCTTCCCTGAAGCGCCACCGGTAAGAGGAGGTGAGGAAAAAGCATGGATAAAAGCTTATGTAAATGCACGACATAACTGGCTTGCAACACATCCAAAAAAATTATTACAGCAAACAAAGTACAGAACACAATGCTTTTTAAATCAAATTAAAAATGATAACTGGGACCTTTCTCAAACGGTTATTGCGAACGGTGTGAAAGTGTTGTGATCATGTTTCCACAGGCACTTACATATCAAAATGTTCAAAATAAAAATAAAAACACCAATGCGTTTTTTCAACCGAAGCTGCAATTGAATCAGCCGGATGATGTTTATGAAAAGGAAGCGGATCAGGTTGCTGAAAATGTTGTTGCACGCAAACCGGTTTCAATAAATAATTCATTTTTTAAACCTGCATCTGTTTATCCTAAATGCATTCAGCGTGATGATAAAGAACCGGATCCTGCAGGAGAAGGAATCAGCACAGTCGGTCAGCAATTGAGTGAAAATAATCCGGCTTTCTCAAAATTAGCTGAACAATTAGGTGATCAGTTTCTTTCCCAACCGGCAGAACTCAGTATAGGCTTGCCTGCATTTTTAATCGGCAATTATGCATTTTTATGGAGTTCGGTTTTCTGGAACAGGAATATGCGCACGCATTTAAATGAATTTAATCTCGGTACCATACCCGGTATCATTCCGCAATTTCCAATTAAAACATTTACTTACAGCATTCAGGACGAAGAACAAACGAAATTCAAATTTGATTTCGGTCTCGATGCATCAAAATTGATCTCATTATTTAATGAAGATGTTTTCAATACACATATTTCAAGATTTTCTTTAGATACAAGCGGCGATTTAAATACAGAAACACCTTCACTTGATATTTCGGCACTGCAAATTAATCTGGGTTTATTTAACGGCGGACTCGAATTATCAGGCGGTTACAGAAACGGTGTATCGCAATATCCGCTGTTCGACAAAGACGATATCACGGGAGATAATTATCGCATCATGCAGCAGGTTCCAGGCTTACCTGATTTAATGCAGGATCGCCGTGATATCCGGTTTAATGTATTGGTGGATGTGCTGAAATTATATGATTATTTCGCACCTGAAAGAAAACCATTTGAAAATGTGCCGATTGGAATGAGCCCGACGGATCTGAATATGGTTGATACAGGTGTGCAAAGAAAATGCGCAGATTGTGAAAAAGAAGAACACGATAAACAATTGCAAAGAAAATCAAATGATCCTATTGAACCCGAAATAAATTCGGGTTTCGAAAATTATGTGGAGGGGCTCAATCAATCAGGACAAAAATTACCGGAAACTGAACGTGCATTTTTTGAAAGCAGTATGGGATTTGATTTTTCAGCTGTGCGCATACACAACGATACCCTTGCAGCAAAATCAGCTCAATCGATTAACGCACTTGCTTATACAAGCGGAAATCATATTGTATTTAACGAGAAGCAATATCAGCCCGCAACAACGCAAGGAAAAAAATTACTTGCGCATGAACTAACACACGTCGTGCAACAAAATGCATCAATTCAAAAAAAAACAATACAGAGGAGCACAGAAAATAATTGTAATTCGCAAACCACAACAGTTCACGATCCTGATCAACGATTTGAAGTACTCAGAACAAATACACTCAATATCATACAAAACGGTATTCGAACACTTGAACAGATTCTTCAGCAACCACAACAAAATTCATTCGGCAGGCGGATGATGAATGTAGCATTTAATTGTCCGCCGGATGATCAGCGGGAAAGTATTCTCATCAATCTCCGGTCAATATACTCCAGTGTAATTCAGCTATCACTCGCATGTCATGATCAGCCAAACAGTTGCGATCAGATTAATTCGGGAGTTGCATATTATGATATGAATATTTGTCATAATTATTTCAGTCTGCCGATGGAAAACCAATTATTTATCATGATCGAATCCGCAGGTTTGAAAAGCGGGCTTATTGAAACAGCCAACAGTATTCGTTCAATTCTTGGCTTGCGCCCTCAATCAGGAATAAATTTGATTACCTATTATACAACTCCTTTTTCAGTGAGATCCCAAATTACTTTTTACTATAATTGGTTTGCCCATGCAGCATCAGGTCTGGTGCCGGCAGCAGTTTTCTATGATACACCTGCATGCGAAATGCGGCAGGATATTCCGGATCAAAATACGGCAAGGCGTTGTTATGAATCAGGAAGGGTTACAAGCAGAAATATAAATTACCGGGACAATTCCGTCAGTTCCCCGTCTGTGGTTTCATCACGGTCGGAGGAACACGCTGATTTATACGAAGAGCGGCATGATCAAAATGGAAATTTTATATGTGTGAACGGCCGCAGAGTAAATCAATCATGGTAAAAAAAAACAAGTTGCATAAAAGCATTTAAAAAACACTTTACTAATTTTATAATCATATAATAAATTAAGACATCAGTAAGTAATATCGTTAACAGATTCCGGTATTTGTGATGCTTTTTTATCTGAACAATAACAAGAATGATTGCAAAAACAGAAATAAAACAACCGTTGCAGAATTTAATTTCAAATCTGCGCAATGAAATTCTTCAATTACTGACAAGGAATTTAAATCAGGATGAAGATCAGGAATTTATTCCGGTATCTGATGCTTTTCTCAATTTACTGCGCAGCAGTACTCAATTTCATTTTGATCAGCCTGTTTCCGATCAGGAAAAATTGCTTATTCTGTTTGCTTTGGTCCCGCATATACAACCAAAGTTTTTCGATGGCCTGATTCAGGAAATTTATCCGCAGGGAGGCGAATTTCCGGAATTCGGCGGTGTTAAAACCGGAAATAACCGCGGCATGGTACCTACGGGTGAGACTGCTTTATTTATTCTCGCCGGAAATGATATGGAAGAGCGGTTTAAAATCCAGGAATTATTTTCCGAGAACGGGGAATTATTCAAACAAAACATTCTCTGGCTCGAACATGTAAAAGAAGGTGAGCCTGCCATGAGCGGCAGAATGATCATTTCGCAGGAATGGATCGATAAATTATTATTCGGAAAAATATCAAAGCCGAAATTCTCCCCGGATTTTCCTGCAAAATTAATTACCACAAAAATGGAATGGGCAGATCTTGTTTTACATGAACAAACGGCTGATCAGATCAACGATATTAAAATATGGCTCGAATACAATAAGGAATTATCGAAAGACCCGCAAATTGCAAGAAAAATAAAACCGGGTTACCGTGCTTTATTTTATGGCCCCCCGGGCACGGGCAAAACGTTAACCGCTTCTTTACTTGGTAAACAATTTGAAAAAGATGTATACCGGGTCGACCTTTCGCAGGTGATCTCAAAATATATCGGAGAAACAGAAAAAAATCTTGAAAAAATATTTACCCGTGCAGAACATAAAAACTGGATCTTGTTTTTTGATGAAGGTGATGCCTTATTCGGCAAACGCACCAATGTGCAATCGTCCATTGATAAACATGCAAATCAGGAAGTGAGTTATTTATTGCAGCGTGTTGAAGATTTCCCGGGCTTGATGATCCTTGCCTCTAATTATAAAAGCAATCTGGATACGGCATTTCTGCGCAGATTCAATGCATTGATTTATTTTCCGATGCCGGATGCACACGAAAGATTATCTCTGTGGAATAAATCACTTCCTGCAAATATCCGTATTGATGAGGCAGTTGATTTTAAAAAACTTGCAGATCAATACGAATTAAGCGGTGCTTCCATTTTAAATATCATGCATTACGCTTCTTTGAAAGCAATCGCAAATCAAAGTTATATAATCAGGCATTTTGATATTATCGACGGGATCAGAAGAGAATTCTTCAAAGAAGAAAAATCGATTTAATTGTGGTGAGGTCCTCACGCTAAGTGAGGTCCTCACGAATAGAAAGTGGAATTAGTGAGACCCTCACGAAATGTTTATTAGAAACTTTAATTTGAGATTCAAACTAATGTTTTTTTAGAGCATATGGAGTGAGGGCCTCACGTATAACCCGGCCTCACGCAAAAAAAAATCCCGCCTAAATCAATAAGCGGGATTTTGGTTGTCAGTAAAGCAATTTATTATTCTTCAGATTTTTCATCTTCAGAAGTGTTTACATCTTCCACATCAGGTTGCTCCGTTTCCGGTTCTTCCACATGTTCGATTTTTGCTTCTTTCGATTTCTTTTCTGATTTTACGGATGCTTTTTCATCACTCGCCATTTTCTCTTTCAACTGAGATAAAACATCCATTTCTCCAAGTGTTGTTTTCTCAACATTTTTCTGCACTTTGGTTAACTGGCTCTTACCTTTCTTATCATCACGCTTGCGTCCTTTATCTTTTTCACGGCGCTCTTCATCCTGATTATCGCGAACAAATTTGGTATGCGACACGATGATGCGTTTATCATTGCGATCAAATTCAATCACTTTAAATGATAATCTTTCATCAACATGTGCTGAACTGCCATCTGCTTTTTCAAGATGTTTATTCGGCGCATAACCTTCCAGTCCGTATGGCAATGAAACAACTGCTCCTTTATCATCTTTGCGGATAATTGTTGCCTCGTGAATTGAACCAACAGGGAACACAGTTTCAAAAGTATCCCAAGGATCTTCTTCAATTTGTTTATGTCCGAGCGACATTTTGCGGTTCTCTTCATCAATTTCGAGAATTACCACATCTAATGTTTCCCCAACTTTTACATATTCTGAAGGATGGTTGTAGCGTTTGATCCAGCTTAAATCGCTGATATGCACCATGCCGCCGATATTTTCGTCGAGTTCTACAAACACACCATAATTCGTGATGTTTTTAACCAGACCTTTATGACGGCTTCCGATCGCATATTTATCTTTCGCACTCTTCCACGGATCTTCAGACATTTGTTTGATCGACAACGACATTTTTCTTTCTTCACGGTCAAGTGTAACGATTTTTGCTTCGTACTCTTCACCTAGTTTAAAGAAGTCTTTGCTGTTGATCGGCTGATTGCTCCATGTAACTTCCGAAACGTGGATCAATCCTTCAACACCCGGCGTGATTTCGAGGAATGCACCGTAATCTTCAATATTTACAATTTTACCTTTCACGATACTTCCAACACTGATCGATTCTTCGAGAACATCCCAAGGATGCGGTGTCAATTGTTTTAATCCGAGAGAAATACGTTTTTTGTTATCGTCAAAATCAAGCACCACCACATTCAGTTTCTGGTTCATCTGCAATACTTCGTTCGGATGGTTGATACGGCCCCATGATATATCAGTGATATACAATAAGCCATCCACTCCGCCGAGGTCGATGAATGCACCAAAGTCTGTAATGTTTTTGATTGTTCCTTCAAGCACCTGGCCTTTTTCAAGTTTGCTGATGATCTCCTGACGCTGTGTTTCGATATCGCTTTCAATAAGTGCTTTATGCGATACAACTGCATTCTTGATCACTTCGTTGATCTTCACAACTTTGAATTCCATTTTCTTACCCACAAATCCGTCGTAATCCGTAATTGGTTTTACATCGATCTGTGAACCCGGTAAGAAAGTTTCAATGCCGAATACTTCAACGATCAATCCGCCTTTTGTTTTGCTGATGATATTTCCGGTTACGATCATTTCAGTTTTATAAGCTGTTACGATCTGATCCCAGGCCTTCATCATTTTCGCACTCTTGCGGCTGAGGTTCAGCTGGCCTTTTGCATCTTCTTTGCTAACTACGAAAACTTCAACTTCCATTCCGACCTTCAGTTCTTCGATGTCGCGGAACTCCGTTTTAGAAACGAGGCCGTCGCTCTTGTAACCTACATTCAGAATTACATCGGTATCTGTTAAACCAACAATTGTTGCATTAATGATCTCGTTGTCGTTCAGTGTTTTGAAAGTGCCTTCATACACCGTTTCCATTTCGGAACTTTTAGTCTGGTCGTAGTGGGTGCGGTTGCGCTTGTCTACCGACCAGTCGAAATCGTCGTGTGCTGATTGCTCAATTACTTCTGTAGTGATTGTGTTTTGGGTTTCGGTTTCTACAGAGTTTTCGGTAGAAACCGTTGTTGTTTCTGAGTTGCTTTCCAACTCGTTTAATTCCTGGTTATCCAAGATGATATTTTTAAAAAAGTGAAATTAATGTTCCGCCATACGGCGGACCCTTCGAAATCCGCCATTCGGCGACAGAGCGAGGGGGTGCAAAGATAAGGGGGATTGTTGGGAATGGCAAGGATGAAAGGAGATTTGAAGATTCGAAATAAGAAGGGAGAAGGGCGAAACCGATCCGATAATTTTAATTGGATTGAATATTCAGTTATTTACCTGAATTTTAAAGCGTGGCACCTCCCCTTCGAAGTGGAATAAGGGCATAGCATAAACAGAGCCGGCTTAAATAAAAATAGAAATAATTTAAAATATACATATGAAGGGCATACCGTTTCAAACAATCGACTGGAATCAGATTGAAAAAACTGAACATCCCGGCATAACCGGCAAGGCATTCTGGCAAACAATTCGATTTCCGGGTTTGCGCATCCGGCTGGTGGAATACGAACCGGGTTATTCAGCAGATCACTGGTGCGAGAAAGGACATATTGTGTATTGCTTGGAAGGATCTTTCACAAGCGAATTACATACAGGTGAAAAATCAAAACTCACAAAAGGCATGAGTTATATTGTTTCTGATAATCTAAGTTCACACCGGTCATTTACAGAAGCAGGTGTAAAATTATTAATTGTGGATGGTGATTTTTTAAAGGCGGAGGATTAAATTCGTGGCGTATAATTAAAGTATATCAAATGGACAACCGTCAACCGGTTCTTTCTGCAGGGAAAATTATTTTTACAATTATTTATTTGATGTTTTGGCCCGCAATTATTTTCCTGCTTGCCGGCAACTGGCAATGGAAAGAAGGGTGGATCTTTTCGATCTGGTTTTTGTGCATGTGCATTTCGATTATCTGGTATTTATTCAAAAAAGATCCCGCATTATTAAATGAGCGATATAAAGTACAGGGAAGCGGAGGACAAAAAAAGCAGGATATTATTCTTACTTCATTTATCATGATTGGATTTATTTGCTGGTTTATTTGTTTGCCATTAGATCCCCAGCCATTTCACTGGAGCCCGCCATTTCCGGACTGGCTAAAGCTGATTGGTGTTACAGGGTTATTTATTTCATGGTATTTATTTTTCAGAACGTTTAAAGACAATACATTTTTATCACCGCTCGTCCGCATCCAGTCCGAACGGAAACAGCAGGTCATCACAACAGGTGTATATGGATTTGTGCGTCATCCGATGTATCTCGGCGCAATTTGCATGTTTATTTTTGCCCCGCTTTTACTGGGATCCCTCGCAGCATTACTTTTTTCATTTGCCGTTATTTTAATTTTAGCCATCCGGACAATTACGGAAGAAAAATTATTAATGGAAGAACTAGATGGATACGACACTTATATGAATAAAGTGAAATATCGTTTTTTCCCCGGCATCTGGTGATATTAAATTTTAAAACAAAATTCATATTGATCTTTTGTAAAATATTTCCCTTATGCTAATTCACAAATCAACAATCGGCAGTACGGAAATTAATTTTTTCAGTCATCCCAACGGTGTGCGGTTTGAATCATCCATTGGTGATACATTGCTCTTTCCGGATTTAACGGTTGAAGTATCGGAACAAATCCTCAGAGCAAATTATGCAATTGTTTACAAACATTTTAAAGCTATTGCAAAAGATCAGCTCGAAGAAGATGTATTGCAAAAAGCCTGTTTTAAAATTGTTGTATTCTATTTTTATATGTATGCATTCTGGAGAGCTTATAATGAAAATCAGAAAGGCCGCGATCTGAATTTTTTGGATTCTGATTTTAATCATCCGTACACATTCGATAAAGTCCGCGAATTTTTTCTCCGGCACCATCATGCAACTTATGCCGAAAAAAGCGCCGCAATGCTTGGCATGCAAATCAATGCGTTTAAAGAATACGAACAACAAAGGCAGGACTTTTATGATATGTGGTAATATTAATTCCGGTGCTGCGTACATATAAGTTTTTTCATATAAAGAATTTAGTAACTGATTTCCTGTTTCCACATCAAGATAATTCCTTCTCTTATTTAATTTTGCCTGAAGGCCAAAACCTGAGGGCCTTATGAAAAAATGAAGCAAACACAGCCCATCTATAATTCCATCGGAATAAATTACAATGCAACGCGGCAGGCAGATCCGTATCTGGTTGAAAGAATGTATCATTTACTGCAACCGGTGAAAAATAATATCTACCTCGACATTGGTTGCGGTACAGGTAATTACACAATTAAATTGGCAGAGAAAGGAATCCATTTCATCGGTGTTGATCCTTCGGAAATCATGTTAAATGAAGCAAAATCAAAATCAACAACGATAGAATGGAAATTCGGAACAGCAGAACAAATTCCATTTCAGAATGAAATATTTTCAGGTGCTCTTGCAACATTAACAACGCACCACTGGAAAGATCCCCTAAAAGGATTTGCAGAGCTTAACAGAGTAATGAAAGAACATGCAAGGCTTTTGGTTTTCACTGCAACACCCGAACAAATGGAAGGCTATTGGTTGCATCATTATTTTCCGGAAATGATGCGGAAAGGTACGAATCAAATGTACTCACTCGAAAAATTTCAATCAATCGCAACAGCAACAGGTTTTGAAATTACGGAGACTGAAAAGTATTTTGTACAAAAAGATTTGAAAGATCTGTTCCTGCATGCCGGGAAGTATGATCCGGAATTTTATTTCGATATTTCCAACCGAAACGGGATATCATCTTTTGCCGCTATCAGCAATGCGGAAGAAGTGAATGCCGGATTAATAAAATTACGGCTTGATATAGACTCAGGTGAAATAAAAAACATACAGAAAAAATATGAAAATGAGAACGGTGATTATTTGTTTATCGTTTTCAAAAAAGTGAAACCGGCCGGTTAATTTACCAGCCGGTTTCTGACTAAAACCTGATTACAGTAAATCAATAAAACAAACGACTATAAAATTTCCAGCGGGATTGCATACGATTTATTTCCGTTAAATATATGCAACAGGTAAAAATTATGCGGAAATTCCGATATATCTAATTTCAAACTTCCTTCCGCATCAATATTTACACCCTGCACCTGCATCACTCTTTTTCCTTCCGGGTTATATAATTCAATTAGCAGATCTGCTCCGCTCAAATTATCTATCTCAACAATTAAAATTGCCGAAGCAGGATTCGGATAGATTTTTATTCCGGCGTTTTCAATTGTTTGCACGGCAACATTTGTAATAATGATTTCAATTGCGGCAGTTGATGTTCCGCAATCATTTGTAACGGTGAGCGTAACCGTATACACACCTGCAGTTGCATAGGTATGTGTCGGGTCAGATTCTGATGAGAAAGTTCCATCTCCAAAATCCCATAAATATGTTCCTGCACCTGTTGAATTATTTTCACAAATTATGGTAT
The DNA here is from genome assembly GCA_964463165.1 of uncultured Chitinophagales bacterium. GTDB lineage: Bacteria > Bacteroidota > Bacteroidia > Chitinophagales > BACL12 > UBA7236. The sequence continues at coordinate 35,839 of CAYXBK010000013.1, forward strand.
TGCCGCTTACAATTGAATTAAAATCAGCTTCCGGTTCAGGAATAATTGTAACCGTGATCGCATCAGTTGCCGAACAACCGGACAGCATATTTGTGATGGTAACCGAATATGTTCCGCTTTCAGTTGCAAGTATTGTTTGCGTTGTTTCGCCTGTGTTCCAAATATAAAGTGAACCCGGATTTCCCGCATCCAGAATTATTTCTTCACAAGCGCTTATATTTTCTCCCAAATCTGCGTAAGGACTTTCCAATGATTCAAGAATCAGAATTAATGTATCATTTGAATGATCAATATCGTCTGCTAATTCCGTATAAATTTCAATTGTATAATTTCCGGGATCTGAAAAATCGGCGGTGGTTGTAAAAAGATAAATTCCTTCCTCCCCGGGCTCAATTGTGATTGTTGCGATCTCGTTTATTGTAACTCCTCCATTTATGCGGTATGCGACCGGAATATTGCTGATGGTTGCCGCACCGTAATTATGAATTGTAATTTGAATTTCTTCCGCATCCGTCAGGCTGCAGAGGTCGGCCGGCTCTGTGAAATCAGAAACACCGGCATCAAACGGAATTGCAAAAGCACAATCACTTAAATAGGAAATAATATTTTGGCGCAGATTCATATTTCTATCAGCAGGATCAATTAATTGCGCAGGTGCCCATGCACTTAAAATTACTTTTCCTATGCCCCATTGTTTTTCTGCAAGAACGGGAATGTCGAGATGCGGCGCTCCAACTATTACACCATCCAGATTTTCATGCGCAAGTGTATCAAGGTCTTTTCCATATATGACTGCATTACTTGCATAAAATCCTGAAAAACTTGAACCGACTGGTGTGTAAGGTCCTTCATAAACCGGATGTGTGGTACCTGTTTGTTTTTTAATATCTGTCACCTGGTAGCTCATCACAATTTTTGTATCATCAAATCCATAATTCACATAAAAATGCGCACCCTCATATTCTGATCCGGAGCTATTTAAAAATAATTTTCCGCCTGCAGCCACCCAGTTTTCAATCAACTGTTGATTTTCCTGCAGAAATGCATCCAGCGGAACTACATGATTATAACTTCCGTCGAGAAATACAAAGCAGGATGAGTCGGAAAATAATTCGTATGGATCAACCGTTTCGAAATACGATTGCGTCCAGTTCCCGATTCCAAAAACAGTATTCATACAAGTTGTATTACTTGTATTGAAAAAAGGATCGCCGCCAAGCGCTTCATCTCCCCCGTCAATATTCGAATGCACGAGCCATTTCTTTGTTCCTGTTACATAATTGAGATTGCAAACTGAAATTTCAATTGTATCGTCTGCTGAAATTTCATCATCAGGATGTGATACATAAACCTGCAGTGCATAACAATTTATATCGTGCAGATCAAGCGGCGTATCAAAAACATGTGTGTATGCCGTATGCGGTGGAACGGGATCGGCGATAATTTCCGACACAGGAGCAGCACCATCTAAAGAATACGATATTGTGATGTCGTTCATTGCCGTACTGCCGCTGTTATATAAAACAACTTTGATAAATTCTTCATTCAAACCCGTGGCTGAAACAGGTGAAAGGATTTTATCCATTCTGATATTTTGTTCCTTTCCTCCGTCGATCACGATTGAATAATCTTCAGCATCACCTTGAAGAAACGGCATACAGGGATCATTTGAATTCATCCACGGGCCAAATGGTTCGTGCACGGCACGCACCCGCATGCGGGTATTTCCGTTCAGCGCATCCGCAGGAACGGTGAACGTAATATTCCCGGACTGGATGCCGGTTAATACAATTGTGCCAAGAATTTCTTCAGAATCAAATACATCATTATGGTTATAATCGATCCATGCAGAATAATTATATTGAAATGAGCGGTTATCTAAATAAATTGTATAAGAAGCGCCTGCCGTTAATGTTGCAGAAAGTGCCGTAAAATCTGTGTAACCATAATCCTCTTCAGAAATTCCGTTGCTTGTGTTGATGATATCTTCCAGTTCAACACCATCAATAATTGTTTCCAATTGCGGCCACGAATGCTGCGGAACACAATATTGCGCATGTGCTGAGAAGGTTGAGACTATGAAGATACACGTGTGGAGTGTGAGGAATACGAATTGATTTATTTTTTTCATAATCAGTTTTTAAGCAAATCTTCGTCTCCTCCAATTAAAAAGCGTCCTCAATTATAATTTCAGACTCTATTTTTCCTGTCCTGACATAACGATGACATATAATTTGTTAAACGGCGTTAAAATTTAAACGCAATCTTATTTTTCATTTACTTTTATTGGAAAGCCATATCAATGTTACCGGAACCTTCTTTTAATGCATGGACAATATTATTTCTGATTGCCGCGGCACAGGGAATTTTTTTATCTGCATTGATTTCACTTTATCAGCACGGCAGTATTCTTGCCAACAGGGTAATGGCAATTTTTACGGGTGCATTTTCCCTCGTTCTCTGTTATTATGTATTATTCTGGACCGGTTACAGTTGTAATTATATGTGGACGAAAGGATGGTGCTCCGCCTTGCCGTTTATTTTCGGGCCGTTGATGTATTTCTATCTGCATATTATCAGGCATGGCGCATTGCCGGGAAATTATAAAAAGCATTTAATTCCGTTTGCGGTTCATTTCAGTTATATGCTGCCGTTTATATACTGGTTTACCACCGGGCCTGAAGTAATTGCGCAATCCCAAAACCCTGTGCATGTTTTTCTTCAATCCGCAATTTACAGTCATATCGGCCCGGTCACTTTTTCGTTTCAGGTTTTCAATGCCCTGCAATTTCTAAGTATGTTTATATATGCTGGTGTATTAATTCGATTTATCATTCGTGATAAAAAAGCCGAGGCAAAATCATTCAATTGGTATCTGAAAAATGTAATTTTCTATTCACTCTTTGCCCTATTGTTCAGCTGCTACTGGATCTTATTATGGATCGGTATTTTGCCCGATGGACTCGATTATATTATTTCCGCTTTTATGGTGATCAGTATTTATCTGATCGGATATAGCGCATTCAGGCAACCGGTTTTATTTTTTGAGAAAAAAAATGTGCGCCGCCGGAAAAATCAGCATGCAGAATTCATTCAAAATCAGACTGCACAGTTGCTGGAAATTCTTGAAACAAAAAAACCCTGGATGGACAGTGAATTGTGCCTGCAAAAACTTGCGGCCATTACAAATTTATCACCTCACGAATTATCTTTCATTATTAATTCCGAATTGAAAAAGAATTTTTCAGATCTGATCCACGAATATCGTATCAGGGAAGCATGCAGGTTACTTTCTGAATCGGCAGACATGGATCCTAAAATTTTAGCAGTTGCTTTCGATGTCGGCTATTCCAATAAAGCGACATTTAATGCAGCATTTAAAAAAATTACGGGCATGTCGCCGACCGTCTACCGGGAAACTGTCCGCAATACTTCTTTAAAAGGCCTGCTCAATTAATTGATCCAATTTCATCAATATCCGGTATCTTTATCGGACTATGAATAAAATTTTCGGATTTGCACTTATTTTATTGCTAGGTTCCTTCACCCTATTTCAACCTGGCGCATGGCAAACAATTAAAGGCGATGGCTATACCATCTTATGCCCGCCGGAATGGACGGTTGATTCTTCAGGATCGGCCGGAACGGAATATATTTTCTTTGCACCCACAGATTCGGCGGGCGATATGTTCAGAGAAAATATAAATTTAATTGTACAGGACTTGTCCGGATTGAACCTGAATCTGGATAAATATACGGAGATCTCCATCGAGCAAATAAAAACATTAATAGCAAATTCGAATCTGATCTCAAGTGAAAAAATTCAGGAAGACGGATTGGTATTTCAGAAATTATTTTACACCGGTGAGATGGGAGATTATGCTTTAAAATTTGCGCAGTATTATTTTGTACATGATGAAAAGGCATATGTTCTTACACTCACCTGCCCCGAAGATACTTTTGAAAAATATCTGAAAACCGGCGAACAGATCATGCGTTCATTTTTCTTCACCAAATAAGAAAACAATATGCACGTTCCCGCAATAATTGTTGTTGCACTTGTTGCATTGATACATATTTATATTGTCTGGCTTGAAATGTTTGCATGGACAACAAGAGGAAGAAAAGTATTCAAAAGTTTTCCACCCGAATTATTTGAGAAAACAAAAACGCTTGCCGGCAACCAGGGACTATACAACGGTTTTCTTGCTGCAGGCCTCATCTGGAGTTTATTCATCAAAAATGAAACATGGCAAATTTATGTTGCGTTGTTCTTTTTAATCTGTGTTGCGGCGGCGGGAATTTACGGGGCAATTACTGCAGATAAAAAAATACTTTTTGTTCAAACAATTCCCGCTTTAGCCGGTATTATCCTGCTGCATCTCTGATCATAAATTTGATAAACCAATGAATCAACGGACAGGAGCAATCGGTGCATTGCTTGACGAATATGAAAAATCGGTCAGCGAATTAAAACAGCTGATCGGTGATATAACAGAAAATGAATTGCAGATAATTGTTGATCCCGAAACAAATGATCCAAACTGCAGATCCGTTGCAACAATTCTTACACATGTAGTACGGTCGGGCTATTCCTATGCAATCAATATCAGAAATCTGAAGGGAGCTCAACTTCCTTTTCGTGAATTGATTTTACGCCTTACAATTGAAGAATACAATCGCGACCTTGACGATGTAATTCATTTTACGGAAGAGACATTTGCAAATATCAGCAATCATGAAATTGAAACATTCGACAATGCAAATAAAATACTATCTCGATGGGGGCAATATTATGATATTGAGCAGATGATGGAACACGCAATCGTACATATTCTGCGCCACCGCAGGCAGATTGAAAAATTCAAAAATACATTGCAGCAGTGATCAAACTGAATTCATTTCCTCTTATTACCTCTTAATGCAGGATCGTAAATTGCCGTGAAATCACCTGCTCATCCCGGATGAAGGAGCAGATATACATGCCATCGGGCAGGCCGCTCACATTCAATTCAAGATTTGTTCCGGTAATAAAATTTGAAATTATCTCTCCAACAAGATTTGAAATGATTATTCCGGAAATATCTTCCCCTTCTATTTTCAATGTGATTTTATCAGATGCAGGATTCGGGTAAATATAAATCGGATCAGAACCGGCATTTAAATCCCCGATGCCCGTACCAAAATCAATAAAAATGGTATCGGCACACCCGATGCTGTTCGTGACGATGCATGAAATAATTCCACTGTAATCAAGATAAACCACATAAAAATAATTTGTTTCGCCTTCGAGAACAGCGCCATTGTCAAACCATTGATAGGTTGCGCCATCAACCTCATCCACATATATCGTATCGGAAGATAAATATGCATTTACAATAAATTCACCTGTGAGGTCAACAAAAAAAGAATCCGTAATTGAACAACCGATCGAATCTGTAATGGTGACGGAATAATATCCGTTCAGTAAAGAATCAATACCGGCGATCGAATCGCCGGATTCCCAATTATAAGCATAAGGTGCTGCACCGCCATCTGCAAATAAACTGATCGAACCTAAATTGCCTGTTGCACAATCTGCGTTAACTATCGCAGCATCGGCGTGAAATGCATTGCATTTATCTCCCAATTTATAGATCATTCCACCGGCACGTACAACAATATAAATTTCTCCGTTTTTATCTTCTCCGAACGAAACAACATTTTCCAGTAAATGATTATACGCAGTATTTGTCCAGCCACCGGCACCGTCAGGTTCCAATGTCCAGAAATTACCCGACACATAATCGCAATAAATATATTTTCCGAACAAGCCGGGTAATTCAATTCCGCGATATACATAACCGCCTGTAATGGAATATCCGCCCGTTGAATCATTATGCGGATATGTCAGAATCGGATATGCATAATCAGCTGTTGCATCACAACTGTCGAAATTATATTCTTCATTTGCTTCGTAGCATCTCCATCCATAATTATTTCCACCGGAAAAACCGGCAGGTTCATAATTTATTTCTTCCCAAAGGTTCTGACCTACATCTGCCACCCACATATCACCTGTTAAACGGTCGAATGAAAAACGCCAAGGGTTCCGCAGACCAATGGCCCAAATTTCATTCAATGTATCTGTTGCGCCATAAAATGGATTTGTTTCGGGGATTGCATAAGGTTCTGCAGCATTTACATCAATGCGCAGCATTTTACCTAAATATGTTTCCGGATTTTGTGCCCTGTTGTCAGGATCACCCGGGCCACCCGGAGATGCAACACCCCCATCGCCAAACGGAAAATATAAATATCCGTCCGGCCCGAAATGCAAATCACCTGCTTTATGAACAATATACGGCTGATCAACAACCAGCATGATCATTTCTGAACTTGTATCTGCAATATCCGGATCACCGCTTACCGTAAAACGTGCGATCACGGAATTCATATCATTATTTATATAATTCACATAAAAATATCCATTCACCGCATAATCAGGATGAAAAACAACACCGAGTAAACCATGCGCATTTTCATCTGATTCAACACGTGCATCGATATTTAAAAAAGGAACGGGATTTAAATTGCCGAGCGTATCAAGTATCATGATATAACCATCCTGGCAAACAACAAATATTCGGTCGTCGCCGCAATTCACTAAACCGACAGGCCCGCCGCCGATATCTGTTGCAAATGTGTCGACAGATAAAATGGGTTGAGAAAATAATTTGCAGGAAATTAAAATGGTGAGTGCAAAAAAGCTGAGTTTCATGAAAAGTATTTTAAACAAATGTACGAAAGTGAAAAATAAATTTACCTGATTTTATATGCAAATGTGGAAAGCATCACAAAATTTGTGTGAATCGACCGATTGAGTGAGTGAATATAAGTCTGCTGATCGGAAATTCAGGGCTGTGTTTTCTTCCTTACAAGTTTCAAAACAAATTCCAGCTGTTCTTCCTGCGTCATATTTGAATTATCGAGAAGAATTGCATCGTCAGCTTGTTTGAGTGGACTATCTGCCCGGGTTGTTTCTTCGAGATCCCGTTTCAGTAAGTTATTTCGGATATCCTGATCACTCACTAAAATTCCATTTGCCTGCAATTCCAGTAAGCGTCGTTGCACACGCACTTCCATATCGGCGGTCACGAATATTTTTAATTCTGCATTTGGGAAAACAACTGTGCCGATGTCCCTTCCATCCATTACAATGCCGCCGTCTTGTCCGATTTCCTGTTGCTGTTTCACAAGAAATTTCCGGATGGAAGAAATTGCAGCTACTTCACTCACTTTATTTGAAACGCGGATACTGCGTATTTCTTCTTCTACATTTTTTCCATTTAAATAAGTGGAATATTTATTTGTTGATGCACGATACCCGAATTGAATTTTAATTTTTTTAAATGCCTCAGCAAGTTGTGTTTCATCTTGCCAATCGATATTGTTTTCAAGCAGAAATAATGTTACTGCACGGTACATCGCACCCGTATCAAGGAATAAATAATGCAATGCATCAGCGAGCTGCCGGGCCAGTGTACTTTTTCCGCAACCGGCAAATCCGTCTATCGCAATTGTGATACGCTTCATTCGGCGTTAAAAGTAATGATTGAGAATTAAACCGGTGAAATTCGAAAGAAAATATTTCCAGGCAGAAGATCGTTTTTCGTACATAAAAAAGCATTGCCCTTTCGGACAATGCCACTTGTTGCTGTGAATTTTTATTCTTTTATAAATGAAGACGATGCCTGCCAGTTGCCGGCCTGCATGCGGATAAAATAGATACCCGGTGTCAGCTGATTGATTTGAACTTGTGTGGAGGATGCAATTATTTCTTCAGACATTATTTCTTTACCTGCAATATTGTAAAAATATATTCTTCCCTGAGCCGGAATTTCAGAAGGCAATGAAATTGTAATCGCAGCATTTGCCGGATTCGGATATACGATCAATGTTGCATCTGCAATCAGATCGTCTACTGCATTTGCGCAAGGCATCGTGTATGCAATCCCGGGAGAACCTTCCGGGCAACTTTCAATCCAATTGAGCGGGTCATTAATATTTTCTGCAATATTTAATATTTGCAATGCAGTACCGCCGCCATCAGGACCAACGGGATAAGGAGCTGCATCGTCAAATCCCACACTCTGATATAAAATTCCGTTTGCATTATAAATTAAAATCACATCGCCATTCCCGTCGAAACCAAAATTCATCGGGCCGATTTTATTTTCTACATCAGGAAATTGTGCATTGAATTTTGTCAGATCCGAATAACAAACCAAATAGCTTTCGCCCGATAAAATTGTTCCAGCGGGTACTTTAAATGCATTTCCGTTTTTATCTTTTAAAATCCAGTTGCTCATATCTGCATCGCTCATCCCATAATTATAAATTTCAAACCAGTCGCCGGCATCCTGCGCTTCGGCGGATTTATAATTAATTTCATCAACAAGCGGATTTTCATAACATAATGCATATCCGGTACCAGGTGAACCACCTACACATCCTTCAAACCAGGAAGAAGGTAATGCAGGATCTGAAGCGGGTGTTTTTAATTCCATGGTTCTGCCATAACCATCGGCGGTAAACGGCCATGGCCTGTTGTCATAATAATGAAATTGCGAAACGGTATCCTGCAAAAAATCCGTCAGCGTGATAATATCACTGTCGTTTTGCAGGCTGAAATAATAATCCCCGACCACATTTGTTACACCCGGATGTTGAGAGAGAAATTCTTCTTTATTTTCTGCCAGCACCAGATATCCGTGAGGTGGAATTACCGTATTATTCGGAATCGTGAAATCGCTGTAATAATATTTTTGCGTTAAAACATATGCACTTACATTCATGCTATGATCTGAATTATTCAACAATTCTATCCAGTCGCCGGCATTTATGGATGTATCGCTGTTGTAATTTACTTCTGATATGACGATTGGATTTGCAATGGCGGTTCCGGTGAAATTCGCAGTGAAAGTTGCATCACCGGTAAAATTATTTGTAAATGATATTGCAGACGGGTCAACAATAAAATCATTGTCATCCCAATCAATAAATTCGAAACCCGGATTTGGAATTGCGGTAACAGTTACCGGCACACCGTTGAAATATACTCCTGTCCACGGTAATTCCTGCGGAACAATTGTAGAAATTTTTATGAAGCCCGCACCTGGTGGATTTACTTCCAGTGTAATATCAACTTGTCCGTCGAGGCCGAAATAGGAATTAATATGGTTGCGCTGATTGCTGTTCCGGTTATCATAAAATGTGTAGAGTGAATTTACATTTGAATTCCATGATGTATAATTGCCGGTACCCCATGCGATATTCTGCGCCGGTACTTCATCCGCCATTTCCGCTTTTAATTCATCGATAATTGCATCATTATTTTCTTCGAGCCAGTAATAATTTATGAGATCGGCAAACCGGTTTACAAAATAATCGTGAAATTCCTGATTCTCGAGCAACGCATTAAACATATCGCCGTACATGCTGTTTTGCGGATTATTTAAACTCAATTGCAATGTGTTTGTGTTTGAATTGAACTGACTGTTTGTACAATCCCAGAGCATGAAGCGCCATTTGATGTTTGGCGTGTATGAGCGGAATAATCTCAAATTATTTTCGAGAATATACAGCCATTCCTCCTGGTCGGTAAAAACTTCCGTTGCAATATAATCCACCCAATTCTCGACATCAATTTCTTCAATTGCATGAGCATAATTATCGGGATCAGTCATATCATTTCCGTTGATAAAATCAACTAATTCCCAAAATGCTGTATCACTTCCAGCTTCAGCAATTGTTTTTTCTTCTCCACCCCAACCTGTTTTAATTAAATCCACGGCATCGGGATCCACTCCGAAATTATCACGCAAAAAATATTCATCCATTTCTTCACGTGCTCCGTACATGCCCCAATATTCTCCGTTGATAAATACAACGCAATTCTGATATGCAGTTGAAACGCATCTTGTGGGCATGCCAATGCGATTGATCGTAATATCTTTCATTCTTGATCCGTAATAATCCTGATCCATATTACGCACTCTGAATCCATGAATATATTCCATTCCGGGTTTATCGTGATCGAATAAATTGTATGCAATATCACCTGTACTTCCGTAATCTTCATCATTTACAAAGCGCATGCTTTTCTGAGCAAGGCTGATCGAATAATTACCAACGCATTCAAATTTAAAATTATCGTCAAATTGTTTTACATGTGCCGTATCATAATATTCAACTGTTACACCTACTTTCGGGTTTCTGTTGAACCAGCCTTCTGCATTATCGTATGCTGCAGGACAATCAGGGCCTTCATTAAATAAATCGCAGGGATTTGCAATTACACTTACAACAGGAAGTGTTGTTGGTTCATCTATAAAATAGGATCCCGTGCTTACAGTGCTTGGCAGTTTTCCTGCTTCCATCTGCACTGCTTTAATTACTCCAGTGGAAGAAAAATTTACAGGTGCGGTATATAAATCGGATGTAATATCCGGTGTGCTTCCGTCTGTCGTATAATAAATTTCACCGCCTGAAATACCCACATCCACACTTGCATCATAAAATCCCGGTGCTGTTGTAATAACAGGTGCTGTTGCATAACCGGTATAACAGGTTACGTCATTTGGAGCAAGTGGTGTCGGCTCGTCGGTAAAGCACCAATTCCCTCCATCCGGAATTCGTGCACGCACATGATTCACCTGTAAATTTCCGGTTGCAATACTGTCGATTTTATTTCCTGCCGGATCGTATAAATAAATTGTTTCACCGTTTGAGATTTTAAAATCAGCATGTATATCCGGCGCTGTTCCGGGATTATTAAACCAATCGGGATTCGGATAAAAATAAATATCCGGTGTTGATATTCCGAAATGCAACCATGTGCGTCCGGTTGCATCATCGGCTCCATATTGATGAATTTCAACTGCAAGCACATTTGTTCCATTTACAAGCAATGAATTTATCAATGCAGAATCAATTTCAATTTCTTTCGGATGATAGCCCATATACATCAATGCTTCATGCCAGTAATTCGCATAAGAGCTGTGCGTTGGCACACCGGTCATATTGATCCTCGCTATTTCCACATTATTTATATAGGCAACAAAACCATCATCATAATCCATACTTAAAATGGTGCTGATGATTTTTGATTTATCGGTGATTTCAAATTCTTTCCTGTAATAAAACGAACTTGAGAAACCGCCGATGGTTGTATTATCATCACCATCGCCGCTGCCAAAACCACCGGGGCCTGTCGACCATGTTCCGGCAAATGTTACATCATTCCAGTCTGCCGGCGGTTCTGATGTTCCGTTTTTATAATCCCAAATATCATCGTCAAATACTGCTGTTTCCCAATGATCAATTGGTGATACGGGGCAGGTAAAACAATTTCTGTTTTTTGCAGATGCATTTACCAATAATCTTCCGTTTGCAGGAAGGATTGTATCTGAAAATTTCCATTGACCGATATTTGTGCTGTGATCTGCAATGCCGTAGCCGGCAAGATTTACAGATGACGGACCGGCATTATAAATTTCGATCCAGTCCGGATAATCACCATCTTCATCATCAATTAAATTGAAATTGCTGGATGCAACTTCATTTATAACAATCTGACTGTGCAATGGAAAGGCACACAAGATTAGAATTGCGTAAAAGAATTGCTTCATTGTAGAAATTTCAAATTATAGTTTGATAAAAGAAGTGCTGTAATTATTTTGTTCATTGTGTAATTGCGCAACATACAATCCGGGTGGAAGCAAATGAATATCCAGTTTTGTTTCTTCAGGCAATATTATTTTTTTGCTGAGAAAAATTTTACCGGATAAATCCGATATAGTAATTTCTGAATTGCCGTTAATATTTTGAGGAACAAGAATGGAAATAAATTCATCTGTGGGATTCGGGTAAACGCTCATTGTATTTTCAACTGTGATTTCTTCCACTGCATTTGCACAAGGCAGCGTATAAGCACTGCCGGGCGAACCTTCAGGACACGATTCGACCCAGTTGAACGGATCATTTATATTCAATGCAATATTTGAAATCTGCAATGCCGTACCACCGCCATCGGGTGATAATGGATACGGCGCTTCATCATCAAAGCCAACACTTTGATATAATTGTCCCGCTTGATCATAAATTAAAACCACATCACCCTGTCCGTCAAAACCAAAATTCAACGGACCGATTTTATTTGCAACAGACGGAAACTGAATTGCGAATCTTGCATCCTGATAAAAAACAAGATATCCGTCTGCCGGTAAAATTGTTCCTTCCGGAATTGTAGATGCGTTTTTATTTTTATCCATAATTCTCCACCCGCTCAGATCTTTATCAAGCGATGCATAATTATACATTTCGAACCAATCTCCGGCATCTTCTGCAAGTGATGAATTATAATTGATCTCATCCACTAATGGGTTTTCATAACACAATGCATAGGCTTCACCGGGCGAACCGCCAACGCAACCTGCAAACCATGAAGCCGGCAATTTCGGATCGGCGAGATCTGCCGTTAATTCCATTGTGCGTCCGAATCCATCTGCCGTATATGGCCATGGACGTTTATCATTATACACAAAACTGCTGAGATCATTTCCCAAAATATCTTTTATTGTAATTGAATCGCCGTCATTCTGAAGATTAAATGTAAAATCTCCGATCACATTGGTAATGCCGGGATACACTGAATTAAATTCAGTATTATCTTCCGCCAAAACAAGATATCCATTAGCCGGGATTACCGTGTTTGCCGGAATTTTAAATTGATTATAAAATATTTTATTTGAAAAAACATAATCACTTACATTAATAGAATATGCTGAAGTATTATGTAATTCGATCCAGTCGCCGCCATTTAATGTACTATCGCTGTTATAATTAATTTCACTGATAATGATCGGGTTGGAAATTGGCGTGCCGTTGAAATTTGCAGTGAATGTCGTATTGTCTGAAATATTTTTAGTAAATGAAATTATGGAAGGATCATCAATAAAAATATTATCATCCCAGTCCACAAATGTGTATCCCGGATTTGGAATTGCAGTAACCGTTACAGGATTGCCGTCAAAATAAACTCCAGTCCATGGCAGATCTGTTGGAATAATGGTAGAGATTTTAATATATCCTGCATCAGGAGGATTTACAGCGAGGGTAATATTCACCTGATCGTTCATGTTGAAATGATTTTCGATATCGTTGCGCTGGTAATATACACGGTTATCGTAAAATCCTTTTAATTGATTCACCGCATTATTCCATTGTGCGGTTGATGAAGGCAGATTCCACCTGTCGACCTGTGCCGGAATTTCTTCTTCAATTTCATCTGCATTTTCATCAATTAATGCTTCCACTCTGCTGTATTGAAATGTTGTATTTAAAAGATCAGCATAGCGATTAATAAAATAAGATCTGAAATCATCATTCTCCAATAAATCATTCATCATGGTTACTTCATCGCTCGTATAAACATATTCGAGAACGGTTGTTAAACTGTTTACGGTTTCACCTTCCGAACCCGCACCGCAATCCCATAACATCATTTTCCATTTTATATCCGGTTCGGTGGATTTAAAGCAGCGAATATTGTAAGCTGTTTCATCATTATTTACAAAAACCTGAACGGCCCAGTAATCAACCCAGTTTTCAACGTCAACAATTTCGGTTGCCAATGCATAATCATCCGGATCACTCATATCATGTGTGTTGAAAAAAGTTTTCAATGCATTATAATCTGCAATGGTACCTGCTTCTGCAACATCCCACAAAACTTCTCCTGCTCCGCTTCTGATCAATGTAACACTATCGATATCGCATCCGAAATTATTCCGCAAATAATATTTATCGAGTTCTTCACGTGCAGAATAATGTCCCCAATAATCGCCGTTGATAAATGCGGCAACATTTTGATAGGCTGCAGCAGTTGCATGTGTTGGTAATGCAAGGCGGTTTACGATCAGATCTTTCATGCGTGCATCCGAGTTTCCCCAGTCGAGGTTTGCACGCAAACGAAATCCCTGCAATGAATCCAATCCGGGTTTATCGTGTTCGAAAATATTGTATTGAATTTCGCTGTTTGAATTAAAATCTTCATCACTTGTAAATTGCAAACTGCGCATCGGATATACGGCGATGGAAGAATTTCCCGCCACTTCGAATTTAATATCTTCACTTACCTGGCGCTGATGATCTGCTGAAAAATATTCAACGGTTCCCGGCACTTGCGGATTATCCTGAAACCATCCGCTTACATTATCATATGCACCAACATAACAAGGTGCAATATCAAAAATATCGCAGGGTTTTCCGCTTAAACTGACAACAGGTAATATGGTTGTTTCACCAATAAAATAAGATCCGGTTGCAGCATTGCTTGGCAATTTATCTGCTTCAAAAGAAATTGCTTTTAATACGGAAGTGGAAGAAATTGTAACTGGTGCCGTGTAGAGATTATCCGATTCATCGGGCCAGGATCCGTCGGTTGTATAATAAATCGATCCGGTACCTGTAATCGTCACATCAACTGAGCCGGCATAAAATCCGGGTGCTGTAGCAATAACGGGGTCCGTTGCATATCCGATAAAACAATCGGTTGCATTTGCAGCATTCGGAGTCGGATCATTTGAATAACACCAGCCGCCACCATCGTCAAATCTTTTCATCACATCACCTGCATGTAAAACCGGTATGGTGATGCTGTCGAGCAGATTTCCTGATTCGTCGTATAATGCAAGTATTTCACCGGTACTTAATTTAAAATTTGTATGGAGATAAAGCGTTCCGCCACCGCAACCAAAGCAGCCTTCATTTTTTGCAGAAGCAAATAGTATTTTTCGCTGGCCGGGTCCTATATCTATTGACGGCATCAGCCATTTGTTCCATATATCGGTATTGTCTGTCAGTCCGAAACCGGATGTATTGATTGTTGACGGGCCCGCATTATACAATTCGAACCAGTCGACATATTCATCATCGTTATCGTCGTAATAACCTGAATTGTTGGAAGCCACTTCATTTATCAGCAGCTGGGCGTGTATGAGAAAAGGGGATAGAATGAAAACAGAGAGGAGAAGTTTTTTCATACTATCAAAGTTAATAAATTGTAAAGAAAAGGGTGCCGGATGTGCTTAATTAGTTCGGGGTTCGGGGTTCTGAGCCCGCCTGCCTGCAGCACATGGGCTGTGGGTCGGCCGGCAGGTTCGGGGTTCAGAGCCCGCCTGCCTGCAGCACATAGGCTGTGCGTCGGCTGGCAGGTTCAGTGTTCGGTGTTCAGTGTTCGGAGTTCGGGGTTCCGTGTTCTGGGTTCTTCCCTCATGCGTCAGCCGACCGCCGACTGTGGACTGAAGACCGCCGAATGAAGACTGAAGACTGCCGACCGAAGACTGCCGACCGAAGACCGCCAACTGCGAACTGCCGACTTTTTACAAACTACTCCGCCTTCTTTTTCTTATCAGCATCTTTCTTTTTCGCCGGCTGATTATATAATTCTTCTTTCGGAATGGTAGGTGTTCCGGATAAATATCCGAGGCTGATCAGAAATTCGTCGGTGAGGCGCAATGTATCGCGGTAAAATTTTCCGTTCATATTTTTGATTGCCGTGAATCCGTGTTTTTGTTTTGGATAAGAATGCAGATCCATTTTATTTCCTGCAGCTGTATAATCGTCTGCAAATTGTTTGGCAAAATGGTAAGCCGACATTTTATCGAGGGTTCCATGAAACATAATTGCAGGTGGCATGCCACCGGAAATATGTTTCAGCGGGTTAACGGCAGAAGCATGTGATAAACTATCCGGTGTTTCTTCCGTGTCTTTAAATTTTCTGATCCTGAAGGGAAATTCTTCCGAATTCACAACTGGATTAATCAGCACCAACGCATTGGGCATGCACGAAATGCTTGTATCATCTGCCGGGTCCTGCCATTTGGGATCATTCATTGCACATTCGATCGCGAGCATGCCGCCTGCCGAGCCGCCGGCCACTACAATTTTGTCGGGATCAACGCCGTACTCATTTGCATTTTCACGGATAAAACGCACTGCACTTTTTGCATCATAAATACAATTCAATGCATTTCCTTTATTGCGGCTGATCACACGATAATCGGCAGTGATTGCAACCATGCCTCTCGAACAGAGGTATTTGCAATGTTCTTCAAACTGCGACGGGCTCCCGTTGATAAAAGAACCTGCGAAGAAATAAATAATACATGCTTTATCATCTCCCTTATGGTGATTTTCAGGGTAATAAATATTGAGATGCATTTCGGTAGTGTCGTTGATCTTTTTATAAACCGGTGTTGCATCAGCACTGGCCAGTACAGGGATATAATTTTCTTTTTTGCCATTGTCTTCCTGCATTTCTTCAAGAGACTGATCCTTTTTCTCAAGTTTGGTTTTGCAGGATGAAAATCCCGCCAGGAAAGTGAGGGTAATAAAAAAGAGTAAGAATGATTTCATGAATATCTGTTTAGCGAAGGCAAAGTAACGGAAATTCCGATGCAATGGTCAAATTCCGTTTGTCAATTAAATTTAAATAGCAGCAAAAGATTTAGGTCTATCTTAGCATTTTATTTAGAGGATCGTGAACATGAAAGGAGAAAAGCTACCACTCAGAGGGCAGTTGATTTACGCATCGGGGATGTTGGGTTGGAGTGTACTAACCAGTGCTGTTGCTGTCATGCTCGTTTATTTTTACCAGCCGCCTGAGGAGTCGGGCCTGCAGAATCTGATCCCGAAAATAGGTGTGCTGGGCGTCATTAATGCAATGTCTCTTATCATGGTAGGGACGAGAATCTGGGATGCGGTGATTGATCCGGTGATTGCATTCTTCAGCGATAAAAACACAAATAAAGCAGGGCGCCGTGTGATATTTATGCGCTATGCAATGATACCGATCATTGTATTCGGATTCCTGATGTTTTTGCCGGCACATACATCAGAAGCAAATGCAAATATCTGGCGGCTCGCTTCCATTCAATTATTATTTAATTTTTTTGTTTCGCTGTATGTCATCCCTTACAATGCACTGCTTCCCGAACTCGGGCATACGTCGGTTGAAAAACTGCGCATCTCCACATATCAGCAATTAGGATTTATAGGCGGATGGATCATTGCCGCATCCGGACTCACATTATTTGATTTCAATAAAAACACCTTGCATATCGAGCCGCTCAAGGCATTTCAATATGCGATCTGGACAATTTTTGCAGTGGGATATGTTTTTCTTGCAATACCTGCATTTTTTCTGAATGAAAAAAAATATTGCGTTCCTGTTGCATCAGATGAATCGTTTTTTAAAAATCTGATGCCGGTATTAAAGAATAAAAGTTTATTCCTGTATATCGTTTCCGATTTTACATATTTTATCGCACTCACAATTATGGGTACCGGTGCATTATATTATGTAACGGTATTACTAAAGCTCAACGAATCGTATGGGAATATCATGATCATTATCATGGTGGGATTGAGTGTATTATTGTATCCTGCAGTGAACTGGCTTGCTGAAAGGTATTCTAAAAAAACACTCGTACTTACTTGCCTGCTTTTGCTTGCGATGATGTTTTTATATGTTTTTTATATGGGCAAACCCAACTGGAGCAATGAAAGTGAGGCGTATTTAATTTCGATATGTATGTCTGTTCCGCTGGCGTTTCTCGGCATTTTGCCGCCGGTTATTCTTGCTGAGATCACACATCTTGATTCCTATAAATCAAAGAAAAATAAAGAAGCAACGTATTTTGCAATCCGCAGTTTATTTATACAGTTCGGGCAAACACTCGGTCTTGCCGTATTTACAATTTTGATCGGGCTGGATGAAAATAAGGGTGCCGGAAAATGGCTGCATAATATGTTCAAAAATATTCCTTTCAATGAATTGGGAATTCGTTTATCCGGCATTTTCGGATTTGCATTATGTATTCTCGCTGCAATTATTTTTTCTTTCTTCAATTATAAAAAAATCAGCGATGGAATAACTGCAATGGAAATTGAAACAGGAAAAGAACTCGACGAGGAAACTGAATTAGCAGGAAAGAAAATTGATATGATATGATAGCTGATAGCTGCTGGCCACTGGCCGCTGGCTGCTGGCTGTTAATAGCTAGTAGCTAGTATCTAGTAGTTAGTATCTAGTAGCTAGTAGCTAGTAGCTAGTAGCT
>CAYXBK010000013.1:54102-140449 GCA_964463165.1 uncultured Chitinophagales bacterium
AGTGGCTAGTGGCTAGTGGCTAGTGGCTAGTGGCTAGTGGCTAGTGGCTAGTGGCTAGTGGCAAGTAGCTAGTAGCTAGAGGCCAGCAGCCATCATCTATTTCTTCCACCCCTCTTTCTCCATCTTCTCTGCTTTAGCTTCCACATTTGTACGGAGCTTTGATTTGTAATCAATTATTTTATTGCGGATTTTTTCATCGTGAGAACCAAGAATTTCTGCGGCGAGAATGCCTGCATTTTTTGCAGCATTTAATGCAACGGTTGCAACCGGAATTCCATTCGGCATTTGCAGAATCGATAAAATAGAATCCCATCCGTCGATTGAATTGGAAGATTTAACAGGAACGCCGATTACAGGTAATGGTGAAATACTCGCAACCATACCAGGCAAATGCGCAGCGCCGCCGGCACCTGCGATGATCACACGTATACCGCGGGTATGTGCTTTTCCTGCATAATCCATCATGCGTTTCGGTGTGCGGTGTGCAGAAACAATCGTCACTTCAAATGCGATCCCGAATTCTTCCAGAATTTCAGCAGCATCTTTCATCACGGATAGATCGGAATCGCTTCCCATGATGATGCTGACAATCGGGTTCTGTGTTCCGAGTTCTGAGTTCGGCGTCCGGGGTTTTGAGTTTTTTGATTTAATTGTTTTTTTCGGCATGATGTGTTATTTATTTTCTGCTGAATTAATTCCTGAAAATCAAAACTTTAATTTTTATTAATCACAAAAGAAACAAAAGGTCATAAAAGTTTTTTTTGTGGGAGTATCTCACCGCAATTTTAAACCACAAAAGAAACAAAAGAACACAAAAGTCTTTTTTATTCTTATCTGCTAATTATTTTTATTTCTCTGCGTCTCCGCATCTCCCTGTAAAATTATTTGCTAAGAATATAAAATTTCGATTCCAAAAAATTAATCCCCATCAGCTAAACAGCACAGTTTATTTTTTATGAGGCTCCCGTAAAAACCGTTCCCCAAAAAATAAAATCCCCATTCTATAAATCAAATCCCATCAGCTAATCGGCTCATCCGCTAATTACTTTGAGTTTTTCTTTCACAAATTTCGCTTTTTCCTTTACACGTAGCATATCATCACCGATGATCGTTACATGTCCCATTTTTCTGAAAGGTTTGGTTATTTTTTTTCCGTAGAGATGCATATAAACGCCCTCAAGTGCAAGACATGCATCCATCCCCTCATAAATCGCTTCACCTGTATAATTTTCTTCTCCCAATAAATTCACCATAACGGCATTTGAACGCAATTTGGTACTGCCGAGCGGCAAATCAAAAATACAGCGCAGTAATTGTTCATACTGTGATGTATAATTTGCTTCAATGGTATGATGGCCCGAATTATGCGGCCGCGGCGCAACTTCATTAATTAAAATTTCACCTGATTTTGTAAGAAACAATTCAACTGCTAAAATGCCGGTTGTATCAAAAGCCTGAATTGTATTTTTTGCGATCAGTTCTGCCAGGTCGTTTTGCTCTTTTGTTATTTGTGCCGGTGCAGATAAAAATTCAACAAGATTTGCGGTTGGATGAAATTCCATTTCCACAACAGGAAAACAATTTGTATTTCCGTTTTTATCGCGGGCAACAATTACAGATAATTCTTTTTCAATATCCACCAGATCTTCAATCACACTTGCGTCTTCAAATAAAACTTGTAAATCATTTGCGCCTCGGATGATCTGCACGCCTTTTCCGTCGTATCCCGCTTTACAGCTTTTCTGAACGAAAGGAAAATTTATTTTTTCCTCTTCTATTAATTCCTGTAATTCATTGCGGTGATCAACAATTTGAAAATTTGATGTGGGTAGATCATTATCCTCATAAAATAATTTTTGCTTTCCTTTATCCTGAATGATCATCAATGCATCCGGCTCAGGATAAATTTGTTTGCCCTCTTTTTTTAATTGCAGCAATGCATCCACATTCACATGTTCGATTTCAATTGTGATCTTATCAGCTTTCTGACAAAACTGATAAACCGTTTCATAATCTTTAAAACTGCCGCAGGTAAATTCATATGCAAGATGCGCACATGAGCATTCGGGATCAGGGTCTAAAACAAATGTCTGAATATTCCAATCGGAAGCTGCTTCAATCAGCATTTTTCCTAATTGCCCGCCACCAAGAATGGCGAGTTTCAATGCACTGTTTTTTATTAAATTCACAGTGCAAAACTAATCAGATAAAGATTTTTCGGATTATTTACTTTTGTGTTACATGAGAAAGCCCATTCAGATAACCCTTCTTTCCCTGGTGCTCACACATATCGGATCTTTCGGCCAGTCCTGTATTTTTTCAGAAGATTATGGTTCAGATGCAGGTTGGACATATTACTATAATTATTACCCGGAAGTTGCACCCTGCGTTTCTGCATCCCAAAGCGGCACATTGAGTTTTACCGGCGGCGCATTATCCTTCGATAATATTAAAGACGGAAGCGATACCAGGTATTATCAAGCCCTCCCAGTTGATATGTTTGATGATTTCTGGACCGTTAGTTTTGAATTTACACCGACAGCAGGAGCGCCGACAGATAAAACCGGCATTGTTGTACTTGCATTAACCGAAGGAAATGACAACCCGATCAACGATTCTTATTCAATCTGTGATACGCTGGACACAGATGCGCTGATGGTAATGTGGATGTCGGATGATCCTGCCGATCCATATGAAGTTGGATTTGAATTATGGGCAAACGATAATGGTGTAATTACAACATCAGACAGAGTTCCATTTGCGTACGGCACAACTTATTATCTGCAATATTCACGCATCGCAACAGAATATATGTTGCTCGATATTTATGCCGATGCCGAACATGAAGAAGATATCGGAACAGTTCCCTGTTTTATTATTCCGCCGACAATTACAGGTTTAAATACAATTCAGCATGGCAATTATGCAGGCGGAAATCCGGCAAGAAAATTTACAGGGACAATTGACAATACATGTGTAAGAAATCTCGTGGTTGAACCACTGCATATTGAAGGACCGACGAATTTATGTTTGGGCGATACAGGTTCATATAGTGTAATTACATTACCTGCATCTGATATTGAATGGATTGTTCCCGCTGGTGTGATATATACCGGTGCCGGCACATCAACAATTTCAGTTTCAGAATGGCCGGGAGGCGGCACTTTTGAAATTGATTGTGCAATTTCAATTAATTGCTATTATGATACTGCACATTATACCGTTACAATTATTGATCCTGCCGATCCTGATCTGATTGAAGACGGATTTTGTGAGGGCGGAAATACAACAATCGATGTAACAATTCCGGATGCATCGTACACATGGTACGACGGCGATACAACAGCAACACATTATTTTGATGAAGCAGGTACTTATTGGGTTGATATTGTTTCTGCAGGCTGTTCATTATCAGATACAATTATTATTACCGAATATGCAAATCCCGAATTTTCGTTAGGCAACGATGATTCGATTTGCGGATCCTATATAATTGATGCCGGCCCCGGTTTTGAAACATACGACTGGAGTACCGGCGCAACAACGCAATCCATCACAACTTCGCTGCTCGGCGTATATTCCGTAACAGTAAGCGATGAACATGGATGTGAAGCATCGGATGAAATAGAATTATTTAATTCATGCGACGACCATTTGAATTTACCAAATGTATTTTCACCGAATGAAGATGGTATAAATGATATTTTGAAGCCGCTTTATTACGGAGAGATTAAAAATTATTCACTGAAGATCTGGAACCGTTACGGGATACTTGTTTTTGAAACCGATAATCTCGATAAAGGGTGGAACGGCAAATACGACAATGAAGATCAGCCGATGGGCACCTACGTTTTTACAATGGATGCGAAACTGGAAGAAAGGGCTTTACATAAAGTGGGAAATATTACATTGATAAGATGAGTGCGTACCCGTATATTTTAGCTGCACATATTATTTTTATCGTTACCTGGTTTGCAGGTTTATTTTATATCGTCAGGTTATTGATCTATCATACCGAAGCGATTGCAAAACCTGAACCTGATAAATCCATCCTTACAAAACAATTCGCCATCATGGAAAAACGGTTGATGCATATCATCACCACGCCATCCATGATTCTTGCCCTGATAACAGGAATTTCCTTATTAAGCATTCATTCCGATTATCTGCAGCAGGGCTGGATGCATCTGAAATTATTTTTTGTGCTTTGTGTAATTGTGTATCACATGGTTTGTTTGCGGATGATGAAAAACCTTGCCGCTGCAAAATCAAAATTATCATCTCAGCAGCTGCGCATGTTTAATGAACTCGCAACAATTTTTCTTGTCGCCATTGTTTTTCTTGTTGTATTAAAAGATTTAACCGATATGCTTTACGGCATAGCAGGATTAATTTGCATTGGAATTATCATGATGATCGCAATAAAGATCTATAAGCGCCGGCGTGAAAATAAAAAAGCGGAATAAATTGCTTCATTCCGCTCTTTGAAAAATTTATTTTTACCATTCAAGAATATAGCGCAATCCCAATCCGAAACCTGTATCGAGTTCACCGTCGGTATAGCTGTCGCCGATCGGATATTCCGGCCTGAAATCAACCGACACCTGCAACGGAAACTGGTAAAAGAAATAATCGATCCCTATTACGGCACCGATATGAAAAAAACCCTGATAGCCTGATTCTTTCAGGTCGCGTTCCTGGTTATATGCTCCAGCCGCCAAAACGGGTCCGCCAAACCAGGAAAAATCTCCTCCTAAATTGCCATGCCAGTGATAACCTCCGGTTACCTTAATTACGGTAAGGCCGTCATTCACGCCGGCACCAAGATCGAGTTCAAGTCTGGTTTCATCACTTACACCGATCTGATAGGAAAATTCAGCCCCCAGTGCATTTATCGAACCGCCAAACCGCACTCCAAGGGTATAATCGGGTACCTGCGAATAGATCGTGAGGAATGATAAAAAACCAAGGGTAAACAAAATGGATTTTCTCATGTGATATTTTTTTTGCAAGGTGTAAAAATTATTTCAGCCGTGCAAATTGGTGAGTGGTGAGCCCGCCTGCCTGCAGCTCAAGCCTCATGCGTCGGCCGGCAGGTGGCTGCGCAGGATTTTGTGTCAGCTGCGACTGCCAACTGCAAACCTCAACCGCTTACAACCTTCATCAGTTCATCCCGATAATTTGCACCGATGGGAATTCTTCCTTTTGGTGTTTCGATCATATTTCCAAAAATGGACTGAATGGCGGGCAAATAAATAATATAACTCCGATGCACCCTGATAAAAAATTTCGAGGGCAAAATTTCTTCAAATTTTTTCATCGTATGATGCGTAACGATCATGCGATGCTTTGTAAATATTTTCGCATAATCTTTCATGCATTCGATATGATCGATATCATTGAAATTGATTTTTACAAGTTTGCCGTCTTCCTTCACAAACATATATTCCGGTGCGGAAACAGTTTCAGAAACAGCCTGCTGATTTTGAAATGCGGATTTTTCCGTGATCTTATCAATCGCCTTTAAAAATCTTTCGAATGAAATCGGTTTCAGCAGATAATCGGTTACATTTAATTCAAATCCATCCAATGCAAAATTCGGATAGGCCGTTGTGAGAATGATGTGCGGCGGATTTTTCAATGACCGGAGAAATTCAATACCCGTGATGACCGGCATTTGCACATCGAGAAACATTAAATTGATGTCGTGATTTTGCAATGCCTCAAATGCTTCCATTGCGTTATTGCATTTCTGCACAAGCTCCAATGAATTGATTTTGAGAATATAAGTTTCGATCACCTGCTGGGCAAGCGGCTCATCATCCACAATCAGGCATTTTATTTTATTCGTCATAATGCATCAATTATTAAATCTACACGATAAGTTGCTTCGCCGGAACTGATATGTAAATCATATTTTCCCGGATAAATCAATTCCAGTCTTTTTTTGATATTTTCCAATCCGATTCCGCCTTTTTGATTTTCAATTTTTGCACCGTTCACGGGCTTGTTGTTTTCAATGCTGAATTGCAATCCTTTCTCATCGGTTTTCAAACGCATGGCAACATACGATTGTCCGAATTGCGCATTCACCCCATGTTTAAATGCATTCTCTACAAAATGGATCAATAAGAGCGGTGGTGTTTGCTTCCCTTCGAGGTTGCCTTCCACATCGAACCGGATATCAACGTGTTTTCCATAGCGCAGCTTTTCAAGTTCCACATAATCTTTCATAAATGAAACTTCTTTTTCGAGCGCAATTTTTTCAACATTGCATTCATACAGAATATAACGCATCAGGTCGCTGAGCTTAATGATCATTTCAGGTGCCGCATCGGATTTTTGCAATGAAAGGGAATAAATATTATTCAGTGTGTTGAATAAAAAATGCGGATTGATCTGTGATTTTAAAAAATTCAATTCGAGTTCCGTATTTAATTTTTCAAGCTCATCTTTTTCATCCTGCAGGGCATAAAATCTGCGCAGCACTTTTAGCGTGAGCGGAATTGCAGTTACAATTATCAATTGAAGGATAAACGGCAGAAAATAAATTTTCCTGTTTGCCGATTCATTCAGATAATTTTTATCATATTCGGTAAATGCAAAATGACTGAGTGCAAAATTCTGAATTCCTTTCGTGCAATAAAAAAACAGCACATATAAAATGATCGTTGCACCGAGAAAGAAATGTAATTTTTCCCATTTGAAATATTTTGGAACGATGAGGTATGCAAACGGATAATAAAACAAAGCAAAAACCAGGTTGATGATAAAGGTGAGCAGGAGAAATGCATTGCTGAAATCCGTAAATGAACTGTACTGGATGATGGGTGCTGATAGATAGATGAGCCAGAAACCGATATGCAGTAAAACGCGGAATACCGTGGTTTTTGAAAATGATTTGAATTCTTCTATCAGAGCCATTCTGTAAAATTCAGTTTTATTAAGGTCACCACTTTTTCTTTTCGACTAAAAGGGTACAACTATCGACAAATCTGCCGGAAAAATGGAGTTTCCTAAAAAATGTTAATCCGCAGTGCCTGTCTTACATAATAAGCCGTTCGTCTAATAAATTCACTCCCCTCCTGTCTGCGTATTTGCTTTGCACCATCAAAACACAAAACTATGAACTATCTGTATAAAATGATTCTCACCGCTACCGGCTTATTCGGTTTCGTGATGGCATATGCACAAAACGGAATACTCACCGGCAAAATACTCGACAGTGCAAATCATAATCCTGTTGAATTTGCAACAATCACCCTGAAACAGGCGGGTGATTCACTTGTTGCCGGCGGCAGTATTTCTGATTCAACTGGTATGTTTTCGATTTCAGATATACCACCCGGAAATTATTTTGCCGTGATCTCTTTTATCGGATATTCTGATCTGACAAGCGGTGAATTTCTAATCGGAAATTCAGAAAATAAAGATCTCGGCATTCTTTCCCTGCAACCTTCTGCAAATGCTCTGGATGCAGTTGTGATCAGCGGATCAAAAAAAATTGTGGAAACGATTCCGGGCGGAATTGTTTACAATGCGGATCAGGTTCTTACAAATGCAAGCGGCACCGTTATGGATATGATGAAAACAGTACCGAATATAATCGTGGATAAAGATGAACATATTACCATTCGCGGAAACAGCAGTATCAATGTGATGATTGACGGTGTGCCGACACAAATGAACGGTGATGATCTTACAAATCTTTTAAAACAAATACCTGCAAATATGATTGCAAGTGTTGAAGTAATTACAACTCCCGGTGCAAAATACGATGCGGCAGGAAGTGCCGGCATCATCAATCTGAAAACAAAACAAAATAATACAAGCGGAAGAAACGGAACGATCAGTGCAGGAGCAGGCACATTAGGAAGTTATGACGGATCGGTGAATTTGTATTCCAATTCTTCCAAATTAAAATTAAATGCGAGTTACCGGTACAATCATAATGTATTTGAATCGGATGCTTTTGCATTGCGTGAGAATTATGAAAATCCCGAGCCGTTGTATGTGTACGACGAACATTTTTCACAAAACGGTGCGCAGGATGATCATCTCGCAAAAATCGGCGCCGACCTCATACTGAATGATAAAAATACAATTGGCGGATCATTCACATATGGAAATAACAGCGGCTCATTTAATATCAGTGATTCATTATTTTCCGAATATGCCGATGGAACCGTTTCCGGATCATATCATTCATTGCTGGATTATAATTATGAAGGCGATCAGATAAACGGAAATCTCCATTACATAAATACATTCGGCAATGGACAGGAATTGCATTATGATGTGAATATTTCAGATTATACGCATGTGAATACCATTCCATCGGAAACAGATTTTTTTGATGCGGCAGGAAATCTGATCCCGGGTCTTGGAACAAAAAGAAATGATCTCACAAATTTTGGCGTGATGATCTACACAGGAAAAATAGATTATAGTTTACCTGTTGGAGAAAAATCAAAATTTGAATCAGGTATTAAATTCACAAATACCGAAACAGAAAATGACCTGACTGCACAGGAGTACAGTGAGATCAGCGATGAATGGTTATACGACTCAACAGTGAGCAATACCTTTCATTATAATGAAAATGTTGGCGCAGCATATATCAATTATACAAGTGCAATAAAAAAAATCGGGTATACAATAGGCCTGCGTTCAGAACTAACACATGTGAAAACCGCATCTCCAACCACATCTGCAAATTACGATGAACAATACATCGATTTATTTCCATCGGCCAATGTAAAATTGCCGATGAAGAAAGGCGGAGAATTCAGTCTGGATTATTCGAGAAGAATTGATCGCCCTGTATATCAATGGCTGAATCCGTTTGTAGATAAATCAACTCCCTATACATGGTTTACCGGCAATCCTGATTTAAAACCATATTATACAAATTCATTTGCTTTGAATTATACAAAATTTATTGCAGGCAAACATTATGTGATGGGAAGTGTATTTTATCAGAACATGCATAATATCTTCACACAATATTTCGAATATGCAGGAGACGGTATTTATTATCTCACAATTAAAAATATAAATAATCAGACAACTGCAGGAGCTTCCGCAATGGTACAAAGTTCGGTTGCAAAATGGTTTGACCTGATGGCGAATATGTCGGTTTATCAGAATACGATAGACAACAGATTGACCGGTGTTTCACCCGAATCAAAAATTTCATTTAATGTTTATTCGAGTCTTACTTTTAAATTCTGGAAAAACGCAAGTTTTCAGCTCACCGGAAATTATATGTCGCCTGCAACAAATCCGCAGGGATATTTCAACGGCTTCTACAGTTTTGATGCGGGATTGAAAAAATCGTTTATTGACGACAGGTTTTCAGTAAATATCAATGTGAAGGATATTTTCAATACGATGGAATTCTCTAATGAATTTATCGACGAAACCTTTCATTCGGATTTTACTTTCAAACCGGTTTCACGCATTGCGTCAATTGCATTAAGTTGGCGGTTTGGAGATGCTGTTCAGAATTTAATGCCGGATCAGAAATCCGAAGAGGAGAACAGGATCAACTTTGGCAGGCAGTAAAGTTCCTGTTCAATAAATCATTCCACAATAAAAACCCTTCCTGCTGAAGGGTTTTTTGTTTGTCAGTGTTTTGTAAAACAATACTGTTCTTATACGATTATGATCCAAATTCCTGTTTTTTACGCAATTCCCGAATTCGTTGCATTTTTTGCAAGAACCGGAAACATTTATTTAACATTGTGAAGGCATGGATTTTTTTTAATGAAAAATCTCTTTTGAAAAATTAATCTATATTTGCCAACACTTAAATCTTTATTACACAAGGAAAAATCAAACCTTATGAGCCAAATTGCAGTAAAAAAACCTAACCAAAAGAAGGCCGGTATAAATGGCCTCGGACTCATCGTAATTGCCATCAATCTTGTTATCGGAATCTGCTTCTACGTTTTTGTTTGCGGTAACCCAAACAATTTCGAAGCTGACGGGCATCCGAAACCGGGCAATTATCTTGCTATCGTGCATGAGGGAGGCTTTATCGTACCAGCCCTTTTCGCCCTGTTTCTCACAGTGATCGTTTTTGCGATTGAGCGTTTTATGACGATTTCAAAAGCAAAGGGAAGCGGATCAGTGGAATCGTTTTTACAGAAGGTAAAATACCATCTCACAAATCATGATATTGATTCGGCACTGAAAGAATGCGACAAACAAAAAGGCTCTGTTGCCAATGTTGTAAATGCAGGACTCCAGAAATATGGTGAGATGAAAAATGATAAAGATGCCACCATGGAACAAAAGGTGCTCAATATCAGCAAAGAAATTGAAGAAGCAACTGCACTCGAAATGCCTGCTCTTGAAAAACATCTTCCGATTCTTGCAACTATCGCATCCATCGGTACACTCATCGCCCTCCTCGGAACGGTATTGGGTATGATCCGTGCGTTTGCCGCACTTGCAACTGCCGGAACTCCTGACCCGGGTGCACTTTCCGCCGGTATCTCTGAGGCACTTGTAAATACAGCTATCGGTATCGCCACTTCAGCATTTGCGATCATTTTTTACAACCTGTTCACAGGTATGATCGACAAGCTGACATATGGTATCGATGAGGTAGGATTTACAATCACCCAGACTTTTGCCTCTACAGAAAAATAAGAACGTTTTTTATTCAATGCACGTTTTCAAATTCATATAACGATGCCAAGAATTAAAGTAAAAAGAACAAGCACAATTGTAGACATGACCGCCATGTGCGACGTGTCGTTCCTGTTGCTCACCTTTTTCATATTAACTGCAAAATTCCGTCCGTCGCAACCGGTGGTAATTGATATACCATCTGCACGTACGGAAAAAATCACGCCCGATAACCTGATGACAATCTCAGTGGATAAAGAAGGTAAAGTGTATTATTCGGTATCAAACCCGAAAGTAAAAAGTGAAACACTTACCAATCTGATCCAGCGCTATGGCGATAAATATCCAAGTCTGAAAACCCTCAATCAAAAACAGATCAATAATTTCGGAAATATTGAGATGATGGGATTTGATATCAATCAATTACCGCAGGTTTTAAATTTACCTGCTGATGATATCGGCAGATTGACTGCAAAAGATTTCTCAGGCATTCCGATCGACTCGGCAAATAATCAGCTCGCCGACTGGATTCAATCCGGCAGATGGGCAGATCAGATCGACAGAAAGGAAACCGGTGCCGACAGGGAAGAGATCAGGATTGCGATTAAAGGAGATAAAGATTCCAATATCAAAGCTGTGCAGGATGTGATCAAGATCATCACAAGTGATCCGGTTAATATTAACAGGTTCAATTTAATCACCACATTGGAAGGCCCGCTCGGCACTGCAGATGCACCCGCAGCTACCACCAATTAAAATTGAAATACAATGGCTGATATTCAAACGCCCGATAAAGGGAGTCATAGTAAACACGGTAAAGGCAAGGTAAGGTCGAAAAAACAATCGACCCGCGTTGACCTTACGCCAATGGTGGATCTCGCCTTCCTGCTCATTTCATTTTTCATGCTTACAACCACCCTGAATAAACCACAGGCAATGGAACTGAACATGCCGAAAAAAGATGAGGAAGTAAAACAGGATGTGAAAGCTTCACAGGTAATGACCTTATTGCTTGATAAAGATGATAAGATCTGGTATTACGAAGGCCAGGAAGTGTATATGAAAACAACGGATTATTCGCCCGAAGGGATCCGCGATGTGATTTATGACAAACAAAAAGCGGTTGGCAAGCAATTCGGCGACCCTGAAAAAACCATTATCATTATTAAAATGACCGACGGGGCGAATTATAAAAATATGGTTGATATTCTGGATGAAATGGATATTACAAATGTAAAAACCTATGCAATTCAGGATATTGCCGACCTGGAACTGGAAGCAATTGCCAATGGCGGTAAACTTGAACCAACCCAGGAAGTTGTAACGCAATAAAATTTTAAAATCAATTTATGGATTCATAAGAAATCCGGCATCCAAAAAGAAAAATCCATTATGATGGAAGACAATAAAAAATATTTGAATCAAACCATGGATGAGATTGTGTTCGATAATCGAAATAAAGCTTATGGTGCTTATTTTTTGCGTCAGCTCACCCAGCGCAATACCGTTAGAGGTTTGATCATAGCAGGTTGCACAAGTATTTTGCTGACCAGCTTCACTTTTGTGGATTTTGGTTTCCTGAAAAGCGGTGATGATGAAACAATCGAAACCGTGGTAACACTTTCCGAACCACCTCCGCTGGATGAAACAGCACCTCCTCCTCCTCCTCCGCCGCCACCACCACCTCCGGTAAGGCCGTCAGTGAAATTTGTGGAAATGATCGTGAAAAAAGATGAAGAAGTGGCCGATGAGGAAATTGTGGATGTAACGGAAATCAAGACAGAAATTGCAACCGTAACACAGGAAGGTGATGAAGATGCAGAAGTTGTGATTGAAGATCCTGTAGTTGCTTCAACACCGGTTGTAGAAGAAAAGAAAATCTATACGTTCGTTGAACAGCAACCTGAATTCCCGGGCGGAACGAAAAAATTAATGGAATATCTGGGCAAGAATATCGACTACCCGAGAATGGCAAGAGATAACGGCATTGAGGGGAAAGTTTTCCTCAAATTCGTAGTGAATGAAGATGGCGCTGTATCAGACGTACAGCTGGTTCGCGGTATCGGCGGCGGATGTGATGAAGAAGCCATGCGTGTTGTGAAAGGAATGCCGAAATGGCAACCTGGTAAACAAAACGGAAAATCTGTTGCCGTCTGGTATACTTTACCGGTTGTTTTCACACTTCAATAAGCACATTAAATACTTTTATGTAAAACCATCAGCGGGCTCACCTTTGATGGTTTTACTTTTATAAAAACATGTTAAAAGACCTCTTACAAAGCCCTGCAATCCTGCTGAAATTTATCGTCTCGGTTTTATATACCGTGATGGGGGTATTATTTTTAGTGGTGAAAGAACTCATTGCCGGATTTACCGGCCCCCTTGCAATCGGAATGGGCAGTGTATTATTGATTTACGGTATCTTTCGATTTTACAGGGCGTATATGGAACTGAAAGAGTTCTCAAGATCAAATAATCAGGAATGAGAATTTATCAAGCTGCAATTTTCATTATGTTGTGCTGCACAATTTTTTCGTGCAACAATAAACATTTCGATGAATCGGTCGAGAATATGAATAAGGGCGAATTGGATTTATATGCAGATGAATCGTACCGGAGCATCATGGATGAACTTGTGAAATCTTATGAAAATGTGTACCCTGAATCAAAGATCAGGATCAATTACACAACTGAGAATGAAGTGCTGAAAGCCATGCTCAACGGCACAACACATATGATCGTGACCGGGAAAAAACTAACTCCTGCAGAAGTTTTAAAAATTGAACAAACAAATAAAATGCAACCTACTTTAAGTCCGGTTGCAAAAGAAGCGATCGCAATTATTACTTCAATAAATAATCCCGACAGCATTTTTGATTTTGACGCATTTCTTACAATTCAATCGGGCCGTGCAGACGAAAATTACGTTAATAAGAAATATGTATTTGTGAAAGGCCAGAGCAGTTTTGTAAATCAGATCACCGGCAATGCGCCAGAAAGAATCACAAATATGTTTTCACTGGATAAAACCGATACGCTGATAAATTATATCAGCAAAACAAACGATTCGTACGGTTTTATTTCATTTGCCCTTATCAGCGATATGGATAACCCGGCGACAAAAGAATTGCTGAAAAAAATTAAAGTGATGTATGTTGCACAAAATGATTCAACAGGTGCGAAAAAAGTGTATGATCTTTCACAATCTTCAATTGCTGCAAACGAATACCCGCTGCAAAGAAGCATCATGGTGGTGAAAGGAAATATGTCGCAGTCGTTGGGCACGGGTTTTGTCAACTTCATGTATAGAAGCAAAGCTTCAAGAATATTTTTAAAAGCAGGATTGATTCCTGTTGTAATGCCCGGAAGGGAAATATTGATCAAAGAAGAATAAAGAAAAAACTGATACAACCTAAAATGAAGAGATTAACAACATTGTTGGTTATTTGCCTGCTGCAAACGATGGCTTTCTCACAAACCATTCAGGATGCAAAAAAAGCAATTGAAGCCGAGTATTATTACAAGGCGAAAATGATTCTGCTGAAACTGAATAAAACAGCACCTACAGCTGAAACAAATTATTACCTGGGAAATGTATATCTGCTGATCGACAATCCGGATTCTGCAAAATATTATTATCAGCAAACCGCCGGATACGACGATTCGAAAAATGCACTGGTATATGTTGCGATCGGTAAATTAAACCTGCTCAACAATAATACTGCAAAAGCAAAAGAAAATTTCGACTATGCAATTAAAGTGAGCAAATCGAAAAATGCGGAAGTGTTTTACCAGATTGGTGAAGCATATTATAAACGCAATAATGCCGAAGCAATTAAAAATTATGAAACTGCTTATAGCCTTGATGAAAGTTCTATCATTAACCTGCTAGCTTTGGGTGATGCATATCTCGATGCACAGGACCCTGGTAAAGCGCTTACAAAATATGAATATGCAATCACTATCAATCCCAATATAGCTATATCACATTTACGTAAAGCACGTATTTATATTTTGTGGGGTAAACATAAAGAGGCAATCTCCGCACTCGAAAAAACCGTTGAACTTGACCCCACTATTGCCGTTGCATGGAAAGAATTAGGTGAAGAATATTATCGTGACCGCCAGTACGACAAAGTGCGTTATTGCTATGATAAATATCTCGAATTAAATTCTGAAGATGTGGAATCCAGAATTGTTCCCTGCGTTTCCGCTTATCAGATAGGAGATTACGAATATGCAATTGAATGCAGCAAATCAATTGTTGCAAGCGAACCGAATAATTTCGTTGCCTACCGTATTATCGCATACTCTTATAAAAATCTCGCGGATTCAATGAGAAAAACAGATCCGAAAGCAGATGTATCCGACAAGATTATGTCGGGATATGATGCAATTCAGAAATTCTGGAATATCACAGAGAAAAAACTGATACCGCTTGATTATATTTTTTCTGCAAAACTTGCAGGTGAAGCGAAAGACACATTAAAAGCAATGTTTTATTATTCCATGGCAATTGAAAATGATTCAACCAATGCTGATATGCTGAGTGAGTATGCAAAATATTTATACTCTTCAAAAAAATATCCGGAAGCAATCGTTACCTATCAGGACAGGATCAGCAGGTTCGGCGGCGGTCCGCTCGATTATTTTTATCTCGGCCGCTCTTATTATCAGATAGACAGTTTTGTTGCCGCAGATTCTGCTTTTGCTCAATTCGTTTCCACACAACCGAATTCACCTGATGGTTATTTATGGCGTGCAAAAAGCAATACAAGGATTGATACAGTGGCAAATAATTTCCAGGGACTGGCAGCACCCTATTATGAAAAATTTATTCCGATCGCGGAAACAGATCTTGTGCGGAATAAAAAAACATTGCTGACAGCATACAGTTATATGGCTGTATTTTACAATTCAAAAAAGGATGATGTAAAAGCATGCGAATATGTCGGCAAGGCAAAAGCGCTCGATCCGCTGTCTGATGATGTCAAATTCCTCGAGGCAAACGGATTGACCTGTAAGAATGAATAGTTGAATAATTCATATACCAGCTCCCGTCACGCAGTACAAACATTACTGCATGACGGGATTTTTTTTGTGATACTATTCAAATCGAATAAATAAAAAAAACCCGCCATGAAATAAAATTTTACTTCAGGGCGGGTGGTCTGAGCAAGGTTTATAATTCTTTAGAACGGCATTTCAATTTCGTAAGTTGTTCCTGCAATTGTAACGGATATCAGATTATCACATGCGCCATCACCATAATCAACTACTCTTGTTTCCAAACCATCTGGAGCAATTTCACGCATACCTGAAACAATATACCTGCAATCCAATTCAACCCGGAGATCAGATGTAATCGTTTCTGTAAATACAATATCATCCCTGTTGATACCTGCCGATGCACCGGATATGAGGTAAACATCATCACTTATAATCGCTGTTTCATCGCCTTCGATCCATTCACGTTCGCGGCTTGCATTCCACTCAATGGTATTTCCGTCTGCAAGCGTCACTTTTCCATCCGTAACTGTAATGCTGAATACGATATTTCCATCTGCATTCTCACCATTGTTTGTGATGGTTTTTATACCCTCAACGAGATTGCCGTTTACATGATATCCTTCTGTGGTGATTGTAACCACTGTTCCTGCTTCCCTGTATGGGCCGGTGAACGATGCAATTATTTTTCCGCTGCGTTCAATTCCATAATAACCGATACAACCTGTTCCGAAATCAATTGTCATTGTATTCGGATAAGTGCCCATCGGCGCACTGAATGTAACGGTGGCGCATCCGTCGGCCATTTTTCCATATTCCGAACCTGTTCCCGAAGTAAATCCCGCAAAGCCATTATCTGCCGATTCCTGTAATACCACATTATGAATATCATTGAACCCGGACTGGGCAATACTGTTATCAAGCGCAACTGTTGTACTATAATTTACACCTTCACGGCGACAACCATTAAAAGTGAGGATCACAGACGAGAGTGTAAGCATGGCGATTAAAATTCGGTTTTTCATAATTTGATTTTTGTTTTTAGATATTTGGATGAGTAAAAGGTTTAAACAAGATACAAATTTCAAATATAATTATCAAGATTTTGCCAGTTTTGTTGATGTTAAATGTGGATTATTTAAAGATTTTTGGTTTTTAAGTACGTGAATGTCTATCTTTGCCATCCTAAATTTTAAAAAACAATATCAATGAATCAGTACGAAACAGTCATCATTTTCACTCCTGTCCTCTCAGATGACGACGTGAAGAGGGCCGAGGAAGGCTATAAAGACTTCCTTCGTTCGAACGGAGCTGAGATCGTAGCTGAAGAACATTGGGGCCTTAAACAACTTGCCTATAAGATCAAAAAGAAATCGACAGGCATCTATTATGTTGTTGAATACAAGGCTTCCGGTGATGTTCTCGGCAAACTGGAGATCCAGTTTAACCGCGATGAGAACATACTTCGCTACTCTACCATCCGTCTCGACAAGTATGCAACCGATTACAACGAACGCAAACGCCGCGGGGAGATAGGGCGGAAAGCACGTGAAAAATCTTCTAAACCTATAACTGAGGAGGCAGGCGCATAATGGCAACAAACAAGAATATCCGTTTCCTTGCCGCACCAAAATTAGGTGCCATGCGCAAGAAGTATTGCCGGTTCAAAAAAAGCGGTATCCGTTATATCGACTACAAAAACCCTGAGTTTTTGATGAAGTTCGTAAACGAACAAGGGAAGATCTTACCCCGCCGTTTAACCGGAAATAGTCTGAAATATCAGCGCAAAGTGGCGCAGGCAATTAAACGTTGCCGCCAGGTTGCACTGATGCCTTACGTAACCGATCTTTATAAATAGGAGGCAATCATGGAAGTTATTTTAATAAAAGATGTAGATAAATTAGGCGATGCCAATACACTTGTGAAAGTGCGCAATGGCTACGGGCGCAATTACCTGATCCCGAACGGACTCGCTGTTGTTGCAAATGAAGGCAACCGCAAGATGATGAACGAAAGGATGAAAGGTGTTGATGCACGTGAACGCAAATTGCTCGAGCAGATCCAGGAAGTAACTGCGAAACTGCAAAGCACAGTGCTGAAAGTAGGCGCTAAAGTCGGACAAAGCGATAAAATATTCGGATCCATCACGAATGTGCAGCTTGCCGATGCAATCAAAAAACAACTCGGACTTGTGATCGACCGCAAGAAGATCACAGTTGCTGAAGAAGTAAAAACCTTAGGCAGCTATGAAGCAAATGTGGCACTTCA
The DNA here is from genome assembly GCA_964463165.1 of uncultured Chitinophagales bacterium. GTDB lineage: Bacteria > Bacteroidota > Bacteroidia > Chitinophagales > BACL12 > UBA7236. The sequence continues at coordinate 72,016 of CAYXBK010000013.1, forward strand.
TAAAGACCATCAGATCACTCTGAAATTTGAAGTTGTTGAAGAATAGATAATAAGGTTGGAGAATATAGTAACCCTGCAGGACCAAAGGTTCCTTCAGGGTTTTTTATTGCCCGTTTTTCCCAACGCGATAAATAAAAAAGAAACGACGGTAAAAGTGAGCGTAAGCAATAAACTATTGACAAGCACTTTCGAAATTCCTAATTGATTTACATCTATAAACGGGTAAGGGTACCAATCAGCAAATGATCCGCGGATCAAAATATAAAGAAGATACATCAGTGGATATAATAACCATGGAAATGCGTCCATGAAGCGAATTTTGCCCCCATGGCCTTGAGATGAAAATTCTGCTTCATGGCTTTTTAATTCTGTTTTTTTCACAAAAAATAACCAGAACAATAAAAAAAGAACAGGGTTTACCGAATGCAATAATTCATCAACAATTAATTGAAGGCCCTGCGGCTGCCAGATATGCCTGAGAATTAAATTATATACCGCACCTACAATTACAATATAAACCGTAATTGCCGTTAATGTTTTGGCAGATGAAAAAAACGAATGCCATTTTCCTTTCTGAATAAGTAATGCGGTGAAGCAAACAGCAACAAGTGTATTTGTAAGAATCGTATAAAAACTGAAGAACCGTATGATCGTTTCCGGTATTGATGCAATTCTGTTTTCAAGCATTAAATAAAACTGAAGAATTACTGCAAGCCATGCAAGAACTGCTCCCGTTACAACCATAATTTTTTTAGCGGATCTTCTGTTCATGATTTAAAGATATACCAAATCATGCATCGAAAATAAAACCGCATGCAGCAGAGAGAATTATTTAATAAAAACCTCCTGCGCATAAACTGAATTTGCATGCTGCAGGCGAACAACATAGATGCCTGACGACATATCAGTTTTTATTGAAAAAGAATTGTCTGTAATTTCTCCTGCGGAAACAATTCGTCCATCCATTGAAATTAATTGATATTGCGCACCGATGATGGAAATATTTCCATTGATTGTAAGATAATCATCCTGAGAAAAAATATGGATCATCTGCCAGATATCAGGTTCTTCATTTTCAAGAATAATATCCGGTACGTTTTTCATTTCAATTGCAGTATTGGGTTGTAATTCACATGCAGCACCCGTCATATAGAGCGATGCATCATCCCAGTATAATCGGAGCCAGCATAAATTCGTATCAATATTTGTTTTTCGAAAACCAAAAAATTGTTCATCAAGACTCCCGTACGATCCTCCGAAAAAACCCTGCCTGCAACCTATACCATATGGATATCCGCAATCAAAATCCTTGAAAACATAATCGATATCACCGAATTGATGCGCCGGTGATAATAATTCACCATCCAGTAATACGTCAGCAACTTCTATTGATGGAAAATAGCATGTTGAGGAGTATGTGCTTACACCATTGCAGGGTATCCCCATCGCCGTCGCAATTTCCGTATCATCCAATAAATCAATTTGAAAAAATACCCAACCCGGACAATAACCGCAACTATATCCCGCTTCAAAATGCAAACCCACATCATTTACTCCGTCATCATCGAGGTCGGCATATTTCCATCCTTCATCATCGTTTACATATTGATATAATAATTCATCCGGATCAATATTATTGTAATGCACCTGTCCGTTGAGATTTGTATGTACGCCAATTACACCTGCTGATAAACAGGAATAATTCAGCAATTTTCGGGTAATGTCTGATTTGATTTTCATATGCTGTTAATTGAATTGGAAATAAAATTCAAATTAATTAAAATAAATCACAAACGGTATTTAGGGAAGCCGGTGAAATGGATGGTGAAAAGGTTGGATGAATGAGGGAGGGGAGTTATATAAGGTGAATGGTGAATTATAACAAACATATTAAAGCAATCAGAAAATGTATCTGAGCAAACGCATCCTGACTCCTGATTCCTTCCATCACTCATATCTCAACGCTTCAATCGGATCCATGCGGGATGCTTTTCGAGCGGGGATATATCCCGCAGCCAAACCCGTTACCACACACACCAGCAGGCCGACCATCACCCATACCCAAGGAAGAACAAAACTCGCATGCAATGCAAGCGCAACTAAATTACCGATTAATATACCGAGAACAATTCCGAATATTCCACCCAAAATACAAATCGTAATACTTTCAATTAAAAATTGTCTGCGTATAACTTTTCTGTTTGCACCAATCGCCATACTCACTCCGATTTCACGGGTGCGTTCATTTACCTGCACAAGCATAATATTCATTAACCCGATCGCAGCGCCGATCAATGTAATTAATCCGATAAACATTGCGCCGATCGCAACATAACTTAAATTGCTGATCAGTAGTGAAACAATACTATCGCTCTTCGTCATAACGAAATCATCATCTTCGCCTAATCTTAATTTCCGTACCTGGCGCATTAATCCCGTCGCATCTCCTATTGCAGGGTCCATGTCCTGCGGAGAATTTACACCAACGGTTAAAATATATGAATCACGCCCGCCGGTCGGAAATATGGATCGTGCAGCTGTGAGCGGTATCAATACACGATTATCGCTCTGCATAAAGCTGCTGCCCTTTGCTTTTAATACACCGATCACTCTGAAATATTGATTGTTGATTGTAATTCCCTTATCGATCGGATCATCTTTAACAGTAAATATTTTTTCCGCCACATCCGATCCCAGCACTACCACCCGCGATGCAGATTCCAGTTCCTGTCCTGAAAAACCTCTCCCCTTTCCTTCTTCAATTTCATAACCGACAACAGAAATAAAATTTTCATCCACACCAAATACATCCACATTCGGATTTGTTTTTTTATCTGCGATCTTAATTGTAGCACTGCCCTGAATTACAAGCGACGACATCGAAACAATCGAACCCGGATAATTATATGCCTCTTTAAAATTCACCGCTTCCTTATAAGAGATCGGCGGTTTCGGTTTTTCATTCCCTTCCGACATCTCGTTGAAATTTCTGATTGAAAAAGAATTGGCGCCTAATGTTGTGAAATTATCGTTGATGGAAGATTCCAATGCATCAATTGCGGTGAGGATGCCGATCAATGCCATTAAACCCAGTGCAATGATGGCAATTGTGATGGCGCTGCGCAAACGGTTTGCACGGATGGCACGGAGGGCGAGGCGGATATTTTCGCGGATGGTCAATTGCAAAATGTTATTTAGATAATTGAATTAAACTATTTGCTTCGTCTTCATCAAATTGCTTCGTACGGGTACAAATATGCGTAGTAATAATTTGGCCGATAAGTTTTTTATCCATGAAATAATTTGTAAAAAAAGATTGGTTTTCACTACCATAAATCAAATAATCACCGCCGACATTGAAGTCATAGCCACAATCACCTCCACCTATTCCCGTATAAATATGTATGGTGTCAGTGTTTATTTTTCCTTTATAAATAGTAACAATCTGGAAAGTATATTTTGACATCATGCTTGTTAAAGGCCACGAGAGCGTATCCAATTTATTGATTTCATCCTGCTCAATTTTAAACAGGGTTCGGGTATATATCATTTCTTTCTTCAAAACCTTTCCGTGAAAAATATATTGGGTTTCCTCAAAGGCTTCCTTTACGGAACTCAATCCGATACAGGAACAGGCATATCCTACCGATGTAATAATTAAGAAACAGACTAAAAAAGTTAATTTCATTTTTTAAGGTAGTCTAAAAATATTTTTCGAAAATCATAAACTTTATAAACCTGCTGTTTGTTACCTTTGCATACGCAAAACTAATCGCTCATAAAGATAAACATCTATGGCTTTCGATATTGAAATGATCAAACAGGTTTATGCCAATTATCCTGAAAAAATTGCCGCAGCAAGAAAGATCCTCAACCGCCCTCTCACATTAACCGAAAAAATTCTTTACACGCATTTAAGCGAGGGCCTCGCTACAAAAAATTATGAACGTGGCCGCGATTATGTCGACTTTGGCCCCGACCGTGTTGCCATGCAAGATGCAACAGCACAAATGGCATTGCTCCAGTTTATGAGTGCCGGTAAAAAGAAAGTAGCTGTTCCTTCAACCGTGCATTGCGATCACCTGATCCAGGCAAAACTGGGTGCAGATGAAGATCTGAAAACTGCATTCGACACCAATAAAGAAGTGTATGATTTTCTTGCCTCCGTTTCAAATAAATACGGCATCGGTTTCTGGAAACCCGGCGCCGGAATTATTCATCAGGTGGTGCTCGAAAATTATGCATTCCCGGGTGGTATGATGATCGGAACAGATTCGCATACGGTAAATGCAGGTGGCCTCGGTATGGTTGCCATCGGTGTTGGTGGAGCAGATGCAGTGGATGTGATGGCAGGATTTCCCTGGGAATTAAAAATGCCGAAACTGATCGGCGTGAAACTCACCGGAAAAATGAGCGGATGGACAAGTGCGAAAGACGTGATCCTAAAAGTTGCCGGCATATTAACCGTAAAAGGCGGCACCGGTGCAATACTCGAATATTTCGGTGATGGTGCGGAAAATATTTCGTGCACAGGCAAAGGAACAATTTGTAATATGGGTGCAGAGATCGGCGCAACAACTTCGGTGTTTGGTTACGACGATTCAATGCGCAGGTATTTAAATGCAACAGAAAGAAATGAAATCGTTTCTCTTGCCGATAAAATTGCAGAACATTTAAAAGGAGATGATGCAGTATATGCCGATCCGGCAAACTATTTTGACCAGGTAATTGAAATTAATCTCGATGAACTCGAACCACATGTAAACGGTCCGTTCACACCGGATCTCGCATGGCCGATTTCGAAATTAAAAGATGCGGTTATTACAAATGAATGGCCCGCAGTTCTGGAAGTTGGTTTGATCGGTTCATGTACAAATTCAAGTTATGAAGATCTTACACGTGCAGCATCCATTGCAACACAGGCTGCAAATAAAAAATTAAAAGCGAAATCAGAATTCACCATTACACCCGGCAGTGAACAGGTGAGATTTACTGTTCAGCGTGACGGTATTTTAGATGATTTCGAAAAGATCGGCGGTGTTGTGCTTGCCAATGCATGCGGGCCATGTATCGGACAATGGGCACGGCATACAACCGACCCGAACAGAAAAAATACGATCATCACTTCTTTCAACAGAAATTTTGCAAAAAGAAATGATGGCAACCCAAATACACATGCATTTGTTGCATCTCCTGAAATTGTAACGGCAATGGCAATTGCAGGAGATATCACATTTAATCCGCTTACCGATACGTTGATGAATGAGGATGGTGTTGCGGTCAAATTCGATGAACCGCTCGGAATTGAATTACCTCCTTCAGGTTTTGATGTGGATGACGCAGGGTATGTTGAGCCTGCAGCTGATGGAAGTAATGTGCCGGTAATTGTTGACCCTGATTCAAAAAGACTTCAATTGCTTGCGCCATTTAAAAAATGGGAAGGCACCGATCTGAAAGGTTTGAAATTATTAATCAAGGTAAAAGGAAAATGCACCACCGACCATATTTCGATGGCAGGGCCCTGGCTGAAATTCCGCGGACATCTCGATAATATTTCAAATAATATGCTGATCGGCGCATTGAATTATTTTAATGAAAAAACAGATTCGGTTAAAAATCAGTTGAACGGAAATTATGATTCAGTGCCGAATGTACAGCGTGCATACAAAGCAGCAGGTATCGGAAGCATTGTTGTAGGAGATGAAAATTACGGTGAAGGTTCGAGCCGCGAACATGCTGCAATGGAACCGCGTTTCCTCGGTGTGCGTGCAATTCTTGTAAAATCATTTGCACGTATTCACGAAACAAATTTGAAAAAACAAGGAATGCTTGCCTTGACTTTTGCAGATAAAAATGATTACGATAAAATTCAGGAAGATGATGCAATTGATATTATCGGCCTCACCGAATTTACTCCGGGCAAACCATTAACGCTGCATTTAAATCATAAAGACGGAACTTCAGATTCCATTTTTGTAAATCATACGTATAATGCACAGCAGATCGAATGGTTTAAAGCGGGTTCTGCGTTGAATTTGATTGGGGATAAGTGAGGAGGCAGGAAGCAGGAGTCAGGATTCAGGACTTGGTGGTTGGTTAATAAAAACATGAAAAGAATTCAGCTCATTCAAAGCATAATTCCAAAAAAGAATTATGCTTTTTTTATTATATACAAACTTAATTCATAAAATAATTGAATCGGGATAAAATACAATTCTTATTTGACCGTTTTATTTTCTCATGCCGAAATGCAAAATTCAATTTTTTTGATAATTCTTGTGATTGGCGGTTGCCGAAAAACTACAAACCAAACCAGCTCTTCAGAACTAAAAGGCAACGATATCAGTACGGACACTGCTTTCATAATTACCCGGGATACATCTGAAAATATTCTTTCACAGGAAGAGTTTTACCACATTATTGACTATCTTGTTTACATCCGCGATGAGTATGACTATAACAGAATGCGTTTGGAAGGAGACAGACTAATTAAATCACTTGTTCTTAAACACTGTTCTGATGATCGCTATTCACTGAATGACCTGATCCGGATTGAAATTGGTAATATTTTTCATCCGATGGAAAAATATATTATGACGTATAATCCGATCGGTGAAAATTTCTCTGTTTATATCTATCAGCAGACTACAGGAAACTCAAAAATCAAGTATCAGATTGATAGTCTTGATAACATGGGATTTACAGGCGATTCAATTGTTGATTGCAATTTCGATGGATATAATGATCTCGTCTTAAAATTTTACCCGCTTGCAGGGTGCTGTATTAGAAATTATTACCGGCTTTTTATTTTCGATCCGGGATCAGGTTCGTTCAATGAATATAAATTCGATGAAACTCATCCATGGTTAAATATGTCGCTCGACCCTGTTGCGAAACAGGTCAATTTTGTAAATCTCGAATATGATTACTCTGAAGGTATGACGTACATTTGGCAGAACGATTCACTTCTTCTATCCGAGTCTTGTTACAATCAACACATTTTTGACTCCAAACATCCAACAAATACAAATAAAACTGTTCTTTACTATAGCTACCCTGATGGTATTAAAACACTGATTCGTACTGATACCTCTGAATTTATTCCTGCAAAATACCTTGAATATCTTACCTATTAAACTGTTTTTACTTCAATATTTTTGAATAGATTACTTCTTTCCTGCCGCAACAAACAAATTATTATTCCGTACCGATGCCGGAAATAATTTCAGGATGAGGTGAATCATTTTTGAATTGAATGAAGATGAAAATTTCTGGCCGTCGTTCAGCAATTGATGATACGTATTCAATTCGGCAATTGTTGGTTGTGTATCGCGGATCGTTTTGAGCTGAATATCGCTGAATTTAAAATATTTTAATGTTGTGATCAGTTCATCCATGGTGAATTCACGCTGGTGATTGTGATAATGATCGGTTGCTTTCAGATATTTCATCAATGAAGTGGGATGTCCGGTTTTACGGAAAACAAATTTCTTCCACATATCAAAGCGCATTACATTGGGTGTTGAAATAAATAATATACCACCGGGATTGAGCAGTTCATAAATATTTTCCATGAACGGGGCGATCACTGCCAGATGTTCAATCACATCGATCATCAGAATATGATCATACATTTTTTGTGCGGGTAATTTTGTGAGATACCAATTTTCCATTCCGAGAATTGCCGCAACTGATTTTTCATCTTCTGTTGCATAAGGTTCATAACCGGTTATCTGATAACCTGCTTCTGAAATAATTTTCATCACGAATGGAAATCCGCAACCATAATCCAGTATACTGTCTGATTTTTTTACTGCATGCAGAGAAAGAAATAATTCCGCACTCATTTTATAGCGTTTCCAGTTTTTCAGGAACATAGCGGCATGCAGCGGATCCTCTTGTTTTATGCGCCCGTAAATTGCATTTTTTATTTCATCCCCTATCAACATAAACCCGGTGTTTTCATTTTTCATTCCGATTTGTAAATCTAATGGATTCGAAGCATTCACTAACTTCGCAGCCATGTCGCTGGTTAAAAATATTTTGCGGGGGATCGGTGTAAATTATGCCTGGCATGCGTTCCGCTATCGTTGGGTGAAATATCAGCGAGAGCAAAATAGTTTTCGTATCAGGAAAAATATTAAATGGCTCGGTTGGCGCTGGTGCGGTTTCTTTGTGGATACAACACAGTTGGATCGTGCAACTGTTGTTCTGTCGTTTGGCGTGGGAACGGATATTTCATTCGACCTTGCATTGCAGCGCCGCGGCGTAAAACATATTTATTTATTCGACCCGACGCCGGTTGCCCAACAATTTATTGCAACCTTACATCTCCCTGCAATATTTTCCTTTTACCCTTATGGCTTATACGGCAAAGACGGTATGCAGACTTTTTATCTCCCGTCAAAATCACATCGCGTTTCAGGAAGCAGTTTAAATCTCGAACACTTGCAAAGTCAGAAAAACATTGAAGTGGAAATGAAAAAACTTTCAACGATTTTGCAGGAATTGCAAATTGAGAAAATTGATCTCCTGAAAATGGATATAGAAGGCTCTGAATTCGATGTATTGCAAAACATGATTGAAGAAAAAATATACCCGCAGCAATTATGCGTTGAATTTCATGCAAGGTATTTTGAAGACGGAAAAGAAAAAATGAAAAATACGATTGCAATGCTCACGGAAAATAATTATGAGCTGAGCGCTTACACCGATGGTGAAGAATATTTATTTTGCAGGAAAGGATGACAGGATGTATCTTAATTTACAACAACCGACAAATCAAAATTAATTTGCACAAGTTCCCGCACTTTGATCACGCCGAATAATGCAGTTGGCGGATCGATATTGAAATCACTCAGGTTTATTTTATGATTACCGCGGCAAATCAATTGCCCGTTTGCAGAATGTACTGCATTGATCTGAATAGTCTGCATTTTTCTTACCCCGGCAATTGAAAGTTCAGCTTTCACGATTATCGGAGATTGTTTTGTCAGGTCGATTTTTTGACCGCCTGATGTATACGCTTCTTTCAGATCGAGAGTGATATATGGATATACATCGGATTTTAATGCCTGATACATATCGTAATCCATCACCTGATTATCACAACTCAATGATTTAACGGGAATCTGTATGCTGGTATGCTGAAAAATAATATGTCTGTTCGATTCATTTTTTTCAAGTATCCCCCTTCCCTGCGCATAATCCTGATAAGCAAGGCATATAAATTCATTCACATTCGATGTGCCCGAAATTGATATCCTGCTTGATTGGGTGAGTTGAAAATTAAAATATTCCGGAGAGGGATTTGCGATTTTATCACTTTCAGTATGATTAAAATAAATAGTAGCCGGGAAGAGCAGCATCATGAAAATTATATGTGATCGTTTCGCAGTCATATAAAAAAAATAACCGCTCCGTTTCCGGAGCGGTTACAATCGTCAATAATTAGAAGCCTACCGCTGCTTCAAACATAACGCCTTTGAAATTTAATTCACTTCTGTAATCACTTGTTTTGAAATCAAGATAATCTTCAGTTACATATTCAAGTTTTAGCAGCAGGTTTTCAGTTGGAAACCAACCGGCTGCAACCTGAATTCTGTTGATTGTAATATCACCATCAGTATCTGTATATCCGAATAATCGTCCTGAAACAGTATTGTATCTTACGCCGATATAACATTGTTCATTTTCAAGGAAACGATATACGCCCTGAATTGCAATCTGGCTGAAATCACGTTTAACTGAATCGGCCGCAACAGATAATCCTGCATCACCTTTTACCATTTCATAAGTTCCGAATATTTCAAGACCTTGCCATTTTACAAACGGGTTGATCATAATTGCCATCACTTCACTTGAAAATCCCGGATCTATCCTTCCGGAGAAAGCTCTGTTGGTTGCACTTGATGCAGTAAGTACTGTTCCTGCATAATAATATTGCGGTTCACCTGCAAAATAATACCTTGATCCTGCCCTGTCGCCGCTGAATAATGTATTTCTTGAAGTACCGCTGTTATTGTAAACAGAAGCAGTTAAGCGCAGGCGCAAATCTGTATTTATTTGTTTACCATATCCGAGTTTACCATAAATGGACGGGCTTCTTTTAATTGTATCAAAAGTTACCGGATCTTTAAAAATGGAAAGGTCGGCATTTAATAATCCTGATGACATACCCAACATTGCAATGACACCGGATTCAGGTTTGAAATAAATCTCTCCTGCAATTTCTGTTGCAAATTCGTCGAGAATATTTTCACCTACAAATGAATTATAGATCGCATTTGCATTGTCTGTTCTGTAAAAATGCGCATCACCGTAGTTTACTTCCAAATCCCCAACTTTAATTGTGAAATTTTTAGAATACCAGTCCGGATTATTAAACATTGGCAATTTATCAATTTGAATAAATCCGCCTTTTACCCAAAATTCATTGTGATGGCGTGCAGACATGTAATTTTCAAGTCTTACATAAATACCATCCGCAAGTTGTGCATCAATAATCAGGTTTGCTGTTGCAAGATTAAATCCATTGGTAAGCGGATATAATTTATTGATATTAATTGAATCCCCTGCTGTAGCTGTGAGGGTATTGTCTTTTAAAACCACATCGGCATTATTGCTGTGATCCAGCATCTGAAGTTGCTGTGTAAAACCGCCGTTGATCCGCACTTTCATGCCATCAAAAGGAACTGTATCCAGTTTCGTGGTTTCAAACACATTGATTCCGCTTTTATCATATTGCCTGCTGTAATTTATTTCAGAGCGCTGAGCAACCATACTGAGTGTTGCAAACATCACAACAAAAAGTATCAGGCTGTTTTTGAATTGAGATAGGTTTTTCATAATATTTGATTTAAAAGTTTTAGTAATAATTGTGGTTGATGAATTATCATAAAGATTTATTATTTCATTCCGTAGTAGACCTTGAATTTAATTGTCACATCATCTCCTACCTGCATGGCACCCATCATTGCTGTTGGCGGGTCAACACCAAAATCAGTCATTTTTAAACTCCGGCTGCCTTCAAAAAGAAGTTTACCGTTTTCTTTTACATATGCCATTCCGGTTATTTCAACGGGTTTTGTTTTTCCGGCTATTGTAAGATCCCCTCCTATTTTTACCTGATATCCTGTTCCGCTTTTTACAATTGATTTCAGAGATGTCATTTTAAATGTGATATAAGGATATGATTTTGCTTTCAGCGCATCATATGTTTTATTGTCCATAATGGAACCATGTTCACTTTCTATTGTGGCCACTTCAATTTTAAATGTCAGCTGGCTGATTGTAAATGAACCATCAGTGTTCCAGGTAATAAGCGCATCTCCCGTCGCTTTCGTCGCAGTTTCAGTCCAGTCGTGAACATTGGATGAGCCCTGAATCGTAATTGTATAACCTGAATACAAGGAATACTGATTCTGCGCCTGAATCCTCATACTGCCGCTCAGGAGTAGAAGGATCGTGATCTGATATATAAGTGATGTTCGCATTGTATTCGTTTTATGATCAAATAACCAATGCAAAGAAACTTTAGTCGCCCGCACCGCAGCATGATTTTATTTATCACAAAAGATGATTTACGTCACTTATTACAAACTGTCAATCACCATACATTTGCATAAAAGACAGAGCCATCGTGTGATGGAATTTGTTATTTTATATTAGTACTAAAACCATTTGTATGAAAAAAGTAATCACTTCGTTTTTGCTTGCCGGTATCATCCTGCTCTTATTCAGTTTTGGAATTTTGTACCTTTCCGTACTCTTTTTTCCAAAACTATCGGAGGAATATTACAGCCCGATTTTCGCGACAGGAAAAGGCAGAAATTCACTGTATTTCATACATCCGTTCATCGTTGCGATCGCGATAAAATATTTCTGGCAACGGTTTAAATCCCTGTTCAAAGGAAATTTTGTCATGCGTGGAATTGAAGTCGGGTTTATTTACGGTTTGATCGCGGTTGTTCCTACCATGTGGATCATTTTCAGTGCAATGAAAATCTCAACAGGCATGGCAATCAGTTGGGTGGTATATGGTTTTCTGCAGGCCATGATCACGGGGATTGTTTATGCGAAAACAAATCCTTAAGCGCAAGAACGAATCGCAATATTTATTGTCAGCAAATCATGTGATGAATATCACCTTAAATTCCTGCTCGTTGCAGGAATTTTGCATGTACAATAAGTTCATTCAAAAAAATAAATATTATGAAACGAGTTTTAATGATCATCTTTCTGAGCGTGCTCACTACGGTAATAGCGAAAGCTCAGTGGTCCATTGACTCACTCACAAGTCCCGCCTCTTCTTTGTATGCCGGATCAACAACATCTAAAGTTGTTTTTACAAACGGAGGTGAATGGAATGTGTTTGATGTAAATACGCATGCACATTCCTCAGGATTATTGGCAGTATCGAGATCTTTGGTTGAAGTGGTGAATTATGGTGAAAAAGTATATGTCGGCGGTGGAAAATACGGATCATTTGCAGACCCTGTTTATACAAAATATGTCGACGTATATAATGCAACTACCAATACATGGTCTGTTTTAAATTTATCCAAAGCACGTGAAGTTGGTGGTGCAGGTGCCCTTGGAAATAAAATTGTATTTGCCGGAGGAAGTGGAAGAGATTTCGGAGGCCCGGTTTATTTATATAATAAGGTTGATATTTTTGATGCAACCACCGGAGCACGAACAACCGGGAAAATTTCAAAAGCAAGATCAAATATTTCTGTTGGTGCTGCAGGAAATAAAATTGTATTTGCGGGAGGATGGTATTGGGATATGATGTATAATGTACTGCAATCAAATGTTGCGGATATTTATGATGTAAGCACCAATACATGGTCAAAAGCCACACTTTCTAAAAAACGTGAAAGCATGGGTGTTGCTGTTATTGGTGATAAAATAATTTTTGCAGGTGGTGTTGGTGGTGCAATGGGTGGCGCAGTAAATAATGTAGACGTATATAACACAAGTACAAATACATGGACAACTTCCATTCTTCCTGCAGCAAGGTATGGAATGATTTCAGCGGTAACTGGAACAAAGGCGTATTTCGGTGGTGGCATCGGTGGTGCAGCAAATGCAATTTATGTTTATGATGCTCTTGCAAATTCGTGGAGCACTCTTATTATGCCGGTTACCCTGAGTAATTATTCCATGACTGCAATCAATGGTAAAATTTATTTTGCAGGTGGATATGATGCTGCCGGTGGTGTGTACTCAAATCTTGTTCAAGTGTACGATCCTGTTGCAAATGCATGGTCAAACGAATATTTATCACAGGCAAGAAGCAATATTTGCGCAACAACTGTAGGTGGTACCGGCATTTTTGCCGGCGGAATCAAAGCACCGGCTTATCCAACCACTTATAGCAACCGTGTAGATTTTTTCATTGCTCCTTTGCGTACCGCTTTTGAAGAAATAAACACAAATTCAGATCTGTTTGAATTAAGTGTATTCCCGAATCCTGCAATAAACAATCTGCAGATATTGATCAACAATGAAAATATATTACCTGCAAGATGTTTTGTTTACGACAGGCTTGGACAAATCGTAATGAATTTCGTGTTGTATGAAAAATCCGCATTAATTCAGGTGGGTGAGCTTCCGGTTGGCACATATATTATTTCAGTTGCCGGCCGCACCGGAACTGATCAGGTAAAAACATTTATCAAGAATTAAATTGATGTTATTTTGAAAACGGCAGTATACGCTGCCGTTTTTTTTTGCTTTATACAACACGGATTTTTTTTCATTCGATAGAAATCTCCAAAGCTGGTAACATAGGTCACCTGAAATGCGGCCATGAAATTCAGAAATTTGTACTATGCTGAACCGTTTAAAGAATCTGCTGGGGATTGGACAGAAAACCGATTTCAAACAACTTGTTAAAGATGGCGCAATCATTCTGGATGTGCGAACAAAATCCGAATACCAGAACGGGCATATTCAAGGAAGTATGAATATTCCGGTGGATGTGCTGCGCAATCATCTCAGTAAATTAAAAAATAAAAACCTTCCTGTGATTACCTGTTGTGCTTCCGGCATGCGGAGTGCAGCGGCGAAAAATATTTTAATGGCAAGCGGATACACATCTGTTTATAATGGCGGAAGCTGGACGGGTTTGCAAAGAAAAATAAATAAATCATAAATCGACTGCATATGGATACGCATATATATAACGTCAGATTGCAATGGAAAGAAAAACGTCTCGGTGAAATTTCTTCACCCGAACTTGAAACATCAATTGAAATTGCAACACCACCGAATTTCAACCAGGGAATGGAAGGTATTTGGTCGCCGGAACATTTATTTACAGCAGCAATATTAAGTTGCTATATGACAACCTTTTTGGCAATTGCTGAAAATTCAAAACTGGAATTTGAAAATTTCACATGCAATGCAGCCGGAAAACTCGAGAAAACAGACGGGAAATTTCAGATGACCGAAATAACATTATATCCAACGCTTTTAATTAAAAATGAAATGGACAGAGATAAAGCAAAGCGTGTTTTAATTAAATCTGATCAGGCCTGCTTGATTTCAAATTCCGTAAAAGCAAAAGTGATTTTACATGAGGAAATAAAAGTTGCCATACCTGTATGAGAAATAAATGAAATAAGAAAGCCGGCTCATCACCGGCTTTTCAATTTTATTTTTTATGTTTTTCTTCCCATTTCACAACATCTTCTGCGTCGCTCATTGCAGGTACCGATTTTAAATAATTATATACAGCTTCAATTTCCATATCCGTCATCAAACCAATGGCCGGCCATGGCATAAATTCAGGGTCAAGTTTTTTACCTTCCGGTGTAGTGCCTGTGCGCAATGTTTCTTTGAACTGGTCAAGCGACCATTTACCAAAATGTCCGCCTGTCGTGATATTATATCCCGGAGGAGAAACAGGATCCGGCGCTTTATGTCCGTTCAGTGTTTCACCATGACAGGATTTGCATCCGTGATAGCCAACTGTATAAGCACCATACTCCACTGTCGTGCCTGGCTCGGGAGCAGTTTTCGGAGAATTGTCATTTAAATCGATCAATTCCGCTTCATATAAAGTGCCGAACAAACCGGCGCCGGCCATTACTTTGCTCATAAATGTAAATGAAGGATCTGGCCAGGTTTTGTCAGATGCAGGAACTGTTTTCATATAACCGATCAGGGATCCGAGATCTTTATCACCCATCATACCAATCGTTTTACAGGGCATGATAAATACGCCGTGTTTATCAGGTTTTACACCATAACGCAGGGTGCGCACCCAGTCTTTATCCGTATAATTTTTTGTGCGGCCGCCGCTTGTAATATTTGGAGCCGGTATCATCGCAATTTTAGGCTCATTAAAAAATTCGGTGCCTGAAAAATCACCACCGTGACAAGTTGTACAAATGGTTGCTGCAAGATATGCTCCCCTTGCGACAGCGGCAGAATCATTCAGGATCTGAATGTCGGGAACATTCGCCTCATACGTATTGTCTGCCATTTTATTGTACTTATTCGCCAGTACAAGTGCGGCAACCACAATAATTACAATCAGGCCCAGGACAACAATGCCGAGCCATTTAAAAAATTTTTTCATAAGCAGGTAGTTTGAGTTTTAAATGATTAACGCTGAAAAGATAATAAAAAAACCTCTGACATATAGCGCTACCGGTGCTGTTCGGTTGGTTTGCATATGAAATTTCCTCTCGAAAAATCATCTTACCTTTGCCGCATGTGGAAAAACAACATACTTGAGGCGATTGGCAATACGCCTTTGATAAAATTAAATAAGACGGTAAAAGAAGTGCCGGCAACAGTTCTTGCAAAAGTGGAAACATTCAATCCCGGCAATTCGATAAAAGACAGGATGGCTTTGAAGATGGTTGAAGATGCTGAAAAAGATGGCCGATTAAAACCCGGCGGAACTATTATCGAGGGCACTTCCGGTAATACGGGAATGGGACTGGCCATCGCCGCAATTATAAAAGGATATAAATGTATTTTCACAACAACGGATAAGCAAAGTATTGAAAAAGTAAATGCATTGAAAGCATTTGGTGCAGAGGTGATCGTTTGTCCTACGGATGTTGATCCGGAAGATCCGCGATCTTATTATTCCGTTTCTTCACGATTAATAAAAGAAGTACCGAATTCATGGAAACCAAATCAATACGATAATCCAAGTAATGCAATTGCACACTATGAAACAACAGGTCCGGAAATCTGGGAACAAACTGAAGGACGTATTACACATTTTGTTGCAGGTGTCGGGACAGGCGGAACAATTTGCGGTACCGGAAAATACCTGAAAGAAAAAAATCCGGATATTAAAATCTGGGGAATTGACACTTATGGTTCCGTATTTAAAAAATATAAAGAGACGGGCATTTTTGATAAGAATGAAATTTATCCTTATGTAACGGAAGGAATCGGTGAAGATTTTTTACCGCAAAATGTCGACATGAGTTTAATCGACCGGTTTGAAAAAGTGACCGATAAAGATGCAGCAATTATGACCGCCCGTATTGTACGTGAAGAAGGTATCTGGGTTGGAAACAGCAGTGGGGCCGCACTTCAGGGACTGGTACAACTTGCACCTGAATTTAAATCAACTGATGTGGTTGTTGTGATTTTTGTTGATCATGGTACGCGTTACTTAGGGAAAATGTTTAATCCGGAATGGATGATGAAAATGGGATACATTGATAAAAAAGGACTCACTGCAAAAGATCTCATTTCATCCAATCAGAAAGGAGAATTAATTTCTGTTGACATACATACAACAATCGCAAATGCATTACAGATCATGATGCAACACGATTTTTCACAAATGCCTGTTACCGACAGCGGAAGAATTGTAGGTTCGATAAATGAAAATCAATTATATAAATCCATTGTTGCAAATCCTGAAATAAAAAATTCGAAAGTGGGTGAATATATGACGCCGGCATTTCCCTTCGTGGATATTTCTGCTCCGATCGATTCATTAAGTGCAATGCTCACATTGGATAATCCCGCTCTACTTGTTCGCGATTTTAAAGTGGATAAAACATATATCATCACCAGACATGATGTGATGAATGCATTGACGAAATAATCGGGAGTCAGGAGTCAGGAACCAGGAGTCAGGAGTCAGGAATCAGGAAGCAGATAATATAAAATGGAATTTACCGACCAGCTAAACCGAACGATTGAAATTTCTTCCATTCCTCAAAAAATTATTTCCCTGGTCCCCTCTCAAACCGAATTATTATTTGATCTTGGTTTGGAAGAACAAATTGCAGGTGTAACAAAATTTTGCGTGCATCCTGCACATATACGAAAATCAAAACCTATCATCGGTGGTACAAAAAACCTGCGCATTGCCGAAATAAAAAAAATACAACCTGATCTCATCATCGCAAATAAAGAAGAAAATGAACAGGCACAAATCGAAGAACTTGCATTAGAATTTCCAGTCTGGATAAGCGACATAAAAAATTTTGATGATGCACTGGAAATGATTTTGCAAATTGGTGAGATCACCGGTAAAAAAAATCAGGCGGAAAAAATCCATCAGAAAATTCTCGAAGCAAAAACAAATTTTACTCTCCGCTTAAATCCAAAAATTCAATCAGAAATTTCCACTCTTTATCTTATCTGGAAAGATCCGTTTATGACAATTGGTGGTGATACATTCATAAGCGATTTAATGAGATTGGCAGGTTTTAAAAATCTATATGAAAAGCTGGAGCGATACCCTGAAATAAATATCCGGGAAACCGTTGTGCTTCAACCCGAACTTATTTTATTATCCTCGGAGCCGTATCCGTTTAAAGAAAACCATATCTCTGAACTGAGAACGATCTTTCCAAAATCCATAATACACCTTGTTGACGGTGAAATGTTCAGCTGGTATGGCAGCCGGATGTTGCATTGTTTCGAATATTTTGCAGATCTCCGCGATCAACTTGAATAAAGGCCTTTTACCCCCATCTTTTCTCACCTTCGGTTCTTCTCACCTTCAATTCTTCAATTCTTCGCCCAATTCTTCAATTCTTCCTCATCAAACCCTATCTTTGCGCCTGCCTGCAAAAAAAATGCAGACATACAAAACCCAGCCTGATGGTAACCAATGATGTAAAGCTTTTTTCCGGCACAACAAGCCGTTATCTCGCCGAGAAAATTGCGGATTATTATGGTCAGCCATTGGGAAAAATGACGATAGACAAGTTCAGTGACGGGGAGTTCCAGCCAAATATCCTGGAATCGGTGCGGGGTGGATATGTGTTCTTTATTCAATCAACAATGTTTCCGTCCGACAACCTGATGGAATTATTGCTGATGATCGATGCGGCAAAACGTGCTTCGGCAAGTTATATCACGGCGGTGATCCCTTATTTCGGGCTTGCCCGTCAGGACAGAAAAGATAAACCGCGGGTGTCGATCGGGTCAAAACTGGTGGCTGAATTAATTACGGCTGCGGGTGCAAACCGGGTGGTAACCATGGATCTACATGCTGATCAGATCCAGGGATTTTTTGATATCCCGGTTGATCACCTGAGTTCAACTGCGATTTATGTTCCGTATATCGAGGAAAACCTCGACCTGAAAGATGTGATCTTTGCATCGCCTGATGTAGGAAGTACAAAGCGAAACAGAAGATATGCAGTGCATTTCAATACCGAGCTTGTCATTTGCGATAAGTACCGGAAAAAGGCAAATGAAATTGCAGAGATGACGGTAATAGGTGATGTGAAAGGAAAAGATGTGATCATGATCGACGATATTGTTGATACCGGAAACACACTTGCGAATGCTGCAAATCTGATGAAAGAAAAAGGTGCGAAAACGGTTAGAGCATTTTGCACACATCCGGTATTAAGCGGTAAGGCGTATGAAACCATTGAGAATTCATCGTTAGAAGAAATTGTGGTAACGGATACGATTCCGCTTAAAAGAGAAAGCAGCAAGATCAGAGTGGTTTCATCGGCAAAATTATTTGCAAGGGCGATCAGAAATACACATGAGCACAGAAGTATCAGTTCGTTGTTTATTAATAATTAAAATCAGCGTCAGTCCGCCTTACGGCAGAAGGAAGCAGGACAAAATAATTCAATCAACTCATATTACACAATACCCAATACACAAAACAATTTTTATCATTAACTAAACAAAAAAAACAAATGCAAACATTTAATTTAAACGGGAAGCACCGTGAGCATGTTGGCCGTATTTCGTCAAGAGATACTAGAAAAGGCGAAATGATCCCGTGCGTTCTCTATGGCAATGGCGAAAATATTAATTTCGAAGTAGCCGCATCAGCTTTAAAAACTTTGGTATACACGCCGAATGTTTATAAAGTTTTAGTAAATATCGATGGAACAGATCATGAATCACTCATGCGTGAAATTCAATTTCATCCTGTAACCGATGCAATTCTGCATATCGATTTTTTAAAATTGAATCCAAAGAAAAAAGTTACCTGTGAAGTGCCTATAAAACTTGTCGGGCAATCAATCGGTGTAAAAGGTGGTGGTAAATTGGTGCAGCGTATTCGCAAAGTAACAATCAAAGCATTACCAAAAGATCTGGTTGACCATGTTGCAATTGATGTAACAGATCTCGATGTAAGTAAAACAGTGCGTATCGGAGATATTAAAATCAATAATGTGGAAGTGCTGGGTACAAAGAGTATTCCGGTTGCGACGGTACTTTCACCGCGTGCATTGAAAGCACTTGCTGAGGCTGCTGCTGCTGCCGATGCTGCTGCTAAAACTGCTGCTGCTCCTGTGGCCGCTGCTGTTGCAACACCTGAAGCCGGCGCTACCGATGCAACAAAAGAAGCCGGTAAAGAAGTAAAGAAAGATTAAACATCTGACTTGATACAACGAAGCAATTTCTGATTTTAAGAATTATGAAATTGCTTCGTTTTTTATTTCCGCAACATTCAAAAGAAAACCTGCAGGTTGATACAACTATGAAATATCTGATTGCCGGCCTGGGAAATTTCGATATCGCTTATCAAAATACAAGACATAATATTGGATTTGATGTAGTTGATTATCTCGCAAAAGAAAAAGAAATTGTATTTACTTCAAAACGATATGCCGATATTGCTGAATTCAAACTGAAGGGAAAAACGTTTATTCTGATCAAGCCGACAACCTACATGAATCTCAGCGGCAAAGCGGTGAAATACTGGCTCGATAAAGAAAACCTTCCATACGAAAATCTGCTAGTCATCACCGACGATCTAAATCTTGCGCTGGGGAAAATCCGCATTCGCAAAAATGGAAGCGACGGCGGCCACAACGGATTAAAAAGTATTCAGGAATTATTGAATTCAAATTTATATCCACGTCTGCGCATCGGCATCGGCAACGAATTCGGCAAAGGAAGGCAGGTGGATTTTGTTTTAGGAACATGGAGCCCGGAAGAAAAAAAAGTAATGGAAGATACTGTAAAAAAAGCGGCAGATGCCGTGATCAGTTTTGCACTGGAAGGCATTGACAGGGCGATGAATAAATTTAATAGTTAAATTACCTTTACTCTGTGAAAATCATCTGTGTAGGGCGCAATTATTCCGAACATGCAAAGGAACTGAACAATGCCATTCCTGATGCCCCTGTTATTTTTATGAAACCACCCACCGCAATTCTGAGGGGGAACGATTTCTATTATCCCGAATTCTCCAAAGACATACATTATGAATGTGAACTCGTTTTCCGGGTATGCAAAAACGGAAAACATATCGATGAAAAATTTGCATCCAAATATATAGATGCGGTTGCAGTGGGTATCGATTTTACCGCTCGCGATATTCAGGCGGAGCAAAAGAAAAAAGGCCTGCCCTGGGAAATTGCAAAAGCATTCGACAATTCGGCGGTGATAAGTGAATTTGTTGCAACGGCTTCCCTCAAAAATTTATCTTCCATTCAATTTCATATGGCAAAAAACGGCAATGTGGTGCAGGAAGGAAATGCAGGCGATATGATTTTTTCAATTGAGCAGATCATCAGTTATGTTTCCGGCTTTTTTTCTTTACAACAGGGTGATCTTATTTTTACAGGTACGCCTGCCGGTGTCGGGCCTGTTGCAATTGGTGATAAACTCGAAGGTTTTCTGGAAGGAGAAAAAAAATTTGAGATCGCAATTAAATAAAAACGAGATCTGAAAAGAATATGAGTACGCAAGTAATGGAAATGATCGATAAAAAAATACTGATTGAGGCCTATCGCAAAATGTTCACGAGCAAAGTGATGAGCGAGATCTTCAATGAGAATAAACAGATTTGCATTTTTGTGCATGCGAATTCACGCGGACACGAAGCGATTCAACTCGCAACCGGCATGCAATTAAAAACATGCGACTGGGCAAGTTTATATTACCGCGACGACAGTATTTTAATGGGAATGGGATGGCAGCCATATGAAATTATGCTGCAGCAAATGGCGAAAAAAGATGATCCATTTTCGGGAGGCAGAAATTATTATTGTCACCCGAGTTATAAAGGCGATAAATATCCGCAGATGGTACATCAGTCGTCTGCAACCGGTATGCAGGCAATTCCAACAACCGGCATTGCACAGGGAATTCAATATCTCGAACAGCAAAATTTATTAAGCACTGCAAATCAAAATCCGGTTGTCATTTGTTCGCTTGGTGATGGAAGCATGACGGAAGGTGAAGTGAGTGAAGCATTGCAATTTGCAGTATTAAAACAATTGCCGATTATTTATCTGGTGCAGGATAATGATTGGGGAATTTCCGTTTCTGCTGAAGAAGCACGTGCAATGGATGCGTATGAATATGCAGGAGGATTTAAAGGATTAAGAAGAGTGCGTGTTGACGGAAGTGATTTTCTCGAAAGTTATAAAGTGATGCAGGATGCGATCGGCTATGTGCGCATCAGCCGCAAACCGGTTTTGGTACATGCAAAAGTTCCTTTGCTCGGACATCACACATCTGGTGTGCGTATGGAAATGTACCGCACGCCGGAAGATATTGCAAAACATCAGGCGAATGACCCATTGCCTAAATTGAAAAGATTATTGTTGGAAAACGGATTGCATGCAGAAGAAATAAATCAGCTCGAAGAGGAAATTAATTTGCAGACACGTGAAGATTTTCAGCGCGTATTAAAAGCAGAAGATCCGGATCCGGCTACTGTTGATCTCTATGAATTTGCTCCGACACCCATTACGGAAGAAACCGGAATTCGCGAACCTGAAGGTGCGGAAAAAACAATTATGGTGGATGCTGCTTTATTTGCAATGGACGAAATATTACACGATCACCCGGAAGCAATTTTATACGGACAGGATGTAGGACGCCGGCTTGGTGGTGTTTTTCGTGAAGCTGCATTGCTCGCAGAAAAATACGGCGACCATCGTGTTTTTAATACTGCAATTCAGGAAGCATATTTAGTTGGTTCAACACTGGGTATGAGTGCCGTCGGCGCAAAACCAATTGTTGAAATTCAGTTTGCAGATTATATCTGGACAGGTGTTAATCAATTGGTAAGTGAATTATCCAAATCTTATTATCTCACAAACGGAAAATGGAATGTGCAATCTGTAATTCGTGTACCTATTGGTGCATACGGAAGCGGTGGTCCGTATCATTCAGGAAGTATTGAATCAAGCATCACTGCAATAAAAGGAATTAAAGTTGTGTATCCGAGCAACGCAGCGGATATGAAAGGATTATTAAAGGCTGCTTTTTATGATCCGAATCCTGTAGTCATGTTTGAACACAAAGGATTGTACTGGAGTAAAGTAAAAGGAACCGAAGCAGCAAAAAATCCATTGCCATCTCGTGATTATATCGTGCCGCTCAGCAAAGCAAGAATATTTCAGCACGCATCGGAAGAAAAAATAAACAATGGTGAATCAATTGTTGTAATTACATATGGAATGGGTGTGCACTGGGCACTCAATGCATCAAAAAAATACCCGGGCCAGGTGGAGATCTTAGATTTGCGTACATTATACCCATACGATTGGGAAGCAATTGAAACATCTGTAAAAAAACACAATAAAGTTTTTGTATTAACGGAAGAACCGATTATGAATTCATTTGCACAGGCAGTTGCAGGAAGGATCGGATCCGAATTATTTAAATATCTCGATGCGCCTGTTCAGATCCTCGGCGCTAAAAATCTTCCAGCTGTTCCATTAAATTCCGGCCTTGAAAAAGCAATGCTGCCGAATATGGAAAAAGTACAGATTGTGATAGATGATTTATTAAACTGGTAGAAATAAATTTTAAAAATAAAAAAGCCCCGCCTGAATAAATTGCGGGGCTTTATTTTTGCCATTGGAAATTACTCGATCATTAATCTGGCAATCAATTCACCATTTTCATTTTTCATTTTCACAACATAATTGCCGGGTAATAAATTTAATGTATGTAATTCTAACAAATTATTTTCAGTGTAATTATACGTTACCTGCATTTGCTGTCCTAATACATTGAATACTTCAACCGCATCAGCTGTAAAATCACCTGTTTCAATTACAGCATGATCGCTCGCAGGATTCGGAAATATCTGCACATTCTTTACAAAATAATCTTCAACACCGGTACCACCCAGCATTTTACAAGTTGAGTCGCTGCCATATATATTTGTTGCTGTTAAACAAACCGTATAATTCCCGCCAACTGCATATGTGTGTGAAGGATTTTGCAATACCGAAACAAGGCCATCGCCAAAATCCCAATCCCAACCAGTTGGTGAATTTGTTGAGAGGTCTGTGAATGAATACGTAAGGCCCGTTCCGGTGAATGAAAAATCTGCAGAAGGTGCAAGCAATTCAATACTGTCGATTGTAACCGGTAAACAATAAGCCGACATTCCCAAACCATTTGTTGCGTACAAACAAACTGTAAATGTGCCTTCAGATAAAAATGTGTGCACCGGATTTTGCAAAGTGCTTGTTCCGCCATCACCAAAATTCCAGCTCCACGATGTAGGCGTATTTAAACTTAAATCTGTAAATGTAACGATCGGATCACCGTCATATGTGAACATTGCATCAGGTGGCAGAGCAACTGTTACACCGCTGCAATATACATCTTCACCATACGGGTTTGCTGCAGTGAGACAAACAAGATATGTTCCTGCAACAGCATATTCATGCACCGGATTTATTTCATTACTTGTTGTTCCGTCTCCGAAATCCCAGGCATAACATCCTGATGCATCCGTTGATAAATTTGTAAATGTTACTTCAGCTAAATCGGCAACGGAAGTAAAATTCGCAGCAGGCATCACAGGTGTAAAACTTTCCGAATCCCATGCTTTGAAAAGAATATTATTTTCATGTCCCGGATCACCTTCACCTACTGTAGTACCCGGATCATTATCCTGTTGCCAAACCGCGTATACCTGTCCGTCTTCAACACGGTCATTCACAAATAAATAAAAATTTTCTTCACCGCTTTCTGCAGTATTTGTAAGATTTACCGGCAGCGACCATGTTGCTCCGCCATCATCCGACAACATTCCGAAAATATCTCTGAAAGATGTTGCAGAAGGATTCAACGGATCATCAAAAATATCTGTGTATTCAATTTTCATTGTAAATAAACAATATAATCTGCCGCTTAACGGATCCCATGCTGCAGCAGGATTTGAAGCCATGGATGCCGATCTGTAATTAAATACGGCAGCACCGATTCCGGCATATGGATCATTTGCACAATCTTCATTTACCATATCAAGTTCGGTATTTATTATTTCTGCAGCAGCCATACCTGTTTTCCAATGCCAGATTCCTGATGTCCTGTTATTTACAATATAACCGAATGCGCCTAAATCACTGTAAATTCTTTCAAGTGGTGAAAACACATGCACCGTTCCATCATCTTCAATGATCATATTATGATATTGGTCGGTTGTATTAATTGTATCCGTTATACCATCGCCATCAATATCTGATTGCACTGTTCCTGTATAATTATCAAAAGGAAAATCAATAATTGGTGTTTTTTCCCAAGTGCCGTCATTGCCATAATCATCTGAATGCAATAAAAGTAAATCTGAATTCACCAGGCCGAATAAAACATAAACATCTGATCCATGAACGGCAATCTGATACGATTCGGCACCATTGATAATGGAGGGCATTCCATCTGCAGCGGTTAAATATGGCAGACTGTAATTTAAAACGCTCCATGTATTTCCGCCATCATCGGATCGGGAAAAATTCAATCCTGCAATAATTTGCGTATCTGCATTTACAACATAAATATCATCAGTTCCTTCCGGGCAATATGCGAAAGCCCAGATCCCTCTGATCTGATCTGATCCTGAAAGTTCACTCCATGTAGTACTTCCAATTCCATCATTCGCATACAATTGCATTTTATTTGCACCTGCATCATGTGCAATGGCAACTTCATGATCTTCCACTTTTATCAATTCACTAAAACCGGTTCTGCTTCCTTCCAGCCTGGATGTTGGAGCTGCCATCCATGATGCGCCGTCATAATGCTGATAAAAAGTACCGCGGTCGGAATAAATTCCATCCATTACAGTTGAACCTGTCCAGATAGCGGAAATCGTTCCGTCATCATAAACCCGAATACGGTGTTTTGATCCGTTATTTGTTTGAACGTCGTAAGTAGTGGTTCCGATATTTGTTTGTGAAAAGAGCGAGGTAATTGAGAGAGTTAATGTAAAGAGGAGTAAAATTTTTCTCATAATGATGTGGTTTTTGATGAAAAGAAACAATTGGCAAGTAATATTAAAAAGAAATTAACAAATCAGCAAGTGAAGAGAACAGGAATTGATTTCTAAGGAATTCAAATAATAGAGGGCAAAAAAAAACTCCGGTTGCAAACAACCGGAGTTTTCATCAATTGAAAGATATTATTCTATCACAATTGTTTTTGTAATGGATTTTTCGTCATTGGAAATCAACACATGATAAATACCTGAAGGCATACCGCTGATATCAATATTTTCTGCGTGCACGAGTTCATTTATCGTGATATGATTCTGATACATTGTCTGGCCGACAGAATTCACGATCAGAATATCCGCATCATTATTCTCATAACCGTTCAATTGCAAATTGAAATTACCGTTTGATGGGTTTGGATAGATCATGACTGATTTTGAAAATTCTCCCATTTTCAAAGGCAATGTTGTGAAATATGCTGTTGCAGAATAAGGTGAAATTTCACCGTCGGGATAACATACATTTTTCACTCTGAAACCATAAGTTGTTTCCGGTTCAAGAACACCTTCTGAAGCTGCAAACCAGTTTGTAGTCGGGCGTTTTCTTCCGACAGTTTCAATAGCTGCTGCATTCCAGAATGCTAGTACATATTGTGAAGATCCGACTACTTCATCCCAATGCATTGTTGCGCTGGTAGATGTAATTTCATCTGCATATAATCCAACCGGTCCGGTTGCTGCAGTGCAGGTTGGCGGAACAACCACGTCGCCAAAATCTGCAGGAATCCATGCATTGTACATTACATAATTTGTGTCGACAAGATCTCCGTCGGTAATTGCAGTTCCGGGATACATATCACGCTGCCATAAAACGTGAATACGGTCTGTTACTACTTTAGGATTTACTGAGAGATAAACATTTTCTTTATGGAGTTCTGCGGTATTAGTGAGGTTAACAGGAGTTGACCATGTTGAACCGCCATCTGCGCTGTAAACACCGAATATATCTCTGAATGATTGCGCTGAAAAATTTGCAGGATCATCAAATAAATCTGTGTATTCGATCGGCATTGTATAAGTTAAATACATATGGCCGGTAGCTTCATTAATTACTGCACCCGGCATAGAAGTTAAACCTGCATAGCGATATTGTGTGCGCAATGCACCGATCCCTGCAACAGGGTCATTCAAACCGTCTGTATTATCCCAGTCGAGGGTAAGGTCAATTTTAACAGCTTCATCCATACCGGTACTCCAATGCCACATATACATTGCATCATTATAATCATAAGACCAGAATGATCCGATACCATCGTTATAAATTTTTGCATATCCTGAAAAAACATGCACGGTTCCATCATCAGTTACCATCATATAATGATATCCATCTGTTGTTTCAATTTTATCTGTAATAAAATCTCCATTTGTATCTGTTTGTGTCAGGCCATCATAATTGTCGATAGGGAAATTATGAATAACCGTACTTGTCCATGTTCCAACTGCGCCGTTCGATGGTGAGTGCAATAAAACCAGATCAGTATTTACCATTCCAAAGAGCACATACACGTCAGTTCCATAAACTGCAATCTGATACGTTTCCGCTGCTGCCAGTAAACCGCTGCTTAATCCTAAAATTCCTTCAGCGGATGTGAGATATGGTAGTGTTGTATTTAAGACAGACCATGTTAAACCACCATCATCAGAGCGGGAAAAACGCAATTCGGTTGGAGGATTTGCATTCGCATTTACAACATAAATATCATTGGTACCTTCAGGACAATAAGCAGAGGGCCAAAATCCGATGATATCATCCGATCCTGAAAGTTCACTCCAGCTTGTTCCGCCAAGTGCGGTGTTCTTATACAATTGAATTGAAGTAACAGCACCGTCGTGGGCTAATACAACTTCATGATCTTCAACCGTTATAATTTCACCAAACCCGGTTTTTGTTGTTTCAACCCGTGTTGTAGGATAAGCACCCCATGTTCCTCCGAAATCGCGGTGATTAAAAAACATACCGCGGTCATTAAAAAGAAGCGCTCCTGAAAAATCTGTCGAACCTGTCCACGATGCAGAAATAGTGGCATCATCATAAACGATCAACCGGTGCTTTGAACCATTGTTCGTTTGAACATCATAGGAGGTGCGGCCTATGACCGTTTGAGAAAACATGCATGCCGAACCCAGCATCATGAGTGAGAGAGTAATATACTTTTTCATTTTGATATGGTTTTGATTAGAAAGTATAATATTAACCAGACGGATTGATAAATACAAGCCGGAATGCGAATGATTTTGTCTTCATTTTCTTTTGATTACATATAGTATCTTTGCACCGTTTATTGAGATTTTGTTCGTCAGGCATACGATCATAAAATTTCTGATATGGCTTATTTACATAACCGCATTTCTCAAAAGGAGTTAAAAGAAAAACTCTACCTCGAAGATTTTAAAAGAATTACAATTTCTTTTTATCAGTATTTTCCAATTGCTGATCCAAAACAATTCAGAGATACACTCTATCTCGAATTAAATTCATTACAGGTTTTCGGAAGAATATATATTGCAGAAGAAGGTATCAATGCGCAGATCAGTGTACCCGATTTTAATTTTGAATTATTCAAGAAATATATTCAGTCTGTTATTCCTGCCGGGGAACAAAACACGATACATGCAAATGCTGCGGAAGAAGCTACGGGCACTCCGCTCAGGTTGAATATCGCCGTAAATGATAATGGCAAATCTTTTTGGGTACTGAAAATAAAAGTACGTGATAAAATTGTTGCGGACGGAATCAGTGATGCAAATTTTGATATGCGCAATAAAGGAAAATATGTGGATGCGGAAGAGTTTAATAAATTAACCCTGGATAAAAATACGATCATAGTGGATATGCGCAACCATTATGAATATGAAGTCGGTCATTTTGAAAACGCAATTGAAATTCCTTCCGATACGTTTCGTGAACAATTGCCAATGGCGGTTGATATGCTGCGTGATAAAAAAGATGCAAATATCATTATGTACTGCACGGGTGGAATTCGCTGTGAAAAAGCAAGCGCATATATGAAACACAACGGTTTTAAAAATGTATTTCATCTGGAAGGCGGAATTATTCATTATGCGAATCATGTGAAAGAAAAACATCTGCAAAATAAATTCCTCGGTAAAAATTTTGTGTTCGACGACAGGCTGGGAGAAAAAATTGGTGATGAAATCATTTCCGTTTGTCATCAATGCGGCAATCCTGCCGACAATCATACGAATTGTGTAAATCCGGGTTGCCATTTATTATTTATTCAATGTGCTGCGTGCAGGGAAAAATATGAGGGGTGCTGTTCGGTGAATTGCCGGGAAATAATTCATTTACCTGAAGATGAACAATTACTCATCCGCAAGGGCGTTGACAAAGGCCGCAATATTTTTAATAAATCAAGAAAACGCATGCTCGTATTACGAGAGGCTCCCAAGCCCGACGGGGATGCATGATATCGAGAACAGTTTCATGGCGGGTAAACGAACCTGTTATGCCTGTTTGCGAACCTGACTCATCACCTTTATCTTTGCGCCCTAAATCATTTAAAAAAATGTCTTATTTATTCACTTCAGAAAGTGTGAGCGAAGGCCATCCCGATAAAGTTGCAGATGCGATTTCCGATGCATTGATCGACCATTTTTTAGCTTTTGATCCCGAAAGCAAAGTGGCATGCGAAACGCTTGTAACAACAGGCCAGGTTGTTTTAGCCGGAGAAGTGCGTTCCACAACTTATCTGGATGTACAAAGCATCGCCAGAGATGTGATCCGCAAGATCGGTTATACGAAAAGTGAATATATGTTTGAAGCAAATTCCTGTGGTGTGATCTCGGCAATTCATGAGCAAAGCCCGGATATTCACCAGGGTGTTGTGCGCAGAAAAAAAGAAGATCAGGGTGCCGGCGATCAGGGTATGATGTTCGGTTATGCGAGCAGGGAAACTGCCAATTATATGCCCCTGCCACTTGATATTGCACATTTATTATTGTCGGAACTTGCAGTGATCAGAAGGGAAGGAAAAAAAATGACCTATTTAAGGCCTGATGCAAAAAGCCAGGTTACTGTTGAATATGCGGATGACCTGAAACCATTGCGCATTGATGCTATTGTTATTTCTACACAACACGATGATTTTGCAGAAGAGAAAAAAATGCTCGCTGCAATTAAAAAAGACGTGGAAGAAATTTTAATTCCACGAGTAAAAAAACAATTGCCTAAAAGCATTCAGAAATTATTTGACGGCAATTATATTTTACACGTAAATCCGACGGGTAAATTCGTGATCGGCGGTCCGCATGGCGACACTGGTTTAACAGGTAGAAAAATAATTGTCGACACATACGGCGGAAAAGGTGCGCATGGCGGCGGTGCATTCAGCGGAAAAGACCCGAGCAAAGTAGATCGCTCCGGAGCCTATGCAACACGGCATATCGCAAAAAATATGGTTGCTGCAGGATTATGTGATGAAGTGCTTGTGCAGGTTGCCTATGCAATTGGTGTTGCACAGCCTGTAGGCTTATATGTAAATACGTATGGCACAGCAAAAGTAAATATGGAAGATGGTGCCATTGCAAAAAAAATAAATAAGATTTTTGATATGCGGCCTTATGCGATTGAGCAAAGGTTTAAACTGAGAACACCGATATATTACGAAACAGCTTCTTACGGTCATATGGGCCGCGAACCGAAAATTGTTGAGAAAGAATTTAAAGACGGTGCCGGAAAAAAAATAAAACTCAAAGTCGAATTATTCCCATGGGAGAAATTGGATTTTGTTGACAGGATCAGAAAAGAATTTGGGATAAAGTAGTATCTAGCAGCTAGTAGCCAGCAACTGGCAATCAACCCAAATAAGATTTCAGCAATTTACTTGTTGTTGCTTTCCGCAATCTCCGGATGGCACGTTCTTTAATCTGCCGCACACGTTCTTTTGTGAGATCAAATCTTGCGGCGATTTCATCCATATTCATCTGATTAAATCCGTTTATTCCGTAATAAGCTGAAACAACTTCTGCTTCCCTTGGTGAGATCACTTTTAATACAAGTGCAATTTCATCTTTCAGAGATTGTGATAAAACGGAGAGATCGGGTTCTGAGCTTTTATCATTATCTGCGATCAGATCGGCCATCGATCCTTCATCCGAATCATTATTATTTACAGGAGCATCGATCGACATATGACGTGTGCCGTTCATTGTAATTTCCTGAATTTCGCTTTCCTTCATGTGCATGATCTCGGCGAGTTCTTCCAGAGTAGGTTCTCTTTCAAATTCCTGTTCGAGCTGGCTTGCGATTTTATTTATCTTGGCATAATTCCCTGCTTTATTCAGCGGCAGGCGCACGAGCCTTGATTGTTCAACAATTGCAAGCATAATGCTTTGGCGAATCCACCAAACTGCATAAGAAATAAATTTAAATCCTTTTGTTTCGTCAAATCGCTGCGCCGCTTTTATAAGACCTACATTTCCTTCATTAATGAGGTCTGAAAGCGTAAGGCCATGTCCCTGATATTGTTTTGCAACTGAAACCACAAAGCGCAGATTGGCTTTCGTAAGTTTTTCAAGTGCTTCTTCATCTCCCAGCTTTATCTTTTTTGCCAGTTCCACTTCTTCTTCCGGACTGATCAGTTCGATGCGGGCGATTTCGCTCAGGTATTTTTCAAGCGAATCGTTTTCCCTGCTGGTAATGCTTGCTGTTATTTTGAGTTGCCTCATGGCCGCTTTTTGGTTTGACAGGTTTAACGAGTCTAATTTACAAATGTTACCGGGATTTGCAGAGAAATTTATGAACTGACCAAAATATGATATAAAATAAATACAGGGATGATGTAAATTTAAAAACCTGAACCGCTTCCTTTTTCAAAAATATTCGTATTGGAAAATTGCAATACCGCCGTTGATCATTTCATCTCTGCGCAGCAATCCGTTTGAATAAAAAAAATTTCTGATGATCACCCATTCTGCATTTTTATTTTCTTTTCTCAGATAGCGGATAATATAATTT
Source organism: uncultured Chitinophagales bacterium (assembly GCA_964463165.1). Lineage (GTDB taxonomy): Bacteria > Bacteroidota > Bacteroidia > Chitinophagales > BACL12 > UBA7236. The sequence goes on from CAYXBK010000013.1 coordinate 103,716, forward strand.
TCAGGAGTCGTATACAGCGTATCATATTTTGTCTGCGGATATGCATGACGATATTTAATTCTGTCGATCTCCATCAGTATCTCTTCCACATGCCGGCGATTATCGTATTCATCCATAAACCAATTTGTTGTATCATTAGAAATCAGATTAACAGAAGTGCTGATCTTTTTTACAGGATCATCGATATATTTAAAACTGTAAATAAGGCTGTCGTTCATAGATCTTTTTTCATAATAGCGCACATTTGTATCAGCATCGTATCTGTAAGTTTCTTTTTCTGCCGACCATAATTCACCCCGTATCCAAAGTGAATCTGTCATGTAAAGAACTCTGCCTCTTTCATCATAATGCTCGTCCTTTATTTGCCGGAGTTTATAAGCAATATATTTTTCAGTTTTATGATTTAGTATTAAACCGGAATATGAATAAAAATATTCGCGGGAGGTTTCATTCTTTACCTGCCTATGCATTGTATAAATACATTTACCGCTTGAATCATATTGAGTTTCTGAAATTGAAAAAGGGTTGATCGTATCCTGTCGTGCATAGGAATACCATCGATACAATTTAACATGCGAAAGCATCGAATCACCCGGGTCAATGATATGGTTTGCGTATTGGCAATTTCCGGCAGTAAGATGTGATATGAAAAAGAAAAGCAGAATGTATTTCATGTAATGGGTTTACATTCCAAGAACGAAAAAAACAAATGATTTATGATGTTAAAGAAAATCGGTTTGCAGAAAATAAAAACGCCGGAAAAAATTCCGGCGCAGTTATATTATTCTGTGATTGCTATCACTGATTATTTTCCGTATTTGCAGGTGCTTGCTTTTGCGGGCGTTCCAGCAATACCTTTCGCGATAATTTTAATTTGCCGGTTTTTCTATCGATCTCCAGCAATTTTACTTTTATCTTATCTCCTTCACTTAAAACACCATCCAGATTTTCGAGACGTTGCCAGCTGATTTCTGAAATATGCAACAATCCTTCTTTACCCGGAAGTATTTCAACAAAGGCGCCATACGGCATAATTGATTTTACTTTTCCTTCATATACTTCACCTACTTCAGGAATTGCCGTGATGCCTTTAATTCTTGCAACTGCTGCATCAATACTTTCTTTATTCGGAGATGAAATATCAATGATACCGAATTCACCTACTTCTTCAATTGAAATTTCAGCACCTGTTTCACGCTGCATTTCCTGAATGATTTTTCCTCCCGGCCCGATCACTGCACCGATAAATTCTCTTGGAATTTGAATTTGTACAATGCGTGGTGCATGTGGTTTATAATCTTCACGTGGCGTGCTGATCGCTTTTGCCATTTCTCCGAGAATATGCAATCTTCCCCTGCGTGCCTGTTCCAATGCTTCTTTTACAACACCGAAACTCAAACCATCCACTTTGATATCCATTTGCGTTGCGGTAATTCCGTCTGCAGTTCCTGCAACTTTAAAATCCATATCACCCAAATGATCTTCATCGCCGAGGATATCGCTTAAAATTGCGTAGCGTGTCATATTCGGTTCAGAGATCAATCCCATCGCAATACCTGCAACCGGTTTTTTCACTTTCACGCCGGCATCCATCAATGCAAGTGATCCTGCACAAACAGTTGCCATGGAAGATGAACCGTTTGATTCTAAAATATCAGATACAATGCGTATCGTATAAAAATTATCCGTTGGCAACGACCATTTAATCGCACGCATTGCCAGATTTCCATGACCAACTTCACGGCGTCCTAAACCACGTAATGCTTTCGCTTCACCTGTAGAAAACGGTGGGAAATTATAATGCAATAAAAATTTCAGATTTCCTTCGTGCACAACACCATCGATAAATTGCTCATCGAGTTTGCTGCCGAGTGTAACAGTAGTGAGAGATTGTGTTTCACCACGGGTGAAAATTGCAGAACCATGTGCTGAAGGTAAATAATCAATTTCAGCCCATATCGGACGCACTTCATCTAATTTTCTTCCATCCAGTCTTTGTTTATCTGCAAGGATCATTTCACGCATTGCATGTTTTTCAATATCGTGATAATATCCTGCAACCATGGATGATTTAGCAGCCTGATCTTCTTCTGATAAAGTGGCGAGAAATTCTTCGTGAATTTTTTTGAAGGCTTCCGTGCGCACTTCTTTTTTTGAAGGCATATAAGCAACTGCTTTTACCTTTTCATATAATTCGGCCCACATACGGTCACGCAATTCCGGATCATGTGTTTCGTGATTGTATTCACGCTTGGTTTCTTTTCCTGTTGCTTTTGTGAGTTCCGCCAACACTTCACACTGATTTTGAATTGCCTGATGTGCAATGCGAATTGCTTCAAGCATATCTTCTTCTTTCACTTCCTTTAATTCGCCTTCCACCATCACAACATCTTTGTGATTTCCGGCGATGATCATATCAATATCCGATTTCTCGAGTTGTGATCTTGTCGGGTTGATGATGTATTGTCCATCTACACGGCCAACACGCACTTCTGAAATCGGTCCGTTAAAAGGAATATCAGAAACTGCGAGTGCTGCGGCGCCGGCCAGACATGCAAGTGCGTCGGGTAATATTTCTTTGTCGAGTGAAATCAGCGTAACAAGCACTTGTGTATCCGCATGATAATTATCCGGAAACATCGGGCGCATTGCACGATCTATTAAACGGCTTATCAGAATTTCATATTCCGATGGCCTTGCTTCGCGTTTAAAAAAGCCGCCGGGGAATTTTCCTGCAGCTGCATAATTCTCACGGTAATCAACTGTGAGCGGCATAAAATCAACGCCTTCTTTTGCTTCTTTTGCAGAAACAACCGTTGCAAGCAACATTGTTTCACCCTGTCTTAAAACGACAGAACCATCTGCCTGCTTTGCAAGCTTACCGGTTTCGATGGTGATCATTCTGCCATCGCCGAGATCAATGGTTTTTGTAATTGGTACTGGAATCATTTTGTTTTAAAACCCGTCCTTACCGGGCATTTTGTTCCCTGCAGTATATTCATTTGACTGCCGGGATGCAGGCAGGAGTTTGAAGTAATTTTTGGGGTGGTTTCACAGGGCGCATAATGTTAATCAAACTCCTCACCCATTTGTTAGTAAATAGAACCAGGAATCAGGAGTCAGGAGTCGGGATAAATCCAACTTGTGAAAACCTTTGATCCTACTGGTTTGATGTAATAAAAAAAGGCTATGGGTACAAAATTGTTCCTCATAGCCTTCAATATGTTCATAAAAGATTAGCGGCGTATATTCAATTTCTCAATCAGTAAACGATATGCAGCGATATCTTTTTTCATAAGATAATTTAAAAATCTGCGGCGCTTACCAACTAGCATCAATAAACTGCGTTTTGTCGCATAATCTTTATTGTTGCCTTTCAAATGATCGGTGAGGTGATTGATACGGTGTGTAAACAGTGCGATCTGTGCCTCAACAGAACCGGTATTGGCTTCACTGCCTCCGTGTTCTTTGAAAATTTCTTTCTTCTTTTCGGTTGTTAAATTCGACATTGTATAACTCTACTTTTATTAAAGGATGCAAAGATAGACTAAAGGATTTGAAAGTGCAAAGTATAAGTTAAATGGACGGTCTCGGTTGGCAGTCGCAGTTGGCGATCGTGATACATCTTACCTATCACTTTCGACCCGGCTATTATTGCGTCAGCCGATTGCCGACTGTTGACTGCAGATTGTGGACTGTGGACTGCCGACTGTGTACTGTTGACTTCCTCCTCCACCTCACATCATCGATCCGATAAGAGTGGAAAGAGTTTGTTTCAGATCTTTCCTTTCAACGATCAGATCGAGAAAGCCGGTTTCAAGCACAAATTCCGCCGATTGAAATCCTTCCGGAAGGTCCTTTTTGATTGTTTCCTTAACAACTCTGGGCCCTGCGAAGCCGATCAATGCTTTTGGTTCGGCGATATTAATATCTCCGAGCATTGCATAACTGGCTGTTACACCGCCTGTGGTTGGATCGGTACAGAGGGAGATGTAAGGTAATTTATGTTTGGCGAGTAAGGTGAGTTTGGCGGATGTTTTCGCCATCTGCATAAGTGAAAATGCGCTTTCCATCATCCTTGCACCACCTGATTTTGAAATGATGATAAACGGAAGATGGTGTTCGACGCAATAATCAATTCCTCTTGCAATTCTTTCTCCCACAACTGTTCCCATACTGCCGCCGATAAATTCGAAATTCATGCAGGCGATCACGGCCGGTTTGCTTTCAATATTTCCGGTTCCAACGCTGATCGCATCGGTATAAACTGATTTTTTCCAGGCATCTTTCAGCCGGTCGTCGTATTGCTTGAGATCTTTAAAATCCAATGCATCTTTTGAGCGGATATTTTCAAACAACAATTCAAATTCACCATTGTCGAACAGAAAAGAAAAATACTCGTTTGAGCCAATTCTTCCATGATAACCGCAATTCGGGCAGCACCAGAATTTTTCGCTGTACTCGATCGTTGTTGTGGTTTTTTTGCATTCGGGGCATTTCCACCATACGCCTTCCGGCGTATCGAGTTTTTCCTCCGTAGAGGTTTCGATACCCTTTCTGCTTCTTTTGAACCAGCTTGATCTTTCAGATTTTTGTTCAGCCATTCTATTTAATTGCGAATTGCGAAGTGAAAAAAATTGCGAATTGAAAATTGATCAATCATCCTGACTCTTGACTCCTGATTCATGACTCTAATTACGCAATTGTAATTTCTTTACTCAAATATACATCCTGAATTGCGTTCAGAATACTCACGCCTTCAGCCATCGGTCGCTGGAATGCTTTTCTTCCGGAAATTAATCCCATACCACCGGCACGTTTATTAATTACTGCGGTTGTAACAGCTTCTGAAAGATCTGTTGCACCAGAAGATGCACCGCCCGAATTAATTAATCCTGCTCTTCCCATATAACAATTTGCTACCTGGTAGCGACAAAGATCAATCGGGTGTGCAGACGTCAGTTCATCGTAAATGCGCTTATCGTTTTTCCCGTAAGCCGATTCTTTTGTATTTAATGCGAGATAGCCGCCGTTGTTTTCAGGCATTTTTTGTTTAATAATATCCGCCTCGATGGTTACACCCAAGTGATTTGCCTGCCCGGTAAGGTCTGCAGATAAATGATAGTCGACTCCATCTTTCTTAAATGCAGGATTGCGCAGATAACACCATAAAATAGTTGCCATGCCGAGTTCATGTGCATATTCAAATGCTTCGGTTACTTCTTGTAATTGACGTCCTGATTCATCGGAGCCAAAATAAATTGTTGCGCCAATTGCAGCTGCGCCAAGCTCCCAGCAAGCTTTCACCGAAGTAAACATGATCTGGTCAAATTTATTCGGGTATGTCAGAAATTCATTGTGATTGATCTTAACGATCAGCGGTATTTTATGCGCATATTTCCTGGCAATAATTCCAAGTCCGCCGTAGGTTGTGGCAACTGCATTACACCCACCTTCGATAGCGAGTTTAATAATATTTTCAGGGTCGAAATAAATCGGGTTTTTGGCGAATGATGCTCCTGCACTATGCTCTATTCCCTGATCAACCGGTAAAATGGAAAGATAACCTGTATTTGCCAGTCGCCCGTTCGAATACATCGACTGCAAATTTCTCATGACATTTGGGTTACGGTCGGAACCGATCCAAATCCTGTCAACAAAATCGGGGCCCGGTAAATGGAGTGCATTCCTGGAAATTGTTTTGCTTTCGTGGTTAAGCAGATAATCCGCTTTGTCGCCGAGCAAACTTACAATGTGGTTAATGGACATGTATTTTTAATTTAAAGTAGGACGGCAAAATTAATAAACTCAAAGGATAACCTGCCGTAAGGAAAATTGGTGGCAGTAGAAATAAAAAGCCCTCTCGGGGAGAGGGCTTTTTTTGTTGGCCGACTAGGGCTCGAACCTAGACTCTTCTGAACCAAAATCAGACGTGTTGCCAGTTACACCATCAGCCAAACTTCAATTCATTATTTCAGAACGAGCGGCAAAGATAATATGAAGATTTGAAGAAATGCAAAAAGTCCACTGATCAGTCTTCGGTCCACAGTCCTCGGTCTGCAGTCAGAACTTATTCTCTTAATAAAGCATCGATCAATTCTTCAAAATCTTTTTGATAATCCAGAAACAATTGCCCGGTTGCGGGGCCGTTGAATCCGGTATAAATTTCCGCCACTTCCTGTTTTTTATTGAGGATGATGGTAGTTGGGAATCCCATTACACGATTCAACATCGGTAAAGCATCGCTCGCATTTTTCGGAAGGCCGGCATTTAAATACAGGTAATCAATTCCAAAATAATTTTTCAGCCGGTCGATATTTATTTTAAAATTTTGCGGATCGGGTTGCCGCTCAAATGAAAGTGCAACGATGGCCAGCTCTTTATTTTTAAATTTTTCTTCCACTTCGCTCATATAACTTGTTTCGTCCATGCAATTCGGGCACCATGTTCCGGTGATCTGAATGACGACAACTTTATTTTTAAATCTTTCATCTTCCAAAGAAATTAATTTTCCATTTTCATCCGGAAAAGAAAATTCAATTTTAGAATAACCGTCTTTTAAATAAGTGAATTTTTTCGGGTCGGGTAATTTTGCATTTATATTTTTTGTTGCAGTGAAATTTGCGTGATAATGTTTGCCGCTCCAGTAACCGCCGTCTAATGATCCGTCATCATTAATTTTTCCTTTGAATAAAAATGCATGGGAGCCGTCGAATGCGGATAAATAAAAACTATCTGCACTCACTTCACCTTCGAGGAAACGATAATCACCGGTTGTTGTTAAAAATGTGCCGGTTAAATGATTTTCTTTTTGTTCGAAAATGGCAACGGTTGAATCACTGCTGCTTTCATCTTTAAATACGGCATCGTACCTGCCTGAAATATTTGCTTTTGCAGGAAGCGGATTTTTTACGAAGCGATAATTTTCATTCTGAATTGCATGAAAGTCCAACAAATAATTTCCAGGTCGTGAATTGTCTCTCCAATAACCATCAATTTTATTGGTGTCGGGTGGCCAAGGTAATATTATTTCGGAATTGAAGACAGGAAATTTTAAATCTAACCATCCATGCCCTTCGAACCAATAATTGTCGGAAGAAAGATTTATAACCTCATGCCCATTTGCAATCTCTGCAATTATAGAATTATTCTTTAACGCTATAGTTAAGCTGAATGGCAATTCACCACCCGGGGTTAGCAGAACGGCCCTGTAAGTAATTACTGAATCCCGCAATGAAACATAATTTGTTGGGAAAGTAGAACCGGGTTGAGCTGACAAGGGCAATAAAGCAACAGTCCAAACAATGATAACGAATAAAAACAGTTTGATTTTTTTCATCATTAACTTTACAGCAAAACTAATTTTAATTGTACAAAGAAATTTCTATAGAGCAATATCTCGATTCGGATCAAAAAGTTCCGGTGATTGATGTTCGTTCGCCAAAGGAATTTCTGCATGCACATATTCCGGGTGCAATTAATATCCCGCTTTTTACGGATGAAGAACGTGCAATTGTGGGGATCACCTACAAAAAAGAAGGACGTCAGGCTGCAATCTTGAAAGGTTTAGAGATTGTGGGGCCGAAGATGGCTACGTTTTTTGAGGCTCTCAATTCGAGTGAGGGCCTCAATTCCAGCAAGCTTGAGAGCCTCACTCGAAGTGAGACCCTCAAGCTTGCTACGATCCACTGCTGGCGGGGCGGCATGCGCAGCAAAAGCATGGCAACTTTATTTGATTTTGCGGGAATTAAAACGCAGGTTATAAAAGGCGGTTATAAACGCTATAGAAATGAAGTGCGGAAATTATTTTCGAAAGAATGGAATTTAATTATTCTGGGAGGCAGAACAGGAAGTGCAAAAACAAAAATTTTACATGCATTGAAAAATGCAGGTGAACAAATCATCGATCTCGAAGACCTTGCAAATCATAAAGGTTCTGCATTCGGTGATTTGGGAGAAGATCCTCAACCATCCACCGAGCAATTTGAAAACGATTTATTTTTTGAGCTGAAAAAATTAAATCCGGTAAAAAGAATCTGGATCGAAGATGAAAGTCATTTGGTCGGACAGATTTTTATTCCGGAAGAATTCTGGAAACAAATGCGGAATGCACCCGTTGCCTATTGTGATTTCCCTCTTGCAGAAAGAATTAATTATCTCGTAAATACATATGGCAATTTTGAAAAGGACGGTGTGATCAACGCCGTAAAAAAAATTACAAAACGATTGGGTGGCCAGCATGCAAAAGCCGCACTTGAAAATTATGAGACGGGAAATTTAGCAGAATCAACCAGAATTGTATTAGTGTATTATGATAAAACATACGATTACGGATTGAGCACAAGAAACCCGGAATTCATTCATAAAATAGAAATGGAAAAAATTGATCCGGAAAAAAATGCAGTTGAAATTTTAAAACATATAAATAAGATAACTACAAAAGACACAAAAGAAATCATAGAAAACATAAATTGAATTATCATTTGAACAGTGAAGTAAATAAATTGAAAATGGACTTGAACACCTTAACACCCGAACATCCGAATACGAAATACAAACTCACACAATATTCTCACGGCGCCGGTTGCGGATGTAAAATCTCTCCGAAAATACTGGATGAGATTTTACAGAAAGTAGGTAAGCAAAATAAATTCCCCAATTTACTGGTGGGCAATGAAACAAAAGATGATGCAGCGGTTTTCGATCTTGGAAACGGAACAGGCATTATTTCCACCACCGATTTTTTTATGCCGATCGTAGATGATCCGGTTAAATTCGGAAAGATCGCGAGTGTAAATGCGATCAGTGATATTTATGCAATGGGCGGCACCCCTCTCATGGCCATTGCAATACTCGGCTGGCCGATCGATAAATTACCTGCTTCAGTTGCGGGCGATGTGCTGGAAGGTGCAAGGCAGGCTTGCGCAGAAGCAAATATTCCGCTTGCGGGCGGACACAGCATCGACTGCCCTGAACCGGTTTTTGGTTTGGCGGTTACGGGAACAATTGATTTACAACATCTGAAAAAAAATGCAGGTGCATCTGCTGGCTGCAGTTTATATCTCACAAAAAAATTAGGTGTAGGGATTCTGACAACAGCGCAGAAAAAAGGATTATTAAAAGAAGAGCATGCGGAAATCGCACCCGACAGCATGATGCAATTAAATAAGATCGGCGAATTATTCGGTAAATTAAATTATATCGAAGCAATGACAGATGTAACAGGTTTTGGTTTATGCGGTCATTTAACCGAATTATGCGAAGGATCGGATCTGAGCGCAGAAATTAATTTTGATATGGTGCCCACAATCGATAAATCCATTTTGAATTATTATCTCGATTTAAAATCCGTACCCGGCGGAACAAACAGAAATTTTGCAAGTTATGGCCATAAAATATCGCCAATGAATGATCAGCAAAGAAATATGTTATGCGACCCGCAAACAAGCGGCGGGTTATTAGTTGCAATTACGCCAGGGCATGAAAATGCATTTGAAATTCTGGCAAAAGAAAACGGATTTGAATTAACCTGTTTTGGAAAACTGATTCCGAAGGATGAATTTGTGATTTATGTGAAATAGAAATTCTTCACTGCTTATTTTGTTTTGCCTGTTATTTTCTGAATTTCCTTTCCAACCTTTGAGAAAGGAAGATCCGTATTCCAGTCGTACGGACGATAAATAAACATCGGCTCGCCGGTAGATGCCTTGGTGATCCATGCTTTATTGCAATTCATCGTGAGGTAGGCGAAGCCCGGCATTCTTGACATAATCACCTGCTCGAGCATTTCGGGCGAAACAACATTGAATTGATATGGATAACCGGATTTATACGGATCATCAACTAGTTTCGATTTTATATCATCGCTGCTGATAAGCAATGTGATCCCGTTTAATTGTTTTGTATTTTCATCAATTGCTTTTCTCAGATCTGCTTCTTCCATCCTGTCGTTTTTCATATTTAAATACCAGACTGCATAACTCAAGCCGAATACCATATCCAGTTTGGTTGGCGAAATATGCGGCATTGCAATTTGAAACGGCGGTGATTTTCTGAATTCATCCACCTGTGCAATTTTCATCACGGTATAATAATCCACATCACTTTTATTTTTCTCGCTGTATAAATTCGATCCGCCAATTAAATAACCATCCCAATTCACATTGTAGGATGTATGCACCTTTGTTTCTCCTGCTTCAATATAAGTGTCGTAGCGCACAAAATAAATCATGACATATTGCGGCTTTATTTCTTTGTCCATTTTCTGAATGGAATCATAGGGCATGAGTAAATATTCTTTGTGATAAGGCCACATAGAATCAACAACCGTAATTAAATCAGAATTGAATTTCTGAATTGCTGCACGATATTCCATTAAACTTGTTGTATCATCTGCTTTTTTAAATTTATTCACCACTTTAGGATCCTCCGACAATGTCATCAGGATGAGTTTGCGATCCTTGATTGCCTGAATATCATCAGGATTCCCCATGGTTTTAATATCAATTGCATTTGCACCGAGAGCTGTGCTGGTTGTCCATTGTGCGGTAGCCGCAAAACCGGATATAACAAATAATATAAACAGAATTGTGTGATTGAGAGATTTCATGATTTAACCTTTGGCAGCTTAAAAATAGGTGAAATGACAGAAATGGAAATAAACAGGCTTTGAAAATGGAAAACTATCCGTGTGTTCTTACAGAAATAAATGCGAATCATGTAAATGTATGAGATCGTGAGAAATCAGGTTTAACCATCGCAGAGGCTTCATTTAGAAGTGCCTGGCTGCCGTTCAGAAGGAGAAAGCTGCGCTGCCTGGATTTAATCGCATAATGTGACCTGCACCAAATTCTTTTGATTCCATCTTTCCCTATATTTGCAACTTTCCAAAACCAAAATTCATGATTATAGGAATTTTGGGAGAAGGTTCGGCCGACAAGCGTGTTGCGATCACACCCGAACATATCTCCTCACTCAAAGGCCTCAAAGCCGCTTCCATTTTAGTAGAAACAAATGCCGGCCTGCAGGCCAGTTATCCGGATGCAGAATATATTGCGAAAGGAGCGGAAATTGTTTCCCGCGGCGAAGTAATTTCTAAAAGTGATATCCTCATTAAGATCCATCCGGTTGACAGTTCAGAACTCGCATTGATGAAGGGCAAAGTGCTGATCGGCGGATTTAATCCACTGGTGCAGACTGATTTTGTTACGCAGTGTTTAAATGCGGGAGTCACTGCTTTTAGTCTGGATGTGATTCCACGCACCACACGTGCGCAGGCGATGGATATTTTGTCGAGCATGGCTACAGTTGCCGGATACAAAGCTGTTTTAACCGCAGCTACACATTTACCTAAATTTTTCCCGATGTTCATGACGGCTGCAGGTACAATTACACCCGCAAAAGTTGTGGTTTTAGGTGCAGGTGTTGCAGGATTGCAGGCAATTGCAACAGCAAAAAGATTAGGAGCAGTTGTGGAAGCAAGTGATGTGCGCACGGCGGCAAAAGAAGAAGTGCTGAGCCTTGGTGCAAAATTCATTGAAGTGGAAGGTGCAACGGAAGACAAAGCGGCAGGTGGATATGCGGTTGAACAAAGTGAAGATTTTAAAAAGCGCCAGCAGGCAAAAGTGCAGGAACATGCAGCAAAAGCAGATGTGATTATTTGCACGGCACAAATACCCGGACGAAAGGCACCCGTGTTATTATTAAAAGAAACAGTGATGCAAATGAAACCGGGATCTGTTATTGTGGACCTTGCTGCATCAACAGGTGGTAATTGTGAATTAACTGAAAATAATAAAACTATTCAGATAAATGGTGTTACAATAATCGGCGATTCGAATTTGCAGGGAAGCATGCCTTATGATGCAAGTAAAATGTTTGGAAAAAATATTCTGAATTATATCAAATTAATTATTGATAAAGACGGGAATGTGAACCTGAATTTTGATGATGATCTCGTAACCGGAACCTGTATCGCACATCAGGGAGAAATTAAAAATGAAAGAGTGAAAACCGTGATGGGGAGTTTGGTTAGTTAGTATCTAGTATCAAGTATCTGGTATCAAGATGCTGACACAAAAGTAGCTTGCGCAGCAACCCGGAACTCAGAACTCAGAACACAGAACTCAGAACGCAGAACTCAGAACACAGAACATAATTAACAAATCATAAACCTAAAACATGCTCTTAAACATCCACGGTTTCTTAACCAGTCTCGATACATGGGACATTTTATATATTTTATTATTGGCAGCATTTCTCGGTGTTGAATTGATCAGCAATGTGCCGGCAATTTTACATACGCCATTAATGAGCGGTGCGAATGCAATTCATGGTGTCGTGATCATCGGTAGTATAATTGTAATGGGTCATGCAACAACAACGCTTGCATTGGTGCTTGGATTTCTTGCCGTAATTCTCGGAACATTAAATGTGGTTGGCGGATTTGTTGTTACCAACAGAATGTTGCAGATGTTTAAGAAGAAAAAGTAGAATCAGGAATCATGACAAACTAACCCTACAATCTTTCGCAACAAATCATTTTAAAAGACACGAACACTTGAACACTCGAACACTCAACTTATGACCAACCTCGAATTACTCAAAATTTGTTATCTCCTCGGCAGTATCTCTTTTATTGTCGGATTAAAAATGTTGTCGAAACCAGATTCAGCGAAGCGTGGAAATTTGCTTGCAGGATTAGGAATGTCGATTGCGATTTTCGGAACGATCTTTTTACACGAAGATCATGCAGGTGAAAAAATCGGCAATCTCATCTGGATATTCGGAGGAATTTTAATTGGTACGGTGATCGGATATTTTGCAGCCATGAAAGTGAAGATGACGCAGATGCCGCAAATGGTTTCTCTATTTAACGGAATGGGTGGTGCCTGTGCCGCATTGATCGGAATGGTGGAAATGCAGACAAATCATCCTGAAATCTGGGGCGAGCGATTAATTATTTTTCTCGGACTAATGATCGGCTCGGTTTCATTTGCAGGAAGTATGATCGCTTATGGTAAACTGGAAGGAAAAATAAAAGATGTAGGAAGTAAATTCCAGCAAATATTTAATAATACATTTATTTTCATCATTCTCGCTCTTGTTGTGATTGGTGCAGTAAAACCGGAAATGGTTGGCGGAGATATGATCGTGTGGATCATTTTTGCAGCATCTTTAATTTATGGCGTATTATTCGTTATGCCGATCGGTGGTGCCGATATGCCGGTTGTTATTTCATTATTAAATTCATTTACAGGTGTTGCAGCAGCATTCGGCGGATTTTTATATGATAACCAGGTGATGCTTACCGGTGGAATTTTAGTCGGCAGTGCCGGAACAATTCTCACCATATTAATGTGCAAAGCAATGAACCGCAGTTTATGGAATGTAATCATCGGTGCATTCAGTGGCGGTGGTGCAAGCGGTAAATCAACAGAAGGATTATCGATCAGAGAAATCAGTGTTACCGACACAGCAATTTTGTGTGCATATGCGCAAAAAGTTACAATCATTCCGGGTTATGGATTAGCAGTTGCACAAGCGCAGCATGTGTGTCACGAATTTGAAAAAGTATTGGAAGAAAAAGGTGTTGAAGTGAATTTTGCAATTCATCCCGTTGCCGGACGTATGCCGGGCCACATGAATGTATTGCTTGCAGAAGCGGATGTACCTTACACCAAATTAAAAGAAATGGATGAGATCAATCCGCAATTGCCAAACACGGATGTTGTGATCGTGATCGGTGCAAATGATGTTGTAAATCCTGCAGCAGAATCAGATCCGTCTTCTCCTATTTACGGCATGCCGATTATTAAAGCGAATACGGCTAAAAATATTATTGTAATGAAACGGTCGATGGCAAAAGGGTATGCCGGAATCGAAAATGAATTATTCTACGATTCAAAAACACGCATGCTATTCGGTGATGCAAAAGCAACTCTTGAGAAATTGATTTCTGAAGTGAAGAATGTCTGACTTTGACTCAACCCTTACCTTCTCTGCAGAGCAGAGAAGGCGGTAGATTTTCTTTCTTCATATTTTTTTGCAAATTTCATTTTGCAGAATTCTTTCACAGACTACTTCCAAAGAATACATGATTTGAAAATGGGAAAATGAGGATTATTTTTTCAAATTTGTGAGATAGGCACAATGTAATGTCCCTCTCTTTTTTGGGAAGAGAGGGATAAAAGGGTGAGTCTGGAGCAGAGAAGGCGTTACATTTTCTTTCTTTATTGTTTCTGCACATTTCAAATTTTTCAATTCTTTCACAGTCCTCTTTTAAACATATTTAGATTTTTAAAAAGGAAACTGTTTTATATTTTTTCTACTATTTGAAATTTGCAGAAAGTAATATCCCTCTCCATGACGCATCCCTTACCTTCTCTTTTTTGAAGAGAAGGCGTTTCGGTTTCTTTCTTCATTGTTTCTGCACATTTCAAATTTTTCAATTCTTTCATAGTCCTCATTCAAACATATTTAGATATTTAAAAAGGAAACTGTTTTATATTTTTTCTACTATTTGAAATTTGCAGAAAGTAATATCCCTCTCCATGATTCATCCCGCCACTTCTCTTTTTTGAAGAGAAGGCGTTACATTTTCTTTCTTCATTGTTTCTGCAAATTTCATTGTGCAGAATTCTTTCAAAGACTTCTTCCAAACAATACTTGATTTGATAATGGGAAAAAAGAAAATATTTTTTATTGCTCCACATTGACGGGCAGGAAAGTATTAAATTGAATTACAATTTTTGCGTGAAATTTTCTGCTGCACCTCAATTGTGCCGTCTTTACATTTGTGAATGAAAAAACACATCGCACTCCTCATCTTTATTTCTTCCGTGACAACTTTTCTTCAGGCACAGATCTATTGGACAAATGAATATGGAAATACAAATGCAAATTACAGTTTTGCATTTATGTCGTATGTCGGAAAATATAAACATGTTTATGCCTGCGGCAGAGACGGCATGTTTGCCAAAATTGATCCATACGGAAATCTTCAATGGATTAAAAATATAGGCGGGCAAACAAATTTAAATTTTGCGGAAGCAACAAATGGTGAATTTATGATTTGCGGTGTTGCACAGGTTGCAGGTGCCGGACAATTATCTCTTGTGCGCACAGATTCTGCCGGTAATATTATTTATTCCAAAATTTATAAAAGCAGCCGGCTTCTCGATGCAAAAATTGTAAGGGCAGATTCAACAAAAGATGAATATTTAATAAAATTCTGGTTCCGCACAATCAGCTCGGGTGATGATATTGCAGTAATGAAAATCAAAGGGAATGGAAAACCCATATGGCAATACAGATACGGCGAAGGTTTTTATGACGAGCAAACGGGAGGAATTGTTCCGGATGGAAGCGGCGGTGCTTATGTAAGCGGATTATCCAATCAGGGTACCGGTAAATTATTTTGGGGACATATTGATGAAAATGGTGTGATGGATGAAATCAAATATTATGGAAATAATTTCGGGCCCTCTGATAATTTATTCAGAACATCGGATGGCGGATTTATTATCAGTGGAATTTATGCATCCGGTGGAATTTACACTCGCGACCCGTTTGCAATAAAACTCGATGCAGATGGAAATCCCGAATGGTTTTATTCGTATAAAAATGAAGCATACAGCCTCGCATTCGGTTATTCGGGAAATAGCTCAATTGCTGAAGGTGCCGATGGCGATATATATGTTTCTGGCTTGAGCGGTTCAGGACCCGAATTTCATTTACGTGTGATGAAAATAAATGCGGATGGGGTTTTGGAATGGATCAAAGACGGAGAACCCAGTGCATCAACAAGTTATTACCAGACAAGTGTATTATATATTCCAAGAGAAAATCATGAAATCATCTGGATAGCCGACAGTAAAAATTACGGAGCCGATGGATTTGGATTAAATGATCTTGTGATCAGTGCAGAAGAAAGTGAATTAAACAGCTGTTTATGGTCGGAAGTTTTTCCCGAAACTGCAACGCAATCTTTTAACCCGATATCCGGTAATACAGTGAGGTTCGATATTTCACCATCCAAAACAACATTACCGCTGCCATTTAATTTAGTTTATGATACCGCTCCTGTTTGCGATGGTGAATTTGCATTTGTTGCAGAAGAAAATACCCGTTTGATGGAAACAAATTACGGCATCAATTATATCTCAGACAGTCTGGCTTATATCAAATCACTGCAAGAAAATTTTAATGCAGAATCAAAATTACTCATCTATCCGAATCCGGCTTCAGAATATATAAATATTTTAATGCAGGATGATTATGCGAGCTTTGTTATACGAAATATTAGTGGTGAACAAATTAAATCCGCAACAATAAATCATCTCAATCAAGTTCAAATTGATGTGCATGATTTATCACCGGGTATTTATTCGATTGAATTCATGAAAGAAAATCATGAAATAATTTCGGAGCGCTTTGTTAAAAATTAATTGTGCTGCTGCAACTAACAACTGCCAACTGCTACTGCCAACTGGAATCTTAACTCAAACCTTCCTCCAACGTTCTTTAATTCTGTCGATCAATTTGCGGTCACTCCATTCTGCATCGGCAATATATTCTTCTAAATAACCGCATTTCATGCAGACATAAACGGCCACAAAAAAACTTCTCCATCCGGTAACAGGAATTGAGCACCTGTCGCCGCGATTATGCTCGTCTTCATTTGTATAGATTTCATTGCTGCTGCATTTGGGGCAGATACCTGATTTTTTCATGATACGAATTTATTCATTTTCATTGATTACAAACTGATCAGCCCCGGATCAGGTAGCCAAATTTTAACTTAATTTCCATGAAAGAATGATATTTTGAGTATAATTTTAATACTCTTAAATCATGGCTTATGAAATATTGCTTTACTCCTCTTCTCTTTCTTCTCATTTCAACTTTACACGCACAGTATATTATTGATGAACCGTTTGACGGTGCTATTTTACCTGCAGGCTGGACGCAAACCACTTTGGCGGCCGACGGAGGCTGGTTGCTCGGAGATAATTATGAATTAGGGAGCGCAATTTATCAGGTACGTGAACATGGGAATTTCATCGGCACAAATGATAAATGTTTTTGCGATCACAATAATGATTTTTTGAAAAGCCCTGCGGTTGACCTCACAGGATTTACGCAACTCTGGTTAATTTTTGATTATTCTTTTATTGATTTTACACCCCAACAATTTTCAGTTGAAATTTCTACAAACGGCGGCGCTTCCTGGTCACTGCTCGATGATTTGACTTTCAGTGCAGGCGGATATATGGGCTGGTGGGAAACAAAATATTATGATCTCAGTGCTTATACAGGATACAGCAATGTGAAAATCGGATTTCGTTACAGCGATGGCGGCGACTGGTGGTCGTACGGAGCATCGCTCGATAACGTCAAATTATTTCAGCCGTTTGAAAATGATATAAGTCTTGATTCAGTTTCCGTTGAAAATAAATATACTGTTGCAGGAACCGGCATCACATTAAATGGTGTGGTAACAAATTATGGTTCGGAAGATCTGCATGCATTTACTGCAAAATGGGATGACGGCATAATAAATAGTTCAGTCGAAATTTCAGGTCTCGATATTGCTCCGTTTGAAACTTATCATTTTTCACATGATCTTCCTTACGTGCCTGCCGCTCCTCTTGCATATAATGTCGAATTATCTGCAATTGATCCGAATGATACGGAAGATCCTTATCTCATAAATAATGCTTTATCCATCGATCTCCACGGCTGCAGCAGTAAACCTGATAAAAGAGTGCTCGCCGAACTGGCAACCGGCACCTGGTGTTCATGGTGTGTTCGCGGGCATGTGTATATGGACAGCATGTATTTATTATATCCGCAGGATTTTGTCGGTATCGCCGTTCATAATAATGATCCGATGGAAGTAAATAATTATGATTCTTCCATGTATGCGTATCAGAATTTTTTAAATTATAATGGAGGTGCGGCATATCCATCCATCATCGGTGAACATAAATATTATTTTGATCCGATCGATATGGAATATCGTTTAATACCTTTCATGGATCAGACTGTTCCGGCAGGTATCCGGGTTTTTGGAAATTATAACGATACGACCGGAATTTTACATATTGATTTAAAGGCAACGCTTGTTACCAAATTAAACGACATTGATTATCGGTTTAATTTGGTGCTCACCGAAGACAGTGTTACCGGTACAACTGCAGGTTTTGATCAATCAAATGCATATGCAGGGGGCGCTTTTGGTGATATGGGCGGCTATGAATTATTACCGAGCCCGGTGCCTGCAGAAGATATGGTATACGATCATGTTGCAAGATATCTCGCTGATACCTGGCATGGTGCGGAAGGCAGTATTCCGTCTGATGTAAATGATCTTGATACATTTTACAGAAGCTATGATATTTTAATTGATGATGATTGGGATACGGATGAATTAAATATCATCGGTATGGTGTACGATTATAAAGATTCCAAAATGATTAATGTAAAAGAAGTGCAGTTCAGAACGCTGATTAGTGAAACGCCTGATACAAGTACAAACGATACAACAATTGTTGAAGCGGTAATAGATTTACATGCAATTCCTTCCGTAAAAATATATCCGAATCCGGCTGACGCATTTGCCGCGGTTTCTATTTCAACGAATGATCGCTTTGATACCCATTTGACAATTACGGATATTACCGGAAAAATTGTCGGCTCGAAAGATTATGGATATCTTTCAGGTGATCAGACATTGCCTGTAAACACTTCTATGCTCGAACAGGGTATTTACATTATTACGATCCGGTTTGATGATCAAACAATCAATAAACAATTAACTGTTTATCATCATTAAACAGAATTCCTGTTGCATACGCACGCATATTAAAGTTGCGATTTTATCAGGATGGAGGGATATAGACTTATCTTCCGCTGAATGAACTTTTCACCGCAGAATGCTGTATGATTGATTAAATTTATTTTATGGCAATTCGCATTTACCCTGTTGGTGTGCAGGTGAAAGGAAATTTCAATAATGGCGAGATCTTGGAAAACAAACCCATCCAGATCAGTCCGGATACATCCAAACTACAACCTTATTCCAATTTGTTTTACTGGGCGCATGCCTGGGCAGAAACGACCAGCACCATTGGTTTGCATCCGCATAAGGCTTTTGAAATTATAAGCTTTGTTCTGGAGGGAACCATTGAACATTATGACACGAAAAATAAAACCTGGATCCCTTTAAACGCAGGAGATGTGCAGATCATCCGAGCAGGAAACGGTATCAGCCATGCGGAAAAAGTAATTGAAGGCGGCCATATTTTTCAGATCTGGTTCGACCCGAATATCAATCAATCATTAAATGAACCGGCAAGTTATAATGATTATACTGCAGAAAGTTTTCCTGTCATCAAAGAAAATGGTTTTACAACAAAAATTCTCAAAGGTGAAAATGCACCTCTTCAAATGAATACGCCCGGTATTGCAATTAAAGAAATAAGTTTCGGGGCCGGAACACATGCATTGCCACTCAATGAAAATGAAATACATTCAATTTATCTCATAAAAGGCGCAATTGAATTAAATGGAAATAAAATTCTTGCAAATGATTTCTTCGTTGCCGAATCTGAAACTGCACTTCAATTTCAGTCTGAAGATGCCGGCAAATTATTTATCATCAGCTCGCTGAAAAAAGTACCTTACAAAACTTACGCTGAAATGGCGTGATTAAATTTGGCTGTAGAGGAAACAACCGAGTCCGAAACTGATATATTCGAGAAAAAACAAAATCCACACGATGAGATAAAATCCGCGGACAGATTTTTTATTATTGAGGTCAGTGATACGTATTCCGATCAGCAGGATCAGCAGCATAACGAAATGCATTGCTGAAAATAAAATGCGGTCAACCGGTAAAACAAAAACCGCCTGCACCACAAGCAAAATTAAAATTGTGCAAACCAAAAATGTATTACCGGAATAAAAAACATTTTTAGCACCCAATTGCAGACTCAGCGTCCGAATACTGAATTTTTTATCACCATCCATATCGGGAATATCTTTAAACCATGCAATTACAATACTGTAAATAAATATTGTTCCCGTTAATATCCAGACAATTCCCGGGATACGCACGGTGCCGTTCATCAGAAAATAAAAATTCTGAAACAAAAGCAAATTAACGATCAGTCCACGTACTGCGATAATGCAGAATGCCGACCAGAAGTAAAATCGCTTCAACCTGAATGGCGGGATGGAATACAATGTGCCGAGAAATAAACTGAGCAGAACGGTGAGCAATAAAAACCGGCCGATTAAAATCGCAATGCCGATTGAAATACATACGGAAATTAGAATGATCCACCACGCACCTTTTTTGGTAAAAGCTCCCGAAGCGAGCGGCAGCCATGGTTTATTTATTTTATCAATTTCCACATCAGTTATCTGGTTCAAACCCACGATAAATATATTTGCCCCCAGACAACTCAATAACGTAAGGATCAAATCAGGAAGATAAGCCGTTTCGTTTCCTGAAAATGCAACTGCGATCAGATACAGCGACGTAACGCTGAGTATTGTCCCTGCAATTGTATGGGGACGTGAAAATGCGATAAATGATTTTAATACCGACATTATTTTTCTGCTTTCATTACACCAAACTGAATACTACCGTTCCGGTATCCTTTCTGCATAAACCGGATTGTATACGCACCTTTTATTGCCGGCCAGCCCGCCCTGACCAAGCCGATTACACTTTTCCATTTTAAAGCGGATGTATAAACGGCATTCCAAAACGGGACAACCGATTTACTCCAATCTTCGGCAACAATATTTTTAAATCCGGCGGATTCCGCAATTCTGTTGAGATCATGAATTGAAATCATCGGAGGTAAATGATAATTTTTACGGATCTGTTCAATAATTGATTTTTCCTCCTTCGTAAAATCGGGAGGTGTTTGGCGCACACACCAGGTAGCGATAATTAATTTTCCACCGGGAAGAAGAAGATTGTAAAACAAATCCATGAGTTGTTTTTTATCAGCAATATGTTCTGCACTTTCAAGCGACCAGATGAGATCAAATTTTTTTCTTTCAGGGTCAATTTGCATCATATCACCCTCAATGATTTCAATTGCATGTCCCAGACTTTTTTTCTGATTAAATTCTCTTGCATTATTTGCCTGCACGCCACTCAAGGTATATCCCGTTACATGTGAATTGAATTTTCTATTGAAATATCTTGCGCTCCCTCCTACACCGCATCCTGCATCCAGAACATTGTCCGCTTTTTCAATTGCGGCCCAATTAATCAGTTCAGAAATGAGATCTATCTGCGCCTGCCTGTGGTTCTTTTTTTCACGTCCCGATTTTCCGTAAAATCCCTGATGCATATGTTCACCCCATACATCCAGCCAAAGTTGTGTTGATCTATTATAAAAACGGGCGATATTTTTATTCAATTCATTCATCAGCGAATAAAAATAAAATAACACAGAAGCAATAGCAGCAACCCGATACTGACAATAGCACCAATCTGATATTTATTTAATTTCTCGGCAGGTTCACTTTGCCTTTTATGAAATGCATTTTTTAAATAACCCCACAGAGCCACAGGAATAAAAATAAATCCGGCGATGGAACCGAGCAGTACTCTCCAGATTAATTGCAAACCGCGGCCAAAAGATTTTTTTTCAATTTCAATTGCATCAGGCATATTGATGGTTGGCAGATGCTGCGGTTTAGTACCGGCAATTGCAAGACCATATTCATATTTACCCTTAAACCATTGCGGCCGGATATATTTGATTTCAATATTTTCAAAACCCGCATTTTCAAACCATGTTTTGTATTGTTCCAAAGTTGGAAATAACATCCATGTATTTGCAATAAATCTTCCAAGGCGATTACCGGGCTCAAGTGGTCCGATCATTAATGCGACGCCACCCGGTTTAATAACACGTATGGCTTCCGTAATTCCTTTTTGCGGATCGGGCCAATATTCAATACTTCCTGCAGAAATATATCTGTCGAATGAATTGGGAGGGAATGAAATATTTTCGGCATCACCCAATATAAATCTGCATCCGTTTAATTCGGGTTTTTGTTTTGCCTTTTTCATTTGATGCGGGCTTTGATCGAGACAGGTGATGAATTCAGAGCGTACAAGTTTTGTAATTCCAACTGTGGTAAATCCTGTTCCTGATCCCACATCAATTGTTTTTAAATTACCCGCATCGAGTTTTGCAAGTTCAAGCGACCGGTCACGCATCGCCTCGGTCCAGAAAAGAGGATTTACATATTTATCATAAAACACGGATAAAAAACTGTAAAACCAATACGCTTCCTTTTTATGCTGAATAAGACGCATATTATAATCTTGAATTATTTTCAGTTAATAAATTTCCTGCAGGCAAATAATGCGAGATCGTGCTCACCGGGCAAATAATTTCGCAGGCCATACAGGCGATATCGCAAATTGTGTCGACTGCAATTGTATCAAAGCTGCTGATAAAGCCTGCCTTTTGCGGGCAAACTGCAACGCAGGCACCGCAGTGGATACAGGCATTCCAGCCGATCGTGAATAATACTTGTTCGTGGTGACTCATATTTATATTTTTTTATATTCGGAATCAGGGCTGAAATATTCAGACATTGTATTAAATAATAATTGATCCCGCAATTCGACATCCTTTGTCTTAAAAATCGTATTTTTTAATTCATATAATTTCCACATTTTACTTCCAAGTTCTTCCAGCCATTTATCCT
Source organism: uncultured Chitinophagales bacterium (assembly GCA_964463165.1). Taxonomy (GTDB): domain Bacteria; phylum Bacteroidota; class Bacteroidia; order Chitinophagales; family BACL12; genus UBA7236. The sequence goes on from CAYXBK010000013.1 coordinate 126,468, forward strand.
GATAACCTTTTAAATTTTCTTCTGAGGGAAGTATTTTATTTTTTATGATACCCGAAATATATTCAGCGGCAATTTTTCCACCGGCTAATGCAGTATGAATTCCACCACCGGTTATGGGATTTACATGTCGTGCAGCATCACCAACAAGGATTAAATTATCTGCATATTGTTTTATGAGTGGTGCGGCAAGCGGAACTCCTCCGCCCTGAATTTCGAGAATGCGCACATGCTTAAAACGCTGCTTTAAAAATGAATGATGAATCAACTGATCCAAAAACCATTGCGGGTTTTTCCCTGTGGATGATCTGATTACGCCAATTCCAATTTCAGCATAACCATGCCCTTTGGGGAATATCCAGCCATATCCGCCAGGCGCCCATCGATCTCCGGTGATAATTTCCAGCAACCCGTTTGTTTCAACTCGATCGGTAATAAATTGCAGGCAACTCGCCAGTTCATTTAATTTAATTTGCGTGTGCAATCCAGCCCATTTACCTACCTGCGATTGCAATCCATCCGCACCAACAAGAATATGCGCCTGTATCGTGATATTTTCATTGAATCTGCGGACTTCAATTAAACAAGTACCATCTGACTGCGGATAATAATTTAATCCTTCTGTTTTAAGCCATACTTCAGCACCAGCTCTTTCTGCCTGTGTCAATAAAAATCTGTCGAACCTCCGGCGGTCAACCACATAACCTAATCCTTTTTTATCAGGGCCATAGTTATCAGATTTTATTTGCCTGTAATCAAGATCGGTTGATACCCCGGCTGCATTAAATATGCGGAATCCATAAATTTCTTCATTAATAAATTCACCATCAGGTTGTAGACCGACATGTTCGATTGCATGTGCACTCACAGCACCGCTGCATTGAACAGGTGCACCTAATTCCTGTTTTTTATCGATCATTAAAACTTTGAGATGTTGGCTCGCAGCAATTCTCGCCACAGTCGCACCGGCCGGGCCGGATCCGATCACGACAATATCAAATTGATGAATTTCAGGAATTTGGGTATGCATGCGTTGAATTCCTTTATAAGGTAGCAAACATTCTACCGTAACAGGAGTATGAGGATTTACGCAGAAATCGGAGGTGCAGGTTAAAAAAGCGGGGAATTTTCGCAACACTTTTTTAAAGTCCTTTTAAACTTTCATATATTTTCACAGTCTTAGTTGAAATTTACATATGAGAACGATCCTTTTCCTTATCCTTTTTACTCCTGCTTTATTTGTTTTTTCACAAAATCCCGGCGACCAGATATTTACGGATGATCAGGTGCTGACCATCGAATTGCAATTTGATCAACCCTCCTTCTGGGACAGCCTGGTCGCATATTATTCTACCGAAACATATATGGAAGCAACATTAACTGCAACTGACAATTCAGGAACTTATATTTTTCCCGGCGTGGGTGTGCGCTTAAAAGGAAATTCAAGTTATGGGCATCCCGGAGATAAAAAATCATTTAAAATTGATATCAACAGGTACAACGACAGCCTTGAATATGATGGATTGCGCAAACTGAATTTCAATAATTGTTTTAAGGATCCAACCTTCATGCGTGAAAAAATAATTTATGATATCTGCAAAACCGAAGGGATCAATGCACCGCGGGCGAATTATGCAAATGTTTATATGAATGCAACATTCTGGGGATTTTACGAAATGGTGGAACAGGTGGATGATGAATTTTTGAAAACGCATTTTGATGATAAATCTGAAAATTTATTTAAAGCGGGCGATGCTTTCGGTATGGGTGGCCCACCGAGTTCAGCTGATTTAGTGTATTACGGAACCGATCAACCGGATTATACGGGCAGATATACACTTGAAAATAATGAAGACGAAAATAACTGGAGCGATTTAATTGACCTGATTGATTTTATTAATAATTCAACAGATGCTGATTTTTCCGCGAATTTAAGTATGCATTTCAATGTGGAGCAATTGATGAAAAGTATGGTGTTATACGATATGTTTGCGAACCTCGACAGTTATTTAAATTCAGCAAGAAATTATTATATCTACAATAAAGATTCATCCGGCGTTTGGGAATGGATCAATTGGGATTGCAATGAGGCATTTGGCTCGTATTCCGCCGGTGCAGCAAGTCCGCTCACGGAATTGAATGTGTATTATTATGCGTTGAGCCGGCCATTATATGAACGCATTCTTACAATTGATGCTACAAAATCTCAGTATGAAAATTATTATTGCGAATTGCAATCAGCCTATTTCAACACCGCATACCTTGATCCGGAAATTGCAGATTTATATAATTTAATACAGCCATTTGTTTATGCAGATGCTAATAAAATGTATTCGAACGATGATTTTGAAACAAATATTGAAACGGATATTACAGGCGGTGGCGGGCCGGGAGGCGGAACAATATATGGTTTAAAATCTTTTGTCGACGAACGTTCTGCATTTCTTGCCACAGCACTGGTTTGCGAACAGGAAACCGCAATTGAAACAATTTCAGGAAATACATTTCAATTATTTCCAAACCCCGCATCCGATTTTATTTATCTGCAATCCGGTAAAAATGAAATTGTATCAACAATTGCTTTGACAGATTTAAATGGTTCCTGCATTGAGCGATTTAGCGTGTCCGGAAATTCAATTCTACAAATTGATATTGCAGGCCTTGCAAGCGGTGTCTATTTCATTACGATCGCAAATGAAAATGGCCTCTCCAATTTGCGTTTTGTAAAAAATAATTGACATAAAAAAAACCCGGACGTTCACGAATCCGGGTTTACATTCATATATATAGGTGAATTAAGATCTAGAAACAATATCTTATTCCGAAACCGTAACCGAAATCAAAATCATCATTGATCAATCCGATCTCAGGGCGCAGGTCTAAACTCAATTGCAAAGGAATCGGGAAATAGTATTCAATTCCTAACTGGCCATCTGCATCCAGAAAAAATCCGTCATTAATATCATCGTCACCGCCGAATTTATCTTCTCCATTCCAGCCGCCTAATGATCCACCGGCACCGACATACCAATAAAATCCGCTGCCGATTTCTCCAACCCAATGATATAAAAGTGAAAATTTAAAACCGTTTACATCATCATTTCCATGATCTTCAAAACCAAGATCAAACTCGAGACGGTTATTTCCACCGATAAAAGTCTGAAATGAAATTTCGGCTGCTACACCGTCTCCGCCGCCGAAGCGGATTCCGAGTGCCTGATCGGTAGGAGATTGTGCCTGTGCAAATTGTATTGCACAAAACATGATTGCTAACAGGGTGAGTTTCTTCATAGTAAAAATTTTAATTAATTCTGGTAGGTCAAATAATAAGCCATGCGATAAATCACGGTAAAATCAGAGATCTAAAAGAATTTTGTCAACAAACCTGGGTAAAATCTCCCCAACTTTTAACAGATGGCAAAAAAAGACCCCGCATTTCTGCGGGGCGTTACATTACTAACTATGTATGTTTTATTGCCTGATAAACTTTTTGGTATCGTAAATAGTTCCGGCTGCAGAAACCGTCAGAAAATAAATTCCGACAGGAACATCACGCAGATCAATCTGAATATTTGAATTACCTGCACCGGGTGCTGCAATTTCTTTTATAAGCCTGCCCGTTACATCAGTGATCTTAATTTGATAGGTATCTGATGGTTCATTAAATACAACCGAAATATGATCTGTTACCGGGTTTGGATAAATTGATATCGTGCCGGTTTCCTGATCTGCAACCGCTTCATCTTTTAACGGCAGCGTAACAAAATCAATTATGCTTGTAAAATTTTTCCAGCCGGACGGGCATTCTGCCTTCACTTTCCATTGGTAAGCAGTTAATGCTGTTAATCCGGATAATTGATAATAATTCGATGTTGTATTAACGGTTGTCCATGTTGCTCCCGTTAATTTTTTATATGCGATCTGATATTGTGTTGCACCCGGAATTGTATTCCAGTTGCATGTTGCTTTTGTTGCAGTAATTAAGGTGGTTGATAAAATTGTGGGTGAAGTGCAGGATGTTCCGGCAGAAGGTGTAAGAAAAATTCTTTCGTCCGAATAAGCCGTCCACACACCATCACATAATGCTTTCACCTGCCAAGAATAAGATGTATTTGCAATTAAAGACGACAATTCATAATACGTATTTTCAACTGTCACTGTTGTCCATGCACCTCCTGTTGTGGTTTTATACTGCATCTGATATTGTGCAGATCCAACATTATCCCAGATGAGCATTGCATGTGTGGGTGTTAATTCATCTTCGAATAATTTTTCGGGTGTCTGGCAATTGCACGGCAGGCAAACATTATCAATCCCGTGAATTTCTCCGGGCCCTGCCTTCACACCTGTTGAATAAAATTTTACAACGATATAATCATACCCGCTTCCGAAATTAATATTTGCAGAAAATGTTTGCCAGTTAAATTCCGAAGTGCCATAATTATGTGAATACAATAATGTTTTTGAAAAAGTAAGATCATTGTTCACCCATTTTTGAATATTATTTTCAATTTTCACATCCGGGTCCAGAAATTCGCCGTTTACACCAACCACTTCTGCAACCAATGGATTTCCGGCAGCACCCAATCCTGTATTTTTTGCCTGGAAAGAAAATTCAACGGTACCTTTTAATGCATGATCATTTTTTACAACCTGAATTAATGGCCTTTCCCATTTATCGCTGTTATAAATTGTTGCTTTTCCACCAACGATCTGCCATTCACCTTTTTTCATCCATCCAACATCTACATTTGTCCGTGAACTGTTTACCGACGGAACTTCCTCCAGCAGGCCCGTTTCAAATCCGGAATTCAACATGGTGTTTGCATATTGCGCCGTTGTTACATAAATATTTTTTGAAACGGAACTTGTCTGGCCCTGGCTGTCATACACAGTTAAAGTTGTGCTATATGTTCCCGGTAAAACGTAAACGTGAACGGGGTCCATACCTGTTCCTGTTGTTCCATCTCCGAAATTCCAGGCATACGCTGCAATTCCGTTTCCTGCACCCGGTGTAATAATTCCGGGATCAGCATCCGATGATAATGCTGCATTGAATTTTACGCTGTTGCAACCGGAAGTTGCATAAGAAAAATCTGCCACAGGCAATACATTCGCTGTAATTGCAGTGAATGAAGGTGCGCCTGAAATATCAAAATATTTCGGGAATTTAAAATATTCTGATGCGCCATAAATATCTGTTCCTTCTTCCGGCCAGATATTATACGTATTATTATTATATACACCGCCAATTACTTTTGAGGTGCGATAATTGTATTCATAATCATCTCCGCTTTGCAAATCATCTGAACGGCCTGCGATCAACGCACGTTTCCATCCTTTAACTGTCAGATTATTATAATTAATTTGTCCGGTTACCGTACTTGTAATAAATGCATAACCACCGTAAGGATTTCCTGTGATCCATCCACTGCCCGCATATTGATTTGTAACATCTCCCAGCAATAAACCATTTTTAAATTCAACCTGCCCTGAATATTTAACTGAAATTCCTGCTGATAATAAATTCCAGAATTTAAAATCATCTACCACACTCATAACAGTATGCGTGTAGGGATCGTATTGAATTGTTGAAAAATCTCCGATATTATCAGAATTAAATAAATGTGTCCAGAATGCCATTCCACTCATACAATTATAAGCAATACAGCTTTTAAATTGTCGCATAGGTACAACAGCAGTATAAATGGAATCATCAATTCCGCAAATTATCGGATTTAAAATATTTGCTTTTGGAATTTTCAATTGATGTTCCGGAGGCATACTTGCATCATCGGAAAATATTTTATAGGCATCTCCCGAACAACTTGTTGCAATATCACTTTCATAAGAAACATTTGCGCCCTGCATCCAAAATCCATTTCCTTCGGAGCCGAAATCAAAATTTGCTGTGCGTGCAATAATATCAGTTACAATAGTTGCTCTGAGTCCTTTTATTGCCATATCTCTCCTAAAAGAACCAAGTTCATTACCTTCTTCAGTAACAAATGCGGCACCACCAAATCCGTATACGATATTGTCATCACAATTCACATTACTCGCATGATTTACAAATCCCCAGCTTGTAGCATCCCAGACAACACATCCGCTGATTAATACCGGAACTACTGCGATATTATTTGTACCGGCACGATGCACATGACATGCATATCTACCGCGAACATTTTCACCGCCACTTAATTGATTGCCGAGTGAATCAACAACCGGATCGGTTACTAATATATTTTTATCTGTTCTGCCCAATCCGATAAATGAAGCATTTTTTAATGATGCCCCCACATTATGCATAAACATGACATGCCCACGCTGATTTGTGGGAATAGTTGTAAAGTTTTCTGATGAGAATTGAATATTTCTTGTTGTATTTGCAACATACATTTTCAAACTATAGCCTGTCGGCATTTTATGCTCGTATAAAAGCGAATTGGAACCGTTTGCATTATTTGTGAAATAAATTGTTTTTCCGGAGATGGATGTAATGGTTAATTCCTCATCATGAAATTTTGTATTGTCTTCAAAATCGCCGTAGTAACTTGCATTTGTGCCCGGCATAATTATCACATCGCCCACCTGCCATCCGGTTGGTGTTTCTGATAATTTGAGATTTGTTGCACCCGCATTTAATTGCTTGGTGATTGCACAATATGGTTTTTTATAATAGCCATTTGCTGTAAAAAATCCATGGCTGATCAAACCTTTTCCAAATTCAAAAGGATCCATCGAAATATCAATCGGCCCCTGATCTGAAAACATAATTTTTGCAGTAACATTAGATGCAATGGGTGCTGCTGCCGTTCCGATATTAACATAACCTGTAGGATCTACAACAAATGTGGTTACTTTCAATTTCGTGTTGATATTAGATGCGAAATTAAGTGTGCCTTCTACTCGCACCCAATCAATTTCTGTTTCACTTACTGCATCATAACTAATCGTAAATCCGGAATCAATTAAAACATTTGCACCTGCATTTGGAACCGATCCTGTGTTCCATGTGGATGGACTGAACCATGAACCGTTTGCAATTGTAATATGCGTTGCACCGTCTTCAGGCACAAGTGCAAATACGGCGCAATGTTCATCATGCATTACTTCATCTGTAGGGTGAGCGGAGCAATCGTCAATTTGTGAAAAAGTGTGGTTTGTGAGGAGGCATACAGCTGCGCATAACAGCAGTACGGAGTGAAACACTTTTCCCATATCTGTTCGTTTCGTTTGTACAATTGATTTTTTTCAATTGCGGGTTAATAAATCAAATGTGTGGGCCGACGAGAAATAAATCTGCGTGTGAAGAATGGGTAATTGCGTGTGAATTGAGAAATGTGTGTGAAAGAGAAATGTGTGAATTATGTAAGGGAGACTGCAAATTAAAACAATTAGATGCATGCATCGAAATTATTTTTGTTTCGGTGTTGTGGATATTGTGACGGAATGGAGGTGCACACGTGTTCGTGTGTTCATGTGGTCATGTCTTTTGCGAATGATTTGCTTTTGCTAATAATTCCTGGCTTCATTACGAGGGTAGTGGCTTAAACATATGTGGAAAGTATCCGGCACGATATGTCACCCTGAGCCTGTCGAAGGGCTGTTCAAAAAAGAAAAGTGGTTCGGTGGTTCGACAAGCTCACCAAGACAATTCGTGGGGCAGAGACTTCAAACTGTATGGGAAGCCTCCCTCCCGACTTGTCACCCTGAGCCTGCCTGCCACAGCGCAAGCCCTGAGCATCGGCAGGCAGGCCTGTCGAAGGGCTGTCGAAGGGTTAATTGATCAAATAATTGCATTGATTATTAAGGTTTAAAATTATTTTATTAACAAAAAAAATTCCCGATACAACTCTGTATCAGGAATTTATATGAAAGGAATACGTAACTGTTCTTATTTACCGGGGTAATAATAAATTACCCTGTGGCGATGTGGTTTTACATGATAAATTTTTATCGGGCGGTGTTTGTAAACGATCACCTTATGAGCCGGCTCTGCATATACAACCCGTTCTGTCGTACAGCCGGAGATAAAAATCATTAGAGGAATCATGAGCAACATCATTATTGATTTTAATTTCGATTTCATAATGCTTCTGTTTGATTCGAAAAATAAAATCCAAACAAAATGCCGGGGCGGGGAAAATGAATCTTAAATTTTGCTGAAATGCAGTGTTGTCAATGGTTAAACGTGACACACTTTGGAAGAATAAATATGTTTTAACCTTTCAAAATACCCCGTATTGGGGAAAATTCTTCCACATTTTCCGGTGATAATTCATCATTGCGGTGAAATCCTATCGACAAATACCTGAGGCACTCCAACAACTTTTTTCAATTGATAATCGTAACACACGATTCCTGTTTTTGCAATTGCAATAATTTTATCTCCCGCACTTACTTTATAATATATATCAAATGATACTCGTGTAAAATCTTCAACTGCAATTTCAATTTTCAACGTATCTCCATAAAATGCTTCGGCTTTATATTGTACCGCAAGATCAGCCATAATAATTCCCACACCTTCCATATTTAATTCCGTATATCCCATCGATGCAATAAATTGCACTCTCGCTTCATGCAAAATAGAAATGAGCGCATCATTACCGAGATGATTGCCATAATTTAAATCGGTTATGCGCACCGGGATGGTGGTGGAGAAAATTGTTGACGCTGGGAAGGTGAGTTGGATGCGGGTCATATTATGTGTTCGTGTGTTCGGGTGCCCGCCTGCTGCAGCACATGCGCCTTGCGTCGGCCGGCAGGTTCATGTGTTCATGTCGTTTGCGAATGATTGCTGCGCCAGCTTATTTTGCGTCAGCCGTTTAATATTCATTATTCCTTGTTGGATATTCGATATTCATTTTGAGATAACAGCTTGCCGCAAATACTTGATACCTGATACTTGCAGCCTGATACCAACTTCAAAATTCCATCCTCGCCATCGGCGCCACACTCTGATCTGCAAAATCTTTTTTCAGATATTTAAAATATCCCGCCATGGCAATCATCGCTGCATTATCTGTGCAATATTCGAATTTGGGAATAAATACGTTCCAGCCCAAATCATTTCCAAGTAAATGAATTTGTTTTCGCAATCCGGAATTTGCGGAAACACCACCGGCAATTGCAATTTGTTTGATGCCGGTTTGAAGAGATGCTTTTTTTAATTTCTTTAATAATATCTCCACAATTGCATGCTGAATACTCGCAGCAAGATCATTTAAATTTTCTTCAATAAAATTTGGCTGGAGTTTTTTCTGATCACGCAAAAAATATAATACGGATGTTTTAAATCCGCTGAATGAAAAATTAAGTTTACGAATCTGTGGTTCGGCGAATTTGAATTTTGCCGGGTTTCCTTTTTGTGCAAGTTCATCAATCATCGGTCCTCCGGGATAAGTTAATCCGAGCATTTTTGCCGATTTATCAAATGCCTCTCCGGCTGCATCATCAATTGTCTGCCCCAAAATTTTCATCTCCAGATAATCATTCACCTGCACAATTTGTGTATGTCCTCCACTCACCGTTAAACATAAAAATGGAAATTTGGGGAAAGGTTCCTCAATAAAATGTGCGAGAATATGTGCATGCATGTGGTGGACTGCAATTAACGGAATATCCAATGCAAGTGCAAGGCCTTTTGCATAACTCACTCCCACCATCAATGCGCCGGGAAGGCCCGGGCCCTGCGTAAATGCAACGGCATTTAAATCTTTCGGTAAAATTCCTGCATTTTTTAATGCTGCATCGGTCACAGGAACAATATTTGCCTGATGCGCACGGGAAGCGAGTTCGGGGACAACACCACCATATTTTGCATGAATGGTTTGATTGGCCGTAACATTCGAAACAATTTGTCCATCAATTAATACAGAGGCACTTGTTTCATCACATGAACTCTCGATCCCTAAAATTGTCACCGGCATAGTTTCGTTGTATCTTAACGACGCAAAATTAACGGTCAGAAACCAACTGAATGCGGGATATTTTAAGATATTGGCGGGTATACAGATTTATAAGAAATTTCTTCTTGTATTTCATCGGCAGTGTCTTGCTTCTACTCATCCTGCTTTTCTTTTTGATCCGGATTCCCGCAGTGCAAAACTGGGCATCACAAAAAACCGTTTCATGGCTCAGCGATAAACTGGAAACAAGGGTAGAACTCGACAGGGTGGATATCGACCTGCTCAGCCATCTGGTTTTTGAAGGATTGTATATTGAAGATCATCAGAAAGATACGCTGTTATATGCAGGGAGATTTGAATTGAATATCGGCAGTATCAATCCCATCAATAAAAATATCCGGTTGAAAAATATTTTAATTCAGGATGGTTTTATCAATATCAACCGCAACCTGCCCGATTCACTTTATAATTTCAGTTTTATTACCGAATCATTCAGTTCAAAGAAAAAAAATATTGTGGTGGATACCACAGCACCGAAAAGTTCGGCAACGGCATTTGATTTTCATCTCAATAAAATAACAATTGAAAATACGAGATTCATCTACAGAAATAATGTAGGTGCAGAAGAATATAAATCGCATATCGGCAATGCGGAATTTTTAATCAACAGGATTGATCTGGAAGATGAAATTCTCGCACTCGAAAAAATTGAACTGGAGAAAGTTGAATTTAAATACACTTCGTTGTATGATACGATCCCGAATATACACGAAGAATCGTTCGACACAATTCATATCGCACTCGGCGACTGGGAAATGGAAACAACACAATTATTATTGAAAGATTGTGCATTTGCTTATTTCAGTGAAAATTCCACATCTGAAACAACCGGGATGAATTTTTCCGACCTTGATTTTACCGGCATCAATATCAATATGTCGGATATTTTATATGCCGGCGATTCTGTTTTTGCAGATATTAATCAGATTGCATTTAAAGATAAATCGGGTTTTGAAGTGGATACATTTAAAACCAAATTACTTTTTTCTTCTTACGAAATCACCTGCAATCAATTAAAAATTGTAACCCCCAATTCGCATATTCAGCAAAAATTTGCGATGACGTTCAACACGTTAAATGATTTCGACAGATTGTATACGGATATTCGTTTGCGGGCCGATCTGGTGGATGCGGTAATTGCAACAAAAGATATTGCATATTTCACTTCATCGCTGGAAGGAATTGATGAATTGATTTCCATTTCATCAACTGTTTCCGGGCCGATCAGCAGTTTAAAACTCAGGGAAACTGAAGCATCTGTGGGCGATATAGCTGGCCTTGAAGGAAATATTACAATTCGCGGACTTCCATATATCGATGAAACATTTCTGGATGTTGAACTCGATCCGATGTATGCAAATATGAATCAGCTGGATGATTTGATCGGCAGCGGGACTTTGCCGGACGAAATAAAAAATTTAGGTGAAGTATATTATAACGGCCGCATTACGGGATTTGTTTACAATTTGGTTGCTTTCGGCGATTTTAAAACAAGTCAGGGTGCCATTACAACGGATTTAAATTTTATTTACGACAAGGCGACGGAAGACATGCAATTCGCCGGAAAATTTAATACCACCCAATTAAATGTGGGTGCCATTGTGATGCAACCCGAACTGCTCGGTAAGGTGAGTATGGATGCAACAATTGACGGCGGCATAACCAACAACGAACCCGGATTTATACTTGAAAGTAATATCCGCTCTGTTGAATTCAACGGATATAATTATTCAAATATTAAAATAGAAGGTGAATTAAAAAATAAATTCTTTGAGGGGAATTTCAATGTGGATGATCCGAATATCGTGATGACATTCAACGGCCTTGTAGATTTTTCGGATACCTTGCCTGCATATGATTTTGCAAGTACGTTCAGGGCGAATTTAAAACCGCTGCATTTTTACCCTGAAGAAGTTTCCGTAATCGGAAATGCAAGCATGAAGGCCAGCGGAAAAAATGTTGACGATCTGACCGGCAAAGCTGTTTTCGGCGATTTATTCATTACCAAAGGCCGCGATATTTATAAACTGGATACACTCACAATTACTTCCACTTATGCAAACGGTGTAAAAAATATTTCTGCCGCTTCAGATCTGATCGACTTTACAATTACCGGTGATTTTATTACCAGTGAGATACCGGCAACAATTAATCACCTCATAAATTATTATACAAAGAATGATGATTCGGTGCATCTTGCCGATCAGAACCTGGATTTCACCATCAAAGTAAAAAATGCCGACAGGCTGGCCGCCATATTTTATCCGGATGTACAAATCATCCGCAATGTGGATATTTCCGGGAATATCAATACCGTGCAAAATGATTTTAATACACGTATCCGCATTCAGCAATTAAAATATCAGAACTTCAGATTCGATACGATTTTATTTGAAAATAAAACCATAAATAATTCGCTGCAGTTTTTCGCACATATTAACCGGACCTGGTATAGTCCCGGAGAATATTTGCCGTCAACAACACTTGAAGGCACCTTTGCAAATAATAATCTCGCCTATGTTTTGAAAGTGGGCCGCGACGTGGATTCCAACCGCCTCGACCTGCATGGTGAAATTGCATTCGAAAAAGATGTGATTGCATTAAAAATATTGCCGAGTGAAATTTTTTACAACAGCGACCGGTGGGATATTCTGCCGAACAATTCATTAAAAATTGCCGATCATAATTTAATTGCTGAAAATTTCACGCTTACAAGCGGTGATCAGATGATCAGCTTATCAAGTACGGCCGATTCGGTTTACAATACCGTTTTGAAATTAAATATCAAAAATATTCCGGTGCACGATATTTTCGAAGCCTTTATTTTACCGGGTGAGAATGTAGGCGGCATTATGAACGGGCAAGTTACGATCGGAAATGTTTTTGAATCACCCACATTTATCGGTGGTGTTGAAATAAATGAATTTGCAGTGAACGGCACTACATACGGTACATTAAAAGCAGGTGCTGCACGTGTAACAAAAAGCAATAAAATAAAAATTACAGCGGGCCTTTCAGGAAAATACGGATTTAATGCAAGCGGATTTTATACACCACCTTCTGGCGGAGCTGCCGATGATCTGACACTTTCACTGCAATTTACCGGCACACCACTTTCGCTTGCAGAGCCGTTTATGCGTGGTATTGTTTCCAATCTGAAAGGAAATATTTACGGCGACCTTGCAATTAACGGCCCGACAAATGGATTGGGTATGGCGGGTGATTTAAAAGTGCAAAAGGGCGGTGCAAAAGTGGATTATATCGGCGGCACTTATCTATTTGATCTGCTCACCATAAATATTGATAAAAATAAAATTTCGATACCGCAGCAAAATATAAAAGACGAATTGGGAAACAACGGAACGCTTGAAGGATTAATTACCTACAATAATTTTTCGAACTGGAATTTTAAAAAATTTCATCTTGTATCCGACAAATTGGAATTAATGAAGATCACCAAAAAAGAAAATCCTGATTTTTGGGGATATGCAGTTGGTAAAGTAGATGCAAATATTACCGGTGCGCTCGACGATCTTACGATACAGGTTGCAACCACGCCAACCGACAGTGTATTTTATTTACCGGCATATGGTTCAACAAGTGTTTCAAAACATGATTTCATCAAATTCATAAATGTATTACAACCCGATACGCTGCCCGATCAGTTTAATTTATCCATTGTAAATGTAGATCTGGTTGTGAATATTACGCCGGCCATTGAAGCGAAAATCCTGATCAACAGCGAAGGAACGGAATATTTATCAGGCAAGGGTTTCGGCACATTGCATATTACGGCAAATACGATCGGTAAAGTAACCATCGACGGCGACCTGCGCATATCTGAAGGATATTATGATTTCTCGTTTCAGAATTTATTCCCCCGCCGGTTTATTTTACAGCCCGGCGGTACAATTCATTTCGATGGCGATCCGTACAAAGCACGTTTTGATCTGGTAGCATCATCCACTGTTGAAGATGTTTCCGTTTCTCCATTAACAGGCACAACCAGCA
>CAYXBK010000014.1:0-137281 GCA_964463165.1 uncultured Chitinophagales bacterium
CCTATAGGCACTTCCAGACGCCCAATTTCTCCCTGACATCAACATCCCGAAGGGACCATAATCCTGAGTTGAATTTAATATAGGGCTGCCTGACTTTTGCATTATATTAAAGTTGCTAAAAAAACGCACAATTGGCAAATTTCTGCAGTTTTTTACCTTACAAATTCCAATTATTAAGAACTGAAAATCAAATCCTCAACCTCACCTCCGTTCCCTTCCCTTCATCGGATATTATCTCCAACACCCATCCATGCATTTCTGCTCTGCGTTTCATATTGCCAAGGCCGTTGCCGGTTTGAATTTTATTGAGGTCGAACCCTTTTCCATTGTCTTTGATTTGCATTTGAATTTGATTGCTCAATTTTTCAAAGCGAATGGAAAGAATTGTGCAGGCTGCATATTTCACAGCATTATTTACAGCTTCTTTAAAAACAAGATATAAATCCCTGCGCTGTTCCATCGGAATTTTCAAATGTTCCAGTTCATTGTTTGGTGCCATCTGCAATTCAATTTCTTTTGCATTGCAAAGCTCTGTTGCAAAATTGAACATGCGGTCCTCGATATTTCTGAAGGAATCATTCGATGGTTTGATTGCCCAGACAATATCACTCATATTACCGATCATTTCTTTTGAGTTTTCACTGATCTTCTGAAGTAAATTTGAGGACTCAGGTGCTTTTTCTTTTAATTGATTATTAATGATCTCACTGTACATACTGATACTGCTCAGTGTTGATCCGATATCATCATGCAGGTCGCCGGCAATTTTATTTCTGATTGAATTTATTTTCAACAACTGATTAATTCTGTATTTATAAATCGAATAAGAAATTAAAAACACAGCAACGATCATTAAAACAATAAACCACCATGTTGCCCAATACGGCGGTTGAATAGTAAAAGCATATGTATCCAGCGCCGTGCTCCAGTACCCGTCGTTATTTGCAGCCTGCAAAACAAAAACATAATCACCGGGAGCGAGCGCTGCAAACGTTACTTCGTCCAAGCCCTCTGCATAGGTCCAAGCGGTATCGTAACCGGTCAATTTGTAGCGGCATTTGTTTTTTTCGGGAATTGTAAGTGAAACGGATTGAAATTGGAAGGTCAGCGAATTTTTATTATACGGCAATACGGGGTGATGAGCGAGGTTGTTTATCGGATCTACATCACGTGCATAATCAGCAATATCCATAGCGCCGTTAAATAATAAAACATTTCTGATAACAGGGCTTGCATTTATCGTATTAAATGGAACATCCAGTGCATGCAGCACCTGCACGCCATTTGTTGTGGCCAGCCAAACCGGACCATAATCTGCCATTTTGATATATGTAAAATCATAAGGCAAAAACCCGTCTGATTCATCTAATTTTTTTACGACTTTAAAACGTTTTCCATCCTCCACAAGAATACTTAATCCGTTATAATGCGCACACCATAATCCATTGCCGTATCTGAGATCAAGAACTGCATTGGATAATAATCCGTCCGTTTCGGTAATATGCTGTAAAACGCCGGCAGATGTTTTCTCCGGGCAAACAAGGAAAATTCCATAATTACCGGTTGCAGCACATATCGTTGAATCATTTATCAAAACAACTGAAGTAATGATCGCATCATCAAGATCTGCTGCATTTAGTTTTACATCAAGTAATGTATCTCCATTAAAATAAACCAATCCGAAATTTGTTGCGAGGTAAATTTCATTATTCGGCATTACCACCTGATCAAATATTTTTAAATATTGACCGCCGATATCTACCGGCCATGGATAATATGTAAAATCAGCATGCGCAGGATCATCGGCATTCAATATTTGTGTTACTCCTCCTTCACTTAAACAATAGAAATTATTTTTATTGTCTTCAAAAAATCCCTGCCCGTGCATGTCCATCAATTTTGTTTCATCGAATTGATACATGATTCCCGGTTTGCCTTTCGAATAATCCCATGCGCTGATGCCCTGGTAACCACTGCCGAACCAGACTATTCCGGGGATATTAAAATACATTCCAAAAACTTCGGACTGATCCCAAGGTTTCATTCCTGCAGGAAGATATTTTTCAAATCTGACGCTGGTTGGGTCGAAAATTCCATCAGCCGCATCTCCGGGAATTGTATCAACGGGAATAATTACATTTCCTTTATTTCCTCCAAAAACAGGAAAACCATGTTCCCTGGTTACCACTGAAAAAATATCATTTAAATTTTCAGTTTGCCCCGGCAGATAAGTTGTAAAAATATTTTTCCGCAATTTCACGAGGCCTTCCCATGTGCTTACCCAAATATTATTTTCACGGTCGATTAAAATATCAGATAAATTGTCATAACCATTGGAAGAAAAATCGTAGAGTAATTGAGGCACTTCATTTTTCCATTCAAATAATTTGTCAACGGCAAGCACATAATCATTCTTTTCGGGAATATGCGCAATACCTGCGCTATATGTAAACGCATGAACCGTATCCGTTTTTGTACCAGTTATTTTATAAAAATATCCGACTCGTGTTGCAATATAAACGGTTGTATCATCAACTCTTTGAACAGATGATACATCTTCCAGTGATTTTTCTTTACTCTGCCAGATTTTATTGAATTTCTCATCTGCATATTTTATCACCGAACCACGTGTGCCGAAATATATTGATCCGTAATCATCATGGTCAATTACAAATACCTGGTTTCCGGGATCGGCAAATGCACTCCAGTTTTTAAACAGATGATAAGATAATTTTTCACCGGATTTAATTTTAATTAATGTTACACCATCAATAAATACCGGCCCGTTTGCAGTTCCGATCCAAAGCGAAGTGCCATCCACTGTGTGTACCGAATAGATCCATTCATCCGGAAATTGATCCAGTTCAATTTTTTTTATTTTGCCCGCATGGTAATAAAATAATCCATGTTCTGCACCGATCCAGATAAAATGCTGATCATCTTCCGTGATTGAGAAAACTTTTCCAAATCGAAAATTTCCTGCACCGCTGAAATTTTCAAATTCTAATCCGTCGAATTTACTCACCCCGAGGCGGGTGCCCATCCATAAATATCCGGTATGATCCTGAAATAAAGTATAGATCTCCGCACTTGCAAGCCCCTGCCTTGATCCATATGCATTCATTAAAAATTGCTGGCTGTTCACAGTGGAGATAAATACTGTGAATAATATAAAGAGAATATGGAAATGCTTTTTGATAGAGCGAAAATTAATTACTAAAAACTACTAGTAAAAATAAGGAAAGCGTTTTTGAAGTAATTACATACCACGACGAAATAATTCCGTGCTCAAGTAATTGTCATGGTGAGCCTGCCGAACCATAATTCAATAACCCTTTGACACGCTCCTTACGACAAGCTCCCTTCGACAAGCTCCCTTCGACAAGCTCATGGTGACAAATTGTTTTTAGTAATCATTTGATACGAGCAGAGAATATCCGCCGAACAGCACTGCCTACTGCCAACTGCGACTGGCTACTGCTTACTGCGACAGCCCACTGCTCACTGTTTCAACCCGTCATTCTGCAATAATTTATTTAATTCCATCACATCCATCTGCCCTAATTCACGTTCGGCGTCGATATAATCAATTTCACCACTGTATTTAAATTCAATGCGGCGTTCGCGGTTGCCGTATTGCGGACATTTAATATTCTGATAATTTTTTACTTTGCCATTATCATAAAATTCCATGCGCATCAGCATAAATCCTTTTTCATCATAATATTTTTCAATTTTCACACGATCTTTTCCATAATACGATTTCCAGTAACGGGTTTCAAAACCATTGGAATAATTCCCTTCCACCTGAATACTTCCTGTTTTATAATAAAATTTCCAGTTGCCGTCAGCAATTCCATCCTTCAGATTTCCTTCCATCATAATTTTATTATCAGCATACGAAGCAATTTTGCCTGAATACGGTTTTTCTTTATAAGAATATACCGGTGGTTTAAAATCAAGCACATCTGAGCTGTCTTCGTGTTCCATTGGTTTGAAATTCAGGTCGCCATCCGGAGAGGTAAGATGAATCACCAGCAATCTTTTTTCACTGTCAAAATTTTTTGAACCGCATGCGCTGCATGCAATGCTTATTATTAAAATAAAAACAGGGGAGAAGATGTTTTTCATTTGATGATTTTAGGAAATAAATATAGGGGAAATTATTTACAACTCGTTAGACCCACTTCCTGTTCTCCCTCAAAAAGGGAGAACGGTAAGGCCGCGTTTTCACTGAGTGTCTGCAAAATTCAAATTCTGTCAAACGCTGGACGCATTAATTAAAATGAATACCGAACATTAATAAATTACCAAAGAATCCTCGAAGTATCGTCTTCCCTTTTTTCAAGGGAAGATAAGAGATGGGTCTAAAGGGCCGCCGAAATTTTTTCTACGACAATTTTGATTTGATCCATGACCTCTTTGTTTTCGAATCTAAGAACTTTAAAACCCATTTCATTTACCAGGATATCCCGTGCCTGGTCATAATCTTTTTGTGTATTATGATAACCACCATCTACTTCAATTATCAATTTTTTTTCATAGCAAATAAAATCTGTAATTATGAAGAATCTCAATGAGTCAATTTGCTTGTATACAATTGGCTTTTGTCTTAAAAACCGATAACCTTTTATCTGTCGGTTCCGAATAAATTCCCATAATTTCCTTTCTGCTGCTGTAGGATTGTTTCTGAGCTTTCTCGACAAATAAGTAATTGATCCCATTCAATAAAATTAATTAATTCTTTTTAGGCCCTCATCCTGTTCCCGTCTGCCGTCGCTCAGACCCAAGAGTCAGCGGGCAGGCTACCGCAAAAGGAAGGAAAGCTTAGATGCATTTTTCTTAGTATTTCCAAAGTAAAACTACTTTCATTTTTTATTTACAAATATCTGCAACAAACATTGAGTTGAAATAAAATTTCACCGCGTCTCTGCGCCCCAGCCTGCCGCAGCATGGGCTTGAGCGTCGGCTGGCAGGTCCCTGTTCGTTTCAAACTCTATTTCTTTTTCAATGTAAACTGTGTCACCTCCGGCCAAATACCCAATCTTCCCGGATAACCAACTGTGCCCAATCCGCGGTTGACATATATTTTAAAATTATTTTTTTCATATAAACCCGCCCATTCTTCATACACCCATTTTGCAGGAGAAAACCGGAAACCCGGCACTTCCACACCCATTTGAAATCCATGTGTATGTCCGCTTAATGTGAGTTGCGGCGGAAATTCTTCTTTTAATACAACGGCATCCCAATGCGACGGGTCATGTGATAATAAAATGCGGAAATCATTTTGTGTTAATCCGGCGCCGGCTTTTTTCATATCCCCGTATTTTTGAAATCCGCCTTTGCCCCAATTTTCAACACCGATTATAAATATTTTTTCTCCGTTTTTTTCAATTGCATGATTTTCATTCAACAATAATTTAAATCCGAGCCGCGGATGAATTGCTTTCACCTGCTTTAAATTTTCTTCTTTCGCGACATCCGAATTCCAGCTTGCATAATCACCATAATCATGATTGCCGAGAATAGAATATTTTCCCAGTGGCGCCTCAATATGATCAAATGTTTCAAACCAGCCGTCCATTTCGTCGGCACGGCTGTTCACAATATCACCGGTAAAAAAGAAAATATCGGAATTTAATTTCTTTACGATGCTGAGCATTTCTTCTAATTCATTTTTTGACGTATGATCCCAGCTGCCGATATGCAGGTCGCTTAATTGTGTGATGGTAATTCCTTCAAATGCCGCGGGAAGATCAGCAAAATACAGTTCCTGTTTGTGCACGGTAAATCTGTAACGCCCTTTCACCATACCATAAATAAATCCGGCAAATGGAATTGTGCTGAATAACAGAGCAGATTGCGAAATAAATTTTCTTCTGCTGATCCAGTTTTTTGCAGCTGGGTTTTCGGCTTTTCTTTTTTTCCTTGTGAAAATGCTTTTCGGAATGCGGAAAATATCTTCTCCGAGTAAAATAAATCCGGCAAATAATTTCGCAAATAAAAATGAGACAAATACACCGAGGAAATATAAATTAAAACGCACCATGTCTTCATTCACATACCGCGAGGTGAGCATACCTGTAAATGCGAGCAGATAAATAAACAGGTTGATGGTCCAGTAGATCCGTGCTGCAAGTTTTCTGTGTTTGTCAAACGCCTTTTTAACCCCTGATGCAAGAAACAGATCCGGCAAAAAATAAAAAAATGCCGCAACAGCCATTCTGGACAAAATTGATAAAATACTCATAATTGAATTTGCCTGAAAAATTTATTCTGATGTATTCACCAATTTAACATTTACCTGTGGCGGAATACCCACTTCAATATCAATTTCTGTGAATTTAAAATTTGTAAGATTGAGTTTGCTTTGAAATTCGTCGGCAGATAATAAAGTGTTTACGATCACTTTTAATAATGTCTTATCTGCATTTTCATCTAATACAATTTTGATATCAGCCTTGCTCACATCGGCAACTTTTTCAAAATGGAATACCACTTTCGGAGGCAGGCTCACACCCACATTAATTTCTTTTGTGCGAAAGCCGGTTTTCTCAATGATGGGAGATAAGGCAATTAATTCGTTAGCAAGGCTGCCGAGCTTTTCAGCAGTAATATTTTTGACATCGTAAAATTTATGGAGTGTATCCTTTAATAAATTAGCCGCATCGCTGTAGCCTTCCCCGATAAGCCCGCTTGTGTCGGAGAGAATATTTTTGAATGTGTCCTTAATGCCCATGCCGCAAAATTAATCGTCGGCAAGTACAATCAGTTTATCTGTATCCGAAAATTTTATTTTTTCCGATTTATTCGGATTCAGTTTGATGCCATAAGCTTCTGCTGCATTGTGTTCATGCTCCATCAATCTGTAGCCGATCACGGTATCTCCTTTTAATTTTCCGGCTTCCAGCAGGGTATAAAAATTCACTTCTTTTCCAGTTGCAATATAATTTGTGATGGGTTTCATATAGATCTCACTGCCTTCTTCATCCAGAATATCTTCAAAAACACGCATAAGATGTTTATTTTCCGAAACCTGCGTGATGAGCAAGCTCAGCATTTTATCACTCACGATAAAATCGTCGGCATTTGTCACTTCTGCGAGTTCCCTGTTTTTGAGATCAAGCATCTCACTTACAATATTTAAATCTTTGTTTGCTTTTTCACTCATATCACGTAAATGCAGAAGCGTAATTAAAGTTATGGAATCTGAACGCTGTATGTCGTTATCCATATCGTAACTGAAAAGCATGATATAATCCGCTGAAAATACATCCATCGATTCGAGTAATTTTCTGTCGCTTGTATCTGCCTGAATATATTCAACACGGATATTATCATAATTTTTCAATTCTTCATCACTTAATTCTGCAGGCCTTGCATGATTTGCAACAACATGGATTGTTGAACCTTTCCCTACATAATTATTTAGTTCGCGGATCACTCTGATCACACGGCGGTTCCAGCCGAGCAATAAAATGCGTTCCACTTTTTGTTCGGCAGGGATATTATTTTTATTGATCACCGCGTGATCAATTTCAAATTCCGATTTTCCGGAAAGAATGATCGTATCATCATCCGCACTGATCGCAATAATTTCATCACCGCTCTCAATCACTGTGCTCATCATCGGATTCACCATACTGTTGTTTCCTTTTTTAAGGCCCATCAAACAACTGGATTCATAAAGCATGATCGCTTCACCATATGTTTTACCGACAAGTGCGGGTTCATTTTTATAATAAATTTCATCACCGCCGTAATCCATCAATTCAGTATACACCACACTCAGGCCGCTTTGTCTGGATGTTTGCACCATGATGCGTGCAACAATATCATCCGTTAGAATTAATTCAGCTTCTTCTTTTGCGATCATCCGTGCTACTTCAAAATTCTGGGTTTCCTGCATTTCGGCAATGATATGATACGGTTCGGGCCGGCGGTCCGGATTATTTGTTATGGCAAGAATTGTTTTGATGATCTCAAAATCACTTTCGTTTTCTCCTCTTCCTAAAAGAATAATGGACTTCGCATTTTTCGGATTTACGATGCCGAGGTCAACCGGATTTGTTGTATCGCCGCTTCTGCAAATTACTTTCGTATTTTTCGTGTCCTCCACATTCATTTTTATTTCATCCTCCATCTCCACTTTATCTTTATTTGCGAGAATTACGATCCGCGGTTTTTTCTGATTTTCATTTGCAGTTACCAATTCGGAAATAATGGTAAATATTTTTGAACTCCAGCCTAATATCAAAGTATAATCCTGTTCCATCACCTCACTTCTGCCTTTGCGCAATTCATCCAGTTTTCCTTCAATTCCACTTGATAAAACACCAATCAGTGTACTCACGATAAAAATACCTCCGATCGTAACCATCAGCATCACGATTCTGAATCCCCAACCTTCGTCACCGCCCATGGTGCCCGAATCGAGTGTGCGCATTAAGCTTTGCCAGGCGGCTTCTATAAAATTCAGGCCTTCCTGTTCGGGTTGCGTGAAGCCGGTAACCAATAAAATAATTGCTGCTACAATAATTACAAGTAATGAAATAATTGCAAGCCAGATAATTAATGCAACAGTGCCTCTGCTCATCGTATTATCGAAAGCATAGCGAAGTTTTTTGGAGAAGGTGCTCATGATTTTCAATTGTGGAATAAAAATAAAAGAAAAACCCGCAATTGAAACTCTTGCGGGTATCTTTTTAATAAGTGCAGTGCATTACTTAGCAGCCGGATCCATTTGCATCAATCCATGTATAATGCCATCCGGATCTTTGAAATATGCGAGATGTCCCATCGTCGGAATAGAGGTTTTTGGTACAACGATCGAACCGCCATTTGCTTCCACATCTTTCATTGCCTGATCGATATCGCTTACATCAATTGTATTCACAACCGGCATATCGGGTGCCCTGCGTTTGATGATCGCACCGTTGATACCCGGATCGGTATCGGCTCCGGTTGTAACGAGCCAGTATTCTTCATTTCCCCATCGGCTGAATTTCCAGCCGAACGTTTTTTCATAAAATGCAATCGATTTTTCGGGGTCATTTGCAGGAATTTCAAAATGTATTATTCTTGGCATAGTTTAAATTTTTTGTGAAGATATTTTTTAGTTTTTTCATTTCTAAAATTTCAATGTATTTTAACAGTATGAAAAAATATGTGGTTACGGAATTTATAGAACTGATCAACGATCATCAGCCGCATGAATTAAGCAGTATGATGACGGAAGATCATGTGTTGGTTGATGCACAGGGAAATAAATTTACCGGATTGGAATCTGCTACTGAAGTTTGGAAAGATTATTTCGCAGTCTGGCCGGATTACTGGATTGATATGGAAGAAATATTTGCCGTGGAAGAAAAAATTTACGGCTTCGGGACAGTATCAGGAACATATACCGGTCATTTACCCGGTAAGGCGCAACATTTTTTTAAAATACCTCTTGCATTGAAAGCAATTGTTGAAGGAGAGAAAATAAAATCCTGGCAAATCATCGCCGATACAAAAAAACAATCGGAAATCATCCGGAAAAATACGGGTGGCTGATCGTTAAAAGTGATTTTGGCATAATACATTCGCATGCAATTATGCAATTTTACATCTTAAATATTTTATTATGCTTACATGGACAAGGCCCATTGAAGGTGAATATCTTCCCTATCAGTTAAATTATATCAATCGTGTTCCCGAGGGCGATATGATTGAAATATTAAAAACAACGATTGCAGAAACCGCTGCATTTTTAAAATCCATTCCGGCAGATAAACTGGACTACAGATATGCTGAAGGGAAATGGACAATTAAACAGGTTGTGCAGCATCTGATCGATACCGAAAGAATCATGACTTATCGTGCACTCACATTTGCCCGCAACGATATAACCGAATTACCAGGCTTTGAAGAAAATGATTATGCTGAAGAATCAAATGTGGATGAACGCAGTCTGGATGATATGATCAATGAATATGCAGCTGTTCGCAATGCAAGTATTTTATTATTCAAAAGTTTGAACGATACTTTATTAAACCGCAGTGGCATTGCAAACCGTGGAAGGGTGAAAGTAAAAACCTTTGCGTATGTAATTGCCGGGCATGCATTGCATCATGAAGCAATTATAAGGGAAAGATATTTGGGCAAAGTGTAAACCGGTCTTCAGTGGGCAGTCCACAGTCGGCATTCGGGCTTATGCGAAAGTAGCTGGCGCAACGACGAAAAAGTAAGAAAGTAGAAGTAAGAAAGCGACAAGAATATGCATCAAACGAAA
This sequence comes from uncultured Chitinophagales bacterium, assembly GCA_964463165.1. Classification (GTDB taxonomy): domain Bacteria; phylum Bacteroidota; class Bacteroidia; order Chitinophagales; family BACL12; genus UBA7236. The sequence goes on from CAYXBK010000014.1 coordinate 10,277, forward strand.
ATTAATTGCTTGAAATTTTAAACAAGTCTGGAGCGAAGTGCTTCCCCCTTCGAAGGGGGAATGAGGGGGATGACAAGACCAGCTTCAATACCCAATACTCTATACCCAATACCCAATACTCAATACCAACTACCCAATACTCAATACCAACTACCCAATACTATTCAACATGTACATTCCAAAAATAAATCAACTCCAAAACGAAGATGAAATATTTCGTTTCATGAAAGAAAACCCGTTTGCAATTGTTGTGAGTGATTTGAACGGTGAATTTATTGCCACGCATTTACCTGTAGAAATTGAAAAAGATGAAAATGGAAATAAAATTATCCGAACACATATGGCGAAAGCAAACCCGCAATGGGAAAGTTTTGCAAATGATAAAAACATACTGGTGATCTTCAGCGGTCCGCATACTTATATTTCTTCTTCCTGGTACGATCATGTAAATGTGCCGACCTGGAATTATATTGCCATTCATGTATATGGGAAAGCAAAATTACTGGATGACACAGCTGCGCTTGGCGTGCTCGATCGTTTAACAAAAAGATATGAGCAATTCTCCAGGCAACCTTTTGATATGTCGCAATTAAACGAACAATTTATACACAGCCATTTAAAAGCATTGGTAGCATTTGAAATTACCATCGACCGGATTGACGCAAAGCATAAATTGAGTCAGAACCGGAATGAAAAAAATTATGACCTTGTTCTTGAGCATCTCAACGAAAGAAAAGATGATCAGTCAAAGGCAGTGCAGGAAGAAATGCAGCAAATAAAAAAGGAATTATTCCCTGCAGGAGAAAGGAGGGAGGAGTAAGGAGTAAGAGAAATTGATGATTGAAATCTCAAGTATTGACAATTAATCAATGTGGATTAATAACGTATAAATAAATATTAGGTATCAATTATTAAACCCCTGACTGCAGCGCCGAACCCTGAACTTTGAACTTTTCAAACCTTTGTTCCATTTTTATTCCGAAAACTTTTGTTGCAAATTTGCAATATGCATTCACACGACCATTCAGAAGCGTATAAGAAATTGCTCTCCAATAATTCAAATTGGATTGAAGAAAAACTGGCTACCGAACCCGGCTATTTCGATCGTTTGTCAAAGGGCCAAAACCCGCCGTTTCTATATCTGGGTTGCAGCGACAGCCGTTTGCCGATCGACGTAATGACGAAAACCGAACCCGGGCAGATATTTATTCACCGCAATATTGCCAACCAGGTTTTTTTAAATGATATGAATTTTTTATCGGTGTTGGAATTTGCAATTAAAGTGTTGAAAGTGGAAGATGTGATTATTTGCGGTCATTATAAATGCGGTGGTGTTGAAGCAGCTTATAAGGGTACGGCATCAGGCCTTGTCGAAAACTGGGTGGTAAATATCCGCGATATTTCGATGGAACATAAAAAAGAACTCGATGAAATTCATGATCTTGATTTACGCTTAAATAGGTTAAGTGAATTAAATGTACTGCGTCAGTTAAAACAACTCTGCAAAACATCGATCATGCACGAAGTTTTTAAAACAAATAACTATCCTAAATTACACGGCTGGGTACTCGATATTTCGCATGGAAAAATAATTGAAATTCCATTGCCGGTTGATGAATGGAAAAAATATGGCCTACTTCCAAATGAATATGTATAGGCCAGCAGAAGTGAATAATTCGGCTAAATTGCTGGATGAATTTCAAATTAATTTTCAGCGTTATTCTCGTGCCGCTGTTTCTCTTTATCGTAAGCACGAATAATCTGCTTCACCAATTTATGACGCACCACATCACTTTCATTTAAAAATACGGTGCCGATGCCATCGATATCTTTTAAGATGCGCAGTGAAGTAAATAATCCTGAGGTTTGATTGCGTGGTAAATCTATTTGTGTGAGATCTCCCGTAATAATACATTTCGCACTCGGGCCGATACGTGTGAGAAACATTTTTAATTGTGCATCTGTTGCATTTTGCGCTTCATCCAGAATAATAAATGCATGATCCAAAGTACGTCCACGCATAAATGCAAGCGGTGCAATCTCGATCACACGGTTTTGCATATATAAATTTAATTTCTCGATCGGCAGCATATCATCCAATGCATCGTACAAGGGACGGAGATAAGGATCAATTTTTTCTTTCAGATCGCCTGGCAAAAATCCCAGGTTTTCACCGGCTTCAACAGCCGGGCGTGTGAGAATAATTCTTTTTACAATTTTATCTTTCAGGGCACGAACTGCCAATGCAACAGCGGTATAAGTTTTTCCCGTTCCGGCAGGGCCGATCGCAAATAAAATATCATTTTCATCGGCAAGGCTCACCAGTTTTTTTTGATTTGGTGTTCGAGCCCGCACCATTAATCCATTGGGGCCATGTACGATCACATCTTCAGGCAGATCCGGCAAGTCAACCAGTTCTTCCGTTTTTACACCGAATAAAATACTTTGCAGATTTGCATCCGATAAATTCCCGAATTTTTCAAGATGCGTCAGCACCGCCTCAATCCGTTCTTTAAATTCCTCAATATCTTTTTCATTGCCGCGTACCTTCATCTCCGAACCTCTGGCTGAAATATTCAGATACGGGAAAGTTTTTTTGATCACGCCGAGTCTTGCATTATGCACACCATAAAAGTCAATCGGGCGGATACCGTTCAAATCAATAGTTACTTCAATCAATTTTTCTCCTATTTTTGAGGATTCAAAATTAAACAATCAAAATTAAAACCAGCTTTACGGATGGCGATCATTACTCTTACAACTGACCTCGGTTTGAGAGATCATTATGTCGCCGTTTTAAAAGGAAGTATCCTCTCCAAATCACCACTATCAACACTGGTTGATATTTCACATGAAATTGCACCTTTTGATATCCAGCAGGCATCCTTTGTAATAAAAAATGCATGGCATTATTTCCCGCAAAAAACAATTCATATTGTAAATGTGCATGCAGAAAATAAAGCATCACTCAAATGTGTTGCCATCGCATATAAACAACATTTTTTTATCGGATTGGATAATGGATTATTCTCGTTGATCTTCGAAGATTATCCTGATAAAATAATTGAACTTGCACGCAGCAGCGAAGCAGCATTTTATCTTGCAAAAGATGTACTGGCGGAAGCGGCAAGTGCATTGGCAAATGGTACTGAAATACAAATGCTGGGAAAATTGCTCAGTTCGATCGAAACGAAAACATTTTTACGCCCGCCCGATAATGAATTTATCATGAAAGGAAATGTGGTGTATGTCGACCGCTTTGGAAATGCAATGATCAATATTACAAAAGACCGGTTTGAAAAAATACGGGCGGGCCGCGATTTTTCGATCAATTTTAAAAAGAACGACGAATTTCATGAGATCAGCAACACATACAGCGATGTACCGGAAGGCGAGAAATTGTGCCTGTTTAATTCGGCAGGATATTTAGAGATCGCCATTCATAAAGGAAATGCCAGCGAATTGTTAGGTTTGCATGTAGACGACACCATCCAAATTGAGTTCGAATGATAACACGCATCGTAAAAATGACTTTTCATCCCGAAAAAACCGGTGAATTTATCGCGGTATTTACAAATGCCAAACCGCTGATCGAGTCATTCAACGGCTGTTCAAAGGTTGAATTATTGCGGGATACTGAACAACCGAATATTTTTTTCACTATGAGCTCCTGGAATTCTCCCGAATCGTTGGACGCCTACCGTGAATCTGATTTATTTAATGCAACCTGGGATAAAGCAAAGAAATTATTCAGCGACAGGCCCGAAGCATGGAGTATTGAAAAATTATTATGAGCATCTGTAAGATGCAGGCAAAATGAAGTCAATTCAACTCAAGGACTATTCAATTCATATCTCAAACGAATTTGCGGAGCAAAACCTCGCTGCATTTATTGCCGGGCATACCTATTCAAATATCCTTCTTCTGAACGATACACACACGAATCATTTCTGCCTCCCGGTTATTGAAAAACAATATAAAGAATTTCATCAGATCACGATACCTGCAGGTGAACAATTCAAAACAATTGAAACCTGTTCGAATATCTGGCAGCATTTTATTGATGCCGGTGCTGACAGGAAAAGCCTGCTGATTAATTTAGGTGGTGGAGTGATCGGTGATATGGGTGGATTTACGGCCGGGACATTTAAAAGAGGATTTGATTTTATAAATATTCCAACAACACTTTTGTCGCAGGTGGATGCATCGGTAGGCGGCAAACTCGGTGTCGATTTTCAAGGGATCAAAAACATCATCGGATTATTTCAGAATCCGAAAGCAATTTTCATTTCAACTGAATTTCTGCATACACTCCCATTCGAACAATTGCGCAGCGGTTTTGCAGAAATCTTAAAACATGGATTGATTGCCGACAGATCGTATTGGGATATTTGCAAATCAATTCATTTGACAAAACATCATAACTGGTTGCCGATTGTAGAACGCTCGGTTGAGATTAAAAAAAATATTGTTGAGGAGGATCCGTTTGAATCAGGCATGCGCAAGATCCTGAATTTCGGGCATACAATAGGCCATGCGATTGAAACAATTTCGCTGCAGGGAACTGCGCCCGCTTTACTGCACGGCGAAGCAATTGCCATCGGAATGATCTGCGAATCTTATTTATCAAATGCGGTTTGCGGTTTATCAGATGCAGATATGAAAGACATTACAGACCATATTTCAAATCATTTTCCGAAACAGCATATCGGTGCGTTCGATTTCAGTGCAATTATGAAAATTATGCACCAGGATAAAAAAAATGCAGGAAGCAGAATTCATTTCAGTTTACTGAAAGAAATCGGAAACTGCACATACAATATCGAAGCAGATGAAAAATTTATTGATCAGGCATTAAAATTCTATATTGATTTGTGAAAAAGATTTTCATTCACGGACCGCAACATGCAATACATGGTACGATACAACTGGAAGGTTCGAAAAGTATCAGCAACCGCTTATTGCTGATGCAGGCCTTGTGCAAAGAACCTTTTGAAATAAAAAATCTTTCACCTTCAGACGATACGCAAACACTTAAAAAATTAATTGCCGGGCAATCAGAAATACATGATGTAGGCGCTGCAGGCACTACAATGCGGTTTCTTATTTCTTATTATTCCATTCTTGAGGGAGAGAGAATTCTTACAGGCACAGAGCGGATGAAAAACCGCCCGGTGAAAATTCTTGTGGATGCATTGCGTACAATCGGTGCAGAAATTTCCTATCTGGAAAAAGAAGGTTATCCGCCATTAAAAATTGCAGGAAAAAAATTAAACGGCGGGAAATTGCAGATCCGTGCTGATGTAAGTTCGCAATATATTTCTTCCCTCATGATGATCGCACCTGTTCTTGATCAGGGACTCGAACTCGAATTACAAGGTAAAATTTCATCGTACCCGTATATCCGCATGACATTGCAGACAATGGCCGAGCTCGGCATCCGGTACGAAGAAAACGGGAATCTTTTTAAAATTTATCCAGGCAGGTATCAACCGAAAACAATGGTTGCCGAAAGCGACTGGAGTGCAGCTTCTTATTATTTTTCAATTGCAGCTTTGAATAAAAATGCGGAGATCCGGATTGCAGGATTATTTGAAAAAAGTTTGCAGGGAGATTGTATTCTGACATCTCTGTATAAAAAATTCGGCGTGCAGAGTTCTTTTGAAAACGGAATATGGATCCTGAAAAATACGGGAGTTATTGAAAAGCAATTTGAATTCGATTTTTCCGATTGCCCGGATATTGCGCAAACGGTGGCAGTCACTGCAGCAACTTTAGGTGTGGAAGTGGTATTTACCGGTGTTGAAAGTTTAAAAATAAAGGAAACGGACCGCACGCAGGCATTAAGCGATGAATTAAAAAAATTCGGAGTTGATTTTTTTGAAGACGACGGGAAATGGATTTTAAAAGGTGAAACAAATACAGAAGAAATCATTTCCATCCGAACATACGAAGATCATCGCATGGCGATGTGTTTTGCGCCGCTGAGTTTAAAACATGCATTAATTATTGAAGAACCGGATGTTGTAAATAAATCTTATCCGTCTTTTTGGGGAGATTTAACTTCAATTGGATTTTCCATCTCATCACTGTGAAATTCCTGGATCATCAGGTCGTATTTTGATTTGGGCCGGCTGTCGTATTCCCACTCAAAATCATCCAGTAAAAAATTCTCCGGGCGGATATCTTTCATCGGCTGGAAATCAGAATCGGGGTTTGTTTTGAAAGATAATTTCTGAAATTTCCTTTTCTCCAGGTAAATATCAATATCGCTGCACAACATTTTATTTACGCCGATATAGGCGCCGCGGTCGTCAGTACCGTAATAAATACTTTCTCCGTTTCCTTTTACTTCAATCTTTTTTAATTCCTCTTCAACAAAATAACCGTATATATTTCGTCCTTTCACCTGGTTATAGATCAGGCTGTCGTCTTCGTTTACAATAAAACCGTTTGAATATAAATGTATCTGATCCAGTTTTTGATTTTTTATATACAGCACAATTGTATCCGCTGTGAATTGAGTGCTGTCGCTCCATAATACCGGTGCTTTAAATAACCGGATCGTTGAATCCAGATCGGAATAGGTGAGTGAATCACATCTGCCCTGCATATCCGTTTTATAGATTTTCACATGATGAAAAACAAGTGTGATGCGTTTGTTCAGGCTGTCGGTAATGGAGCGGATCGTATCTCCTGAAATAAACAAGGTGTCATTTTCAATAATAAAACCCGCCATGGATCCGCTGGTTGAAACAATTGTTTTTGTGATCTCATTATATTCGGCAATATTGCTGTACTGCAGTGCATTTTGCGCCGTATCCCTGAATGCAATATTTCCAAATGCTTTTCCAATGCCGGTTTCGCGGTTATAATAAATGCTGTCGGCAAATAATTCCTGCGGCGGATTTTCAAGTTTTACATTTTCATTGAAAACCGCAATACCTGATTTCGTATCGTAAAAACCACTTTCACAATAAACCGTACTTTCTTTATTAAAAATATACGTCGGCCCGTGAAAATATGCACGTTCGATGGAGGTATTATATTGCAGTGTATCGGCAGTTAAACTATAATCGGGATTTGTAAGAACCACACTGTCGCTGAAAAATGCATCATTTGAATTTGTGAGATAATAACCGTTTTCGCTCGTCAGTTTTGTTTCGCCGTTATCGAGTTGCCCTCCATTATGATACGTTGCAATTTTTTCATTCATATCATAGGATAATTTTTCTGTGGTTAATGTCATTGTATTATCCGACATGCGCACATTTTCGTAAAGGTTTGCAATTTTGGTATTGCCATCATATGATGCCGAATCGCCGTATGCATTTATCGAATCACCCTGTTCAAAATGCACGTTGCCATATACCCTTGCAATATTTTCATTTTTATAAAGGAGTGCACTGTCGCAATATAAAGTAAGATCCTTCTGCACGAGGATCACATTGTACATGAGTTTATTATAGGAAGTTTTTTTTGTCTGAATGATTTCCAGATATTCAGCCTGCCGGATCTCAATTTCCGTTGTATCCTTTTTTTGCGGGACGGTTATTTTTGATTGTGCCGAAACGGTTGCGGGCAAAATAAAAATACAGCACACCAACAGAGCAGAAAAGACCTGCTTAGTCCGGAACTTTCGCATTTTCTGACTCCTTCTTTTTGCCGAATAATGTGAGCCTGATCTCGGGATTTTCTGCAAAATTATCAAGCACCATTTTTAAACTGTTGAGCGTATGTGTGAGGTCGTTATATAAATCCGGATTATTTACCAGGAGTCCTAAACTTCCCTGGCTTGAATCGATTTTCGCAGAAATGGAATTTATTTTATCAATGGATAATTGTGCTTCGGCTGATAATTCTCCCCAGTCGATTGCCCGCATTGATTCGGAAACGGCTCTTAAATTCTGAATAATTGATTTTACATCGTCTTCACTTTCATTCATATAATTTGTGATGCCGCTTACATCGGTAATAATTGAATCAATATTTTTCTGTTCTGTTGTAATTAATTCATTTACTCTGTCGGCCGACTGATTAAATGATTCAAGTGTTTTTTTAATGCTCGACATACTGTTTTTAAAATCCTCCTGCACCTGTTCTGTGAAAATGCCTCTTAATACATTAATTGCAGTATCGAGCGACACAACCATGCTTTTTACTTTTTCGGTGAGTGGTTTTAATTCTTCCCTGATTTGATTCTGAATATTATCTTCAATTAATCCGGCTATCAATCCGTTTTTGGCAATATTCGTTTTACTTGTTCCCAAATGCAGGTCAATATATTTTGAACCCAATAAATCGCCGCGTATCATTGCCTTTGAATCATCCGGAATTGTGAGATCTTCCGTAATATTTATTTTGATGTCGACACCCGACTGGTCGTCCTGCAATGCAACTTCCTTTACACGGCCCACTGTAAAACCATCAACTTGCACAGGATCTCCAACACTCACGCCTGCAGAATAAGGATATTCGATATTATAATTAACGCCTTTGTGAAAAACGCTGATACCTTTCAGATAATTTACCCCGATAAACAGCAGGGCGATGCCTGTAGCTGCGAGTATCCCGACTTTCGATTCGTTTGAAATCTTCAATGTATGAAGTTTTGTGCGTGCTAAATTATGAATTGACGGCAATTATTTATAATTAATTGCCTGCAGCCAATGCTTTCGCCTCTTCCAGGGAGATGCGTTTGCCATTGTTGAACGCAATTACAAATGCATCTTTAAAACCGGCAGTGCGTGCAATACTTTGTTTTTTTACCGCTTCATCCAGATTTGTATAAGGCCCGATCCGGTATTTATACAAACCGTTTTCCTTTACATAATTGATCGTTTCCTTCTGCAACTGGCTGAATTTTGAATTTGTGGTTTTTAATTCGGTTTCATCGGCATAAAACTGCACCTGAAATAATACCGGTGAATCGGTTTGCGCAACTGTATTTGTTGAAGAAGAACCATTTGTTGCAGGGGCAGGTTCATTTTTTACCGTATTATTTTCAACGGGATGCTCCATTATGGTTTTATAATCTGAAAAAGCTTTCAGGATACAATTTGCAATTTTATCCTGGCCATCGGCTGAAGCAAGAAATTTTTCTTCATTTGTGTTGGTTAAAAATCCTGTTTCGATCAGCACGCTCGGCATGGCAGTTTTCCAGAGAACAAGAAATCCCGCCTGCTTTACCCCGCGGCTCGAACGTTTTGCTTCCTCTTTAAAATAATCTTCCACTTTCGAAGCGAATAAAATACTCTGATCCATATATGCATGCTGGTTCAGAGAAAAAATAATATGTGATGCCGGATTATTCGGGTCAAATCCATCGTAATGTTGCGCATAATCATCTTCCATTAAAATAACATCGTTCTCGCGTTTTGCAACGTTGAGATTTGCTTCTGTTTTGTGCAATCCCATTACATACGTTTCTGTTCCATAGGGTGATGTGCTGGGATTTGCGTTGCAGTGAATGCAAATAAACAGATCGGCATTATTGCGGTTGGCGATGGCAGCACGTTCATATAATTCAATAAAAACATCGGTTTTTCTTGTGTAAATCACTTTCACATCAGGATATTTTTCCTGAATTTGTGCGCCGAGTTTGAGAGCAATACTCAAAGCCACATTTTTTTCATAGGAATTTTTTCCGTTGCATCCGTAATCCTGACCGCCATGTCCGGCGTCGATCACCACCGTTTTTAATTTATACGTATCAAATTCTTTAGGAAGGTTTTGTTGCACAGGTGGATGGTATCCGCCAAAAGAACTTGTGATCAGGAAAATAATTGCGGTGATCAGAAAACGTGAGATAACTGGCTGGCGGCTGAATTTCATAATTTCAATAGCTTTGTACAATATTTGTTTGAAAAGTTCATTCATCTTTAAAACTGTTCCAAAATTCGCAGGTATTGCGTAAACTTTTAATAATAACGTTGCTCAGCCTGTCCGGTTACGCCTGTTTTAGTGCGATAAACGGTGAATCTGTATATTTTATTGAGCAAACACGCAATGACTTTGTGTATTCCCCCCGGATTTCAGATCCCGATTCTTCTCTTCTGGCAGATTCTTTAAAAATTGATTCGATTTCCGTTTCACAGGATACGATCTGGTACCGCATATCTTCTGATGCGCTCGACGACCAGATTTTGTATAAAGGTGCCGATTCAATTGTTTACGATCTGGCTGCTGGTAAAACATACATTTATAAAAATGCAGAGATCACCTATCAGACTTATTTATTAAAAGCAGATTATATTGAATTCGACTGGAAAGCAAAAACAATTATTGCGAGGCAAATCACAGACAGCCTCGGAAATAAATCGGCATTGCCTTATTTTAAGGAAGGGGAAGATGAATTCAGTGCAGAAGACATGACTTATAATTTCGGGACAAAAAAAGGGAGCCTGCATTATATCCGCAAACAGGAAGGTGAAGGATTTGTAACTGCTGATTCCGCGAAAAAAACAGATGATGAAAGTTATTTCGGAAAGGAATTGCATTATACAACCTGTGATCTTGATCATCCGCATTTTTATATTGTTGCCGATAAAGCAAAAGTGGTTCCGCGAAAAATTGCTGTAACCGGTCCGGCGCATCTGGTAATTGCCGATGTACCTACTCCTTTATTTTTACCATTCGGAATTTTTCCGATCAAACGCGGTCAAACTTCCGGAATTTTAATTCCGCAATACGGCAATAGTTTAACGCAGGGATTTTTTCTGCGTGGTGGAGGATATTATTTTGCATTGAGTGATTATTATGATCTTTCATTAACAGGAGATATTTATTCCAGAGGATCGTGGGGATTGCATGGTTCATCGCGATACAATGTGCGATATAAATACAACGGAAGTTTCAGTCTTGATTATACAAAAAATAAATACGGGTTTGATTTTTCCCCTGATTATTCTGAGAACACAGGTTTTTTTGTAAGATGGAGTCATAATCAGGCAGCAAGTGCAAGGCCGAACAGTAAATTTGGTGCGAGTGTGAATGTAGGTACTACCGATTATCTGTCAAATAATGCATATAATTCAAGCTATCTCACCAATCAGTTGAATTCAAGCATTTCTTATTCGAGAATATTTCCCGGCACACCATTTACACTTACAAGTTCGTTGCGGCACAGCCAGAATACATCCACGCATATTGTTGATCTCACCTTGCCCGATGTTGCATTAACCATGAACCGGATCTATCCTTTTAAATCTTTGACCGATAACAGAAATAGTTTTTTATATCAATTGGGAGTCACCTATTCGATGAATGCACAAAACAGTATTTCTTCGCCTGATTCAACATTATTCGACAATGCAAGTTTTGATAAATTCAGAAATGGATTGCAGCATCGTGTGAGTGCTTCAGCACCGGTAAAGATCTTAAAATATGTAACATTCAGTCCGAATTTTAATTATACCGAAAACTGGTATTTCGAAACTTACAGAAAGAATTTTGATCCCGATACGCTTATCGATACAACGTTATCAGCTACAGGCGAAGAAATTATTGATACAACGATTACCTATGTAAATATTGATACGGTAAATGCGTTCAGAGCTGCACGGTATTTTAATATGGGTGCGAGCCTGAATACAAAATTATATTTCATGGCAACATTCAACGGTAAATTAAAAGCCATCCGCCATGTGATGACGCCAACACTTTCATTTAATTATTCACCTGATTTCGGAGATCCGAAATATAATTATTTCGGAGATTATTATGCATCACCCGATGCGACCGGCCCTACATCCTATTCTATTTTCGACGGTACAATTTATGGCGGGCCAACCAAAGGTGAAGTGGGCAGTATCGGTTTTAATCTTGGGAATATTCTGGAGATGAAAGTGTATTCCAAAAAAGATTCGGTAACACATGAAAAGAAAATCAAAATTTTCGAAAGTTTCAACCTCGGGGCATCTTATAATTTAGCGGCAGATTCACTCAATCTTTCCGACCTGAATTTCAGCGGCTATACAACCTTATTTGAAAAACTGCGATTAAATTTTTCCGGTAGTTTCGATCCGTATATTATTGATACGCTGGGAAGGAATTTAAATCAGTTTGAATGGAACGTGAATCACCGCCCGGGCAGATTCAACGGAGGTTATGTGAGCATGAGCACTTCCTTTGCATCGAAGCGCACCGAAAATCCCGGCTATTCAACTCTTGCCGGAACAGAAGCGGAAAGAGAAATGGTTTGGTCCAATCCGGAAAATTATATTGATTTCGAAGTGCCGTGGTCTTTTGATATCAGTTATAATTTGCGCATCACGAATACACCGACAGTTGATGGAAAGGATTCTTTATTTACAACACAAAGTGCAACTTTCAGCGGTGATGTAAATCTTACGCCAAAATGGAAAATTCAATTGACATCAGGGTATGATTTTCAATTAAAAGATTTTACCTACACATCGGTTGATATTTATCGTGATCTGCATTGCTGGGAAATGGGATTTAAATGGATACCATTCGGATCGCGGCAGAGTTATATTTTTAATATCAATGTAAAAGCCAGTGTGTTGCAGGATTTGAAATTAACCAGGAAAAAAGACTGGAGTGAGTATTGATGGTGGGAGGTGCTGGCTGCTGGCTACTAGCCGCTAGCTGCTGGCCGCTGGCTGCTAGCCACTAGCTACTAGATAAAAAAAAAGCACGATCAAACGATCGTGCTTTTTTTATGAAAAAATGTAATTAATTATTTAATGAATTTTTTGGTAATTGTACCTGCGTTTGATTTCATAACTGCGATATACATACCGGCTTGTGCATTGCTGCCGTCCCATGTTGCAGTGTGGAATCCTTCAGTTTGGTTTCCGCTTACTACAGTTGCAATATGCTGACCTGCATGGTTGAAAATTTCTACAGTTGCATCTGATGTTGAAGACATTTCATAACCAATAATGAAATTGTTATTATCATTTTGAGTTACGCTTAAGTCAGCTTCAACAAACATTTCTTCAAATAAAGGTGCACCCTGAATTGATTTCAGATCAATAGCAGGAGTTGTTGCGATTGCTTCATCGTTTGAAACCGGTCCGGTTGCTAAAATTGCATCAGAAGCTCTTACAGGACAAGTACCCTGCGTCCATGTTGTTGATCCGGAACCTGAGAACAACGGTGCTCCAAAGCAATAAGAAGTCCAGTTGAAGTAAATTGTTCCGCCACCATATGCATAAGATGTGTATGTGAATGCATCAACATAAATGGCACAACCATCCGGAACCGGATTTGTGAAAGTGATTGTCCATACATCTGTTCCTTTGTCGTATGATCCGGTAACGATCCAGTCAGTTCCTGTAAATACGTCTGCAGATCCTGATAATTCCCAATGTCCCGGACTGGTTTTGGTAGCTGTTACACTGGTAACAAAACCGAATACATCAGTAAAGCAAAAGCCAGTGATAGCAGCTTGTGTGGAGCCCATTAAGCCAAGGGCCAAAGCGAGGATTAGTAATCTTTTTTTCATAGTTTGTATGTTTTTATGATTAATGAATGAACTAACTTAGAGAGAAGAATCGGAATTTCCAAATGTCCAGGCCAAAAATTTCCCGGATCTTAATAAATGTAACTGATTCATTAATATCTGATTAGTAAACAATGCGCACCTTAATTGTGTTTTTCACCATTTTTAGTGATGCGATCATTTCTTTGGATACAGCGGTGCTGACATCCAGAACAACATACCCGATTTCCTGATTTGTTTTTAAATATTGTCCGAGGATATTGATTTTTTCTGCAGCAAGTAAATTGGTTATTTCCGATAATACACCGGGCACATTTTTATGCATATGTAAAATTCTATGGGCATCGGGATGCGGCGGAAGATTTAATGCGGGAATCGAATGTGATCCTGATGTAATTCCCTGTTCGAGAAAATTCAATAATTTATTTGTTACGTCATCGCTGATGTTTAATTGCGCCTCTTCTGTTGAGCCGCCGATATGCGGCGTTAATAAAACATTGGGAAGATTTTGCAATGCAGATTGAAATCTGTCGCCGCTTTTTTCCGGTTCCTCCGGAAATACATCAATCGCTGCCCCGCCTAAATGATTTATTTCAATCATTTCTTTTAATGCTGTAAGGTCAACCACATTTCCTCTCGCAAAATTTATTAGAATACTTCCTTTTTTCATTTGCAGCATTGCATCGCGGTTTATTAATTGTTGCGTGGAAATTTCTTCCGGGACGTGCAGGCTGATGACATCTGATTGTGAATATAATTCTTTCAGAGTGTGCACCTGCTTTGCATTGCCGATCGTAAGTTTGGATGCAATATCAAAATAGAGTACCTGCATGCCAAGCGCCTCAGCCAAAACTGAAACCTGCATTCCGATATTTCCATATCCGATGATGCCCAGAGTTTTTCCGCGCAGTTCAAAACTGTTTTTCGCATCTTTCAGCCAGATACCATCATGCGCTGCTTTATTTTTTTGCGGAATTTTGCGCAATAACATAATCGCAGATGCAATTACAAGTTCGGCAACTGATCGTGTATTCGGAAAGGGAGAATTAAAAACCGCAACTCCTTTTGCCGTGGACTCAGTGATATTTACCTGATTGGTGCCGATGCAATAGCAACCGATGGCAAGTAATTTATCCGCATGGTCCAGCACTTTTTTCGTTATATCCGTTTTAGACCGGATTCCAAGTAAATGCACATCTTTTATCGCAGCAATCAATTCTTCCTCATCAATTGCCGATGAAATTTTTTTCACGTGCTGATATCCTGCAGAAGTAAATTCTGCAACAGCATTCGCAGAAATATTTTCCAGCAAAAGAATATTTATTTTATTTTTCGGATAAGAAGTGTTAAGGTTCATATTTCTTACAGTGCAATGACAAAACAAGTGAATATTTCCATACTTTTATAAATAAATTATACAGCCATGCAGAAAATTTTCCTTTCAATTCTAATTACTGCCACTCTTACAAGCAGTGTTTTTTCACAATCAACCGTAGTAGCTCCTGCTGCATATAAAAATGAAATTGGAGTGGACGTAACATTATTGATGGCAAATCTATTTGGCTTCAGAGATTATTATTATGTATACGATATTTACGGCAATTACGGAATTCCGAATGCCGGCCTCTACCTTTTTACATATAAACATTATTTCGGAAATTCTGCCTTGCGTTTTGGTGCTGGTGCTGATATGACAAAGGCAAAAACAACAACCGAATCCAATGTCGCAACAAGCGAATCGGATAACAGCCGTTTTGATTTCAGGATCGGATATGAATTTGAGAAACCTCTGGGCGATAAATGGAATTTGTATTATGGTATCGACCTGTTGATGAATATGTCTGCAACAGTTTATAAATATGAAGACCCGAATAATGTGTATTCCTACGAATCAAATACGAACACAACCGGTTTCGGCGGCGGGCCGCTGGTGGGAATTTCATGGAAAATAAATCAACGGATTAAACTTTCTACTGAAGCAAATCTGCAATACGTAGTTTCAGATTCGAAAATAAAAAATACATATTCAACAACACCTGAATCAAATTATGAAGGAAATACAAAGATCAGCAGCCTGAACGCAAATTATCCGACATTTTTGTATCTCGAGTTTTTATTTTGATGCCGGAGTCGGGAGTCAGGATGCTTGAAAGGAAGAATAATTTCAGAAATAAATTTCGAGATTCCCACTCCTCAATCATCATTCATCATTCAATAATCACAAATCTTCCCTGTCTGATCTCTCCGGTAATTTTATCTTTTACCGTGAAAACATAAATGCCTTGTGTAATTGTTTGTCCCGACTGACTGAGAATATCCCATGCATGTTCGCCGCCGGAAAAAATGCGATCATCTGTTTCACCGGCATACGTATCAAACCAATCCGCATCATTGCCTTTATAAATTCCGGCATCGTGACTTAATTCTGCAACAAGATCACCGCTTAATGTATAAATTGAAATTACGGCCTGCGGTGGCAGATTATAAAATATCATTTTACGGGTTGTGGAAGAAGAACCGTCCCATGCTGAATGTAATCTGTACGGATTTGGATAAACACCGATATCCGGTGAATTAGAATTTATTTCCGCTGCTGTGGTTCCCGGAAATATCCGCAATGCATTTTCAATATAGGATGATTCGAGGCTTTCGATATTTAATTCTTCATCACCTTCATCAAAAGAGGTGAGAATGATTAAGTATTGCCATCCGTTTAATACCTGGTCAAGTGTATATTTATAATAAAATGTATCTGCATCAAATATAACCGGGGAAGTCAGTTTAATTGCAGAAAATCCATTGTTGTAACCGATTGCATTTCCTGATTTATCCCATTGCGCAATAACATTTGCATCATTGATCATATCCAGATCAAAATCATCTCCTGTTTGCGTGCGGTATAAACGATAACCTTCAAAATCCATTTTTTTAGAAATAGGATCAATTGAAAACTCCGCACGGTTATCCCAATAAATTTCAATTTGTTTGTTGCCTGCCACCACTTTTAATTTCGGAGTTGCAGGCGGCTCAGGTAAAATATATCTGTCGAGTATATCATCACCATCCAGATCTTCACCTGTATCCAGCATTCCGCTTTCATTTTGATCTTCGCCAAGATATGTTCTTTTTGCCCAGCCGAGATGTTCTTTTAATTCAGCCTGTGCTTCGGGTGTATCTTTTTCTTCACCTGTTGTTCCGCCGTTTTCAATCTGCTTTGCGCAGACTGCAGCAAAAACAACATGAAAAGATTCTCCGGGCTCTACAGAAATCATAGGGCCTGCAGAAATTAAATTTGTCATACCTCCCGATGTTGCAGGGTCATGCAAAAAATCTACAATACTGATATCCGCATAATTTAATCCCGCTTTTAATTTATCGTAACGCTCCACATCATTTGCCGGTGCATTATATGGAGGGGTGGCTGTAGAATTAAATATCCAGAAATTTGAATTTACATCTGCAGGCGGAAAACCATTTGCAATTAAATTATCATTATTATGCGGATGAATAAACTGATCTCTCCATTCAATTCCCAGAAACTGGATTGCACCGTATGAATTTGTAAATCCCGGATCTCCGTTATCATCAAATGCATAATTTGAAAATAAGGTATCCATATATCCGTACGCACCTTTATTAAAAAATGCCGAACCGAAATCAGTTGATACATTTACATTGCGCACAACAAGATCTGTCCATATGCCGCACCAGATGCTGTCCCATGTATTTGCTGAATTATTTGTAATGGTATAATTAAATATCACGAAATAATCCGCAAAAGAATAATTCCATGCGTATGTTTCAAGATGCATATCTGCATTTAATGGCTGCGTATGTTCTGAAATTGAAATCGTGGTGCCGGGCACAATTACATTTTCATCTGAGCAATCAATCAGCATATCGGAATGAGAAATTGCATCGAAAGAAAAATAATCGCTGTTGGTGAGAGACGAACGCTGCTGAATTGTGTTGCCCAATTCTGCAGAAAATTCATATCCTGCCTGTCCGGTTGTATAACCGGTTGCTGCATCTTTTGCAGAAGTGGAAACCAATACCTGGCCATCTACAATTGCACCGATCCAGATGCCTCCTTCAAATAGATGCTCCACGCCCGAATTGACCGGATATTCCATAGAGGGATCGCCCCCCGGCGTGTTGCGCACATCGGGCCGGCCGAAGGTTCCCACGTTGGTAATATATAATCCGATATTACCCGGGTCAATCACCTGATGATCAAATGAGACCTGCGCCTGCAAAAAAATTGCAGAGAAAATGAAAAGCTGAAAAACAGCGGCAGATTTCAACATGCAGGCCCAAAAATAGAAAATAATAGCGGCTGTAAACCGGCGTGCCGAAAAGAAATTTAACGATTCAAAATCCACACGTACAATTTCATCGTAGATAACTGAAATATAAATTCATTCTTAAACCACACAACTTACAAGAGACATCCCGACAATTCATTTATTCAAACAAATTTCCGGACACCGGGCTTTTCATCAAACAAGGCAAATAACTCATTTTATTACTCATTAAAAACTGAAAAGCTATGAATTTTAAATTTTTACACACTATCAAAACAATTTCTACAAAATTGAAATTGTCTGCTGCGGCTGTCGCGGCTTTATTATTATTTGCAGGAAGCACGCATGCGCAAACAATTTATGCATTGAGCGGTGGCGGATTGTATTCCTTTGATGCAGCGTCGCCCGCAACTGCAAGTTTTGCAGGAACAATTTCCGGGATCACTGCAGGACAAACAATCGAAGGAATGGATTTTCGTCCTTTAAACGGCGCATTATATCTTTTGGGATATGATCGCAATTTGCAAACAGCTCAGATTTATACATTAAATACTGTAACTGCTGTTGCAACACCGGTAAATGTTACACCTATTTCATTGGTGCTCGGGCCGGTTGGTGCCGACAGACTGGATATCTCATTTGATTTTAATCCGACAGTCGACAGAATTCGTGTCATGAGTAACCGCGATTATAATTACAGATTAAATCCCGGAACAGGTGCGATCAGTTTTACTGATTTAAATTTGAATTATGCAGCTGCAGATGTAAATGCCGGCGCAAATCCTTATGTGGCTACAGCAGCATATACAAACAGTTATGTTGGTTCAACATCAACAATATTATATGATGTGGACGCACAATTAAAAACACTAGCGAAACAGGATCCACCGAATAATGGTGCATTAAATACAATCGGCAGTTTGGGTGGCGGTATCAGCAAAACACTCACGTCTGTTGATATGGATATTTTTTATGATGCAGTTTCACAAACGAACAAAGCATATCTCACGGTAAATTCGAATTTCGGTTCTGATAAACTGATCTCCGTTGATCTAACAACAGGTGCCGGTGCTGTTTTGGCATCGTCAATCGGTGGTGGTTTATTTATAGATGACATCGCTTGTTTTATTGATCGTTCCTATCCTGAACTGACAGGAAATTTGATCTATGCATTAAATACAAATAATTTTCTTTTGACATTTGATTCAAATAATCCGTCAGTGATCCGTACGGCAGTTGCAGTAACCGGCATTACGCTGAATCAGGTACTGGTAGGAATCGATTTCCGACCTGCAACAGGTGATCTGTATGCATTGGGTTATTATGCTGCAACAAATGAATCTCAACTGTATACCATTAATCCCGCAACAGGTGCAGCTACCGCAATTAATGCAACTCCTACAATTTTAATGCTGGGTGGAAATAATGTTGCAATGGATTTTAATCCCGTTGCAGATAAAGTGCGTGTTGTGAGTGCCAATAATATGAATTACAGATTAAACGTAGATGGCACACTTGCATTTACAGATCTGAATTTAAATTATGGTGCGGCGGATATCAATTTTGGTGCAGATCCGCAAATTGGCGCAGCTGCATACACCAACAGTTATGCGGGTGCATTAACAACTTTATTATATAATTATGATCAGGCGTTGAATATTCTCACAAATCAAAATCCGCCGAACGACGGAACACTTTTAACGATCGGTTCGTCAGGAATTACACAAAATGTTACAGATGTTACAACTGATATGGATATTTATTATGATGGTGCTATGAACAATGCATATTTAATAGCAAATACCGGCACTGCAACATTTGATAATTTTTATTCACTTAATTTATCAACAGGAAGTGCAACGCTTATAGGAAAAATTGGAAATGGTTTAGCAGTTAAAAACATTGCTGTTCCATTATCAGGTGATATGCGTTTGTTTGGCGGCGTGATCAATACTGCCGGAAAAATTAAAATTGATATTTTCCCTAATCCGGTTCATGATTTATTAACCGTAAATATTCATGTAAAAGAAGCCGGTGTTGCCAATGTGAAAATTTTCGATTTGTTTGGAAATGATACAGGTATCGGTGCTGTAGAAAATATTGATGTCGATGGTTCAGTTGTGCTGGATGTAAGCCCTCTTGTTCCGGGAACATTTATCCTGAAAGTAAATACAGATACAAAATCAACTTCTAAGTCGTTTGTCAAGTTTTAGGTTTTAATTATAGTTGTCGTCGTGATTCCCGTCCATTTCAAATGGACGGGTTTTTTTATGAACTAAATTCCGCTTTCCCGCAAATCAGTTTCCCATTCATTGATTTTTCGGATAAATGAAATCACAATAAACAGAGAAATAATTAATGCGGATAAAAAAATCATGTTCCATTTCAAAATGAACAGCGGTGAAATTTGAGTGGACGAAATTACGTTCCAAATCCCGATTATCGTTGAAACATATGTTCCGAAAATGTATAATATCCACCATATTGCAATTTTAAATTTATATCTTCCCGTGTTCGATTCGTGTTCACGGAAAACAATATTTTTTAGCACAACTTCTCTCATAATAAGGTACGGGACAATTAAATTGAATACAGGAATAAACCAGCAAATCACTGCCCATTTTGGTTTAAATAATGTTTTAACTCCCGGAATTTGATGCAGATTATAATAACTTCTGTGAAACCATTGAAGAAAAAATATGATCATTACTAAGATCAACGGATAATTAATAAAAAATATAAGGGATTGGATCAATACCAGATTTTTATCAGTGTATAATATTGAATAATCCGTTTTTGCTGTCTGCCTTAAATAATAATTTGCAGCAATTATCAGAGTATAAAAGAATAAAGTGATCCTGAAAATAAGTATGATGCGAGAAGCACGAATACTGTTATCGCGATAATCTATTTCATGATGGGGCAGATCGATCGGGTTCTCCATGTGAATTCAGATTGCTGTTTGAGACTTCGAATCTAAAATTATTCTTCGATAATGTTACTGTTCAAGTGAAATAGCGTGTGTTTGATATTTCTCATGCATGTTTCTCCTTCAAATTTTTAATTTTGCTTTCTGTGAAGAAATTTATCTGCATCCACGGGCATTTTTATCAGCCGCCCCGTGAAAATGCCTGGCTGGAGATCATTGAGCGGCAATTGTCGGCGCATCCTTTTCACGACTGGAATGAGCGTATTTCTGCGGAATGCTATGGGCCCAATGCAGCGTCCCGCATTTTAAATGAAGATCAGAAGATCGCCGATATCGTCAACAATTATGCTTCCGTAAGTTTCAATTTTGGTCCCACACTTTTATCCTGGATGGAAAAATCCGATCCTGAAACGTACGCATCAATTCTCGAAGCAGACCGTATCTCCTGCAAAAAATTTAACGGGCATGGCAATGCAATCGCACAGGTATATAATCATATGATCATGCCTCTCGCAAATACCCGTGATAAGATGACGCAAATTGTTTGGGGTATTGAAGATTTTGAATCGCGGTTTAAAAGAAAACCCGAAGGCATATGGCTTGCAGAAACAGCAGTGGATACCGAAACACTCGAATTACTCGCTCAACATAATATTAAATTTACCATACTTGCTCCACGTCAGGCAAAAGCATTTAAAAAAATAAATGAACCGAACTGGAATATATGTGCCGATGAAAATGAAATAGATACCTCAATTCCGTACACATGTAAATTGCCTTCTGGAAATTCCATCACGTTATTTTTTTATAATGGAAAAATCTCCCGTGAAGTTGCATTCAACGGATTGCTGAATTCGGGAAAATTATTTGCGCAGCGATTACTCGGCGAATTTACATCTGCCGGAGATATTCAGCTGGTGCATATTGCTACTGATGGTGAAACTTATGGCCATCATCATTATCGGGGAGATATGGCATTGGCTTCCTGCATCCGCAATCTCGAAACCGAACATGAAGTGCAGCTTACAAATTATGCGCATTTTAATTCTTTATTTATTCCGCAGCATGAAATTCAAATACATGAAAACAGCAGCTGGAGTTGTGTGCATGGCGTGGAGCGCTGGAGAAGTAATTGCGGATGCACGGATGGTGCGCATCCCGCTTATCATCAAAAATGGCGTGAACCTTTGCGTGCAGCTTTGAACTGGTTGCGTGACCAGCTGATTGTGATCTACGAAAAAGAAATGCTTGCATTTACACCAGATCCGTGGACGATAAGAAATAAATATATTGAGATCATATTAAACCGTTCGGAAGCGATCACTGAAAAATTTATCCAGACTTATTTTTCTACACAAATTTCCGCAGATCAAAAATCAAAAATTATCCGCCTGCTCGAAATGCAGCGGCATGCCATGCTGATGTTTACCAGTTGCGGATGGTTTTTTGAAGAGCTCACAGGTTTGGAAGGAAAACAAATTCTGCATTAT
Organism: uncultured Chitinophagales bacterium; assembly: GCA_964463165.1. Taxonomy (GTDB): domain Bacteria; phylum Bacteroidota; class Bacteroidia; order Chitinophagales; family BACL12; genus UBA7236. Next base: position 32,468 of record CAYXBK010000014.1, read on the forward strand.
GCCGATCGTGCAATTCAAATTGCAGAGCATGAAACAAACGTAAGATTGTATAATGATTTTCTGCAACTGCTGTCACTGGCACCTTCAAATATGCCCGGCTACGGAAACGGTGAAGTATTTTATGAAAAAGAAATCCGGCCGCTGCGTGTAACACTCACAAAAGTAGGCGTGCATCATGCGATTTTGAGTTTATTTGAAGATAAAATTGCAACACCGCAACTTGCAAACTATTCGATCCGCAGAGATTTTTTCGAACATATGGATGCGGGTGATAATCAGCTGGTGGTTGGTAATTTTTTTCTCAGATCAGATTTTACATTCGCAACAGAAACTTTGCGCTTCGCTGCGATCTATCTCGGCCAGCATCATGTGATGGGCGGGTATCATGAAATGATGGAAATAGATGTATTCGAGGAAATGTATCTGCGTGCAAGGGAAGAATTCAGGAATGGAAATATAACAGCATGTATTCTTCTGATAAAAGAATATTTCGGGGAAAATATTTTTTCTTTTTCAGGATTATTTAAAGAAGAACAGCAGAAATTATTACATGCGATACTGGAAGAAGAAATGCAGGATACGGTGCGCCAATATCGTGATGCACATCAAAAAAATTATGCATTGCTTCTTGAAATGCGCAAACAAAAATTCAATATTCCCGAATTATTGCGCAAAAACCTTGAAGTTGCAGTGAATGCCGAGCTCATGGGTATTTTCGGAAATGAAAAACTCAATCTCCAAAAACTTGATCAGCTAACCGATGAAGTGCAAACCTGGGCAATTGAATTAAATAAAGATGAGATCAGTTTTCTTGCAGCCAATCGCATGCTTGATTTAGTTTCAGAATTAAAAGCATCTCCTTCCAATTTTCAATTGCTCGATACAATTAGCAGAGTAATGATCCGTCTCAGCGATCTGAAAATAAAATTAAAACTCTGGAAAGTGCAGAATGTGTTTTTCAGTACCGGAAAAGAAAATATCGGCAATAACCAGTTCATTCAAAAAACCGGATCGGATGCGTATCAAAAATGGCTGCTAAAATTTAAGGCGGTGGGAGAGCAGATGAATATCAGGTTTTGAATATCGAACCCGCCTGCCGCAGCACATGCGCCTTGCATCGGCCGGCAGGTACTGAACAAGGAATAGCGAACATTAAACGGCTGGCGCAAGAGCAGCTGGCGCAAAGAATGAAAACAATAATTAAACGAACTTGATTGGTGAAAATAAATGCCGGAATTTACAATAAAGAATAAATGAGTGATTTCCCCCGCCGCGGCGGGGGGTAGGGGTGTGTTTAAGATGAGTAGAAAGAAAAAAGTAAATTACTGTTTCCTATTTCTTGCGGCCTACACCAACCAATAAAAGAATAATTTTATTGATGAGGTAATTCTCACTCCTTCAACGCATCAAACGTATTTCTCGCAAAAATAAAACAAGGCTCTGCACAATCGGTATGCGATGCAGATGCGGAAGGCTGATAGGTTGCAGTTGAAGTTGAGCCGTTTGCAACAAATGCATTTTGTGCATTGATCGCATTCTGATAATTCACTAATTCATCAGCCGTGCAATAATACATGATCATCGGAATAGTCGGTTTCCAGTTCGTGAGATCGTTTTGAATTAATGCAAGCCGAAACGGATTTTCCGGATTATTCATGAAATCATCCAGCACTTCGGGTTTAATAATGAGTTTCGGTACAGCTGGCATCGCATTGTCAATTTCCCATCCTTCATGATAACCGTCAAATAATGCAGGCAAAGTCTGATCATACGGTGCAATTAAAAAATCAGACGGTGCATCATACATCTGATAAATTTCATTATAGGCAAACATTAAATACGGCAAATAAAAAGGAGCTCCATACGGATCATCCTGTAAAACAAAATCCGTTTGTGCACCACTCATATCATATGGACCGCTCATCGGTGCACTTGCCGTAATTGTAAATTCATCCGCATGATTTTCCTGAATATCTTTTGTTGTTGCCATCGCCGCATGCCCGCCCTGCGAATAACCGAAAATAAATAACTGATCGTTCAACTGAATTTGTTTTTCCGCACATAAATTTCTTGCTGCCCGCAAAATATCAACGCTCGCACTTGCTTCGGTTTTTGCATGACAGTAAGGATGTAATCCAGGTGAATCGCCCATGCCGAGGTAATCAGGCAACGCAGCAACATACCCTCCGCATGCGTAAGCGATACCGATTAAAATTTCATAACTCTCACGTGATGGTACATCATCACGCATCACAACTGTTCCATGATCATATAAACACAAAGGGAATTGAATTGTGTTATTTACAGGAATTACAATTGCTCCGGATGCCTGCACTTCATGATCGTTTGCATCAATCGTTTTATACAATACTTTATAAATTTCTATTTCATAATCATTCGGATAGGACAATAATGCGGGATCATAAGCAGCAAGTGCAGAATCACTTTGCTCAATTGTGTAGTGATGCAATAATTCGTAAGAAATAATTTCTCCCCTGAACGCATCTGCAGCGGGAATTTCTTTATCAATTTCACATGATTGAAAAAATCCTGCTGTCAGCAGAATAAAACATATGGAAAGAATGCATTGATTTTTCATGCGCATACCGGGCGGTTTATCCTATAAAGATAAAATTTCCCTTCAAAACCGGCTGGCAGACAAGGTGATTTGTCAGGTATAAACAAGCAGGAAAGCCACATTGTCGGGCTTGCCCGAATTTCATAGACAAACTGTCGTTTAAAGAACAGGAAATCGATGCAGTATGTTATTTGATTAACAGAAGCTGAATTATGAAACTCGACAATTATACAATCAAATCGCAGGAGGCTGTTCAGCAGGCTCAGCAGATGGCCATGCAAATGGATCATCAGCAGATCACAAATGCACATCTCTTAAAATCATTATTGAATGAAGATGATGAAGTGATCGGTTATCTCCTGAAAAAATTAAATGTAAATGTGAATTATCTCCAGCAAAAACTGGATGAGCAAATTCAGTCCCAGCCAAAAGTGAGTGGTGAGGGCGGTCAATATATTTCGCGTGAAGCAAATCTCGCCATGGCGAAAGCCAATAATTATTTAAAAGAATTCGGTGATGAATTTATTTCCGTTGAACATTTATTACTTGGCATATTAGCAAGCAATGATGAAACAAGTAAATTATTAAAATCGCAGGGCGTTGGGGAAAAAGATTTAAAATCTGCAATTAAAGAATTGCGCAAAGGCTCAACCGTTAATTCGCAGTCTGCCGAAAATCAATTCAATGCTTTAAATAAATATGCGGTCAATTTAAATGAGCGTGCAAAATCCGGTAAACTCGATCCTGTAATTGGCCGTGATGAAGAGATCAGAAGAGTATTGCATATTTTATCCCGCCGTACAAAAAATAATCCGATACTTGTTGGTGATCCGGGTGTAGGTAAAACTGCAATTGCTGAAGGTATCGCACACAGGATTGTAAATGGAGATGTGCCGGAAAATCTCAAATCAAAAACAATATTCTCACTCGATATGGGAGCACTTATTGCCGGTGCAAAATATAAAGGCGAATTTGAAGAAAGATTAAAAGCAGTTGTAAAAGAAGTGATGCAAAGTGAAGGACAGATCATTTTATTTATTGATGAAATTCATACTCTCATCGGTGCCGGTGCAAGTGAAGGTGCGATGGATGCAGCGAATATTTTAAAACCTGCACTGGCCCGCGGTGAATTGCGTGCAATCGGTGCAACTACTTTAAATGAATATCAGAAATATTTTGAAAAGGATAAAGCGCTGGAAAGAAGATTTCAAAAAGTAATGGTGGATGAACCTTCAAATGAAGATTCAATTTCCATTTTACGCGGATTAAAGGAACGCTACGAAAATCATCATAAAGTCCGCATTAAAGATGAAGCGATCATTGCAGCAGTAGAATTATCTTCAAGATATATTTCTGATCGCAAATTACCGGATAAAGCAATTGATTTAATTGACGAAGCCGCAGCGAAAATGCGTTTGGAAATGGATTCTGTTCCGGAAGAACTGGATAAAATTGAACGTGCTATCCGCCAGCTTGAAATTGAACGTGAAGCAATCAAACGCGAAAAAGATGAAAAGAAACTGGAAGAATTAAATAAAGAGATTGCAGACTTAAGTGAAGAAAGAAATGCCATTAAAGCTAAATGGCAGAAAGAAAAAGAAATGGTGGATAAACTGCAACAGGCGAAAATTGATATCGAACAATTTAAATTGCAGGCTGAGCAGGCAGAACGTGAAGGAGATTACGGCCGTGTGGCAGAATTGCGTTACGGAAAAATAAAAGAAGCAGAAAATAATCTTGCTACATTAGAAAAAGAATTAAAATCTTTGGATTCCACAAAAAGATTAATGAAAGAAGAAGTGGATGCGGAAGACATTGCGGAGATCGTTGCAAAATGGACCGGTATTCCGGTGAGTAAAATGCTGGAGAGCGATAAAATGAAATTATTGCGCCTCGAAACAGAATTACACAAAAGAGTTGTGGGGCAGGATGAAGCGATCATCGCCGTTGCAGATGCGATCAGAAGATCGAGAGCAGGATTACAGGATGCAAAAAAACCAATTGGTTCATTTATTTTTCTCGGCACAACAGGTGTCGGAAAAACGGAACTTGCAAAAGCAATTTCAGAATTTTTATTTAATGATGAACATGCGATGACCCGCATTGATATGAGTGAATATCAGGAACGTCATAGTGTGAGCCGATTAATTGGTGCGCCTCCGGGATATGTGGGTTATGATGAAGGCGGACAATTAACCGAAGCGGTCAGGAGAAAACCATATTCCGTTATTTTATTGGATGAAATTGAAAAAGCACATCCGGATGTATTTAATATTTTATTGCAGGTTTTGGATGATGGACGTTTAACGGATAATAAAGGCCGCACGGTTGATTTTAAAAATACGATCATCATCATGACGAGCAATATCGGATCCTTATTAATTCAGGAGAGATTTGAAGGTGTGACCGAGCAAAATTTACTGGCAACTACCGAAACAACAAAAATTGAAGTAATGGATTTATTGCGGAAAACAATTCGTCCTGAATTTTTAAACCGCATTGATGAAATTATTATGTTCAAACCGCTCATGCGATCAGAAATAAAAGGGATTGTTGAAATTCAATTAAATGGCTTGAAGAAAATGCTTGCAGAACGCGATATTCAAATTGAATTTACGGAGGAAGCAGTTGCATGGCTGGCGGAAGAGGGATTTGATCCACAATTCGGTGCACGTCCTTTGAAACGTGTCATTCAAAAGGAGATCGTAAACGAATTATCGAAAAAAATTCTTGCCGGAGAAGTAAACAGCAATGATCAGATTGTGGTGGATGAAATAAACGATGTTGTGATCTTTCGGAATAACGAATAAGATATACAGGGAGGCGCAGAGTCGCGGAGGTCTGTTTGCAATTGTGATTTTTAACTCATTTTTCCGGGATTTTGCTTTTCAATTTTTACATTCATCATTTTGGCAGAAGGTGAATTGCCAGTAATGATTCTCAGCGTCTCTGCGTCTCGCTGTTATTATTTCGCATTTTTGAAAGATTGGCTCTTCCCATCTTCAAATTCCTTCCTTACATTTGCACCACAAAACCGGAAACAATGGAAAATACCCAAAAGCCAAAATACAAGATCAAAGTCAATATGAAATTTTTGATCCTCGGCCTCCTTTCTACTGCTGCATGCATTTGGATGGTCATTTTTATGAGCCAGTTCTTCTGGATCATGTTGCCTTTCGTATTTACGTTCCTGGCCTTATCTATCGACGCATTATAATTTCAAATTTCAGATACTTACAGGGTGATGACGCAATGTCTTCACCCTTTTTTTATTTTTAAGCTGCTTATGAAACTCCTCCTTCCGCTTTTTCTGATCTGCGCCCAACTGGGGCAAGCACAGCCCGCACCCGATTGGTTTGTATATCCGGGCACACCTGTGGCGTCGAGATTCGACGATATATTTTTCGTAAATGATACTGTTGGATGGGCGGTGAACAGCGATGGCGACATTTTCAAAACAGTTGACGCTGCCATGCATTGGGATTTGCAGCACCATTCGGCAGATTATTTCCGTTCAGTAGAATTTTTTGATGATCAGCTTGGGTTCGTCGGATCACTATACGGAAAAGTTTATAAGACCGTGAATGGGGGAGAAAACTGGTATCAGATCACCGATTCTTTACCAGGCAGTTTTGATGGAATCTGCGGTATGAGCAGGGCCGATGATTCAACAATTTATATCTGTGGTGTCTGGCATGGTCCGGCATATATTTTTAAAAGCACCGACCGTGGCCATAGCTGGGCAAGAATTGATATGGATGGTTATGCTTATTCACTCGTGGATATCAGGTTTACCGACAGTGGGCATGGATTTGTAACGGGCCAGAGCAAAAACCTTTCGGAGGGCGGTATTATTTTATATACGGAAAATGGGGGAGCGGACTGGGAAGTGAAAAAGCTGACGGGCCACCCGAATGATTATGTCTGGAAAATTCAATTTCTGAATGATACACTTGCTTTCGGTGCAATTGCAGATGTGGCCGGTGGATTTGAAACCCGGTTTTTAAAATCAACAGACGGCGGGATGAACTGGGATGTGAAAACAGTAAGCCCTGATTATCATTATGTGGAGATGTGCGGATTTATAAATGCAGATACAGGATGGACAGGTGCCTATGATATTCTTGAAACGTTTGACGGCGGAGATACCTGGCATGAAAATTCATTCGGCTATAATCTAGACCGGTTTTTTAAAGTGAACAACAATCTTGCATTTGCTTCGGGAGAAACAATTTATACTTATTCGGATACCAGTTATATCGTTCCGGTCGACACAACAGAAGATACATTGATTTCAAATTTAATTTCGCACCCGGATCAGGAACACATGATTTCGGGAGTATTGCCTAATCCGTCAGCAGATTTTATTTCCGTTCAGTACAGCATCTCCCGTTTTACAACTATTGATTTAGGCATTTTTGATATGGCGGGAAACTGCAGAAAAAAATTATATCACGGAAAAATTAATGCAGGAAATTATGCTGCTGAATGGCACCATGATTTAGAACCCGGTGAATATATCGTTTGCATGCACAGCAACGAAGGATTGCGGTGGATGAAATTTGTCGTATTCTGATACAAATTAATTATTTGGTATTTTAGCAAATAATGAAACGTATAAATGCTTCCACTTTTCAATTTTAATCCTGAAGTTACACTTGGCGATATCATATCAGCCATTTCTGTGTTAATTGCCCTGACAGCTGTTTTAACAACTTTATGGTTTGAAAATAAGCGTCATAAAGATGTTGTATTTAAAGAGATATATCAACAGCTCGAACTGGCTTCTATTGATTTATTCAGATTTGAAAGTGCGAATAAGGATTTAGTAAGCCTGCTTTGGGAAACAAACAATAAAAAGGAATTATCCACAGATTCTGCTGATTATTTTGTATTTACAGACTACGTTTGTCAGTATTTAAATTTATTTGAAATGGCAGTCCGTTTCAAAAATGAAAAGGTAATGCCCGATGATGTTTTTGGAAGCTGGATAACCTGGATTTATGAACTTTGCACTGCGCCGGGATTTAAAAAAATATGGACGCATTGCAAATATAATTATATCAGCGACTTTAGAATTGTAATCAATACCGGAATTAAAATTTACGAAAAAGATTTACCCGCACAGGAAGCAAAAGAGGACTTCTTTCGCTTTATGGCTGAAAAATATTCTTCAGAGACAATTTTAAATTGGTTTAAGACCGAGTAATATATAAAATGAACGAACCTGTTGATTTTATTTGGCTGAAAGATCCTGATTTCGTTGATGAAATAGTCCGATTATTTATTCATAATCTTGAGACATCCTATATTTCACATTCAGAAATATTAATCGGACGTTCGGAGGATGCAAATAAATGGTCGGATAATCTTGAAGAATTACTCGAATCAGAAATCCGCAATATCTTCAGTGGAGCTGATGCAAGCCAGCGGCTTGCTGTTGCGATGTCAAATGGCTCCATCGATGGTGTTTGTATAATCCAGCAAATCCAGACACGAAAAAACAGGATTTGGGTGATTGAAGATATCATTATTAAAAAACAAGCCCGCTCTGCAGGAATAGGTTCGAGGTTTCTTGAATGGATCCAATCCGAAGCGAAGGAACTAACTGTAAATTATATGCTTTGCGAGTCCGGGATTTCAAATGAGCCGGCGCATCACTTTTTTGAAAAAAATGGATTTGATACGCTATCACTCACATTCATAAAAAAGCTGTAAATCACCGGATGTGATGATATCGCAGATATATTTATGAAATACCTTGACTGCTGAAATTACAAACCTGTATTTATCTCCAGCACGTCCTTCTCCCCTAAATATTTGTTAATAATTCGCAAGCTCGTCGGATACCTCCTTTGATTCATTAATTTTACCCCCTCAAACAAGCTCGTATGAATCTGAAACTCCTCAGACTGTTACCATGTGCACTCATATTTATCGGCTGTAATACAAAAACAGAAAATCAAGATCAACAAACAAAGGACTCAACCATGCATATCATCGACCCGCATTCATTTGCAAAAACAAACGACGCAATTGTTACACATCTCAACTGGAACGCTGCAGTAGACTTTGATTCAAAAACAATTTCTGCAGAGGCCGAATGGACCATAGAAAATAAAACGAGTGCGGATAAGATCATTTTTGATACCCGTGATCTCTCGATCGAAAAAGTGATCCTCAACCATAAAAATGAAGTAAAATATAAATTGTTTGATACGCTTCCGGGGCAGCCCTATCTCGGACAAGCACTCGAAATTCCAATCACCCCGGATATAAAAACTGTTTCGATATTTTATAAAACTTCTCCATCAGCAGCAGCGCTGCAATGGTTAAATCCTGAGCAGACAAAAGATAAAAAATTTCCGTTTTTATTTACACAATCGCAGGCAATTTTATGCCGCACATGGATACCGACGCAGGATGGCCCGGGTGTGCGGTTTACATTTGACGCGACAGTGAAAGTGCCAGCAGGTATGCTTGCATTGATGAGTGCGGAAAATCCGCAATCAATTTCTGCAGATGGTATTTATCATTTCAAAATGGAGCAACCCATCCCGTCTTATTTAATGAGTCTTGCTGCAGGTGATATTGCATTTAAATCAGTTGGTAAAGAAACAGGTGTTTATGCAGAACCTTCCTTTGTTGATTCCTGTGCAGAAGAATTAAGCGATATGCAGGCAATGCTGGAAAGTGCGGAAAAATTATATGGAAAATATCAATGGGGCAGGTATGATGTAATTGTGTTGCCACCCAGTTTCCCGTTTGGTGGTATGGAAAATCCGAGAATTACATTTGCTACACCGACGATTATTGCGGGTGATAAAAGTTTAGTGGCACTGGTTGCACATGAACTTGCACACAGCTGGAGCGGTAATCTCGTAACGAATGCCACATGGAACGACTTCTGGCTCAATGAAGGATTTACCGTGTATTTCGAAAACAGAATAATGGAAGCGGTGTATGGAAAAGATTATGCAGACATGCTGAAAGTTTTGGAATACGAAAGCCTTGTCGAGACTGTAAATGAATTGGGAAAAGATGCGCCGGATACACATTTGAAATTAAAGCTGGAAGGCCGTGATCCGGATGAAGGTGTTTCAGATATTGCATATAATAAAGGGGCTTATTTTTTACGCCTGCTTGAAAGTAAAGTAGGAAGAGATACATTTGATAAGTTCCTTGTAGATTATTTTTCGGTGAATGCATTTAAAGTAATGACTACAGATGCATTTATTATTTATCTCAATAAAAATTTAATTGAACCGAATAAAGAAAAATATGCTGATGTAAATATTGATGAATGGATTTTCGGTCCGGGCATTCCCGCAAATTGCCCGAAAATTGTTTCAGTGCGGTTTGATCATGTAGATGCGGAAATAAAAAAATTTAATGAAGGTGCTGAAGCATCTGCCTTGCAAACATCGGCATGGAGCACGCACGAATGGTTGCGGTTTATTTATCAGTTACCTGAAACAATTTCTGTTGCAAAAATGAAAGAACTCGACAATGCATTTCATTTTACGGGAGCCGGAAATTGTGAAATTGCGGATGCATGGTATGAACTCTGCGTGAAAAGAAATTATACAGATGCATATCCGGCAATGACAACATTTTTGAATTCTGTTGGAAGAAGAAAATTCCTCATCCCGTTGTATAAAGCAATGGTAAATACGGATCAGATTGATATGGCATTGAAAATTTACACTACAGCCAGGCCAACCTATCATTACGTTGCGCAAAATACGATGGATGAATTACTCGGATGGAAATCTGAATAAGTTCGCTTGATTTACATCAGGCTCGATGTGGTGATCTCAATATCAGCATATTTCCAAGCTGCATCAAATCTTTTTTTCACATCTGCTGCTTCCTGTAATTTATTTTGTTTTAATAATGCCTGATATAATCCCATGAGTGACCATCCGTTTTCACGGTTTAATTCAAGATCACGGCGGTACACTTGTTCGGCTTCCTGATATTTTTTGTTTTCCATTAAAACCGCTCCAAGGTCATGACGAGCTGGGTAGAACCAGTCTGGCGGTTCATTGTAAATCAAACTATCTTCGAGTGCAACAGCAGCGGTCAGGTATTTAATTGCTTCATCAGGTTTGCCTTTTTTCTGAAGAATTTCTCCTGCAAGAACCTGTTGAGCAATGGCTGCAATTTTATCACTTGTATTCATAAATATCGGAAGTGTTCTTAAAATTGTATCCTGAGATAGCATTTTTAATTCATTTAATTCACCTTGTGCTGCATCCAAATCATTTTTACCGGTATATGCCATTCCTCTTGCATACCGCCAGATGCATTTCAGGTAAATTAATTCCGGTTCCGGTTCATTTAAAATATCATCCCACATGGCAAATCGTACTTTCGTCATATCCTGAATTGTTGCGTAATGCTGTAAACTTGCTCCAAATGCAGCTTGTGCCATCATTACATGATCTGTATGTTGTGAAGTGCTGATCCCCGCTTTAATTGCGCCTGCTTTATTTCCTTCCATGCTATAAGCAGCAGACAGAAAATGAATATTATGCGGATAATAAAACAAAGGATAAAATCCCTGGATTCTGCAATTTGTAATATACAAACTATCAACCCTGCCGGCATTTTCATTTGCTATAACAGCATCATGATATCTGCCCACCCTCATAAAAATATGCGCAGGCATGTGAACAGTATGCCCTCCTCCGGGAATGAGAGATGGAAGTCGTTCAGCACAAATCACAGCACGATCTGGATTATTTGATGCTTCAACAGCATGAATATAATAATGATTGGCACCGGGATTATTCGGATTTAATTTCAGTACTTTTTCAAATACATCAATTATTTCAGCTGTCCATGGTTGCGGGTCGCCATTTTGTTTCCAATAATTCCAGGGATGGCAATCCATGATGCTCTCGCCGTACAAAGCACCGATATGATCATCATCCGGATATTTCAACCACGCTTCTTTCATTGCTTCGGAATATTGAATATCAAGTTCACTTCTGTCTGCAATTGGTTCTGCAGGATAACGTTTTGCCAGCGCCTGAATTAACACCTGCTCTTTTGCTGTGCATGTATTGCTGAATTGCATTGCTTTCCCCACAAGCATATTCACAGTGTCGATATTTGCCGGATCCATCGGTGCATTGATATTAGGCCCCAACACCAGTGCCCAACCCCAATAAGCCATTGCACATGTTGAATCAAGACGGGCAGCTTCTTTAAACGACCGTGCCGCCTCGGCATGATTGAAGGCATAGGAAAATGTAAGCCCCTGATCGAAAAATTGTTGGGCATATTTGTTTTTTGTAGTGATTGGATAATGCAGGTGCCCGAGATTATCAAATAAGGGTGCCTGAAATACCGGTGATTTTTCGGTGCAGGAAATTATCAGAATTACGAGAGACAGGATCAGAAATAGTTGCTTTTTCATCGCGGTGTGTTTTGATATAAAGTTACAGGAATCATTTCTTGCATTGCTAAAAATTAACCAGTGATTGGATAGCCGCACCCCGGTATAATTATTTTAAGGAAGTGTTTATTTATAAAATTAAATATCACCGACGTAAATCCGGTTTCGAAATATTGATTAATTGTTGAATACCCATCAATCTTTTTAGCATCGCTGAACAAACTGCGCTCACATGTCCACCATTGTGTTTATATTTTCTGAAGCAATTCTGTCATTTTTAAAATACCATCCTTTTTGCCAATATACTTCAGGATATCCGTATTTATCCGCCGGCGCATGATCAGGTCAGAAGCAGTTTTATACTAAGGAGAAGGATTTTTCTGAAAACAGGTGATATGATTTCTTGTATATGCAACGATATGGTGGATTTTAAAATCAAACATAGGAGGTAAAGAATTGCGGATCAAAAGAACTTTTCCATTTGGGAAGGTGCCGAATCACAAAGCAGTCTTCTTATATTTGCCGGGATTTTGGAGATGGTGAATAACAAAAAGATCATATTTATTGTGGGAAACTCCCGCAGCGGAACCACAATGATGCGGCGGGTATTGGGAAATCATCCCGATGTATATATGCTTGAAGAATTGCATTTTTTTGAGCAATTATGGAGCACGGATGATAAAACAAGGGAGATCTCAAAAGAGAAAGCAATTGCATTGGCTTCCAGATTATTATTTATTCAGCGTGACGGATACCTCACTGCACTTGATCCCGAAAAATACAAACCGGAAGCTGTAAAAATTGTGGATGCGATTGGCGAAAAAATATATTCGCATGAAGTATTGCGGTCATTTTTATTTTTCGAAACACAGCTCCATCAAAAAACGATTCCCTGTGAGAAAACGCCACAGGACGTGTTTTATATCCCTGAAATTTTAGAATTATTCCCACACGCAAAAATCATCAATATGGTGCGTGACCCGCGGGGTGTGCTTTTGAGCCAGAAAAGAAAATGGCAGCGGAAAAATATGGGTGCTGGGTTCATGACGAAAAAAGAACAGAGGCGTTTAAAAATAAATTACCATCCGATCACCATTTCTAAATTATGGAATGCATCCGTACGAACCGCTTTGAAATATAAGAATCATATTCAGATGCATAATATGATATTTGAAAAGCTCGTGAATGAATCTGAGCCGGAAGTAAAACGTTTATGCCGTTTCCTGGAAATTGAATTTACGGAAGAAATGCTCAACATACCTCAGGTGGGCAGCAGCAATGAGGAAGATAAACCGGATGCATTCGGCATAAAAACCGAACGGGCAGGAAATTGGGAAAAGGGTGGCTTGCGGGAAGCTGAAATTTATTTTTGCCAGCGGATTTGCGGAAATTATATGAAGCAGTACGGATATGAATTAAAAAAAGTGCGGCCGGATATTTTTAGTGTATTGTATTATTATATTTCATTTCCGGTTAAAATAATTCTTGCAATTCTCTTCAACCTCCACCGGATGAAAAATATTTTTGAAGCCATCAAAAGAAGATTAAAGTAACCGGAATTATGGCGCAGAGAAAAAAAGTAATGCATATTACAATTCATCTTCCATGGCCTACCAACCACGGGGCAAGTTTGTTTAATTCCTATAAATTATTTTCCTGGCTCAATCAGCATCATGATTTATATTTTGCCTGCCTTTTGAAAGGAGATGACGTAAAATACAAGGATGATTTTGTTGAGAAAAACAATTTGAAGAATGCTTATTTCGAGCCATTGAATGTGGAGAGAAACGGAATTAACCTTATTAAAAGTTACCTGAAAGGAAAAACAATAAATATGTTCAGGAGTTATTCTCCCTCCTTTAAAAAAAAGATCGCTGCAATAGCCGGTGATTATGATGTGATCGTGGCCGAGCATTATGAAGCCATGCAATATGTTCCGGATAATTTTAAAGGAAAAGTTGTATTCCGGACACATAATGCCGAATATTTGATCTGGAGCCGCTATGCTGAAGTGGAAAATAATCCGGTAAAAAAAATGGTGATCAATCTTGAGGCAAAAAGAATTAAAAATTGGGAATTAAAATATGTGCAACAGGCAGATATTGTTTTGGGCGGAACAAACGATAACGAAATTCATGAACCGGATCCGCAGAAAAGAAAATTAAAATTCAAGGATTACCTGCATATCGGAGAGGACGATCAGATCAAACTTCCGGTTCCGCAGTTTGATCATCTGGAAAATTCTCTTGTGTATGTTGGTACACTCACATGGGAAGCAAATATTGAAGGTTTGATCTGGTTTGTGGAGGGATGCTGGATGAATCTGAAAAAAGAATTCCCTGATTTAAAACTGTATATCATCGGAAAAAAACCGGATGAGCGCCTTGTTGATCTTTCAAATAAATTTGATGATATTGTGATAACCGGTTTTGTTGAAGATCTGGAAACGTATTTTACAAAATGCAAGGTAAACGTAATTCCATTGCGTTTTGGAAGCGGTATGAAAGTGAAAACAATTAATGGATTATGCCGTGGTATTCCGATGGTTACCACAACAATCGGTGCAGAAGGTTTGCAGGTGACAAACGGAAAGGATATTTTTATCGAAAATGAAACGGAATCTTTCGCAGAGAAAGTAAAATTATTGCTCCGCGATAAAGCTGTTTGGGAATCAATTGCAAATGAAAGTAAAATAACTGCTGCAAAATATTATACCTGGGAAAGTTTGTATAAAATTCTCGAAGAAAGTATTTAATTAAATTAGCACATCATCACATGAACCAATGGTAATCGATCATAAATATAAATTCATATTTGTTGAATTACCTCTGACGGCAACAAGTGCCATTTCAAAGGAAATACGCGAACAATATGGATGCGAACCGTTTTTAAATAAGCACGCCACCTTCGATGATTTTCTGCGGAAAGCAAATGCTGAAGAAAAAAAATACAAATCAATCGGCTCGGTCCGCAACCCGATGGACCAGACAGTGAGCATGTATTTTAAATATAAAAACGATCTGGATCAGCGTTTCAGCACAGGAAGAAAGCGCCCGGGTAAATGGCTGCGGAAATCAATGGCGAAAAACAGAGATGCAGTACGATATCATTATATCCTGGAAAATAATGCAAGCTTCGAACAGTATTTTCTGAAATTTTTTAAATGGCCTTACAGCAACTGGAGTATAATTCATCATAAAAAAATGAATTATATCATCCGGTTTGAAAATCTGGTGGAAGATTACAGGCGGGTTTTTACCGAGATCGGTTTGCCGGTTACACGTGATCTGCCGCAGGCAAATAAAACACCGGAGAAAAAAGCTGATTTCTGGAGTTATTACGCAAGTGATAAGGCGAAGCGCAGAGCCAAATTTGTATTCGGGCCATTTATGCGTTACTGGGGCTATAACTTTCCTGCATCATGGAGCAATATTAAGGAACCATGGCATGCACAACTCATTTATACCATCGCCAATATTCCGCGGAAATTTTACTGGAGATTTTTAAGATAAGCTCTATTTTTTTGAGGCGTGTGCTTCTTTCATTTTGACAAGCAATCCATGTGCAATTTCTGTAGATAATCCGTGCAGAGTTAACCGGTATCCCGCATCAATAATATTCATCGGGATCATCGGATGCTTATTATTTACAACCATCATGTTTTCAGGTGTGTTTAAAATAGTGGCGACATATATGCCAATCGTTTCATCAAACTGTAATGAATTTGATGCACGCCAGAAATCATTGTCGGTTAAAAAGAATTGGTATACCGGCGTAAAAATTTCAATCGCAGTCGTGAGGTCCACAAAATTTGTCCAGCCGTTTCTGAATTTATCGAATTTAAATTCTTCAGAACTGATCATGCTGTAATCTATCTGATCATGCGGGATCGGCTGTATCGTGATATTCTTCTCCCGCATTTCTTTATTGAGGCGAATTACGAAATTAAACAGGTTCAGATCGTGCAGTAAAAATAAATTATCCTTTACATCCGCCAGTTTTGTAGGTTTTAACGGGTTCATCGGAATATCATCGATCCCTTTCACATTATTTTTAATGAACATCAGAATTTCAGAACCCAGATTAAAATGGCGCAGAATTAAATAATTTGCCTCCGGTGTGATCCAGTATTTCATGGAAAAGTACAACACACGATGTAATAATTTCGGAGAACTGAGTTTTTTAGGGGTAATAATTTTCAGGAATTTGATGATGAGAATTGCAAGCCGTGCAATTGGTTTTGCGATCGGATGAAAATACCGCCGTGATTTTGAATTAGAATCGTATAAATATGCGGCTTTGGCTTCTCTGTTGAATGGAATGCTTTTGTCATAAAACAATGCCTGCCATGGATTCGGATCTTTTGGATTGTGCTCCAGCGTTTCGAAATATTCTACTGCGTTTTTCATTTTGATCTTATTTTAAATATTTGCGGACCGTTTCATTATCTGTAATTTTTAAATCAGATGCAATTCCTAATTTTTTTAAGATAAGCAGGACCTGGTACGAAAAGTCAATTCTGCCTTTTTTAAATCCGATTTTTGCACTGCCCGGGAACTGATGGTGATCTGCATGCCAGCCATCTCCTAAAGTTACAACCGACATGAAGATATTATTCCTTGCCGCATCATTTTTTTTATATGGTTGTTCGCCGTATAAATGCGAAATGCTGTCAATAGCATCTCCGAAATTAAAGATTAATAGAAGTGTAAACCAAAGCGCAAATACACCTGTGAGGCCCCAAAATAAATATGCGCTTCCGAAGGAAATTGCAAGATGCAATAATACTGCAATGAAATACGGATAGGGTTTACTGATAAATGCATAATACGGATCGGCGGCAATATCGGGTGCGAGATAATTAAATTGCTGGTTTGTCCGGGGTCTTCTCCAGGCATCGATCATGATTCTGAAAGGTCCTGCAAGTGCGTATAAAAAACAAAGAATTGGATTATGAGAATTAATATACCAGCCATTGTGTGCATACCAAAAACCGGATATTACCGGTGAATGCGGATCGGTTTCTTCATCTGTGTGCGCATGGTGATACCGGTGATTTCCCGCCCACTGAATTGGTGTGCCTGCCGGCAGTCCGGCGGTGATGATTAAATATTCAAACCATTTTTTTAATTTGAATGAGCGGTGTGAAAGATAACGGTGATATCCGATCACCATGGAAATTCCTGCAACAAAATAATACAAGAGGCAAAAAAGAAATAAACCCATAACATCGAATTAAAAATGACCGATCTCTTCCAATTGTAATAAATAAAGTCTTGCAACAACTTTTGCCGTCTTCACAATTTTTTTTGCAATATCCATCGTTAATAAATCTGATTGTATTGCTTTTTCGAACCGTTCAAAGTGATTTTCATTTGAATCACTCATTTCGTGATATAATAAAAATGAAACCTGATCATTTTCCAGTTGCAGTTGTTTTTTAATCGCCTTCCCCCAATATCCCGCCATGCGGTTTCCAAGGCCTTCTATTATAAACATACCACCGAGCAGATCAAATGGATTCGGCTGACTTGCCCTGTGAAACATAAAAGCAGAAAGCGCTTCCGAGCCGATATTTTTTGAGCCCTTTATAATGTCTTCCATTTTCCCGCCGACCGCAACGTAATTTTTTTCCAGCATCTGATAATCCCGGTGTTCGTCGCGGGCATGACTTATAAAAGATGAACGTGCTTCAAAATATTCCATACTTACATTGGAAGCTGCACGTGCGATCCACTGCGATCCGTCAATTACCTGTTGTCTTAAATTGTAGAGAAGCGCTTTATATTCTTCAACTGTAAGTATACCTCTGTTGATCTTGTCAACAATAGATACATTATTCAGATTATTTTCAAAATCGATCCATACCTGGGTTAAATTGCGCACCAGCCATTCCTGCGTTGTATTTTCCTGAATATGAATCTGAGGCGCCTGAATTTCCCGTGGTTCCGGTAAATAATTTTCCACCGTGTTTGTTGCAGGCACAACGGTGAGATACATGAATGAGGTAATAAACCGGCCGCTTTCCGGAACCATGCACAATATCTTTTGACCGGGTTTTAATTGCTTTTCATTTAATAATTCTTCGAGCATGATAAAAATGGAGGCGGCGCCTGTATTACCTTTTGTATATAAATTCGTAAACCATTTTTCTTCAGGAATAACGAATCCGGCCTGTTCCATTAATTTTAAAATTTCACCTTTGAAATAATGCGACGAATAATGGCAAACGAGATAATCGATGGTATCGCCGGAAATTTTTCCTTCATTCACAAGTTCAAAAAATCCATCCACTCCTAATTTTACTATATTATTTACAAGTTTAATATCCTGTTTCAAATTTAATGCGCTGTCGGCATCGGCATCAGAAAAATTCGGATAATCAAGCCATGCTTTTTCTAAATTCCCTTCTCTGTTTTTATTTGATCCCGTATACATGCAAACATCAAATAAATGTGCAAAGGATTTAATTTCTATCCATTCAATTTGCAATGAAACTTTATTCGGATGCGGATGCGGTTGCAGGAGCAATGCACCTGCTCCGTCGGAAAGCATCCAGCGTAAAAAATCTGTTTCCAGATGAATGTCATGTCCTTCCTGAATATGTTTTTGATTTGAAAAATGATTTGCTTTGAACATGCGGCTCGGCATATCGGCTGCACAGGCAACTGCATTTTTTTTACCGTCGCAAAGTATCTGCATATACGCATTTTTAATTGCCATCATGGAACTTGCGCAAACACCATGGAGTGTTGCGATTTCACAGATATTGATTTCTGTTTCAGCATGCACCATACTTGCAAAACCGGGTATCGGCAAATCTCCCTGCGTGCTTGCGGTGGAGAGAAAATCAATTTCTGATTGATGAATAGTTGCGTAAGATATGCAATCTGCAATTGCATTTGCAGCCATTTTACTATTGCTTATTGTTGTGTTTTGATTTTTGTCGAGTGCATAATATCTTGTTTTGATACCGTTGCGTTGTAACATTTTTTCTTTGGTCCGCGACGGTTTGTTATTTATTAAACCAAGATAGTCTTCGATTTCTTCATTCGGTATAGGGTTGCCGGGCAAATATTTTCCTGCGGCAGTAATATAAACTCGTGTGGTCATTTTCCTTTGTTTAGTGGTTATAAAGAAAACCAATATGATCTGATCAAATTAATTGGATTGCACAAATCAGTATTCAGCATTTATTATTTTTTCGTTACCGGGTTTTCAAGTTCTGTGTGAAATATCTTGTCAAAATAAGGGAGGAAAAACCCGAAATTCCCCTTCACCCTGCTGTGATGCAGGCTGTGATGTTCCGAGAATTTGAGTAGAAGGCTTTTCCGGTTAGGAAATAAAGCATAATTCCAGTGGCCAAGAACATTCAGAAATAAACTCATTACCGGTAAAAACAGCAAGGTGATATAGGAAAAAGTATAAAAAAACATGGGCAGTATCATTACTGTGCTTAGCAGAAATGCTTCGAACCAATGAAAACTGTAAGTTGAAAATGGCGTTGGTATATGGGAATGATGATGCACAATATGGACGTGTTTAAAAAACCATTTTTTATGCAGCAACCGGTGACAGCAGTAAAAATGAAAATCGTTCCAGATAAAAATGAAGATTAATTCAAAGGGAAGTGTTTTCCAATTGAACGACCAATTAATATCAACAAAACCATATGCATAAAATATTTTCGGTATCACACCAAACAACCCGAAAACCAATATGGAAATAACTGAATACCGGATTTCCTTTTTTATCTGCGTACGGTAATTTTCATTATCAGATTGCATGTACCCGATATGATGTTTTGGAAGAAATTTCCGCGACAAATATGCACCTGCCTGTCCGAAACCGAAATAAATGATTGTGAAATATGCAACGGTAGCCAGATATATCTGCCACCAGTTTGATTCCGTAAATAATTTTTCAATCATCGGGAAATGTAATTCGAGTATGCAATCAATTATTTAAAACAGAAAGATAGCGTATAAAACAGAATTCATGTATGTATCAGTTCCTGCTTTCAATGCCGTCAAAATAATCATTCAATGTTTGTTTTAATTCGTTAAAACAACCCGCATCAAAATCTGTTTGAATTAATTTACATAATGCACTTTCATTATTTTCCAATTCTTCCACCCTGAAATCCTCTTTACCCTCATATTTAATTCCATCAAATCCATAGCAATATAAAATCGTAACATGTTTTTCTCCATCGTCAAAACACCAGTCCTGCAGCAATAAGCTGCTGTTGTGCAATCCTTTCCATTCTTTCAGAACCCGCATCATTCTATAAAATTAACAAACTGTAACTTTTCATGTTTGCCGGTTGCACCTGTTTTCTGAAATGTTCCATTAAATTTGTTGCCTTAAAATCAGATCTATGAAGAAATTATTTATCGGAACAGGCATCTGTCTCCTTTCACTGTCAACCTTTGCCCAGCAACCTTCCAAGGCTGAATACCGTGAGCCAAAAGGCAGTTACTTTAATGAGGTAATTATGTCGGATATCAATAAAAATGAATCTCCGGCTTCAAATAAGGATAACCGTTCGTTTAAAATTGATGCAAGTAATCTGCAGTATCCGAAAGATCCTGCACAATACACGCAGGTTTGGCATAACAACCCGGTGAGCCAGGGCAATACCGGAACCTGCTGGTGTTTTTCCACTACTTCTTTTTTTGAAAGTGAGGTGAAAAAATCAAGCGGCATTGAAATCAAACTCAGCGAAATGTATGTGGTGTACTGGCAATATGTAGAACGTGCAAAATACTTTGTTGCGCACAGAGGAGATATGACGTTCGGTGAGGGGAGCGAAACAAACGGAACTACATGGATGATCAAACAATACGGAATTGTGCCTTATGATTTATATAAAGGCAGAACATCAACCGCAAGTTTTTATAATCATGCCGGTATGCTTGCAGAGCTGGACGGCTATTTAAAAAATGTAAAAGCAACAAATCAATGGAATGAGGAAGAAGTGGTAAACACTTTTAAATCTATTTTGAATTATTATATGGGTGAACCGCCCACTTCTGTAAAATGGAATGATAAAAATTATTCACCGAAAGAATTTGCAACTTCTGTTTTAAAACTGGATATGTCGAATTATGTTGATTTTATGAGTCTTATGAAAAAACCATTTTATGCAAAAGCAGAATATGATGTACCTGATAATTGGTGGAACGATGCAAATTATTATAATGTGCCGTTAACTGATTTTATGGATGCGATAAAATTTGCATTAAAAAACGGATATAGTATCAGTATTGGCGGAGATGTTTCAGAACCTGGCTGGGATAGCTGGAACAATGTTGCCGCAGTGCCAACCTGGGATATTGCAAGTGCAAATATTGATGATGCCGCACGTCAGCTTAGAATGAATAACGGGGCAACCACCGACGATCACGCTATGCATCTTGTTGGTTTTAAAGAGGAAAATGGTAAAACATGGTTTTTATTCAAAGACAGCGGATCGGGTTCACGCAATTGTGGAGCGGCAAGTCCGAGTTTCGGCTATATTTATGTAAGTGAAGATTATGTGAAATTGAAAATGATGACCTTCACAGTGAATAAAAATGCAGTGAAAGGATATTTGGATAAATTTGCTTCGAATTGATAAAAAAACACGTTTAAAAAAAACCTTCTGCTTTCAAAACGGAAGGTTTTTTTTACTCATCTCACCACTCATCACTCATTATTTACCACTCATTCCACCACAAATTGATACCCTTTCCCTTTCAACGTGATGATCTGAATTTTTTTATCGGTTGAAAAATATTCTCTCAGTTTGCTGATATATACATCCAGGTTTCTTGAATGAAAGAAGGAATCATCTCCCCACACTTCCAGCAACAGGTTTTTGCGATCAATGGTTTGATTGATATGCCGCGTGAAAATTGTGAGCACTTCTGCTTCACGGTTTGATAATTTATATATTTCATTTCCACCGTGCAATTCATATTTTTTTGGAAGAAATTTAAATCCGCCGATATTGATCTCGTCGGTAACAATATTATGCTGCTGTTTTAAATGCAGTTGATTGTGAATGCGCACCACCAGTTCATCTACGCTGAATGGTTTGCGGATATAATCTGTTCCACCTGATGCAAAACCTTCCACAACATCCTGTGTTTGCGTTTTTGCTGTAAGAAAAATGATTGGGAGCTGATGATATTTTTTTCTGATCTCTTTTCCCAATTCAAAACCATCAACATGAGGTAACATAACATCCAGCACACATATATCCGGCATAAACAAACTAAATTGTTCCAGTACTTTAGCACCGTCTTTCACAAGCACTACATCAAACCCCTTTTGTTCAAGTGTTTCTGAAACAATTGTCCCCAGATTCGGCTCGTCTTCCACATATAAAATTTTTATTTTATGCATGCACCGGAAATTTTAAGGTAAATGTACATCCGGCACCCTGATTATTTTTCACTTCAATTGTTCCTCCCGACTCGTGCATTACCTGGGCAGCATAATACAAACCGAGACCATAACCTTTGATGGAATGTTCGTTGCCGGCAGGTACACGAAAAAATTTTTCAAATAATCTTCCGATATACTGCTCCGGAATTCCGGGTCCATTATCACTGCATGATAAAATAATATGTTTGCCGCTTTGCAGAATAGTAATTTTTATTTCCGGTTGTTCCTTTCCGTATTTCAAACTATTGTCGATCAGATTATATAAGATTCCTTTTATATGAAAGGGATCTCCTTCTACAACAGATGTGTTATCATCCGCCTCTAAAAATATTTTTGCACCTTTTTGCCGGACGAGTGCGCCCATACTTTGAATTGTTTCTTCAGCAAGATGCTTTAAATCTATTTTTTCTTTCTGAAAAATATGTTTTCCGTTGTCAAGCAGAATGCTGTTCATCACTTTATTTACAAGCATGTCCAACCGGTTGATCTCCTGCGAAGCCATCACAAGATAATTTTTCATCTTCTCTTTTTTCTCAATCGGGTCCATTTGCTGCATGGCTTCAACGGCCACTTTCACCGTTGCAACGGGCGTTTTTAATTCATGCGAAATATTGCTGACCAGATCATCTTTGATTTTTGCAAGCCTGATCTGACTGCGCAAACTTCTGTATGAAAATATAAATGCAGTTGTAATAACAGATAAAAGCAATATAGCAAAAATTATTTGCGGAGATATTTTTTTATAAATGAATGTATTGAATTGTTCTATCTGAACACCATATGGAAAATCGAAAAAATGGCTTTCATAATAAAAGGGAGGGGGCGGAAAGTCGGGGAATGTTTTATTTTTAACCCAGGCAGTTTTAACATTCAATCCATGCGTTTTCAGATTTTCCGCATAATACAACTGAAGTATCGCAGTATCTCCGGATGAAATATATTTTTCAAAAAAATCATGCTCACCGTAAGGGCCTACTTTGGAAATAAATAATTTTACACCCTGGTATAAAACATCTGCAGAATCACTTACCACCTGCATTTCAATCTCTGCATTGCCGGGTAATCCATTTTTCTCCCAGCTGCTGTCGCCGATGGAAGTGCCCCTGATATCTTCGGTAATAATGCGTATCGAATCACCATCATGGATATTATCTTTTAAACCGGTTACTTTAAATCCGTTCGGTGAACGCAAAATCGGTTCAATCAGATTTTTTGCAATGATCGTATCCGTCATGCGGGTACGTGCCGACATAAACTGATCAAACAGATCTTTCTGCAATTCCATTTTTTCGGTGATATATTCCGTTTGCAGCCAGCGCCAGATAAAGAGCAGCAATAACAAGCCTCCGGCGCACATCAGCACGAGCATTCTTGATAATTTATTAAGCCGGAACATCTGCATTTGAATTACAAAATTATATCATTAAAATATGTTAAAGCCTGCGGTTAACCATAATTAACCTTAATTGGGCTTGGATTAACCTCCTTCCGATAAACATGCATCTATTTTTGCTTTAAAGAAATTGCATATGAAAAAAATAATTGCTACTGCGCACATCCTGTTTATTACAATTGCCGTATTTGGACAAAGTAAAGGCACTGTTTATTACCAGGAAACGAGAAAACTACATTTTAATATTCAAGGCAACGCACCACCGCCACCTAATTTACCAACGGAAAATAAAAACTTCACAGTATTATATTTTAATGAAGGCGCATCGCTTTATAAAAATGACGAGACGAAACAATCGGATCCAATGACAATGGATGAAGAATCGGGTCAAGGTGATAGAATGATAATTAAAATGTCGGCACCAGATAATAGGGTATACTGCGATCTTGAAAATAAATTCATGATCCGGCAGGAAGATTTTATGCAGCGGAAATTTCTGGTGGAAGTTGAAATAAAATCTGCCGGATGGAAAATAACAGGTAATCAAAAAACGATTTTAAATTATTCCTGTATGGAGGCTGTGCGTGAAGACAGTCTTGGAAAAACAATTGTCTGGTTTACACCTGCAATTCCGGTTTCGACGGGCCCGCAAAAATTCGCCGGATTACCCGGGCTCGTGCTTGAAGCAATACTTGATGATGGTGAGCAAATCATTACAGCAACTCTTGTAACAAATGAACTGGATGAAAAAATGATCGAAAAACCAAAAGATGGAAAAAAAGTTACGGATGAAGAATACAATGCGATCGTGGATGAGAAAATGAAAGAAATGGGTGTCGACCGCGGCAATGGTGGAAATATAATTATTAAAATAGATGACCATTGATTTTCAGCAAACTGTATTTCAAAGCAAATCGAATGAACAGCCTGCCGATGATCAAATATCTCATAACCGGACTTTTTTGTGTAACAGCATCCTTACTTTTTTCACAGCAACAAACTATCAGGGGTATTGTTGTGAATGATAAAGGTGAGGCAGTTGAATTTGCAACTGTTGCATTGATGAATCCGAAGGATACAACACTTGAAAATTTCGGATTCACAAACAAAACAGGAAATTTTGAAGTAAAAAATGTATCTGCCTCCGATTATTTGTTTCAAATTTCGTTTGTCGGATATTTTACTTACGATACAATTATTTCAATACCGCTCCTCAATCCCGATATGGGTGTATTTGTTTTGCAAACATTTATAAATACCCTTGATGCCGTGAATATTTCAGGAGAACGCACCCCTTTGCAAATAAAAGGCGACACAATAGAATATAATGCAGCGGCATTTAAAACATCACCAGATGCAAGCGCTGAAGATCTCCTCAAAAAATTACCGGGAATTGAAGTGGACGGATCGGGAAATATTAAAGCGCAGGGAGAAGATGTGCAACAGGTATTGGTGGATGGTAAAGAATTTTTCAGCAGTGATCCTGCAGTCGCAACAAAAAATTTACCTGCAGATGCAATAGATAAAGTGCAGGTATACGATAAATCATCCGATGAATCTGAATTTACTGGTGTTGATGACGGGCAAAGAAATAAAACAATTAATTTATTGCTGAAAGAAGGTAAAAAAAGCATGTGGTTGGGTTCTGCGGAAGCAGGAGGGGGGACCAATGAACGCTATGAAGTAAATGCAAAAGTTTACCGCTTTACAAAGGAAAATCAGCTGGCAGGTTTAGGTATGCTTAATAATATGAATCAGTTTGGTTTCAGTATAAATGATTATATCGATTTCAGTGGTGGCATCGGAGCACTCATGTCGTCGGGCGGATTCAGGCTCGAAACGGGCGACAGTGAAAACATGCCGTTGAATTTTGGACAACAGGTGAATGGTTTGATACATTCGGGTGCGGCAGGATTTAATTTCACACATGAAGCAGTTCCGGGAAATCGTTTTAATATCAGTTATCTTGGAAACGGATATCAAAAAGATTTGGTGCAGAATGTCTTCACCGAAAATTTTACACCCGGATTTAATTTCACAACCGACGAGGCGAATACTGAATTAACAAAAAATTATTATCACAGGATCAATTTTACCCTGCGCAATAAACCTGATTCCATGCAGAATTTAATAGCCACCGGAGGGGCCTCATTAAATTATGGAAATAGCACAGGGAATTATCTAACGGAAAACTTTACATCTGATTCACTTACAAATTCACTGAACAGTGAAACATATCAGACCGCAAAAAATCTCAGCTCGAATCTGGACCTGAACTATGTACATAAAATGCCCGGAAAATGGCGGTATCTGAAAGCAAGCGGCAGGATAAATACAAAATCCACTTTAACCGAAAATCAATGGAATAATCTCACACAGTTTTTTGATACAGGTACGGAAATTTCAGATAATGCCTTTCAGGATAATACGAATCAACTTGTGAATTATTCAATCGGTTTGTCTGCTTTACTGAAATTAAAAGAACATTTTTATTATGAACCGGGTATATCTGCAGGAGCAACAAATGAAATTTATAACAGAAGCCAGGGCGCCCTTGCTGATGAAGATTTATCGATTGATTCGTTAAGCCCTCAATTTTCCAGAACTGCAATGTGGCTGCGCCAAAGTACTGCATTTAAATATTCCGTGAAAAATACACAATGGCGTATTAAAGTTGATCTGAAAGATATCTTGCTTGGAAATAATTTAAATGCAGTGGAGAATCCTGAAAAAAACTATTTTTATATTCTTCCGCAATTCTCACTTGAACACGAAATTAAACAGGGACGGCATATCAGGTTTATGTACGAATCTGAAGCAATCGCTCCAACAGCAATTCAGCTCTTACCGGTGAAGGATTATATAAATCCTCTTTCCGTTTATCAGGGTAATTTGGATCTCAGGCCGGAATATCAACATGCAATCTATCTGAATTATATGCTGTTTGATCAGTTTTCATTTACATCCTTGTTTACCCATTTGAATTTCAGTTACACGAGAGATAAAATTAATTATGCAAAAACCATTGCAGCCGATTTAAGTCAGACACTCACACTTGTGAATACGCCCGCTGATTACACAGGTTCGGCGGGATTTGATTTCTCCACACCCATCAGGCCTGTAAAATTGAATTTTCGTTTTTCATTTGATGAGCAGTACGATCGCGGTATAAATTATATTAATGCAGAAGAAAACACGATTGATGCATTTACACATTCGGCAAGTATCAGTTTCGACAACAGGAAAAAAGACAAAATTGATTTTCGCATCGGGGCATCACTGGATTATACAATAGCAACATATTCAATAGCAACTGCGCAAAACAGCCGTTATGTAACAAATACCGGATTTTTAGAACTTGAATATACTCCATCAACCCTCTGGAGATTTTCTTTTAATGCTGATGTAAATCGTTATGCAATAATCGGATTGGATAACGAAACCATAGTTCCGCTTTTACAGGCGGAAATATCCAGATATATTTTAAAATCTAACCGTGGAACAATCTCTTTATCCGGTTACGACCTGTTGAATAAAAATACCGGTGTTGTTCAAACCAGCGCATATAATTATCTGCAAACTACCGCGTCCAATACGATCGGAAGATATGTTTTACTGCGTTTCAAATACCGCATCAATAAAGCAGATCAGGAAAATGGCGTACAGGTGGAAATAAACGGAAAATAAACCCGATTTCAGAACACCGGCGGTACTTTTTATCTTTGCCCTGTTTTCAAAATCTAAAAACAGGAAATGCATATTTTAATTACAGGTGCCTGCGGTATGGTTGGATCACATATGATTGAACGTTTTCATGCAGAAGGCGGCCATCACCTGATCGGTACATATTACAAGCCAACAACAGACCTGAATGATATTCGCGGGAAAGCGCATTTGGTAGAATGTGATGTGCGGTATTTTCAGAGAGTGCTTGATATAATTGATGAATTCAAACCGGAAAAGATTTTTCATCTCGCAGCACAAAGCTATCCGACAGTATCCTGGCATCGCCCGCAGGAAACCATGGATGTGAATGTTACCGGCACGATAAATATTTTTGAAGCGATAAAATATGTACAACGCACGGCAGATAAAAATTATGATCCTGTTGTTGTTGTTGCATGCAGCAGCGCCGAATATGGTGCGTCGCTCACACCGGAAAATACACCTGTAAAGGAATCCGCTGCATTATTGCCATTGCATCCCTATGGTGTAAGTAAAGTTGCACAGGATTTATTATCCTTCCAATATTTCCGGAACGATAAAATCAGATCAATTCGTGCAAGAATATTTAATACAACGGGCCCGAGAAAAACAAATGACGTGGTTGCAGATTTTACGATGCGGGCAGTGGAAATTGAAAAAGGGAAATTAAATAAAATGCGGGTTGGAAATCTCAAAACAAAACGGGCAATCACCGATGTGCGTGATCTTGTTTCTGCTTTGATCTTATTAAGTAATAAAGGAACATGGGGCGAGGCCTATAATATTTCAGGCGAGAAAGTGTATGAAATAAGTGAGATCATTCCGATCATTGAAGAATATATGCATCAGAAACTTGAATTTGAGGTGGATGAAAAATTATTACGGCCTACAGATGAACCTATTATTTATGGTGATTCTTCCAAATTAAAAACAGATACCGGCTGGAAGCAGGAATATGATTTGCACACAACAATTAAAGATATGATCGATTATTTGAGGAACCGCTAATCTTCATTCACCACTCACCACTCACCACTCATCATTCACCACTCATCCGGATGGCATTACAGCGCACAAAACTTTTTGATCTCGAATTAATTAATGATTCAAATTTTGATGCAACGATCGCATCGATGCTGAATTTTAAAAATGAATTTGATGCCGAGGGAGAGAAATTGCCATTGTTATTTACGCCAAATGTGGATGATGTGGTAAAACTGAATGAAAAGAAATATGCGGATCTTGCGGGAATTCTGAAAAAATGTTTTTATATCATTCCCGATGGCCAGCCGATCATCTGGGCAAGTAAATTTGTTGGTGCACCGTTAAAGCGCCGCCTGCCCGGCAGCGAATTATTTCCGCTGCTATGGAAAGAATTAATTAAAAACAATAAGCGCATTATGGTAATTGCGCCCAACGATCAGGTGGGTGAATTATTAAAAAAAGAATATGCCAATATGGTGTATTATGTGCCTCCGTTTTTTGATGTTGAGAATACTACTGAACTAAATAAAGTAATTGAAGGATGCATACCGGTGTTTGATGCATTCAAACCGGAATATGTGTTTCTTGGAATACGCTTTCCAAAACAAAACCATATCGCACTCGGTTTGATTGATCATGTGAACAGTTCGGCAGTCAGCAGCCGGCAGTCTTCGGCAGACAATCCTCAGTCTGGAACGAAAGAGATGCCGTTATTTCTCCTGCTTGGTGCTTCGTATGAATTTTATCTCAATATAAAAAAGAGGGCCCCGGCATTCTGGCAAAAGATCGGGATGGAATGGTTTTACCGTTTCACGCAGGAACCCGGCAGGTTATTTAAAAGATATTTTGTGGATGATTTGAAATTCTTTCCGATTGTGATGCGTGAATTCAGGAAGAGAAAATAGATTGTAAAAAAAATCATATTCTCCGTTTGAATTATTTCTGACGGAATGGTAAATTTGGTATTTACGGTAACTCCTCAATCGTAATATGCAGAATGTACATGTAAGTCCGCTTTCAATTTCATTTCTTCGGAAAATAGGCCAGGCAGTTCCGGGTAACACATATTGCATTTATTTAATTGAAGAAGGGAAAGGACAGTTGAAACTCGATGATGCACAAATTGATCTGCGCAGCCATACAATTTGTTTTGTTGCTCCTTATCAGAAGCAAAAATTTTCCGGGCTTGCCGGAATAAAAGGTTATTGCATTTTGTTCACAGAAGAATTTATGCATTTTCATACCGAGCACAAAGATGTTTTGTACCGCCTTCCTTTTTTCGGATATGATTTGAAACAGCACCGCTATATTTTAAAACCCGTCATGTTTGGTCAGTTAACAGAAATTGCCCGGCTGATGCATGCAGAGGGTAAAATAATATCGCAATACCAGCAAAAAATTCTGTTGTCCTATATTAATATTCTGTTATTGAAATGCAAACAATTACCTGCAGCAAAAGGGGAGCGTATTGATAATTCACATTATACCTCGCTTCAAATCGTACAGCAATTCAAACGGCTCATCAGAGAAAACTATATTCGTCAGCATTCGGTCGCTTTTTATGCGTCGCAGCTTCGGCAAACAAATAATTATCTGAATGCGGTTGTTAAAGAAGTTACAGGAAAAACCGCCGGAAAAATCATTCAGGAACATCTTATTGTGGAGGCAAAACGGATGCTCATCCACACAAAACTTTCAGCGAAAGAAGTTGCATTCGAATTGGGATTTAAAGATCATTCTTATTTCACCAAATTCTTTAAAAAACATACGGGTTTAAATCCACTCGCCTGGTTTAATCTGCACAAATAATTTACAATTTTTGGGTGAAAATTGCCTTTATTCCGGGCAAACCTGACATTTATTTTACTGCTTATTATATTTTATCACTCCTCAAAATTCCAAAATGAAAGAACTGATCAGAAAAAACGATGTATATCCTCCTTCAGCAAAAACAGGTGTGTATGCATCAAAAATTGTATTTGAACATACGGGTAAATTTCTCATCATTGCAGACAGCAGTGCCTGGTGGAAAATACGGCAGGGAAAAAAAGAAAAGGCCGCTGAATTTACAACAAGACCCGACAATTATAATAAGGGAATTGCGATTTCTCAGAATAATAAAATTGCTGTGGCCGCCGGTGAAATTGTATTTCTCCTTGATGAGAATGGTGTCATTGAACATAAATTTGAACTTACAAAAAAACCTGCTTATTGGTATGGTTTCCAGAACGTGGCAATCAATCGTGAAGGAAATTTAATAGCTGCTGCAACGTATGGCGGAAATACGCAGATCATTTTCTGGAGATCGGATGGTGCCATCGTGAAAATACTTGAACATAAAAGTTTCGGATCCGAAGGTGCGGCGATGGTATTCAGCAATGATCAGGAATTTTTATTTACCTATGCGTCCGGTAATTTAATAAAAATCAATCTGAAAAATTTTGATGTTGAACAGATCCCGCTGATTGAAACATTTTCGTGCAATAAAATTTCGATTGCTGATAACGGATATCTGGTTGTACAGTTTGAACGCTACGGTTGGGCCTGCATCAGTCCGCAAAATAAAATCATCAGTTCCTGTTCGGCAAGATTCAATTCCGATCAGAATGAATACTTTTCTACCTATCCAAACGGATTGAAGCAAAAAGGCGGTACTCAATCTGCCGTTATTTCGCCGGATGGAAAATTTGTGTTGGAAGGTTATGAAAAAACAATCACAGTGAGAAATAGTGAAACACTCGCTGTTGAATTAAGTATCATCAGAAAAAAACGGGCGGAGGTTCGCGACATCGCCGTAACACCGGATGGATGGATTGCAGTGGGAACCGACGGGGGAGTGGAATTTTATGATATGCACAAGCCGCCTGAAATTACCGAGCCGGAAATAGATATTAAAAAAATCGGTGATGGAGATATTTATGAGTTAAAAGGGCCGAAAGGCGAAATTAAAATTCAGCGCATCATCAAAAGCAGTGAAAAGGAAAATGAAAGCAAACATTTGCGGATTGATTCCGAATTAAAATTATTGAACGGCGAAAAATGGATCAAAATTTTTCATGCTTATTCGCACGGATCTTATGCCGACGGCGATGAAATTGTTTTGGAAGACGGCGACATGGAAAATAAAGGACTCAAAGCGGCAAAAAAAATACTCGGCACCAAACTCGATTTATATGACCTTGCTGTTTTTTTGGCAAATACAAGCCCTGAACCCGAAGCGTATAAATTGGCCCTGGAAAATTCATTGTAAATAATATTTTTATATGTGATTTGAGTTGCGCTGAGGCACGCTATGAGAAAAGCCGGAAATTTGAGATGTTTGGATTTTCCAAGATGGAAATAATTTTTACATTTGGGAAAACTATCCCGGCCACATGAGCAAGCCCCTCATCCTGCAGTATTACAATAATCTCGACCGATCATTCCAGTTTAGTAAAAGCACCAATGAAGAAACGGTGAAAAGTTATACATGGATGCTGCTGAATGATTATGCGAGAAAAAACAATTACGAGGTTTCAAGAGAAGTTTGGGTGAAAGGAACCAAGGGCCCGAATGTGAAACCTGACGGCGTGCTTAAAAATTTATGGGGATTAGACATCGGGTATTGGGAAAGCAAAGATGAAAAAGATGTAATTGATGATGAGATCAATGTGAAATTGAAGAAGGGATATCCTTTTTCAAATATTTTATTTGAAGACACAAAAACTGCCGTCTTATTTCAGCGGGGTGAGGAGATGTTGCGTATCGATATGCGTGAACCCGACGAACTGGATAAGATCATTAAACAGTTTATCAATTTTAAAAATGATACGGTTTATAAATTTGAAGATGCGATTGAAAAATTTAAAGCAGATATTCCCGCAATTGTTGAAGCACTCAGAAAACGGATTGAAGAAAGCGGTGTCAAGAACGCAAAATTCACATCTGCAAGAAATACTTTCCTCGAATTATGTCAGGCGGAAATTAATCCCGAATTCAGTTTGGCTGATATCCGGGAAATGATGATCCAGCATTTACTCACCAGCGATATCTTCAATAAAATATTTGATGATCCGGATTTCCACCGGCATAATACAATTGCAGCTGAACTTGAGAAATTGATCGATACATTATTTACTTATAGTGAAAGAAGAAATTTACTATCAAGTATCGAACATTATTATGATACCATTAACGCCACGGCTGCCGCCATAACCGACCACCATGAGAAACAGAAATTCCTGAAAGTGCTTTATGAAAATTTCTACAAGGTGTACAACCCAAAAGCCGCAGACCGCCTCGGTGTGGTTTATACCCCAAATGAAATTGTGAAATTCATGATCCAGAGCACGGATTATTTACTGCATAAACATTTTGGAAAAACACTTTCTGATAAAAATGTTGAAATACTTGATCCGGCAACTGGCACAGGCACATTTATCTGTGATATTATTGAACATATTCCCAAACAACATCTTGCCTATAAATATAAAAATGAATTGCATGCGAATGAGGTGGCGATATTACCATATTACATCAGCAATTTGAATATAGAGTATACATTCAAACAATGGATGGGATATTATGATGATTTTACAAATAGCTGCTTTGTAGATACACTTGATAATACAGAAGGTTTATCAAAAAGTTTAGGTGGGACACATAACAAATTTAAAAAATCCGGAAATTTATTTGCTCTATCTTCTGAAAATGCTGAACGAATAAAAAAACAAAATGCCAAAAAGATAAGTGTAGTGATTGGAAACCCGCCCTATAATGCAAAACAACCAAATTATAATTATCAAAATTCAAATAAGGGATATAGGGTGGTTGATCAACGAATTAAAGAAACTTACATAAAATTTGGAACAGCCCAAAATCAAATCGTTGTATATGATATGTATGTCCGGTTTTTTAGATGGGCTACAGATAGATTAAAGGATGATGGAATTGTTTGTTTTATTACAAATAATAACTTTATAAATGGTCGAGCATTTGATGGATTTAGGAGATCAATCCAGGAAGAGTTTGACCATGCTTACTTCATTGATTTGGGAGGTAATATCAGAGAATTATCTGGCAAAGATGGTATTTGGCTAAATGAAGAAAATACGATATTTGGAGTTGCAGCTGCCGTTGGAATTTCTATTGCATTCTTGATTAAGAAAAGGTCAATCGAAAAACATAATTGCCGTATTAATTATATTCACCCATGTGATATTCGAGCTACTCGCTCTGAAAAGTTAGAATTTTTGCGATTGAATAAATTTGAAGATATCGCCTTTGAACTTATTAAGCCTGATAAAAATAATAATTGGATTAATCAAACAGATAATGATTGGGACACTTTAATTGCATTAATTGATAAAGCTGTAAAAACTGGATCTAGTCAAAATGCAATTTTTAAAAATTTTTCAAATGGAATTAAATCACAAAGGGACGAATGGGTTTATGACTTTGATAGTGAAAACTTAATGAAGAAAATAACTTTTTTTATTCAGTCATATGAATCTCAAAGATTAAACAAAAATGAATTAAAAACTTTACAAATTAAATGGGATCGTGAGCTAAATAATTATTTGACAAGAAATATTCACAAATATTTCGAGAAAGAGCAAATCCTATATTCAAATTATCGCCCATTTGTTAAGGAATATTTTTATTTTGATAAGCATCTGAATGGAATGACATATCAATGGTTTGATATTTTTAAAATCAGTAAAAAGAATAAGTATATTTCAATACCAGGACTATCCTCACCTAAGGACTTTCATCTGCTGGCTTTTAATTCGATAGTTGATTTAAATTGCCTTCCAGCAGGAACTCAATGTATACCCTTATCTACATATGACAAAAACTCTGAAGTAATTGACAATATCACCGACTGGGGACTTGAACAATTTCGCCAGCATTATTTTTTAAAAGAGGGAGAGAAATATCCACATATTGATGAAGAGAAGGTAGAAGCGTATCTGCGTTCATATCATGAGGCAAGTTTCCCCGGAATAAAATATATACATAAAAAAGGTGAAGGCCTCGAATTTCCCGATATTCAAAAGGAGGATATTTTCCATTACGTATACGGTGTCTTGCACAATCCCGCTTACCGCAAAAAATACGAATTGAATTTAAAGCGTGAATTTCCACGTATTCCGTTTTATGAAGATTTCTGGAAATGGGCAAAATGGGGAGAAATACTTATGCAACTCCATATAGATTTTGAAACTGTTGATCCATATCAATTAAACATTGTAGAAAGTGAAACCAAGGCAGCGCATAAAAGAGAAAAGGAAATATTCACCAAAGCAGAAGAACCCGAATCACTTTATAAATTGCAGCCTAAAATAAAAGCAAAATTAAAAGCGGATAAAACTGCGGGAATTATCGAGTTAGATGAATTAACTTTCATAACCGGAATTCCGAAAGAAGCCTGGGAATATAAGCTCGGCAACCGCAGCGCATTGGAATGGATACTTGATCAATACAAAGAAAAAAAACCATCAGACCCAACCATACTCGAAAAATTCAACACCTATCGTTTTGCAGATTATAAAGACAAAGTGATAGATTTGATTCAACGTGTAACAACAGTGAGCGTTGAAACGATGAAGGTGGTGAGGGAGATGGAAAAGGAAAAATGAACCAATCTTCAGGCATAATACAGTTATACTTATCAAGCGAGTTTTATCCATCCTTGATTAAGGAAGAAAATTCGTTTGTTACTTCCTTGCGAGAATCAGATGTGTTAGAATTCAAGCAATCTTTTATGGGCAATGACCAGGCGATGGATAAAAGCTATCTAAAAACAATAGCTGCATTTGCAAACACTAAAGGTGGATTCATCATTTTTGGAATTGAGCCACTAACACATAAATTAGTTGGGATTAAAAACAAGTACTTAGATTATGACAATAAAAATGTTTCTGAAACGATCAATACTAATTTAGATGGCTCCTTCAATTATTTATTTCATGCGTTTATTTTTGAAAATATTTTACTTGCAATTTTATATATCGGTAAAGCACATCATCCACCAATTATACTTAAACAGCAAACTGAAGATTCTTACGAAGGGTCTATATTTTTTAGATACCCAGGTATGTCAAGAAGAATTTTGGCAGGAGATCTTAGAAAACTTTTAACTGATGAAATTCAATCAAGAATTGATAACATCTTTCAAAAAGCTAAATTTATTGCAAATTCTGTAGATAGTAATATTGCTTTATTAAATAGTGATACAGGTGAATTGGAAGGAATTTCTGACAAGACGAGACTCTTTTTAGATAAACAAGTTTTGGATAGGTTGAATTTAATAAAAGAAGGACAATTTGTGGAAAAAGATGGTTCTCCCGCTTATATAATAAAGGGAGAAATATTTAATGAAGATTCTGCATACTTTCATAAATTCGTTCAAAAACTTATTACAACTAATGACATTTACAATAATTTTCTTTCAGAAAATTGCGAATATCCAATGGAATGCATAAAATTTATTTTAACCCAAAATAGCCCTCTTCTACCATTTAATTATTTTGTTAACAAGCATAATCAAGTGCATAGTGATGTTATAAATGAAATTGAAAAGCTAGATCATATTGACATAAAAGAGACAACTAGGACCGCAATTCTTAAAAGATTAAAATCTAATAATTCAATACAACAAACGGGAGTTATTTATCATGATTTGCATGATATTTCTGATTACATCGAAGATTTAACCATTGCGGGGAATTTAATTCGAAAAATTGATCGAGGTAAATCTGAGATGGCAATTAATAGAACTGTGATTTTCCAAAATCTAGTATTATTAAGATCTTTACCGGATTTTATTTTTAAAAAGCATTTGAAACTTTTAATTGAAGCAGTTTCAAATCTTGACGCAAACTTTGTAAGTCAAAATGGAAAATATATCAAGGACCTTATGAAGATCATACTGGCAGATATTGGAAGGGATGCTAATACTCACTCCTTGTTTAGAAAAACAATTTGTAGAATTGATCAGATTTTATTTCCCTTAAAAATTAAGCACTAATTCTATTCACCCCATTTTTTTCCCCCTTTTTCCGCATCTTTGCACCCGTTTGCAACGGCAAACTGTTTTCACAAGTCTTGATTCTTGACTCCTGGCTCATGATTCCGGACTCCTGATACCTGATACTTTATACCTGATACAATGATAATAAGAAGCAAAGCACCCCTCAGAATTGGTTTGGCCGGCGGCGGAACAGACGTGAGCCCTTACAGTGATATATACGGCGGTTGTATCCTCAATGCATCGATCAATAAATATGCATATGCCACCATTATACCCCGGCGTGACGGAAAAATCGTTTTGCGTGCACAGGATAAAAAAGAATTTGTTGAACTGGATTCTGAATCAAAGCTGGATATTGACGGAAATCTTGATTTGTTGAAAGGAGTTTATAACCGCATCGTCCGCGATTACAATCACAATGCGCCTCTTTCTTTTGAATTGAATACATATGTGGATGCTCCTCCGGGTTCCGGTTTGGGTTCTTCATCAACGCTAGTCGTGGCAATAGTCGGTGCATTCACAGAATGGCTGAAACTGCCCTTGGGTGAATATGATATTGCACATCTCGCATATGATATTGAAAGGAAAGACCTCGCCATGGCAGGTGGAAAACAGGATCAGTATGCAGCAACATTCGGCGGATGGAATTTCATGGAGTTTTATAAAGACGATAAAGTAATTGTAAATCCGTTGCGTATTCGGACAAATTATTTACAGGAACTCGCTTTTAATATTGTGATGTATTATACAGGCACGAGCAGATTATCTTCCACCATTATTGAAGCGCAATCCGACAACGTCACAAAAAAATCGGATAAATCAATTGAGGCCATGCATAATCTGAAAGAACAGGCATATATGATGAAGGAAGCAATTTTAAAAGGCGACCTGAACCGCATCGGCGAAATACTCGATTATGGATGGAAAAATAAAAAAGCAACTGCAAGCGGTGTAACAAATGATATCATTGATAATTTATATGAGAGTGCTAAAAAAGCAGGTGCAACAGGAGGAAAAATTTCCGGAGCAGGTGGCGGCGGATTTATGACTTTTTATTGCCCGGGAAATACACGTTACAAAGTAATTGAAGTGCTCAATACATTTGGGGGGGAAGTACATAATCTTGAATTCAGTAAATACGGTTTAACATCATGGGAAGCAAAATAGAAAAAATCAAATCGGTAATTTCCGAAAGTATAAGGGTAAAAGAAGAAATTCTCAATAATCCCGAACTCATTGCAAAATGCGAAAAAATTGCATCTGAAATTGCCGAGGCATTTCGACAGGATAAAAAAGTTTTATTCTGCGGAAACGGAGGAAGCGCTGCAGATGCGCAACATCTCGCCGCTGAATTTTCAGGCAGGTTTTATTTTGACAGGCCGCCGCTCGATGCGGAAGCATTGCATGTGAATACTTCTTATTTAACAGCAGTTGGGAATGATTATGGTTATGATCAGGTATTTTCAAGAGTGCTGAAAGCAAAAGGCAGAACAGGAGATTTTTTATTCGGCATTTCCACTTCAGGAAATTCAGGAAATATTTTAAAAGCCTTTGATGTTGCCCGCGAACGCGGCATGATCATCGTTGCAATGACAGGTGAAACCGGTGGTAAAATGAAAGATAACTGCGATTATTTACTGAATGTTCCGTCGAATGATACACCGCGAATCCAGGAAAGTCATATTATGCTCGGTCATATTATTTGTGAATTGGTGGAAGAAGAATTATTCGAGCGTCCATGACACGATCGGCAATCGTACTTGCCGGCGGTTTCGGAACCCGGCTCCAAAAAGTTGTGCATGCTTTGCCAAAACCGATGGCGCCTGTTGCCGGCAAACCCTTTCTGCAATATGTCCTTGAATATCTTGGCAAACAGGGAGTGAACGATGTGATTCTTGCGGTTGGCTATTTAAGAGAAACAATTATCGAATTTTTCGGGGATGAGTACAATGGTATCACTATCAGGTATTCGGTTGAGGATGAACCGTTGGGAACCGGCGGTGCAATAAAGCAGGCGTGCGATCTCGTGGAGGAAGAAAATGTTTTTGTGATCAATGGCGATACCTATTTCGATGTGGCATTGCCGGAATTATTTCAATTCCATATTTCAAAAAATGCATTTTTAAGTGTTGCACTGAAGCGCATGGAAAAATTCGACAGATATGGTACGGTTGAATTAAATGACGATAAAAAAATATGCGGCTTCCGGGAGAAAAAATATCTGGATGAAGGATTGATCAATGGAGGGATATATTGCCTGAATAAAAAAATATTTCCTGTATCGCTTCCACAAAAGTTTTCATTTGAAACTGAAATTCTTGAAAAAGAAATTCAATCCGGAAAAATCTTCGGCCTTGAATCAACGGGTTATTTTATTGATATCGGAATTCCCGAAGATTACGAAAAGGCGCAAATTGATTTTGCAAAATTCTAATCATTTTTCCTAAACCCTTTTATTGTTTTTCTTTCACCTGTTGCAATCAGCTTTTTCAGGTAATTGAAAATCGTTTGAATATCTGTTTCGTGTCTGAGATATTTTTCTTCAAGCAATTCAAGTTTGGTCAATATGTCTTTGTGGGTTAATAATAATTCCCGCATTCTTGTAAATACTCTGATTATCTGAATATTTACTTTGGTTGCCTGCTTACTGTGCAGAATACTTGACAACATCGCAACTCCCTGTTCTGTAAAGGCCATGGGAGGATATTTACTATGTTCACCTCTGTTTAAGGTCGCAATTTGCGACCTTAAATCATCCGCTTCCGCTTTTGTTAACCGGAACATGAAATCGCCTGGAAATCTGTCGATATTACGTCGAACCTGTTCTTTTAATCTTTTGGTTTCAACTCCGTACAATTCTGCAAGGTCTTTATCCAGCATTACCTTTTGATCGCGGATAAGATAAATTTTCTGCATCAATGTTTCATCCGGGATTGTTAGTTCTTTTAGGGGTTTCATCGCAGTAGATTGTTTCATTAATCATCATTTTTCCTGAATCCTTTTATTGTTTTTCTTTCACCTGTTGCAATTAGTTTTTTCAGGTAATTGAAAATCGTTTGAATATCTGTTTCGTGTCTGAGATATTTCTCTTCAAGCAATTCAAGTTTGGTCAATATGTCTTTGTGGGTTAATAATAATTCCCGCATTCTTGTAAATACTCTGATTATCTGAATATTGACTTTGATAGCTTGTTCGCTGTGAAGTACACTCGAAAGCATGGCAACACCCTGCTCCGTAAATGCCATAGCTGGATATTTGCTATGTTCTCCCCGGTTTAAGGTCACATTTTGTGACCTTAAAACAGCGGTTTCAGCTTCATTTAAAATAAACATAAAATCCAAAGGGAACCGTGCAATATTTCGCTTAACAGCTTGTTTTAATACTTTGGTTTGAATACCATATAATTTTGCAAGGTCTTTATCCAGCATTACCTTTTGATCGCGGATAAGATAAATTTTCTGCATTACCATTTCATCGGCAATGACTGCTTCTTTAAGGGGTTTCTTCAGCATGAAATAAATTTAAATTGAAGATAGTGCTTTGAACTCAAAGATTACCGGATCAAACAGACCGCATTTTTGCAATTTCTGTTCATGCAAATTTTAGCATTTTTGTACCCGATGCATTTAAACGAACTGGAAATCGATTCATCCTGGACATTATTTCTCGACCGCGATGGAGTGATCAATAAAAAAATTGATAATGATTATGTGCGGAGCTGGGCTGATTTTCAATTTTTGGATGGCAGTCTTTCTGCTTTGCGCATACTCAGCGGCATTTTTGGAAGGATCGTAATAATTACCAATCAGCGAGGAATTGCAAAAGGGCTTTATTCTGTTGCCGACCTCAATGATGTGCATGATAAAATGCGTGCCGAGATATATGCCGCCGGCGGGAGAGTTGACGGTATTTTTTTCTGCCCGCATATGGGCGATGAAGCGGAATGTAATTGCAGAAAACCAAAACCCGGAATGGCATTGCAGGCAAAAGCACAATTCCCGGAAATTGATTTTTCAAAATCGGTGCTCGTCGGTGATTCGCTGTCGGATATAGTTTTCGGAGAAAATCTCGGCATGATCACCGTCCATATCACATCTACCCAAATCCTTAAAAACGCAATGTTCCAATGTGTATCCCTCGCCGAATTTGCCCGACTACTAACAAAATGATGGAGCAAGATTTAAAAAAGTAAGGTTTTTCCCGTTAAAAGTTGTTAATTTCGCCCCCTGTTAGCACGGTTCAGCCAAAAGATTTCATTTATCCGGTGAAGCAACCAATAAAAACCCTGCTTCATCTACATAAATGCTGAGAGGTGGCTTATGGTAAGAAGATATTCCCAATTCCTTGAACTCGTTTACTTCCTGGTGGATGTTGTACTTCTCAACATCTCCTTTTTCATCGCCATTTTCATCAGCTTCGACCGTTTTTCAAAAGTTGCCACAGACAGAAAGTTTGCCATGCTGCTTGTTGCCGTGAACCTGATCTGGTTCCTGGTAACTACAGTTCAGAATTATTACAAAGTTGAGCGCCGCATCGGTTACGAACAATTGATCTTCCGTTTTTTCAAGGTTCTCGCATTCCAGGCCCTGTTAACTTTTACCTATCTTTTCCTCATAAAAGGGCAGCAGTTCTCACGTGCTCAGCTCGCTTATACCTATTTGTTTTTTACCGTCCTCGACCTTGCATGGCGCATTGGCTTCGAAACCTATCTGAAAAGATACCGGGCAAGAGGTGGTAATTACAGGCGCATCATAGTGCTCGGCACCACAACTTCATCCATTC
The DNA here is from genome assembly GCA_964463165.1 of uncultured Chitinophagales bacterium. Lineage (GTDB taxonomy): Bacteria > Bacteroidota > Bacteroidia > Chitinophagales > BACL12 > UBA7236. The sequence goes on from CAYXBK010000014.1 coordinate 73,764, forward strand.
AGTTTGTAAAGGAAATTCAGGAACACAACGAATTCGGTTACAGGTTTCTCGGCTATTTCGATGACCCTGAAACTTCGATGGAAGAACTCACCGGAAGTTTGAAAGATGTAAAATCCTATTGTGCCGTCAACCATGTGGATGAAATTTACTTCGCATTGAGGCCTACGGATATGAATGATTATGTAGATGACCTGATGACATTCTGCGACGATAATCTGATCCGTTTCCGTTTTGTACCGGAATTTTCCACCTATGTAAAACGCTATTATAAAAAAATAAATATCGAGTATTACGGAAATACACCTGTTTTAAGTGTCCGCCCCGAACCGCTTGATAATATGTATAACCGGATTCAAAAACGCTCGTTTGATATTTTGTTTGCGTCTTTGTTCTTTGCGATTATAGGCTGGTGGTTGTTTCCACTCATTGCAATTTTTGTAAAGCTTTCTTCACCCGGCCCGGTATTTTTTATTCAGAAAAGAAGCGGTGAAGGAAACAGGGAATTTTTATGTTATAAATTCCGCACGATGAAAGTGAATGCAGAGGCAGATTCTAAACAGGCGACGAAAGGTGATCCACGCATTACAAGAGTTGGTGCATTTCTGCGCAAAACCAATCTGGATGAATTACCTCAATTCATAAATGTGTTGCGTGGAGATATGAGTGTAGTTGGCCCCCGTCCGCATATGTTGAAACACACAGAAGAATATTCCAAGATTGTAAATAACTTTATGGTGCGCCAATTCGTGAAACCGGGAATTACCGGTGCAGCACAGGCAAATGGTTACAGAGGTGATACAACAGATCCGGTGATGATGGAAAAACGGGTACAATATGATTTATGGTACCTCGAAAACTGGAGCTTCTGGCTTGATGTGAAAATTGTGTTGCTTACGGTTTGGAGCATGCTTAAAGGAAATGAAAATGCGGTTTAAACTTCTCTTATTATTTGTTTGCACACAAACATTTTTATCTGCACAACAAAACAATCTTTTCTTAAACAGACAAATTTATAATTGGTACGAACCTGAATTAAATAAACAGGACGTGCATTTTCATACTGCGATCCGTCCCTACCGGATGAGTGAACTGGATTCCGTTGTTTCTTGTGATGCAGTTTTTCAGCTTGAGAAAGTAAACGGAGATAAATTTTTCGGTAAATTCTGGAATTGGATCGGATACGATACGATCGTCGGCGTTTCAACTCCCGATTTTCATATGCGTATCGATCCGCTTATCAATTTTGCAGGCGGCTACGACCTCGAAAATAACGGCAAAGGATTATGGACAAATACCCGCGGTGTTGCAATCTCCGCAGATATCGGTGAAAAAAGAAATGTATCATTCACAACAACCGTTCGTGAAAATCAGGCGAAATATCCCGATTACCTGATGCGATTTATAAAACAATACCAGGTAGTGCCTGGTCAGGGGAAAGTCAGGAATTTCAAAGCAAATGCATATGATTATTTAAATGCAACCGGATACGTTTCTTATACAGCGTCGAAAAATTTTAATTTTCAATTGGGACACGATAAGAATTTTATCGGCGACGGATACAGAAGTATGCTGTTAAGCGATAATTCATTGTATTATCCTTTTTTCAAAATCACAACTACATTCTGGAAAATAAAATACATGAATTTATACACCCAGTTTGATGATGCAATGAACGGGCTGGATGCAGACGGTGCAAATGTGGTGACGGGTATTACACGAAAATGGGGATCGTTTCACTATTTGAGCTTTGATTTATTTCCATGGGTGCAGGTGGGTTTATTTGAAGGAATTATCTGGCCGAATAATGATACAACTTTAACGAGAGGCTTTGATGTGAATTATTTAAATCCGGTTATTTTCTTCCGCCCGGTCGAATTTGGTTTGGGCTCGCCGGATAATGCAGTACTTGGTGCAAATATTAAATTCATTCCGTTTGATGATCTGATTGTTTACGGACAATTTTTAATGGATGATCTGGATGTTGCAGCCGCACGGAATGGTGAAGGATATTACCGGAATAAATTCGGTATTCAATCGGGCGTTAAATTTTACGGAATAAAAAATTTAATTCTGCAGGCGGAAATGAACCAGGCAAATCCGTACACCTATGCGCATAAAGAACCTGTGCAGAATTATGCGCATTACAATCAGCCGTTGGCACATCCGCTCGGTGCCAATTTCAGGGAATTTATCGCGATTATCGATTATCGTTTCTGGCAGCGGTTTTATGTAGAGGCGAAATTTCAATCCGCTTTTACAGGTTTGGATCAGACAGAAGCTGAAAATTTTGGTGCAGATATTTATAAATCCGATTTTACAATCCCGGACTTCCCTGATTCATATGGTAATTTTATCGGCCAGGGTTTAAAAACAACAATTAAAAGTACAGACCTTCGTGGAGGGTTTCTCATTAATCCTTCTATTAATTTAAATATTGAAGGCCAGATATTTATCCGCAATTATGAAAACGATCTCGAACAGATAAGAACAACCATGTTCATGCTCGCACTCAAAACAGATTTGTTTAATTCGTATTACGATTTATAAAGTCCCTGAAAAATTTTTATTCAAGGCAAAGAAAGGAATAAAAAAAAGCTTCAGAAATCAGCATTTCTGAAGCTTGTAGCCCCGGGCGGAATCGAACCGCCATCTGAAGAACCGGAATCTTCCATTCTATCCATTATACTACGGGGCCGGAGACTGCAAAGTTAAGTGATTCGGTTGCTATCCAAAAAAATGTCCGCCAACAGGCGGACGGTTTTATGCGACATTGGGGGTGACGAATTTGTAGTCCCGAGCAGAATCGAACTGCTATCTAAAGTTTAGGAAACTTCTATTCTATCCGTTGAACTACGGGACCAATATGCTGCAAAAATAATGCAGTTTTTTTTGAGGAAGCGTGAATGGATAATTATTGCGATTCCTGTTGTCCCGTACCGGTGAGTTTTTTGGAATTGATCTGATAACCGATAATTTTAATTCCGTCTTCTTCTTTTATCAGATTAAAGGTTTCGGTTGTCGTGTCTTTATCATAATAAACTTTGTATTGCAAATGGTATGAACCGGATGGATCGGTTCCGCTCACAACCTTTGAATCCCATTTTTCCAATTCATAATTCATGAGATTGCCTGTGATACGATTAAAATTACCCATCATGATTTCATATTCGGGTTTTGTAGTATAAAGAAAAAAATCCTTGCTGAGTACCGGATATGTTTTTTCGAGTGCATTTTCCCGGACAGCTTCATAAAAGGTTACAGCAATTTTATCGGCTGCTGTTTTGTCTGCATCTGAATTCATGCTTGTTGAATTAAACGAACAGCTCATTCCGGAAAAAATAATGCATGCAAATAAAAAATGTTTCATATCAATTTATTTACTGTGTGATGATCTTTATATAACCAAATGCATTTGCAGGAATTTCTGATATTGAAATTCCTTTTTTGATCTCTGTTCCCTGTACTTCAAGTGTTTTTTGTGAAGTTTTTGCCATAAAGCCGGTTTGCCCTGCACTGCTGTAAGTATGCAGTCCTGTTAAATAATGGATTTCAAAATTAATAATCTTACAATTTTTGAATTTTATGTCCGGCATCATACTTTGTTCCCCCGTATGATTAAAATAAAAATAATATTCACCCGGTTTTTCTATTTCATTTTTTTCTTTCAATGAAGGCGTTGCATACGGCAATTCATTTGCAAGCTGAATTGCGTACCAATGACAGCGGTTTATTTTTTCCAGTCCTTCAGGATTTGCATCCAGTTTACCTGCGGGCCTGCGTGCTGCCCAATACCAGTTGGCGATGAAATTCTGTACAAGTAATATTTGGAAATCATTCCTGTATTTACAAAATATATCAAATACACGTCCTGCATTTGCGATTGTATTCGACCAGTATTCAGCCTGCTTATCACCGAATTCGGTGCATTGATAAATTTTTCCGGGGAGATTTTTTTTAAGGTAGGCGATATATTCTTCCAAACCGGTATCCTGCTTTGTGAGTGCAATATATTTTTCGAAAGCTGCATCCAATGCAGGATAGGTGCTGTCGGAATAATAAACTATGCTTTTCGGATGTAACGTATTTGCCTCTTTCAACTCATTGAATAAATAATAATGTACATCCACCCCCGAAATAAAATTTCCGGTTTCATGCATATACTGGATCAGAGCATCGTTCCATTTAATATGATCTGATTTTCCGAGCTCCTGGCCGATGCACAATAACCGCGGAATTGACGGCCATTTTTTCTCACATGCTTTGAATATGGGTTCAAAATCTTTCCGGTAGGCTTCAAAATCATATTTATAACTGTAAAATGTTTCGTTGCCAGCAACAATTGAAATAATATTTACACCCGAATCAATCAAAGTCTGAATAACCGAAATGTTTGATTCCACATTTCCCTGTAAAACATTTAAACAATAATCTACCTGCAGATTTTTTAATTTTCGTGAGAGGTCTATCAATTCCAGAATTGCACTTCTCGGCCGCAACATATCACTGTCTGCCTGCTTTAAATCTTTCTCCAGTTTATCCTGTTTTACACGATCTTTCGGATCCGTGAATTTGATGTAAAACTTTTCAATGGAATCTTTATTCATTCCAAGGCCGGGTTTATCCAGCGAAGGAAAAGCGAGTTTCGAATCACCGCCTCCCGGCCACCTGATTGCAATCGGATGTATGCCGTTCAGCATTTGCAATTGTGAGATATCACTGTCTGTCAAAACACTTGTCAGGCCTTCTCCATTCCCGCCAATTACCTGCGAGTGCAAAGTTTTGAAACTGAATAAACTGATAATTAAAATGGGGAGAAATGTTTTCATACATGTAAAAATACATTTTAATAATACAAGTTACAATGGACTGTTAAATGACGAACAGCCTATAAACAGGAACTGCTTTTTTGTAATTTTAGGCCGGGTGTATATATATATCAAATTCCTGTTACTTCGATTTTCAGCAATTCTGTTAATTGCCGTTTTCTTTTTTTATTCCTGTGGATTTCATTTTTATTATCAGTTCAGGCTGCAGCAGATAAAAACAGAAAATATAATTTCTATTCAGGATGAAACCCGGTATCATAGTCTGGTTGCGATACATGCCCCGCTTGATGAAATCATATGGCTGGATGATCATGAAATTTCATGGAACGGAAATTTATATGATATTACGCAGGTTGAAGTGCACGATAATTTTCTAACCGCACTCGGTGAATATGATGCAGAAGAAGCAGAATTACAGGAAGAATATGAAAATGCGGAACAAAATAATCTTCCTGTTCAAAATACATATAAAATTAAAACGACAGAATCTTTTCTGCATCCTTACATTTCATTCGTGCAAAATACAGATGCGGATGAGCTGATTTATCCGCCCTTATTCGGTCGTATTGATTCCGGCCATAAAAATTCGTTTTTCCCGCCACCAAAAGCATAGCGATATTTTAATTGTATTTGATCTTGTCCCGAAAGGGATGGGCTTTTGTATTTTTTTTAAATTAAAAATTGACTATGAAAAATATTTATCTGATATTCTGTTTGATTCTTTCAGGTATTGTCGCTTCCGCACAAACAGAAAAAACATACGACCTGGAAGAAGTTGTGATTTCAGGCAGCAGGTTTCCCGATAAAAGGGAAGATGTTGCGCAGCAAATCGATATTATTAAACCTGCCACTATTGCTTTTAGTAATTCTGCAACTACAGGTGATTTATTGCAGCAAACCGGACTCGTTCTTGTTCAAAAAAGCCAGCTTGGAGGCGGAAGCCCAATGCTCCGTGGTTTCGAAGCCAGCCGGATATTATTGGTTGTTGATGGTGTGCGCATGAATAACGCAATTTATCGAGCCGGCCATTTACAAAATATCATTACAATGGATCAGAGCCTTCTTGATAGAATAGAAATTGCATATGGACCATCGAGTGTTGTGTACGGATCAGATGCACTGGGAGGTGTAATTCATTTTTATACCAAAAATCCAAATCTTTTAAGTGAAGGTGAAAATGCTGTTTCAGGATCCGCTTTTTTAAGATATGGAACTGCAGCTGACGAAATGAGCGGTAATCTTAGTTTCAATCTCGCTTCAAAAAAAATTGCATCGTATACTTCTGTGAGTTATTCCGATTTCAATGATTTGAAAGCAGGCGAAAATGCAAATTCGGAATTCCCCGATTTCGGATTGCGTCCCTATTACGTGGTAACGAATAATCATGTGGATGAGCTTGTAAAAAACGACGACAAAACCGTTCAGGTATATTCCGGGTATACACAATACGATGTGATGGAAAAAATACTTTTTCAGCAAACGGAACACCTCTCACATAAAATCAATTTTCAATATTCAACATCAACGGATATCCCGCGGTACGATCGTTTAACGGATCCGTTGAATGACGACAGCTTGCGTTTTGCAGAATGGTATTACGGTCCGCAGCAACGCATGCTTGCATCGTACGATCTTGCATGGAATGCGCAAAATAAAGTATTTGATGATATGCATTTTCTCGCAAGCTATCAGGATATTCAGGAAAGCAGGCACCAGCGCAGATATGGAAAAACAAATTTACAGCACAGGATCGAGGATGTTGGAGTTGTGGGTTTGAATCTCGATTTCAGCAAAGATTTACAGGCAGGGGAATTGCGTTATGGATTTGAATCTTATCTCAATTCCGTTATCTCCATCGCACATGAAGAGGATATTACAACCGGCGTTGAAAGCCCTTTGGATACAAGATATCCCGATGGCGGATCCACTATGAATAATTTCGCCGTATTCGCTTCACATATTTATAAGATCAACGAAAAATTGACATTGAATGAAGGAATAAGATATAATTATTCGAGGTTGCATGCGCAATTCGACGACAAAACATTTTTTCCTTTTCCGTTTGATGAGATCGAACAAAACTCAGGTGCACTTACCGGCAGTCTTGGAATTATTTTTATGCCGGCAGAATCGTGGCGCATTTCTTTAATCGGTTCAACAGGTTTCAGAACACCGAATGTGGATGACCTTACAAAAGTATTTGAAAGTGCACCGGGGTCAATCATTGTTCCGAATCCTGATCTGAAACCGGAAAATACATACAATGTCGATTTACAATTGATGAAAGTGATCGCAGATAAATTTGAAATTGAATTATCCGGATTTTATACACGTTTTACAAATTACCTAACTGTTGAACCTGCATTGTTTAATGGCGAGGATTCAATTCTGTATGATGGAGAATTAAGTGAAGTATTATCTTCTGCAAATGGCGGTAAAGCGTATTTATATGGAATGAATGCAGGAATTGATGCATCACTTACGAATCGCTTTTCGATCGCAACTTACATCACATATACGTACGGACGTTTGGAAACAGACACGACTGCCGTTCCGCTTGATCATATTCCACCATTGTACGGAAAAACTGCTTTGCATTATAAAACTGAAAAATTACACGTGGAATTTTATGCATTATATAATGGGTGGAAACGAATCGAAGATTACAGCGCAAGTGGTGAGGATAATGAGCAATATGCTACTGCCGAGGGCATGCCTGCGTGGTATACGCTGAATCTCAAATGTGCGTATCAATTTGCAAACTGGCTCACTGCCGAGGGCGGTTGTGAAAATATTCTCGATCGGAATTATCGTGTATTTGCGTCGGGCATCAGTGCGCCGGGAAGAAATATTTATCTTACTTTAAGAACAAAATTTTAATTTCACAGATCGTTTCACAATTAAAAATTTTCAGGATGAGTATTTTTTCAAAATTATTCGGCGGAAATAAAGGCGGTTCCGGAGGCGGAGCAGGCCATGCGCAGGCATTTATCAGTAAATTGCAGACAGATCTCAATCTGAGTTCGGAGCAGGTAACACAGGTGCAAAATGCAATTCAGGAATTTTTTCAGGAAAAACGGTCGGTGAAGCAATCGGGTGGCGGAAAAGATGCAATGCGTGAAAGCAAACAGGATTTTAAAGAAGATATCCTGAAAGTTCTGAATTCCGATCAGCAACAAAAATTTATGGCGAATATTCAAACCTATAAACAATTGCTGAAAGGCAGATAATTTATTACTGGTAAACGGGAGCTTCCGGCTCCCGTTTTTTGCTGTTTGGGAATTTTTCCCGTATTTCGCTTCCTATTGCGATATTCATATTTTAAAACCTTCTTACATGATAAATGATATATTATTATTCGGCTCGAATGAAACAACCAGACATTTGCCCGAGGGCTTATCAAAAGCATTGATCGGATTTCATTCCGGATGGCGTTATATAATTATAATTTTAATGCTGCTCGGAATCTGGTTTGGTTATCAAACTTCAAAAGGGAAAAAACCATTTGCAGGCAGTACCAGAAAAATGGGAATGTTTACAATGATTGCAGTTGATATACAGCTTGTGGTTGGACTGGTGTTGTATTTCTATTTTCTTTCCCGTTACACAAATTTACAGATCAATAAACTGAAAGGGCAAATGGGTGCGCCCGAATTCAGATCAATTGCCGTTGATCATGTGGTTGGTATGATGATCGCTTTGATTTTAATTCATATCGGTTACAGCAAAGCGAAAAAAGCAACAACGGATATTTCTGCAGGTAAAAAACAATTTACTTATTTTCTCATTGCATTTATTATTATTCTTATTTCCATTCCCTGGCCGTTTCTCGATGTAAATAAGTCGAGAGGATGGTTTTAAAAAGAAAAATAACATCACATAAAAAATGCGGCATATCGCCGCATTTTTTTTTATTACTGCTACCACTTACTATTCTTAATTAATCGTACAGTTCACACACTTTCGTCAATCCCTTCGGGTTTATGATTTTAATTGCATGATTATGCGTTTCGATCAGGCCTTCTTCTTTCAGATCTTTCAATACTCTGATGGCAGTTTCCTTAACAGTCCCCACATAGGATGCAAGATCTTCACGTGTCATATTGATCACACCCTCCGCATTGTTTTCATCTTTATAACATTCGCTCAGCATCAGCAATGCTTCTGCAATTCTCCCTCTTACGGGTTTATAGGCGATATCTGCAAGTTTTTCAATAGTCTGATCTAGAGTTTTTGTGAGCAGGTTCACCATTCCTTCCGAAAACCTGCTGTTTTCTTTAAATAATTTCAGCACCACATCTTTCGGAATAAAACAAATAACAGCATCTTCAATCACTTCCGCACTCACACCATAGGTACTTGACGAAATCATTGCACCATATCCGATAAAATCACCCGGTACTACAATTTTTAAAATCTGTTCTTTGCCGTCTGGTGCTTGTTTGAACAATTTCACTTTTCCGTGATTCAGGCAATATAATCCGTATGAATTTGATCCTTCATGAAAAATCATCTGCCCCTTTTTATACATTGCACATGTTTTTTGCTCATTTATTACTTCCGTTTCCTCAACGTGGCAAAAATGAAAAAGCGATTTATTCTGACTCTTGCAATGTGCGCAATCGGGTGTTGGAAATTTATTTAGCTGATTCATAAATATGCGTTTGCCTGTTTGTAAAAGTTATTGCTTATCTGCATTGTAGGCGAGTAATGGAATTTCACCATACAATGCAATATTGCGTGTGATGCTCATGTGGAAAATAGTTGATAATAAACCATGCGTATGCGTGATCATACAAATCATGTCCATATTATTTTTCTGTGCAAATTTCCGGATACCCTCCGTTATGTTTTTTTCCGATAAATAATAGAGTTGCAGTTTATCATTTTCAATTTTTTTACGAAAACGCTGTTGTAATTTGTCTGTGAATGATTTATTATGTGTATTATCAATCATGAAATTTACTGCATGCACTTCCGCATCAAATTTTTCTGAAAATTCGAGCAAATAATCAAGCGTTTCGAGATCCTGTAAATTTCCTTCGAAAGGCATCATGATCTTTTTGATCTCATCAAATTTTGTTTGTTCGGGTATGGCGATTACAGGGATTTTGGAATTTTTAATAATATTCCATGTTACCGTACCGAACAGTTTATCCTGCAAACTATTTCCGCCTCTCGTTCCCATCATGATGAGATCACAATTCTCCGAAACAGCAATATCCCGGATCGTTTCTGCGGCAAATCCCATAATTGTTTTATGCGTGAACCGCACGGTTTGTTCGAAAGGTTTACAATTCGTTTCCCAGAATTCCGACATCTCTTTTTCAGAAATCGCTTTCTGCGAATCGATCATGTCTTTTACCATTTCCGACGGCATATGTTCATCGGCAAATGGTGTATGAAAAACATGCAGTAGTACAATTTCTGCTTCAAATTTTTCTGCCAGATGCATGGCAGAATGAAGTGCCTTTACCGAATTTTGTGAATAATCAACAGGCACTAAAATTTTGCGAACCAGTTCGCTTTTAATCAATCCGGATTCCATATTCTTTGAGATTCTACTAGAGGATAATTGATCAGATTCTCCGTACATTTTACCAGTTTTTATCTATTTCAAAGATCGTTTTTGCACATGCCGGAGGACATGACCTACCTCAGGAGAGACATTGACTTTCGTCATCACAAAAAAAATCCCGCCCTGAAGTATCATTATTTACTTCAGGGCGGGATTGTTCTATCGAAACTATATCACGGCATTGTCGGCCGCGGACCGAAAACGGAAAAAAATCACCAGTCTTCTTCTTCTTTCAACGCTTTCGGACGAATGTCTGAATCGATCGAATCAATGAGCTTTGTCATGAATTCATCAATCTGTGTGAGATAACCCGGCACATATTCATCTTCCTTATATTTTTCATCATTTATCCAGTTCTCAATGCCGAAATATTTTGTGCCTTCGAGATTGATTTTTGTAATGGTGTATTTGAACCGGCCGTCTCTGAATTGCAGCGTGAGATAATAATGGATAAGCCCGGCTTTCATGCTTTGATTTTTCTCCGTTCTTGTGATTTGAAATCCGTGAAATATTTCGATACGGCCCTCCGCCTCATCCTGCGATTTAATTACCTGGCTCGGCATTTTATAAAAATCTTTTATCCATTTCATTGCAAGTTTGTAGAGCGAATCGTTTGAAACACCGGGCACCTGAATTACCTCGGTATAGGTTACCAAACCGCTTTCATCATCGGTTGGAAAGGAAGGCAACGAAATTTCAGAATTTTTTTGTGCAGATGCTGCAATCGTTATTAAAAGGGCGAAAACAAAACTGATTTTTTTCATATACGTAATCTATTTTCGGTTTTTCTTAAAATTTGAACGAAGATAATTGGCAAAAATGATACCGCGGGAAAATAATACCGCTTTATTCCAAAATTGATGACCGTCTTAGCACACCGGCTGCCGGATAAAACTGCCTTGAAATATTCTGCCTGCTATTTTCTTCCTTGTAAATTCCTTCTTTATATTTGCAAAAAATTACACAATGAGCTCACAAATGATCATCGGCATTGTAATCACAGGTTATATCCTCGCTGTAGGCGGTATGTTTACAATTGAATTGATTAAAAAAAGACGCAATAAGGGTGGTCATCATTCGAGCCATCATTGATAAATCCATCCGGATTTTTGATCTTTTTTGAAGGATTTTGAAGAGCTTTTCTTCCCCGGCTCCAACACCCGTCAAAGTGTTGAATAAAAGTGTAAAAATACTCACCGAAAATACCGTAAAATCTACATTTTAAAGGTTCTGATCGCTATCTTTGCATAAACAATTTTTATTCTCCTGAAACGCAGATTTCTGCAGCGTTCACGGAGAATCAAGAGCGATAAAATTATGATGGAAAAAGAAGAGATTATCCAGAAACAAACTTCCAATTACACAGCTGAAAATATACAGGTTCTCGAAGGGCTCGAGGCTGTCAGAAAACGCCCTGCAATGTACATCGGCGACACAGGTTTCAAAGGCCTGCACCACCTTGTTTATGAGGTGGTAGACAATTCGATCGATGAGGCACTGGCAGGGTATGCAAGAAATATCGAAGTAACGATCCTTCCCGGCAATATTATCCGGGTGAAAGATGATGGCCGCGGTATCCCGACAGAAATTCACCGGAAAGAAAATAAATCCGCACTTGAAGTGGTAATGACAGTTCTTCATGCAGGTGGAAAATTCGATAAAGACACATATAAAGTATCAGGTGGTTTGCACGGCGTGGGTGTGAGTTGCGTGAATGCACTTTCCAAACATCTGACAGCCGAAATTCACCGCAACGGCAAAATGTATAAGCAGGAATATGAGATCGGAAAACCAATGTACCCTGTGCGTGAAATAGGTGATTCGAATATTACAGGTACTATCGTGACCTTTCAGCCTGATGATACAATTTTTACGGTTACGGAATATAAATACGAAACACTTTCTTCCAGGATCCGCGAACTTGCATATCTCAACAAAGGGATCAGGCTTTCGATCACAGATGAACGCGAAGCTGATGAAGAAGGCAAATTCAGGAGCGATGTATTTCACAGCCAGGGAGGTTTGGTTGAATTTGTAAAATTTCTGGACGAAGGACGCAATTCAATTATCCCAGAGCCAATCTATGCGGAAGGATCAAGAGACGGCGTGCAGGTGGAAATTGCACTGCAATACAATGATTCATTTAATGAGAATATCCACTCTTACGTAAATAATATCAATACGATTGAAGGGGGAACGCATGTTGCCGGATTTCGCCGTGCCCTGACACGCACATTCAAATCCTATGGTGAAAAGGAAGGCATGTTTGAAAAAGCGAAAATTGAAATTTCGGGAGATGATTTTCGCGAAGGACTTACTTCTCTTATCTCTGTGAAAGTACCCGAGCCACAATTTGAAGGACAAACAAAAACCAAACTCGGAAATAACGAAGTGCTGGGAATTGTTGATGTAATTACCGGCGAGGTTTTAAATAATTATCTTGAAGAAAATCCGAAGCAGGCGAAATTAATCGTCGGTAAAGTGATACTTGCCGCACAGGCGAGAATTGCTGCAAGAAAAGCACGTGAGTTAGTGCAAAGAAAAAGTGCATTCGGTGGTGGTGGCTTACCTGGTAAACTGGCGGACTGCTCAGAGAAAAATCCTGAAAATTGTGAATTATATCTCGTTGAGGGTGATTCGGCAGGAGGTACTGCAAAACAGGGCCGCGACAGAACGACGCAGGCGATATTACCTCTTCGTGGAAAAATATTAAATGTTGAGAAAGCATTGGATTATAAGATCTTTGATAATGATGAGATCAAAAATATTTTCACCGCAATTGGTGTCATGCCGGGTGAAGATAAATCTCTTGATACGGCAAAACTGCGTTACCATAAAATTATTATCATGACCGATGCGGATGTTGACGGTAGCCATATCACAACCTTAATTCTTACATTCTTTTTCAGAAAATGTATTGAATTGGTGAAAGAAGGATATATCTACATTGCAACACCCCCGCTTTATCTTGTTAAAAAAGGAAAGGATCAGAAATATTGCTGGAATGAAGATGACCGCAAAGCAGCAATTGCAGAATTTGCGAAAGGAGGAAATGAAAGTTCAGTGCATGTGCAGCGATATAAAGGTTTGGGTGAAATGAATGCAGAACAATTATGGGATACCACAATGAACCCTGCAACCAGAACGCTGCGCCAGGTTACAATCGACAGTGCAACTGAAGCGGATCATATTTTCTCTGTTTTAATGGGAGATGATGTGCCACCCCGCAGAGAATTTATTGAAGCACATGCAAAATATGCAAATCTCGATATCTGATATTTTTTACAGACACAGATTTAATACATATCCAAAAAAAAATGCGCTGTTAGCAGCGCATTTTTTTTATTCTTATTTTCGGAACTCAGTTACTTTAATTCCGTGCAATTAAATTACAATCTGATCACCGGCACTTAGTCTTTCATTTATAAACCGATATTGAAACCCATTCTGATCACAAACGGATTCGGATTCAGAGATTCGGTTGTGTAAAGTATATCATACAGGACCATGATCTGAAATTTCGATCGTTCACCGATCATAAAATTATATCCTCCCCCAAGATATAGTGCGGGCACGTCTCCCGCATATTCTCCATATACGGCATCCTCATATTTGAAATTATACCAGAGATGTTCATATTCGGCATGAGCAAATAAACCGTAAAAAATATCGTATTCCATAAATAATCGCCCCCCGATCACGTTGCCCGAATAATCAGTTATAAATAATGGGCTATCGTAATTCACTTTTTGAAACTGGTAGGTAAATCCCAATCCTGCCGTCCAGCTTTTGGTGATTTTATATCCGACAAGCGGACTTACATCAACGTATGTAAAACTCCCAAAACCTGCACCCAGGTTACCGCCAACAACGATCCTGTCTTTCCACGATCCAAAATCTGAATCGGCGCTTTGATCTTTCTGATCACTTTCAATTTCCGTGATCTGTGCCTGTAAAACCCCTTGCAAACTCAAACTGAAGAGGATGAAAAATGTAATTTTTTTGAATATCACATGCATACTTTTCGCAAAATTGTTATGGTAAAGTTAACGATTATGAGATTAGATTTCTGCCAATTATTACAATTATCATACCCTTGAAAATCTCTTCCCTCATCCATATGTCATATTCACACTTAAAAGAGTGAACTTTGCTAATTATAGTTTGAATCAGGCATACTTTAAAACTATTTTCGCATGCAGAATTATGAAATAACCAATCAACATCTCCTCCTCATGAAATTTCCTTTCTTCTCCCGGATAGATTACCGCATCATCATCTTTATCATCTTAATGATGCTTTTACCTTTCCTCTTATTTTCGGCAGAAACTACATCAGATTATTTATCAGGTTTTACAGATATGCCTTTAGATTCGATCGGAACGGATACTTCCGGAATTGTAGTCGAATACGAAATTGATTCGCTCGATGAAGCCTATCCGGCGATTTTTTCTTCGGTTTTTTTCAGTTTGGTTTCCATACCTGCCGACTCGGTTTATATACTTGCAACACCCGATGCTCAACTCGATCTTGGAGCCGGTCCGGGAAACGCAGTACAGGTTTTATTTCCTCCCTATCCGATTGCATTATCGCCTCATGAAATAAAAGTGAAGCCGGTGGATGATGCAATTTATGAAGGATTGCATTCCGGAAATATTTCATTTGAAATCGTAGCGGAAGATCCGGAATATGCCGTGTATTCAATTTCCGATATTTCTTATGCAATTAAAGACAATGATCCATTACCCGGAATTAATTTTATTTATGCAGTTGATACTTTTTTAACAGAAGGGCTTTCAGGTATTACCATGTTGCTTTCTCTTAATTCAATTCCGGAAGACACGGTATTTATCACTGCCGATCCTGATATGCAAATGCGCATCACGGCATTGCCTGATGAATCTGTTACACTTGCTTTTCCGCCGAATGCATCTTGTCTGAGTTTTCAGGCAATTAATATCCGTGCATTTGATGATATTGATTATGAAGGTGATCATGCAGGATTACTCGACATGACGGTTACAACGGACGATCCGGTTTACGGCGGATTTATTTTGGATGATGTGACCTTTCCGATCGTTGATAATGATGCAGTACCAGGAATTGACTATGCAGATCCTGATACGCTTGCATTAAATGAAGGCAGTGGAGAAATTGAAATTTCAATTGCATTAAATTCCATTCCGGCAGATACGGTAACAATTACATTTGTTCCTGATTTACAATTAAGAATCGCAGCAGGACCCGGGGAAGCATATGATTTAAAATTGCCGCCGAATTCAACCGCATTAAATCCGCATCTTGTTTCAGTAAAAGCATATGATGATGTTGATTATGAAGGACCACATACCGGCACGGTATATTTTATTGTCACAACTTCTGATGCCGATTATGCAGGGTTTACAATTGATCCGATCACAATTGATATTACCGACAACGATTTTCTGCCTGCTGTTTTGATGAATGATACAACAGCATTAGCTGGTGTGGAAGGCGATACAACATTGTTTTTTACGCTTGCTTTAAACAGTGTTCCGCTTGCAACAGTTACAATTAATATGGATCCCGACGCACAACTCGACCTTGGCAAAGGAAGGGATATTGATGTGAACTATAAATTTAAAGGTGACAGTGCATTAATTGCGCAAACTGTAAATATTGCAATTTATGATGATGTTTTCGTTGAAGGATTTCACTTAGGTAAGATCGGATTTTCAATCATGACCGATGATCCGAATTATATTTTATTTACACTTGATACGGTGGTGGTGGAAATTACGGATAATGACGGTGTGAGTATAATAAATTATGATCCCGGTAAATGGAATGTATTTCCGACTGTCTCAAATGCAAATTTTAGTTATTCAATGGCAGGGATTTCCAATTCGGACATTCTGCATATTTATAACGGTGCGGGTATGATGGTGCAACAAATTCAAATTTCTTCGGAAAACGGAATACTTTATTTAGAAAAGCTTCCGGCAGGAGCATATACTATAGTTGCAGAGTTAAATGGCATGCACTATTATTCCAGAATTGAAATCGTCAGGTAATTTGGTGATCTAAATCATTTCGGCACTTCAGAACCGGATATAATTTTGGCTCCCAATGGCGGAGCTGGTTTCAAACCAAACTAAAATAATTTGTTACCATTGCGGCGATGACTGCAACGATAAAACATTTTATATTCAACCTGCCGATCAGGATGATTCCGTAAAATATTTTTGCTGTTTCGGATGCAAAACTGTTTACCAGATTCTCAACGATAATAATTTATGCGATTATTATGATATCAGTACGCATCCTGGTATTACACAAAAAAACAGAGTCAGGACTAATAAATATGATGTGTTGAATGATGAAAAAGTAAAAGCAAGATTTATCACATTCAGCGATGGTAAACAGTCCAGAGCAACTTTTCAATTACCTCAAATGCATTGCAGCTCATGCATCTGGCTGCTCGAACATCTTTATAAATTAGATTCTGGAATTCAGCAGGCGCAGGTAAATTTTCCCAAGAAAGAAATTTCAATTGCATTTGATGAGCAAAAAATTTCACTTGCTGAAATTGCAACGCTACTCGACTCGGTTGGATATGAACCCCATATCAGTTTACACGATCTCGATAAAAAACAGGATCGTGAAATAAATAAAAACCGCGTTGTAAAAATCGGTATTGCAGGATTTGCATTTGGCAATGTGATGCTGTTTAGTTTTCCGGATTATCTTGCCGGCGGGCAAATTGAAGATCCGGGCCTGATTACTTTATTTCATTATCTATCTTTTCTTCTTGCACTTCCCGTATTTATTTATTGTGCAAACGAATTTTATATTTCTTCCTGGAAAAGCATTAAAAATAAATTCCTCAATATTGATGTTCCGATTGCACTTGTAATTATTATCACATTTGCAAGAAGTGTGTATGCCATCTTTATCGATCATGAAGCGGGGTATTTTGATTCGATGACCGGCATCGTATTTTTTATGCTGCTTGGCCGGCTTTTTCAGGACAGAACTTATAAAACAATTTCATTCGACCGGGATTATAAATCTTATTTTCCACTCGCAGTTGCAGTAATTAAAAATGAGAAAGAAATGCAATTGCCTTTAAGTGATCTGAAAACAGGCGACACAATTATTGTCCGCAATCACGAATTAATTCCGGCGGATGCCATGTTGATCAGAGGAAAGGCAAATATTGATTATAGTTTTGTAACGGGTGAATCTGAGCCTGTTTCAAAGCAAATCGGTGAATTGATTTATGCCGGCGGAAAGCAATCAGGTGCAGCGCTTGAATTAAAAATTATTAAAGAAGTTTCACAAAGCTATTTAACACAATTGTGGAATAATGCTTCCTCACAAAAAAAGGATCTTGATAAAGATTCATTCGTTCAACAATTAGGACGATATTTTGCATTGATTGTTCTTGTAATTTCAATTGCTGCATTTATTTACTGGTTGATAAAAGGTGATGCCTCACGAGGCCTTGATGCACTTGTAACGCCGATGATTATTGCTTGCCCCTGTGCACTCTTATTATCTGCAACTTTTACAAACGGCAATGCGATTCGCTATATGGGTAAAGCGGGATTATATTTAAAAAATGCATTGGTAATAGAACATCTCACAAAAATTGATACGATCGTTTTTGATAAAACCGGAACACTCACTCAAAGCAATGCTGCTGCAGTTTTATACGAAGGTGAAGAATTAAATGAAGAACAGAAAAACCGGATTTGTGCTCTTGCATCTCAAAGCGTGCATCCTTACAGCAGGGCGATTGTAAATTATTTCAATAAAAAAAGTAAAGAGGTAGTTATTGATTTTCATGAATATCCCGGACACGGCATTGAAGGAATGGTGGATGGATCATTTATTAAAATCGGCAATGCTGCATTTCTCGGATTAATTGACGGAATGGAAGAACATGGTGTAAGTTATATTTTTATTGATGATAGCATTTATGGCAGATTTAATTTTAAAAGTAAATATCGCGAGGGTGTTTATGATCTGATCAACAGGCTTGAAGGACAATATGAATTATATTTATTGAGCGGCGATAATGATCACGATAAACAATTTCTCTCCTCACATTTTAAACCCGATCATTTATTTTTTAATAATTCGCCGTATGATAAAAAAGAAATGATTCAGGACTTGATGAAGCATGGGAAGAATATTTTAATGCTGGGCGACGGATTAAATGATGCCGGCGCTTTGAGTACAAGTAATGTGGGCTTTGCCGTTGCTGCCGATATTAATAATTTCACTCCGGCAAGCGATGGTGTGATTGATGTGAAAATGCTCAATCAACTGGACAAAATGTTTCAGTATGCGAAATTCAGCAAGCGGGTTATTATCGGCAGTTTTATACTCTCTATTTTATATAATCTAATTGGATTATTTTATGCCGTACAAGGTGATTTATCTCCCGTGATTGCAGCGATGCTGATGCCGTTTTCTACAATTACCATTGTTTCATTTACAACGGGGGCAACTACTTTATTTGCAAAAAGATTATTTGCAAAAGGAAAATTGTAATATCCTTTCCATCTTCTTCTTATATTTACAAGCATGCTTACAGATGAATTAATAAATCTTTCCAAAGAACCATTGAGCAATGCTTTTAATGGTATGCCCGGCTTTGAAAACGTAGATATGAATGACCTGACAGGTGCGGCAGGGAAATCGGTGATTGATGCAGTTATGCAGCAATTACAGAGCGGGAATTTCAATTCATTGCTCGAAATGTTTTCTGGAAAAAATACGATGGAAAATCACGAAAGCGTAAATGAACTGCAAAACCCGGTTGCTTCAGATCTTAAGAATCAATTTGGATTTTCGCAGCAAACCGCACAGCAACTTGCAATGCTCGCCATTCCGATCTTATTAAATCTCTTCAATCAAAAAGTTTCTGATTCACAAAACAGCGGATTTAATATCAATGAACTGATCAGACAATTTACATCAAATCAAAACAATGGCGGATTGAT
This sequence comes from uncultured Chitinophagales bacterium, assembly GCA_964463165.1. Classification (GTDB taxonomy): domain Bacteria; phylum Bacteroidota; class Bacteroidia; order Chitinophagales; family BACL12; genus UBA7236. The sequence continues at coordinate 93,161 of CAYXBK010000014.1, forward strand.
GCAAATTATTTCAAATTTATTCCGGACAAGAACCAATCAGTCGAATTCGACTCACGATTTGTTCAACACGATCATCAGGAATTTTTTATAAACCGGAAACAAATTCTGCTTTGAATGCTGCCTAATATTTAAAAGAAATAGCTCAAACTCAGTTTTGCAAAAAATGGTGTTCCCGGTGTGTAGTGTAATTCACTTACCGGTGCAGGTTCATCCTGTAAGCGTGATTCCGTATCAAATTGCGCTTCGTTCCATTCCACATTAAACAGGTTCTGAATTTCAATTCCGACTGCATATTTTTCTTTTTCGTAATTGAGTATTAAATCATTTACAAAATATCCTTTTGCAATAACACTTCCATCTTCATTTGCCGGCCTGTCGTCCATATAGCGGTATCTTAAACTTCCGCTAAATCCTGATTTTGTTTTAATTGAAATACCACCAATTGAAGTGAGGTCCGGTGCAAGCGGAATATAATTTTCACCTTCGGGTTGTCCGATCGAATGTGCAACTGTATAATTCAGATCGGCATCGATAAATAACCAATTGTATAATTGCCATCTCGCACTTAAATCAAAACCACGACGCAAGGTTTTGCCACTCGGTTCTACAATAGCGGCATCACCCACATAAACGAACTCCTGATCAAGATACAAAACCCAAAGAGCAGGATTTAAAATTAAATTTTTATAAGGTTTAAATTTCATGCCGAGGTCGCTGCCATATGCTGCCGGTAAAGTTTGCAATCTGTTTTCTGCAATTACAACACGGGTATCATTTGAATGGAAGCCTTTTCCGCTATGCAGGTAAATCAATGTATTATTATTTTGCTGATAATTGAGCTGCAATTTAAATGTGGGAATATGATCAGTAACTTGTTCAAATATATAATTGCTATCCAGTAAATTATCGTAAGCAAAATTAAAATGATCAAATCGCAGAGATGCTGTTGCGGAAAACTTTTCGTTGAATTGAAATGATTCACTTACATAAACATTTGCATTTGTCTGGTACACATTTCCGAATGATAATTGATCCAGTAAAATTATTCTGTCTGCAACATGCGATAATTCATCTTCCAATACCTGATCGTGGCGAATTGCAAAACCTGCATCAGTGGAAACAGAAATCGAACCGAGATAACCGTCTCCCGAATAAGTTGATTTATATCCGTATAAATTTCTTTTTTCTTTTTGTTTAATCATATCTCCATTTACACTATCTTCTAAAAAGAAAGTGAAATTGGAATACAATTCAAAATTGTATCGGGAATAATAAACCTGATTTTTTATGCTTGATTTATTGTTGATGAGTTTTGTGAATTCGAAATTTGCATTTGTTCTGCCGGTAAACCCGCCTTCATGATCATCAATTGACCCGAACCGATTGATCAAACCTTCTTCGACTGCACGTGTGGGAATTTGCCCGGAGGCATTCCATTGACTTTTAAAATTTGACAATGTAAATTCAATAATTTTATCCTTGCCGATGAATGCATGATATTTTCCAAAAATATTCATGCGAATAAAATCCTGCGAACTTTCAAACGGGCCGTCGGAAATAAAATATTCACCGGCGATATACGCCGATTGGTTTGTTTGATTTCCAAGCAGATCAAGAAGCAATAAAGTGCGTGCCGTATTAAATTGCCCGTAACTTAATTTAATCACACTTTTATCTATTGCATCAGATGTATTGAAATTTACAAATCCTGCGGTTACAAAATCACCATATCTTGCAGCATACGGCCCTTTTTCAAAATCAAATGAATTAACGGTTTCCGGAATTACAAAATGCAAATCTGCATAACCCTGGCCATGCGCATGACTTACCATGTTTACAGGCATACCATCTACATTCACACTGATATCTGTTCCATGATCAATATCAAATCCTCTTAAAAATATTTGTTCTGCTTTACCACCGCCGGCATGTTGTGCGATAAATAAGCCCGGCACTAAACGGAGCATATCCTGTGTTGTTCCGATCGGCCTTAATTTTATATCAATTGCAGAAACTGTATTCCGATCGTTTAATTGTTGTGATTTAATTGTTACGCTTTCAAGTTGAATGGATGTGGGAAGAAGAAATGTTTTTATTTCATCGGTTTCTGCATCTAAAACTTCCGCAAAAATTAAAGCCGATTCATAACTGAGGTAGATAATTTCAACTGTATAATTTCCCTTCGGCAGATCTTTAAACAGGTACATGCCGAATTCATTTGTGGTGGTGGTTAATGCAGGTGATTGAATCGAAACAACTGCTCCCGGCAAAGGTTGTTGCGTTTCACTGTCATAAACATATCCTTTTATGCTGCCGTTATGGGCGAACGTAAATGCACAACTCAGGATTAAAAAAATAAATAAAAAATATTTTTTTATCGTGTAAAAGGTTTTCATCGTGTGTATCCATTTACGAATGAAATGTCCGAATGGATTTTATGGACCTGATTTTTCTTTATGCTGCTGTCCGGAACCGGGCCTGAGCAGCTTTGTGCATGCTGACCAGCTTTCTTCTTAGCCCCGATTGAAGCGGAAACCCCTGCCGATCACAAAAGCAAAAGTTCGGCAGGGTTGCAGCGCAAAGCGGGACCCAAGCTCAGAAAAAACGCTGCCGCTTGTGCTCCAAATTTTCTTTCAGATGATTTTAATCACCGGCTGCTTTGTGTTTTATCATCTGCATCATTTTTAGCGATAGGCAATTTAGCATCTGATTATGAGTGCAATATACATTCTTATCGGAGCCAGTATTATTGTCGCAATCGGATTTTTGATCGGCTTTATCTGGTCGGTGCGCTCAGGTCAGTATGAAGATGATTATACACCTTCCGTACGCATTCTTTTCGATGATGAAAAGCAAACTCCCGCCAGAGATATTAATCAGAAAACCAAAATAATTAAAAACTCGCGACATGGATCTCGTAAAAATTTCCTACGATAATAAGATCGTAAAAAAGTTTGCCCTCGCAACCGTGATATGGGGTATAGTTGGTATGACGGTTGGATTATGGGTTGCACTTGAACTTGTGTTCCCGTCGATTTCACAGGGAATAAAATTTATCACATTCGGACGTGTGAGGCCGGTGCATACAAATGCCGTGATTTTCGCATTTGTTGGCAACGGAATTTTCATGGGTGTGTATTATTCGCTGCAGCGCTTGTGCAAAGCGAGAATGTTCAGTGATTTTTTAAGCAATCTGCATTTCTGGGGATGGCAGTTGATTATTGGACTTGCAGCGCTCACGCTTGCATTGGGAATTACAACTTCAAAGGAATATGCGGAGCTCGAATGGCCGATTGATATTCTCATCACACTTGTATGGGTGATTTTCGGAATCAATATGTTCGGCACGATTATCAAAAGACGTGAAAAACATATTTATGTAGCGATCTGGTTTTATATCGCAACGTTTGTTACGGTTGCAGTTTTGCATATTGTGAATTCGATGGAAATTCCGGTAACGCTCACAAAAAGTTATTCGGTTTATGCAGGTGTGCAGGATGCATTGGTGCAGTGGTGGTACGGACATAATGCGGTTGCATTTTTTCTCACCACACCATATTTAGGTTTGATGTATTATTTTTTGCCGAAAGCAGCAAACCGCCCGGTTTATTCCTATAAATTATCCATCGTACATTTTTGGGCTTTGATTTTTATTTATATCTGGGCAGGCCCGCACCATTTATTATATACTGCATTACCTGAATGGGCACAAACACTCGGTGTTGTTTTTTCTGTTATGCTGATTGCTCCGTCATGGGGTGGTATGGTGAACGGATTATTAACGCTTCGCGGTGCATGGGATAAAGTGCGTGAAGATGTTGTATTAAAATTTATGGTTGTTGCCGTAACTGCTTATGGTATGTCAACTTTTGAAGGCCCGATGTTATCTTTTAAAAATGTAAATGCGATCGGACATTTTACAGACTGGATTGTAGCGCACGTGCATATCGGTGCGCTTGGCTGGAATGGGTTCCTCACATTTGGAATTTTATACTGGTTGATTCCGAAAATGTGGCGCACAAATTTATATTCGAAATCGCTCGCGAATTTTCATTTCTGGATCGGTACACTTGGAATATTAATTTATGCCATTCCAATGTATTGGAGCGGATTTACGCAAGCATTAATGTGGAAGGATTTTAATCCGGATGGAACACTCGCATATTCATTTCTGGAAACCACCAATCAGATTAAATCAATGTATGCACTGCGCTCCATCGGCGGTACATTATATCTGATTGGTGTGTTTATCATGGCGTATAATTTATTTAAAACAGCAAAGCAGGGATCATTTCTTGCAAATGAAGAAGTGGAAGTGGCACCTCGTCCTGCAACTGTAAAAGTGTATACAGGTGAATTCTGGCACAGGAGAATTGAACGCAGGCCATTGCAATTTATGTTGCTCGCATTAATCGTTATTCTCATCGGTGGTATTGTTGAATTAATTCCGACATTTTTAATCAAATCGAATGTGCCTACAATTTCATCTGTGCATCCATATACACCGCTTGAATTGCAGGGCCGTGATATTTATGTGCGTGAAGGATGTTATACATGCCATTCACAAATGATCAGGCCATTCAGATCTGAAACAGCACGCTATGGTGAATATTCAAAAGCAGGTGAATATGTTTATGATCATCCGTTTCAATGGGGATCAAAACGAACAGGCCCGGATCTGATGCGTATCGGTGGAAAATATCCCGACTCCTGGCATTATTTCCATATGAATGATCCGACATCGATGTCCCCGGGATCTGTTATGCCGAGATATCCGTGGTTGTTGTCCGACCATCTCGACACAACAACAACCGCAGCGAAAATCAGAGCGATGCAAACTTTGGGTGTTCCTTATCCCGACGGATATGATCAGATTGCAAATGAAGATTTAATGATCCAGGCAAAAGCAATTGCCGAGCGCCTGAAAAAAGATGATATCGAAACACCTTCAGATATGGAAATTGTTGCGCTCATCGCTTATTTGCAACGCATGGGAACAGATATCAAAGCAGCAAATCAAACCGAACAAGCACAAAAATAAAAACGATGAACTTTATTCAATATCTCGAAACGATCAGCGGTATTTCAATATATCCGATGATCTCTTTACTTGTATTCGTTATTTTTTTCATCATCTTATTTTATATGGTAATGAAGATGGATAAAAATGGTGTGGATGTTTTAAAAAATCTGCCGATTAACGATGAAGTGAAAAGCAATTCTATTGTAACACAGAAAAATAAATGAGATGAGAACAAATCCATTAACTCGAAAAGGAATCATTGCAGCAGCAAGTATGCTGATTTCATTTCCTCTTGCTGCAGCAACAGGCACAAGTGCAGAAGAAAAAAACTGGTTTTTGCAGGATGGTACGTTTTGGGTGCTCATCATTATTGCACTGTTGATGTTGTATGTTATTTATGCACTTGGAGAAGTTGTTGTATGGGGCGCTAAAAAGAAATCGGATGACCGGGCTAAAGCAGCCGGAAAAATAAAAAGTGTATTGCTGCTTGCCGGATTTACATTCCTTGCCGGACAATTATCTGCACAGGGTGCTCCTGCACAGCCGGTGGCAACTGCAAAGGAAAATTTCCTCGCTTCGCCTTATCTGCCTTTATATATTTTGATTTTCCTGGAAGTTGTAGTGATCACATTTCTCACATTGATGCTGTATCAGTTATCGAAAAAGGAAAAAGTGTATGTTGCGGTTGAGAAACAAAAATCATGGCTTGCAAAAAAATGGGAAAAATGGAATTATAAAGTGCCCGTTGAACGTGAAGATGAGATATTATTGGACGACCATGATTATGATGGTATTCATGAACTCGATAATTCATTACCACCCTGGCTGAATTATATTTTTATCGTAACATTTGTGTTCGGTGTCATTTATTTTATTTTCCACTTTTTCGATATTTCTCCGACGCAGGATGAATTATATAAAAAATCACTTGCAGAAGCTGAACTTGAACTCGCGGCATATCGTGCCCAATCGGCGGATTTTTATGATGAAAATTCTGTTGTTATGGATCAGTCCGAAGCTGTTGTAAATGCCGGTAAGGTAACATTTACGCAAAACTGCGTTGCATGCCACGGTGCTGCGGGTGAAGGAGGTGTGGGGCCAAACCTTACGGATGATTACTGGATACATGGCGGCACAATCAACGATTTATTTAAGACGGTGAAATATGGAGTGCAGGAAAAAGGAATGGCGGCATGGAAAGATAATCTTTCAGCAAAACAGATTTTTGAAGTAACCAATTATATTAAATCGCTGCACGGAACAAATCCTGACAATCCAAAAGAACCACAAGGCGTTTTGTTTGTTGAAGGCGCTGCGGCAGATTCAACAGGTGTGCCGGCTGTTCCCGGTGATACGATGAAAAATAAAATGGATACTTTGAATATGGCGGTGAATTAAAAGAATCCCTCTTGTTGGAAAACATCATGTTGATCATGCATACAAAAGAAAAAAGAAATGTCAGACGAGTCGTTCAGGGATATTATTTATACAGCAGATGAAGAGGGGCATCGTAAATGGGTGTTTGCCACACAACCAAAGGGGAAATTATATTCTGCACGTACCCTTGTCAGCATTTTATATCTTGCCATTTTCTTTCTGCTTCCGTTTTTAAAAATTCACGGCGAGCCATTATTTTTATTCAATATCCCGGAAAGAAAGTTCATCATTTTCGGATTTATATTTTGGCCGCAGGACTTTTTTCTTTTCGCGATGGCGATGCTTTCATTTCTTGTTTTTATTATTTTCTTCACTGTTATTTACGGCCGTGTTTTTTGCGGATGGGCCTGCCCGCAAACCGTATTCATGGAAATGATATTCCGGCGCATTGAATACTGGATAGAAGGAACTGCCGAACAACAGAGAAAATTAAATAAGCAGGCATGGAACCGTGAAAAAATTTTAAAAAAATCGGCAAAGCATATTGTTTTTTACGCCGTTTCGTTCCTCATTGGAAATACGTTTCTCGCCTATATTATCGGTGTTGATGAATTATTCAAAATTGTGCAGGAGCCGCTTTCAGAAAATATCGTTTTGTTTATTGCAATGATCGGTTTCAGTGCGGCGTTTTATGCGGTCTTTGCATTTCTGCGTGAAATGATTTGTTTATTCGCCTGCCCGTACGGCAGATTACAGGGTGTATTGCTGGATAAACATTCAATTGTTGTTGCATATGATTATAAAAGAGGAGAACCCCGCGGACATTTAAAACATGAGCAGGTGCAGGAAAATAATGGTGATTGCATTGATTGCCATTTATGCGTAAAGGTTTGTCCTACCGGAATTGATATCCGCAACGGAACACAATTGGAATGTGTGAACTGCACTGCCTGTATTGATGCCTGTAATTCGGTGATGGAAAAAATTCATAAACCGAAAGGACTGATCAGATATGCTTCGGAAAACAATATCGCCGTAGGTGAAAAAATGTCGTTTACACCACGCATGAAAGCATATTCAATTGTGCTTGTTGCACTGATGGGTGTATTTTCCTTTTTATTGCTGACACGCACCGATATTGAAGCAACGATTACCCGTGCTCCGGGCCAATTGTATCAGAAACCCGATAGCCTGCACATCAGCAATTTATACAATGTGAAACTTACAAATAAAACGCATAAGGAACTCGATGTAAGATTGCAACTGGAAGAACTTGACGGTACAATTAAATTGATCGGTAACGATATTCATGTGAAGAGCGAATCCTTGCAGGAGACAACATTCTTTCTCACGCTGAGCAGAAAAGATATTACGAAAATGAATATGCCGCTCAGAATTGCAGTCTATGCAGGGGATGAAAAAATAAAATCCGTGAAAACAACATTTTTCGGACCTCCTAAATAATGAATTATGAATTGGGGAACAAAACTTACAATTGTATTTATTCTGTTTGCAGGTATGATCATTACGATGGTGGTAATGTGTATGCAACAGAATTTTGATATGGTAACCGATAATTATTACGAAGAAGAACTGGTATATCAGGACAGGATTGATGCCGAAACAAATGCAGCTGCTTTTGCCGGGGGCATAGTTTTTACAATGTCGCCGGATTCGGTAATTCTTTCGATGCCACCGGAAGGCATAAACGGGTTTAAAAATGGAACAATTGTTTTTTACAGGGCCTCTGATGCAAATCTTGATGTAAAAAATGAATTGCATATTGATGCTGCCGGCCATCAAAAATTTGATCGCAAAAAATTTGCAGCCGGTAATTATGAAGTGAATCTTTCATGGGAAGCATCCGGAAAAAATTATTTTCATAAAACAGTTTTGCAATTCTGATGGAATTATTCATCGCGGCATTTATTACAGGACTTTTCGGCAGTATGCATTGCGCAGGAATGTGCGGGCCACTTGCAATTGCATTTAATATGCGGGGCGGGACAAATAGTTTTATGCATGCAGTGGCATATAATGCTTCGAGAATTTTTGCATATGCCATGCTCGGATTTATTTTCGGCCTCATCGGTTTTGGTTTTTCACTCGCCGGCTGGCAGCAGATCATTACAATTTGCGCAGGCGCCGTTATTTTAATATTTGTATTTGGGAAGAAATACCTGGCGGGAGAGAAGAATGGTAATTCGGTTTTTCAAAAAATGATCAATTCGATCAGAGCACGCATTCAAAAGCAATTTTCAAAACACACGATGCAGGCATCTTTTGCACTCGGATTTTTAAACGGATTACTTCCTTGTGGTTTGGTTTATATTGCTTTAGCCGGTGCTGTTGTATCAGGAAATATATATGACGGAACATTTTATATGGTTTTATTCGGGCTCGGCACATTTCCGCTCATGTTCTTTTTCGCAGTATCCGGAAATTATTTATCTGTTAAAAAAAGATTACTGTTGCGGAAAGCGCTCCCTGCTTTTAGCGTTGTGATTGCATGCCTGCTCATTATCCGCGGATTAAACCTCGGCATCCCATATCTTTCTCCGCAATTTGAAGCGGCACAACAAGCTGCTGTATGCTGCAGTCCGGAATAAAGCAAACAGATTTAAATTATGTTTTGTATTACATGATCGTAAGCGCATACTTTTTTAGCTCCCGCGATTCGATTAATTTCGTGAAATGAAAATTGCAGATATCATTTCATATCTCGAAACTTTAGCGCCTCCCTCATTACAGGAAAATTATGATAATGCCGGATTACTCACAGGTGATCCGGAAACTGAAATCACAGGCGCTCTCGTTTGTCTGGATTCAATTGAAGAAATAATAGATGAAGCGATCAGTTTAAATTGCAATCTGATAATTGCGCATCACCCCATCATATTCAGCGGACTGAAAAAAATTAATGGCAAAAATTATATTGAGCGCACAATAATAAAAGCAATTAAAAATGATATCGCCATTTATGCCATCCACACGAATCTCGACAATGTGAGAATGGGTGTAAATGAAATGATTGCCCGTAAACTTGAATTACTGGATTGTAAAATATTAGCACCAAAAAAGGGGCTTCTGAAAAAACTCGTCACTTTTATTCCGACTAATCATGCTGAAAAACTGAGGCAGGCATTATTTGAGGCCGGTGCAGGGCATATCGGGCACTATGATCATTGCAGTTTCAGCCTTGAAGGAACAGGGAGTTTCCGGGGAGATGATGCCAGTGCGCCTTATGTTGGCGAGAAGGGCGAAGAACATCATGAACCTGAAACTAGGATCGAGGTAATTTATCCGGCAGTTTCTGAACGGCAAATTCTCTTTGCGCTCCGTCAAAACCACCCGTATGAGGAAATTGCCTATGATATTTATTTATTGGAAAATAAACATCCCGAAATCGGGGCCGGCTTGATCGGCCGCTTAAAACATCCCACCGATGAATTTCTTTTCCTCCGTTTTGTTAAATCTGCGATGCAAACACCGAGTATCAGATATACGGCTTTTAAAGGGAAGAATGTTGAGAGAGTAGCGATTTGCGGCGGATCAGGCAGCTTTTTACTGCAGGATGCGATAGCTGCCGGAGCCGATGTGTTCATTACTGCCGATTTCAAATACCACCAGTTTTTTGATGCCGACAACAGGATCGTAATTGCAGACATCGGGCATTATGAAAGTGAGCAATTTACAATCGAGCTGATTACCGGGCTGTTGCAGAAAAAATTTCCTAACTTTGCCCTTCATTTTACAAAAATTAATACCAATCCAATAAACTATCTGTAATCATGGCAGTGAAGGAAATGACTATCAAGGAAAGCCTGCAGGCTCTCTGGAAATTACAAAAAATACATACGAAGATTGACGAGATTGCCGTACTGAAAGGTGAACTTCCCATGGAAGTAAGCGATCTTGAAGATGAACTTGCCGGTCTGGAAACCCGCATCCATAAACTCGAAGTTGAGATGAAGGAGGTGGAACAAGAGGCGGCAAACCGTAAAACAGCGATCAAAACGGCAAAAGACCTGATCCAGAAATATGAGAAACAACAGAATTCGGTTAAAAACAGCCGTGAATTTGATGCCCTCACAAAGGAGATCGAACTCAACAGGCTCGATATCGAACTGAACGAAAAGAAGATCAAGGATGCTGCAGCCGGTAAAGATGCCAAAGCCGTTGCAATTGAAGATGCAAAGAAATTATTCGAGAATAAGAAAAAGGACCTGAAGAAAAAGAAAGAAGAACTTGAACGTATTATCGAAGAAACTGAAAAAGAACTTACCGAATTAGATAAAAAAGCAACCAAGGCTGAAAAAGATGTGGAGGAGAGATTACTCGGTGCTTATTTCCGAATCCGTAACTCATACCGCAATGGTTTGGCCGTTGTTTCTGTAGCACGTAATTCATGCGGAGGATGTTTTTCTGTGGTGCCGCCGCAACGTCAGGCCGAGATCAAACAGGCGAAGAAAATTATTATTTGTGAACATTGCGGAAGGATCCTTGTGGATGATGCCGTAATGGAAGCAAAAGACTGATTGAATTAAAGAACGTAATTTTAAGCCATGAAGAAATATATTCTGATATTCTTCGTGGCTTTTTTCTGTACTGCAAATTCGTTTGCGGCGCAATTTGATTTTAATCAACGCTGCATCAATGCATATAATTTTATCCAGGAATTACGTCTGAATGAAGGGCGACAATTACTGGAGGAAGAGAAAAAAGCAAATCCCGATAATCTGATCCCGGTATATCTGGATAATTATCTGGATTTTCTCGCAACATATATCAATGAAGATGAAGCCGAATTCGACAAGCTCGAGCCGAACAAGGAAATGCGGCTTGATAAATTGAAAACAGGTGATAAATCTTCACCCTATTATTACTATACACAGGCAGAGGTTTTAATTCAATGGGCTTTTTCTAAATTAAAATTTGAAGAATATGTTTCCGCATTTTCGGATGTGCGCAAAGCATATTTATTACTTGAAGAAAATCAGAAAAAATTTCCCGGTTTCATGGCGAATAAAAAAAGCCTTGGAATGCTGCATGCAATTGTAGGCGCAATTCCCGATCAGTATAAATGGGGCGTGAATATGCTTGGCATGGATGGTTCGATTGAACAGGGGCTGAAAGAATTGAAAAGCATTATTGATTATTCGAAAACAAATACATTTATTTTCAAACAGGAAACGTATTTATATTACGCATTTATTTCCTTGTACCTGGGCAGAGATGAAACAACTGCATGGAATATTGTAAAAGATCTTGATACGAAAACGAATTTGCTGAATGTATTTTGTATTGCAAGCGTTGCAATGCGCACCGGCAGAAACGACCTTGCCATCAGCACCATTGCTGCAAAACCAACCGGCCCGAATTATTTCCCGTATTATTATCTCGATTTTATGATGGGACTTGCCAAAACAAGGCGCCTGGATGCAGATGCATCTGCATATCTCACAAAATTTACACAGAATTTCAAAGGAAAAAATTACATCAAGGAAACGTATCAGAAATTGGCATGGAATGCTTTGCTGGCCGGTAATTCAGCAAAGTACAAAGAATATATGGGCCTTGTAAAATCAAAAGGCGACGATTTGATTGATGATGATAAACAAGCATTGTATGAAGCGGAGAATGGAAAAATACCAAACGTGCTATTATTAAAATCAAGAGTATTATTTGACGGCGGTTATTATAAAGAAGCATTAAAACAACTCGAAGGAAAAAGTATTGATAGTTTTACTGATGAGAAAGATAAAGTTGAATTCACTTATCGTGCGGGGCGTATTTATGATGCCGCCGGTTTTCCGGATAAAGCAAAAGGCTTTTATGCCGCCACGATTCAAAACGGTGAAGATCTTCCCTATTATTTCGCGGCAAGCGCAGCCTTTCATCTGGGCACCATTTACGAATCTGAAAAAAATAATGAAAAGGCACGCTACTATTATCAAAAATGCCTCGATATGGATAATAAAGAATATCAGACAAGCCTGAACGGTTTGGCGAAAGCGGGATTGAACAGGGTGGGGGATTGAATTATTCTTTAATGAATTTGCCGCTGTATGAAAAATTTGAATTGTTGAGATTGATAATATAAAAACCTGCGCTTAAATCATCGATATGCATTTCAAAACCATTATCATTTGAATGCAATTCAAACTGCTTAATCAGTTTTCCGTCTACAGAATATATGCTTAATTCGTAATTCCCGTTTGCAATTACATTCTGAATCTGTAAAACATTTGTAGCAGGGTTGGGAAATAATTTTAATTCCCGTTCCGGATTTGAACCTGTGATTGCAACATCAAGATCACCGAAATCGTAAGGTGTTCCCCATTGCAATAATCCTTTTTGAAAATACACCATATCAAATTTATAATAATTTGCTGCGCCCGTGGAGTCGAGAAAATGCATCAGGCCCAGGCCGTCGCCGTATAATTGCTCAGGTTGAGAAATAGCATCCGGGTTACTCAGGCAATTTGTACCGGCATCATAATTAAACCAATCGTAAACATATTTATGTGCGATGCCTTTAAAGATGGTATCATTTTTTATCCAATCTGAATATCCGAATTTGTTTGCCTGAAAAAGATTTAATTCCAGGGTGTCGAGAAATCCATAATCATCATAATTGTAAGTAACCTCAATCGTATCCCAAATAATTGTGGAGGATGGTGTTGCACCATAGTATAAGGTGTCAAATCGAATGCGCTCCATTTGATAAGTTGCAGATGTGGTTGTTTCAGAAGTATCCATCACATAAAATTTCCATGCGCTGATTCTCTTATCTGCATCCGATTCATTATCAGGAACTGATTCTTCACGAAAATGAAATTCATTGCCAAGTTGAAAATTGAAAGCAGTTTCCGCGTCTACATCAACCACGTTTTGATCCGGATTTGCAACGCCACGCAATATAAGGGGAAGTTTATCCAACGGTTCGGGAAAATCCTGAAAATTAAAATACTCAATTAAGCCATAGTTTTTTGTGAAATCCCATTTTGTTTGATTTGGAAAAATATCAGGTTGAATTACGCCACTTGAATTGTAAACGTTTAATTGAATTCTGGTTACGCTATCAGTAATGCCCGGCAATATTCCCAGAAGAAGTTTGTTTACAATATATCCCTTTATATAATTCCCATCAGGCCAATCATAAATGTGCCACTCCTCCTCCAGATCAACTTTTGTGCGTATAAATATGCTGTCGCCAAATTTGTTGAAAAAAACATATGTGCCATTTATATCATCTTTCGCAATTGCTTTATTTCCGATCATCACAGTATCACCATTTATTATTTCACAACTGCCATCACCGATTGTATCTAATATACGATTGAAATAAAATGTGGTGTCCGTTCCTGCAACTGAAAATGAATCTATCTTCATAAAAAAATAAGCACTGTCGGCTTCTGATGTATCACGCTTTGTGAATGTAATCGTTCTGTCGGGGTTCAACAGGCGATAATTTTGAGCGTCGCTCAAAAGGCATGACATTATGAAAAAGCTGAACAGAATTCCTTTAATCTTATTTGATAGCACCATGTTAGTAAATTAGCAGTTGTTTTATGAGTCGTGATTTACTTTTACCGTAAAAATAGCTAAAGTTTCGTATCAGGTTCGGGCAATGAGTTGTCCTAAGGTAAAAAGACTGTCAAATTGGAATTGAAAAACCATATATCACTTAAAGATCATAATACATTCGGTATCGATGTAAAAGCAGATGCGTTTGTGCGGATACAAACTGCAAACGACCTGCAAAATGCCGTTTCAGAAGGAATATTTACAAAAAAATACCTGGTCCTTGGCGGCGGCAGTAATATCCTTTTTACCGGCGATTTTCATGGGACAGTCATACAAAATGCCATCACCGGGATAAAAATTGAAGATGAAACTGCGGATGCGGTTTTTGTTTCGGCAAAAGGAGGAGAAACATGGCATAAGCTCGTCATGTTTTGTGTGGAAAGAGATTTGGGCGGCATCGAAAATCTTTCACTTATTCCGGGTACGGTGGGTGCGGCACCCATTCAAAATATCGGTGCCTATGGTGTTGAATTGAAAGAAACCTTTTTTCAATTAACGGCAATTGACCTGAGCAGCGGGGATAAAAAAATATTTACACATGCGGATTGCAAATTCGGATACCGCAACAGTATATTCAAACAGGAATTAAAAGGAAAGTATTTTATTTATGAAGTAACAGTCCGCCTCGAAAAAAATAAAAAACTAAATGTGAGTTACGGAGCTATCCGGCAGGTTTTAAATGAAAAAGGGATTGAATTTCCAACCATCAAAAATGTTTCCGATGCCGTCATTCAAATCAGAAAAAGCAAATTACCTGATCCTGAAATTTTGGGAAATGCAGGAAGTTTTTTTAAAAACCCGGAAATCCCAACAGCAGGATTCGAAATATTAAAAAAGGAATTTCCCGAAATACCCGGTTATCCACTGGAAAATAATTTTACCAAAATACCCGCGGGCTGGTTGATTGAACAATGCGGCTGGAAAGGTAAACGGATCGGAAATACCGGGGCACATAAAGATCAGGCACTGGTACTTGTAAATTATGGCGGTGCCACAGGAAATGAAATTTATACACTGGCACTTGAAATCGTAAAATCCGTAAAAGAAAAATTCGGAATTGAAATACAACCGGAAGTGAATATTATTTAAAATTTTTAATGTGCTGATGAGATGATATGCCGGTGTGATAATGCTTTTGGGGGAGATTTTGCCAACAAGCTAATCTGCTGATTTGCTAATCAACGAATCAACTCTTCTTCCGCAGCATCTCCATCATATCCCACATTTGTTTCGGGACTTTTTCAAGCATATTAAATTCACCTGCACCTTTTATCCATTCACCTCCATCGATTACAACGACTTCACCCGTAATAAATCCTGCGTAATCGGAAATTAAATAGGCTGCAAGATTTGCAAGCTCCTGATGATCACCCAACCGGCCGACCGCATTTTTTTTTGCGAGATCAAAATCTTCTTTCATATCGGGCGGCAATAATCTGCTCCATGCTCCTTCGGTCGGAAATGGCCCCGGCGCAATTGCATTTAAACGGATGCCATATTTTCCCCATTCAACTGCAAGACTCCTTGTAAGTGCAAGCACACCTGCTTTTCCGCAGGCACTGGGCACAACATATCCCGAACCTGTCCATGCATAAGTGGTAACAACACTCAAAACATTTCCGGGAATATTATTTTCGATCCAGTATTTTCCGGCTGCAAGGGTGCAATTATAAGATCCTTTTAAAACAATATCCACCACAGAATCAAATGCACGATGCGATAATCGTTCTGTAGGTGATATAAAATTTCCAGCTGCATTATTTACAAGAATTTCAAAGCCGCCGAATTTTTCAATTGTTTTTTTAAGCACATTTTCAACTTCATCATAATTGCGCACATCGCAGGCAAGGGCAAAACAATTGCCGTTTGTTTGCGCTGATAATTCCGCAGCTGTTTTTTCCAACACATCCAGTTTCCTGCTTGTGATCACCACATTGGCACCAAGCGCAAGAAAATATTTTGTCATCGATTTGCCGAGACCTGTTCCGCCACCCGTTACAATAATTGTTTTGCCTTTTAATGCGCCTTCCCTCAGCATTGGTTGATTGTACATACGACTATTTTTTATTAAAAATAGGGAATAAGTTCGTTATCCGGAATGTATCAATCAGCGAAATATTTCCATCTTTGCACATATGTTTTCTCATCAGATAAAAGTCCGCGGATTTCATTGCGATATGTTCGGTCATGTAAACAATGCCCGCTATTTGGAATTCCTGGAAGAAACACGCTGGGAATGGCTCAACCGGATTACCACATTTGATTATTTCGAAAGAAAAAATCTCAGTTTTGTTGTAGTGAGTATTACCATTCATTATAAATGGCCTGCAGTATTAAATGACCTGCTGGAAATTTCTGTTGAAATAAAAAATATGACAAACAGAAGTGCAACCGTGCATCAGAAGGTGCACCGCAAACACGACAATAAATTAATTGCCGAAGCGGATGTTACATTCGCTTTGCTTGATAATGCAGCAGGGAGAGCAGTTGCCCTTGATGATGATTTGAAGGAGATTTTAATGAAAGGTAATTAGCAGATGAGCGAATTAGCTGATTGGCTAATGACGTAGTGGAGAAACTTCAGATTTTTATTGCAATAGAATTCTTGCCTCGCTTCTTTAAATACAATAAAATTTATTTGCCTGCTTAATCGGCAAATTTCAGTTTATCCATTGCATTCTGCAAACTGATCAGGCTTTCATTTACATCTTCCATTTTACAGGTGCCGACACTCAATCTGAACCAGGGACTTTCTTTCTCGGAACCAAATGCATAAAAAGGAACAATTGCAATTCTCGCTTCATCCAATAAATAATCCGCCACATCTGCCATTGTTTTGATAATTGTTCCGTCTTCTTTTTTTGCTCCCCTGAAATCAATTTTCAATGTGAGATAAATTGCGGCCTGCGGCGCAATGCATGCAACCGGATAATTATTTTTCTGTAATGCATTGAATCCTTTATAAAATCCATCCAGACGGTCCTGTATTTTTTTCTTATAATTTATCAGAAATGTATTTACCTCTTCTTCCAGCATTAAAAATTTCGCACTTGCAACCTGTTCCGGTTTCGGGCTCCATGCCCCAATATGTGATAAAATACTTTTCATTTTATCAATGATTGCTTTCGGGCCAAAACTCCAGCCGACACGAATGCCGGTTGCAGAAAATGCTTTGCTTAATCCATCAATATAAATTACATAATCTTTTAATTCGGGGCGCAATGACACAGGATCAAAATGTTTTGTGTCGCCAAACGTGAGTGTCCAGTACAATTGATCATATAATATATAAAGCGGTTTTTGATCTGCCGGTCTCCTGTTGTTTTCTGCAATGACAAGGTCGCATATTTCTTCAAGCTCATTCTTTAAAAAAGCAGTACCTGTCGGATTTAACGGCGAACAAAGTGCAATTAAGGTTGCGTCGTGAATATGCGGTGCAATTTCAGCCGCGGTGGGCATGAAATTATTTTCCGGCTTCGTAACAATTTCAATTTTCTCACAAAAACTCAAATGCGTATAATGATTATTATTCCAGCTTGGCACCGGATAAATTACTTTATCACCCTTATCAAGGAGTGTAATATATGTTGCATAAATAAGAGGGCGCCCGCCGCCTGCAATTAAAAATTCGTCTGTATTATATTCCAAACCCTGATAGGTTGCAATAAATTTTTGCGCCGCATTGCGCAATGCATCGATCCCGTTGGCAGCGGGATAATTGGTTTGATGATCTTTATATGCGTTGATGATTTCTTCTTCCAGCTTTTGCGGGATCGGAAAGATCTTCGGGTCGAAATCTCCAATTGTCAGATTGTAGATCTTTTCTCCCTTTTTCATGCGCTCACCTACTTCGGCGGCTAATTTGATAATTTCTGAACCGATCAGGTTTTCGGCCATTTCGGAAACTTTCAGGTTTTTACGGGCTGCGAGTTGGATATCTGACATGCGTGAAAATTAATACAAATTTCTAAAATCGGAAGGGATTTAACCCTTCCTTCCGGGTGACAAAATTCAGCCTTTTCCGCACCTTTCCGTCGTTTTGATAAACATTTGGCTGAATAGCATTAATTTCAAGCCATAAAACAAAAGAAATGAAAACATCTAAACTACTCCTTTCCTGCCTGATTCTGATCTGTTCAATTACTTCTCTGCATGCCCAATGGGGTTTTGGGAAAGTAGAAGAGATCGAGGCAATGAAAAACCGCAAGCTTGTGATCATGACCCAGGATGAAAATGAAAAAGTGATCGAAAAACTCAAGAAAAAAGGTTACAGCGATAAAACCGACGATTATAAGCAAGCACTTGATGATTACAATAAAGTGATGGAAGAATCAGTGCTCAATATCTGGCCGTTTCATGATGAAGCAGAATTAATGACCTACGACGAATTGCGTGCCTTGTCGAAAAACAAAAGTGAAAAATATGTTGTGATTTTTGTTGTGAATGTGGATGTAACACAAACCTATATGAACGGCAAATATGAAACGCATTATGATATTGATTATAAACTCGACTGGACATACCGCGATGCAAAAAATGAAGATTTTGATAAAGAAGAAAAAAGCAGCGGCAATGAATTTTCGATGCTGCGTGTCGCATTGATTGAAGATTTTCTCAAAACACCTATCGCACAAATATCCCTGCCGAATAAATTCCCGACGAAAAGTGATATTGCTTTCGGACTTGATTATTGCACATGGTATATGAACCAGCGTTTAAATGATCAGAAAGCGAAGGATATGCGTGACATATTGAAAGACAATCCGAAAAAAATACCTGATTACACTCTCGCAATTTGTGCCGACGATCTTTCGAGCAAAGTTCCAGCCTCAAAAGTAAAACTTGTTTATCCGCATCCGCAGGAAGTTGTTACACAGGAAGAAATGGATGAAATCATTTTAAACCGCAGTGCAGGCTATGCATATCTTGTTGTTTTATTCGGCACGGCAGTGATCACCGATGCAAAAACAGGCGAAATATTAGATGTTGCTGATGGATTTGGCGGCGGCGGAAATTTATTACTCACCGAAAAAGATTTTGAAAGGATATTGAAAGATATAGAGAAAGCGCAAAAGTAGCTGTTGTATTGCATATGAAATAGAATTATCAGTATGGGTATTATTAAAACACCGGATCAGCGGGTCCGTGTATTTATCAGTTCAACAATTAATGAATTGGCAGATGAACGCAAAGCCGCCAGAGAATCAATTACCAATTTGCGTTTGATACCTGTATTTTTTGAAGCAGGTGCACGACCGCATCCTCCCCGTGACCTTTATTCGGCTTACCTCGACCAAAGCCACATATTTGTTGGAATATACTGGAACAGCTATGGGTGGATTGCACCAGGTGCCGAAATATCAGGCCTGGAAGATGAATACAGATTATGCGGTAACAAAAAACCTAAATTGATTTATGTAAAAAACTCAAATCAGCGGGACGAAAAACTAAATCAGCTTTTAAAAGATATTCAGGACAGCGATACCAGTTGTTATCAAAAATTTAATACCGCTGAAGAATTAGGAGCCCTTCTTGAAAACGATCTTTCTGTTTTAATGTCAGAAATTTTCGAATCTGCATTGCATGAAAACCAGCACATTTCAAATGCAGAAATTATTGAAAAAATACAGGCACAACCGACCCGAAAAGTGGAATTGCCGGCAATAAAATCCGAACTGATTGGCCGGGGAGATGATATGAATAACGTCGAATTATTGCTGTTGAGCAAAAATGTGAGCCTTGTAAACATTCTCGGTGCCGGCGGTACCGGTAAAACTACAATCGCGATACATGTGGCGCATAAAGTAAAAAATGAATTTGCAGACGGCGTTTATTTTGTTCCCCTTGCACCCGTTACGGATGCGCATCTTGTTGCAAGTACAATTTCAAAAGTACTGGAATTGCAGGATGCAGGAAAGCAACCCATTCAACAAACATTAACCGATTATCTGGCAGATAAAAAAATGCTGATCGTGCTTGACAATTTTGAACAAATTGTTGATGCGGCGGATCTCATCAGTGAAATATTAACTAAATGCATTGACGTGAAAATAATAATCACGAGCAGGGCAACTTTGCGGATCCGCGGTGAGCATATTTATCAATTGGCACCGCTTTCATTTGGTGGCGCAGAAAAGATTTCGACCGACGGCATGCAACATTTACCTGCCGTTGAATTATTTATTGTTCGGGCTCGTGAAGTAAATAGTCAAATTGTTCTCGATGAGGAAAATACAAATGCAATTGTTGAAATATGCCGGCGGCTTGATGGCTTGCCGTTGGCAATTGAATTGGCTGCATCCCGGACCAAATTATTTCAGCCCGTTGCATTATTAAACAGAATGGGAAAAACCCTTGATATTGTTTCCAAAGGACAGCGTGATCTTCCACAACGACAACAAACATTGCGCAATGCAATTGAATGGAGTTATAATTTATTGGATGCAGAAAGTAAAAAAGTATTTCGCACTTTAGGAGCATTTAAAAGAAGCTGGACACTGGATGCCGCCGATGCAATCATGAATCAGCAAAACAGTTTTTCGGATATTGAGGATATCACCGAAAAACTATTGGATGTAAGTTTGATAAAACCTGTATTGGTTTCGCATTCTGCAGAACCGCGGTTTAATATGCTGCAAACAGTACATGAATATGCAAACGAATTATTGGATGCTTCAGAAGAGGGTTATGCAGTGAAACTCCAATTTGCAAATTACTTTGTTGATTTATTTTCCGGATGTGAAGATCAACTCTGGTATTCAAATGCTGAAATATGGCTTGATAAAATTGAAAATGAATATCAAAACCTCAGGGCTTCATTTTATATTCTGGTAGAAAATAAATCATTTGAAAAAGCCTGGAAGTTATTTTATTTAATTGTTCCGTACTGGCATATAAGAGGCGGTTACAGTGAATCAGACAGCTGGATGGAGGCTGCAAAAATTGTTGAAACGTCCGGAAATTATCCGGAAACAATGAATATTTCCAAATCAATCAGGGCCAAAACATATCTATGGGCAGGACATGTCAAATTATTTGTTTTGCAAATTGAACCGGGTTTTCAGTTTCTGCGGCTTGCAGAGGAAATTTTGAGAGAATTAGGCGACAACGAAAATCTCGCAATTGCACTTGCAATGGACGGCGGATATGGCGTATACATGAAATACGATGATGCATTTTCGAAAATAAAAGAAGCTGAAGACTTGGTACATCATATTGAGAATCCCTACGCAAAATTTACAGTCACTTTATGGCCTTCTGAATATTACCGCCAAACCGGTCAGATTGAAAAAGTAGAAAAATCACTGGATGAAGCCGAAGCCCTCGCAGATAAATACGAAATGAAAAGCGTTAAATGTTATTTTATTATTCTGAGAGGCGGGAATCTCACGATGCAAAACAAATGGGCGGAAGCGGAGCAACTTTATCTCACAGGGCTTGCCGGCCTTCCTGAAAAGGGCTTGAAAGATTTCAGAGGAGGATTTATGCTGGGATACTGCCAGTGTTTATGGAAAACCGGCAGACTTCCGGAAGCCGAAAAATTAATCATCCAGGCACTGGACCTGGTTAGGGAAAGCGGGCAAAAAGAATCGCTATTTCATTCAATAATGGGTACCGTCGAATATTTTGAAATGAAAGGATATAGAGATGATGCCTGTAAATTGTTTGGCTCGATCCTAGGATTTATTGACCTCACCGGATACCCGCTTCTGGGCCCTTCATTAAAATCCTTTGAGGAAGTAAATGCGCTTATTTATAAATCGGATATCAATTCTTCCGATCTTAAAAATATAGAAGAAGGTAAAAAAATGACACTCGAACAGGCAATTATATTTGCGGTTAAAATCATAAAAAATAATGCTGAAACTTTGCAGGCTTAATTTATCTGATCTGTTCATTCGGTAATGATATATGAAGTATCCTGAAATGAAATTTATTGAAGAATGGTACCGCAGAAAAAACTGGCAATCTTATCCTTTTCAGCTTGAACTTGCACAGGCATATTTTGAAGGTTACAATGGTTTATTAAATGCGCCAACCGGCAGCGGTAAAACTTATGCAATGTGGATTCCAATTCTTGCAGAAGAATTAAAGAGGAGGGAGGAGGAAGGAGGAAGGAGAAAGGAGGAAGGAGAAAAAAAAGAAAAAGGTGAAGGGAATTTAACGAAGCCACTGCAAACTGAGACTGCCAACAGCCAACTTAAAATTCTCTGGATCTCACCTTTACGTGCGCTCGCAAAAGATATCTGCAATGCCTTGCAGGATGCCTGCAATGTGATGGAACTCGACTGGAAAGTTGAATTGCGCACCGGCGATGTTTCTGCCGCAGTGAAGCAGCAACAGAAAAAACAAATGCCGGATTGTTTGATCATTACACCGGAAAGTTTACATGTTTTATTATGCGGAAAAAATAATTCAACCTTATTCAGCAATTTACAATGTATCGTTGTTGACGAATGGCACGAATTACTCGGAAGTAAAAGAGGTGTACAGGTAGAACTTGCAATTTCAAGATTAAAAGCAATCGTGCAAAATCAAAACCGAAATTTACATATCTGGGGAATCAGTGCAACAATCGGAAATTTAATTGAAGCAATGGAAGTATTGCTCGGCACCGACCGCGATGAAAATACATCTGTCATCATCAGAAGCAATGCAAAAAAAGAAATTGCTGTGCATACCGTATTACCTGCGTCAATTGAAATTTTACCCTGGGCAGGACATATCGGTTTAAAATTATTACCGCAGATTTCTTCCATCATCAATGCATCATCCACCACACTTGTATTTACAAATACACGTGCAATGGCGGAAATATGGTATCATCAGATATTAAATTATAATGAAGAACTGGCAGGATTAATTGCTATGCATCATGGAAGTTTATCATCCGAAGTGCGTGACTGGGTAGAAGAAAATTTACATGCAGGAAATTTAAAAGCGGTTTTCTGCACCAGCAGCCTTGATCTCGGTGTTGATTTCAGGCCTGTTGATACTGTCATTCAGATCGGCTCGCCGAAAGGTGTTGCACGGTTTACGCAACGTGCAGGAAGAAGCGGCCATCAACCCGGTGCCGTTTCAAAAATTTATTTTGTGCCCACACACGCTTTGGAATTAGTTGAAATTGCAGCAATCAAAGAGGCAATTAAAAAAAATATGGTTGAAAAGCGGGAACCATTTGTAATGTGCTTTGATGTGCTCGTGCAATATTTAGTAACACTGAGTGTCGGTGAAGGGTTTGAAGGGGAGGAGATATACAATGAATTAAAAACAACACATGCGTTTCAATATTTAAATGACGATGAGTGGAAATGGTTGTTGCAATTTATTACGAAAGGCGGTTCTGCATTTTCAAATTATGATGATTTTAATAAAGTAGGTTTTGCAGATGGAAAATATCGTATCATGAATAAACTTGCCGCTACAAAACATCGCCTGCAAATCGGAACAATCGTTTCGGAACCGGTTGTGCGTATTGCATATTTGAAAGGCGGCAGTTTAGGTACGATCGAAGAATATTTTATTGCGCAATTAAAACCCGGTGATGTTTTCTGGTTTGCGGGCTTATGCCTCGAATTTGTTTTACTGAAAGATATGACGGCCTTTGTGCGGAAAACGAAAGAGCAAAAAGCAGGTACGGCAAGTTATATGGGCGGGCGTATGCCTCTATCAGGATATATGGCGGAACTGATGCGTATTCAATTGGAACAATCGGCCGATAATGCGAGGCCCGAAAAAGAATATCAATTACTTGAACCGCTTTTGCAATTACAGCGTGAAAGGTCTGCTATTCCGAAAACGGATGAATTACTTGTTGAAATTTCAGAAAGTGAAGATGGATGCCATATTTTCTTTTATCCTTTTGAAGGAAGAGTTGTACATGAAGTAATGGCCGGACTTGCGGCATACAGACTGAGTAGAAAACAAAGCCTGAGTATTTCTGTTGCAATGAATGATTACGGATTTGAATTATTATGCAACGAGAAAATTGAAATGGATGAAGAAACAGTGCGTCAATTATTTGCCGTTGCAAAAATGGAAGAAGATATGTTCAACAGTGTGAATGCGGCAGAAATGGCAAGAAGAAAATTCAGGGATGTTTCAATTATTTCAGGTTTGATTTTTCAGGGATATCCGGGTGAATTAAAAAGAGCAAGGCATCTCCAATCCTCGGCGCAATTATTATTTGATGTGTTGCGGGAATATGAACCGACGAATTTATTGCTGAAACAATCGTATGATGAAATCCTGCATGATCAGATGGAGCATGCCCGCATGCGCACTGCTTTATTGCGGATTCAAAACAGTAAGGTATTGATTCATTCCACCGAAAAATTTTCACCCTTCGCATTCCCCATTGTTGTAGATGATCTTTCAAGAAATAAACTGAGTTCAGAAAAATTATCCGACAGGATCAAAAAAATGGTGATCGAGAATCAATGAATTAAATTTGCATTGTGCAGGTTACCATCCGCAAGCAAAACTTTATTTTATCACCGGCAAAAATATTGTTCTGGGAAGAGCAGCGCTGGCTGATCATTTCAGATGCGCATTTTGCGAAAGAAACGCATTTCAGAAAAAATGGTATTGCCGTTCCTTCCGGAATTCTTCAGAATGATCTGGAAAAAATTGACCGGCTGATCAACCAATTTAAACCCTCGGCAATTTTATTTCTCGGTGATATGTTTCACAGCGAAGAAAATGAAGGATTGCATGCATTTATGCAATGGCGCAGGAAACAAAAAACGGAAATGCATTTAGTGATCGGCAACCATGATATTCTGAGCAGAGAATGGTATACGTTTGCAGACCTGGTTATACACGAGCATTTTTATTTATCGGGGCCGATCCTCTTCAGCCATGAAAAATTAATTGTGGATGATGCGGACATATATAATTTCTCAGGGCATTTACATCCATGCATACGTATGTACGGAAAAGCAAAACAATCTTTACGCATGCCCTGCTTCTGGTTCGGCGAACAACATGGCATCTTACCCGCATTCGGAGCCTTCACAGGATCAAGATCCATTCAGCCGAAAAAAGAAGATCAGATTTTTGCAGTTGGAGAAAATGAAATTTTCAAACTTCAATAATTCATGAAAGTTGAAAATTTATCGGTTTGTGTATAGCCGTTATTTTGAATATAATTATAGATATAAACTCCTTTTTCAAGCCGGAGTGAAGTTATTAATTCGTCAATCTGGTTGCGGTAAATAATTTGATTGAATACAAGCCTCCCGGAAATATCATATATGAGCATATTGCCATATGCATCATTAAAATTAATATTGGTGGTAGCAACTTTTAAAAATGATATATCACCATTTACATTTACTTCAGATAATTTATAATAATTATCACCTGAATAAGGCTTCATGTCAACAAGATAATAAACTGTTTTTTCTGTTGAATTCATTTTCCCGTCAACAGTTGCAAATTTTTCAAAATGAACACCATCAGATGATTTTTCGATTAAATAATAATCGTTGTTCATTTCGGTTTCAGTTATCCAGGTTAAAGCAACCGTATTATTTTCGACCGGTTCTGCTGTAAAGCTTGTTAATGTAACCGGTAAAAAAATGCACGGATCAAAAGTAGCTCCTGCGGTTAAGGTCCAGTCAATTGTGTAACCCGTAACAGGTGGTGTCCAGTGGTTAATCACCAAATAATAACAATCACCGGCCGTCACATTTAATGTAGAAACCCAACTATCACCGGTTGCACCTTCTGTTACATCGGCAGCTGATGCTTTCATTCCAGTGTTACCTGTAACGCCGGAATAACTGCATCTGATTGGAGAACCGAGTGCACCGCAATCAGTTGTGGGTCCGTAAAGCGCAAAATCATAATCATCGCTGTTTGTTACAGGATCAATAGTAAGTGCCAGGGTTCCGCCAGTAGCAAAACAGAAGTCGTACCATGTAGAATAATTTTCACCGGCCGCCAAACAACCTACGCAGGATTCTGAAACCAATCCGGGGCCATTATCAACCGAAGCAACCGGCACATCATAACAGACTGTCTGAGAATTTATGCAATCATTATTATCCAATCCTGATGGCCCACCCACGCAAGGAACACAACTTAATGTTGCAGACCATCCATCCAGTTGAGTTGATGCATCTGATGTAAACCTGAAAGTAAGACATCCGCTCGCATCTGTAGATGTAACGGTAAAAGGAGTAAGGGTACCACAAAGCCGGCCGAGTGGTGATGTGTAACCCGCAATTGTGATCAAGGTACTGTTTTGTGTGGCTCCGTTTCCCACAGTAAGATAATCTTTAGTGCATTCTCCTGCACCTGTCGGATTTTGAACAACAAAACTGTTAAAAGTTGCAGACATACATTGGTAAGCTGTATTTGGACAGAAAACCCGGTAAATTGAACTCACATTTTTTTTATAAATGCCGCCGGCCCCGGTATTATCATCAGTATAAGTTCCGCTGCATGTGTTTGTCATGCAATCTCCGGCATATGTGCCGCTAATGCCGGAAGTAGGATGCGTATAGGTTTGAGAATATAAATTGTGAGAAAACGTGATTAAACAAATCATTAATAAATACAGCGGGAGTCTGTATTCAATTCGGTATGTGTGGTAGTATCGCATTTGCCGGATATATGCTTGTTTAGATATCAGCCGCTTCCTCTTGGTTTCAAGCCGCTGTTGTATTTTTTAATTGCCTTATCCACTCCGTAAATTATCAAATCAAATCCGGTAGCAATATCATGAACTTCAACATCAGCATCCGGCATGCGCAATTCCTCATATTGATCGAGGTTCAGATTTTCGAGCATTTCTTCCGTAACCAGATCAAGGCCCACAATTTCAAAATCCATTTTATAACGATCAACGAGAGGTGGCAACTGGAATTTTAAATCTGACAGCGATTGCCCGTTTGCATGAATCATACAAAAGGTTAGGATAGAGATCAGCAAAGAGTAACCGCGGCGCATCTGACAATTTGAGTATAAAATTAATAAAAAATTACGTTGTTTGATTCAGGTACCTCAAGATTCCTTACAATGTTTTCCATTTAATTCAAAATCGGATCTTCGGGATAATTTATAATCTGGCTGTATTCACCTCCCATATCATTCAAAACTGTTTTCCAGAGTTCTTTTTCATGTGTATCGAAAATATACCTTGTTTTAGCTTCCGATACGATCCACGAATTGTCTTCGAGTTCTGCAACAAGCTGGCCCGGACTCCATCCGCTGTAGCCAAGAAAAAATTTCACGTCTTTCGGGTCAATTGTTCCTGCTTTCATCAGATTGCTCAATTGCTCAAAATTCCCGCCCCAGCAAATATCATTAATGATCGGCATGCTGTCTTCCACCAGATCGCCATGGCAATGGAGATAATGCAATGTGTCCTGCGCTACCGGGCCTCCGTAAAACAATTCATTATCCAGTCCTTCGAAATCAACCAGGGCATCGCTCACTTTTATTTTTAACGGACGATTCAGAATAAATCCAACCGTTCCACCGTCCTCCACATGTTCGCAGAGCATCACAACGGTTCGCTTGAAATTCGGGTCGAGCATGAACGGTTCGCTCAGCAGAAGCTGGCCGGCAGTGGGGAGTACTTTGTTTTTGATCATAAATTCTTTTCCACGTGAAAATCAATTTCAAATATCTGTCAATCTTCCGAATTACCAAATTTATTTTCGGGGGATAAGGCCGGAATGTAAACAGATGATTTTAACGCATATTTTAACTCTTCCTGATTTTATTATCAATTCCTCAACCAGAGTTGTAATTCGGGATGATTCCACCTATTTTTGAAGTATCAATCTACAACTAAATTACTGGCATGAAAAAAATTTACATTTCACTGTTGATCCTTTTTGTTTCAACATATTTAAATGCGCAACTTTCAATTAATGCAATCGGCTCACCCGAAACAATTGATTTTACCGGATTTGCCGGTGCAGGATTTCAGCCCGGCGGTGGTGTCGGTATGTTAAATTCAGATACCTGGTCGGCAACTGGTTTCAGTGACGGCGATCTTGATTTCGGGGCCACTGCCTTGAGTGGAGATTTTGCCCGCGGGTCCACAATGGGAATCGAAAATATCGGCGGAATTTACGGAGTCGATATTCTCGGTAATCAGGGATTAATGGTGCAGCCAACTGCGGATGATTTTACACCCGGCAGCTTTATTCTGAAATTAAAAAATGCAACAGGTGTAGATATCGGATCACTTGCAATTACATATACAATTTATGTATTGAATGACCAGAACCGCAGCAGCAGTTTTAATTTATCTTATTCAACAGATAACATCACGTATATGGATGTTCCGGCAGTGGATTATACAACACCGGAAGCTGCAGATTTAACACCGATCATTGTACCGCAGGCAACAACCCTCAGCGGTATCACTTTTCCCAACGGAGAAGTATTTTATCTGCGCTGGACAAGTAATGATGTTGCCGGTGCCGGTAACCGTGATGAAATTGCAATCGACGATATTTCTGTTACAGGAAATGCTGCAGTTCCGATGGCATTGTATTCAATTTCTCCTTCCGAAGCAACCGTAAATGAGGGTGATCTCGAAGGATCATTTAATGTTGAATTATCTGCGAGTGCTGATTGTATAATACATTTTGGTTATGATCCTGCTGCAACGGCAACACCCGGATTTGATTACGGATTATTTGGATTTGATCTTGAATTTTTTGATGGTGGCCCAACTTTACAAACAGTTGCTTATGGATTAGTGGATGACCTGACAGCAGAAGGAACTGAATATGGCGGTATTTTAATTGCAAGTGCAGATGGTGCTTGTTTCGCAAGCGCTGACACGGCAATTATTATTACAATTGAAGATAACGAAATTGTTACACCACCGATTGCATCGTTTACAACAATCGGTGCAACTGAAGATGAATCAATTGGTACCATCACGGGTATAATTGAATTAACCGAAGCTGCCGACTGTGAATTGCAAATGTATCTCGATGGTGCAACTACGATGACCGCAGGTTTGGATTATACATTTGCTTTACCTGCAAATTTTACATTTACTGCTGGCGGTCCAACTTCACAGGATTTTGATATTGTAATTAATGATGATGTATTGGTTGAATCTACTGAAATGTTATTGATGAATTTAACCGTGATATCAGGAACGTGTGCGATCGGAGCAATTGCAGATTTTGAAATTAATATAAATGATAATGATGACACACCTCCGGTTTATACCGTGTATGATATAGCAGATGTAACAGGAGAAGATGCTGATGGTGTTGCATTGGACGAAGGAACACTCGCTGATTTAACCGGAATTGTGTACGGCGTTAATTTATGGGATGGGGGATTACAATTTACTTTAATAGATGCAACAGGTGGCATTTCGGTATTTAGTTTTAGCGGTGATTTTGATTATGTTGTAAATGAAGGTGATGAAGTAAATGTACAGGGTGTCATTTCACAGTTCAACGGTTTAACTGAAATTGAACCTGATATGCTGATTTTAATTTCAAGCGGCAATCCTTTAAAAACGCCAACAGATGTAATGGGTTTAAATGAATCAACTGAATCGGATTTACTGGATATGGGTACAGTTACGATTTTAAATGAATCGCAATGGTTGGGAGACGGCACTTCATTTAATGTTGACATTATGGCACAGGATGGTTTAACTTATGTGATGCGCATAGATGACAATACAGAACTCGCCTCCATACCGGTAATTATTGGTGAAGCAAGTCAGATTTATTTAAAAGGCCTCGGCAGTCAGTTTGATGCAGATTCACCCTTTACGTCAGGATATCAGATTATGCCCCGTTATATATCTGATGTACTTGCGGTTCCAGGTGCAATCAATCAAATTGATCCCACTGAAATTTCAATTTATCCGAATCCGACCTTATCCGATGTAATTATTTCCGGTAAAGAAAATATTGAATGGATTGAAATTATCAATCAATTGGGAGAAACAATTCAAACAATTTCAGTAAATAATTTCGAAACAACGATTGATGTAATAAATATGCCTGCCGGATTATATTTTATGAAAATAAAAACCGAAACAGGAATTTACTCGTCGAATTTTATAAAGGAATAAATTTTTAATGGGGACAACCTAACAGGTTCAAAAGAGAACCTGTTAGGTTGTCCCGGGCAAAACATTCCGGCAGGATTATATTTTATGAAGATTAAAACGGATACCGGAATTTATTCATCGAATTTTATAAGGGAATAAATTTTTCAGGAACCACGTTCGGGGTTATAACCGCCGAACGGGTTCCCGAAAAAGGTAATCAACAATAAACTTTTTTAAAACCTTAAGCATACTTTGAGTTCATCAAACCCCATCAGCTAATTTGCTAATCAGCTAATCATCATTTCACCCCATCAGCTTATTTACTAATCAGCCAATCAAATTTCTTTGTCCAAACTCACCGCCTACACCAAAGCATTTTTCAACCACGAAAACTATCATGGCTGGTTTAAGCATAAGCGTTTTTTTGAAGGCTGGTATTTTAAAATTGTTGATAAATCCGAACAAAATGCATTTGCAATCATACCCGGAATTGCAATGGATGAAAAAGGAAATAAACAATCTTTTATACAGGTACTCGATGGCAAAAACATCAGTGCCGAATATCATAAATTCGATGCAATTGATTTCAGGCCGAGTGCAAAAAGATTTAAAGTGCGAATTAACGATAATAGTTTTTCTTCCAATCGTATTAAAATAAATCTTCCCTCCATAAACGGCCTGCTGCATTTCAACGAACATTTTTATTGGCCGAAAAAATTAACATCTCCCGGCATCATGGGCTGGTATTCGTTTGTGCCTTTTATGGAATGTTATCACCAGGTAGTGAGTATGAATTGCAATCTCACAGGCAAACTCATTATCAATAAAAAAGAAATTGATTTTACCAACGGAAGAGGATATATCGAAAAAGACTGGGGCCGTTCATTTCCGTCTTCATGGATATGGATGCAGTCCAATCATTTTTCCGAGGCACCGGTTTCATTTAAATTATCCGTTGCAAAAATTCCCTGGGTGGCAACATCGTTTGTCGGATTTATTTGCGCATTTCTGATTAAAGATAAATTCATTCGTTTCGCAACTTATACCGGTGCAAAATTGAAAAACATCGAATTATTGGAAGACAAAATTTTAGTTTCCATCGAAGACAAGGAATATATTTTAAATGTAATTGCATTTAAAGCAGAAGGAGCGGAGCTAGCATCTCCCGTACTTGGATTTATGGATGGCCGTGTAAAAGAAAGCATGAATGCAAAATTGCAGGTAGAATTAATTTCAAAAAAAGACAACAAAATTATTTTCAGCGACACCGGCCGCAATGCAGGATTGGAAATCGCGGGTAAGACAGATGAGTTGCTGAAATTTTGATTTAATTATTAACAGGGAGGCGCAGAGGCACAGAAAAAATTTAAGTTTAATACAGGGCTTTACAAATAAAACACTGAATTTTTTTGACCACCACATTATGCAGCCTTTCTCTGAATTAAAATTCTCATTTTATGGTTATTTGAATCAATCCTCCACAACTCAGCATTCCTTGATCGTTATTCAATATTTTAAAAATCTGCGCATCTGCGCCTCCCTGTAAATTTTTTAAAACTCGCCTCAGCTGATTAACCACTTCATGCAAAAAATTCACTAAAATTGTACAATGAAATTCCTCTTCTTCCTCACATCAATCTTCCTCATTTCAAACTCAAAAGCACAATCCGCTTCCGGCTTTATCGCTTTTAGTTTTGTTGATTCATTAAATCAACCGGTTAACCCGAACAACCTTGAATTCGTGATCAATCGTTCAAAAAATTTGAATAACGACAGAGGGGTCATTACAACTAAAATTCAATTTGATCCGGAAAATCAATTCTTTTTACTTCCTCTGGATGAAGCTGACCGTAACGCAGTAGTTTATATCATCGTTAAAAATAAAAACCAGCCTTCAAAAGAATCTGAAATTCTCATCAACCTGAATGCAAAATTTAAAACGCCGGCCGATTTTCAGAATTTACTTGTATCGAATATTCCCCTTACCCATCCGAAACTGATAATCGATATGCCCGCAGAGAAAATTTCATGGCAATATGTACCGAAAGCAGTAAAGAAAATCCAGGGAAAAGACATCAATTTCATGGATATCACCTTTATGCAAAACTGGTGGAATCAGTAGTTGCATCTCCCGGCAACAGGTTGGAAAATCAGGTCGAAATTGCGGAGATGGGGGTGAGAAAACCCGTAATTTCCGATCAAACCTTTACGCAGCAAGGGTTTCAATCTATGCAATCCCGCTCCTCTTTTTTTTTCTTCAGGTATCGGATAATGAGTATCTTTGATAAAGATTTTGAGTTTCGAAGGGTTTTCGGTTTAGCTTTTACTATCGCCGTTCAATTTTTTTTCAAACTCAAACTATTAATTAACAAACAATTTTAAAAAATGAACATTTACGTTTCAGGTTTGAGTTTTAAACTCAACGACGATGATCTAAGACAGATCTTTGAAGAATACGGCGAAGTATCTTCAGCAAAAATTATTATGGACAAATTTACCGGCCGCAGCCGCGGTTTCGGATTTGTTGAAATGGGCGACTCAGATGGCCAGAATGCGATCGACAATTTAAATGAAAAAGAGATCGACGGAAAAGTGATCTCCGTATCGGTTGCCAGGCCAAGAGAAGACAGGCCTAAGAAAAGCTTCGGCGGCCGTGGTGGCGGCGGAGGCGGTTTCAATAAAGGCGGTGGCCGTGACGGCAATCGCGACGGCGGTGGCTACGGTAAGAAAAATTTCAACCGCTGGTAAATTTTTTGAAAGTATTAAATACACCCCGTATGAATTGAATCATACGGGGTTTTTTATTTCTCTGCTATTAAGTTAGTATTTTCGGGCAGTTAATTTTTTATGAAGAACCACATTCTGTTTTTTTTAGTCGTCCTGCCGCTCATTTCCTTTTCACAAACATTTACTTCTGTCGAAAATATAAATATTCCCGACGATGGGAATGCAATCGAATTTGAAATGAATGTGAGTGGTTTACCTGCAACGATTGATTCGTTGTTCGGACTCGAAACAGTTTGTTTCAATATCACGCATACATGGGACAGCGACCTCGATATCCGGCTTGTTGCGCCCGACGGGTCTTCCTTTATTTTGGTAACAGGAATCGGCTGGGGTGCGGTAAATTTTACGAATACCTGCCTGAATGAAAATTCACCAAATAATCTTGCCGACGGAACAGGGCCTTACACCGGCGACTGGAAACCGATAGGTGATATGGGCGTGGTAAATAACGGCCAAAATCCGAACGGCACCTGGAAATTATTAATTCTCGATACCTGGCCTTTTGCAGATGCAGGTGTTTTGATCAACTGGTCAATTTCTTTTGGTGATGACCCTGCACTTCCATTTCCATTTTATTCTTCCAACCTTCCGATCATTAAAATAAATACCGGCGGCCATGTAATTCAAAATGAACCGAAAGCAACTGCGGAAATTGCAATTATCGATCATGGTGCAGGGGTATTAAATCATCCGACAGATACCGATTATGCATTCAAAGGAAATATTTTGGTTGAATTGCAGGGATTTACCGGCCCGGGTTATCCGAAAAAAAATTATGATTTTGATTTGACAGATGAAGCAGGGTTGGAAATTGATACGGTATTGATAAATCTTCCATCTGAAAATGATTTTATTTTAAAAGCGGAATATCTCGATTATTCATTAATTAAAAACACATTGACCTACGAATTATCAAGGCAGATGGGAAGATATGCTCCGCGAACGAGATTCTGCGAATTAATGATAGATGGTGAATACATCGGTTTGTATACTCTTACGGAAAAAGTAAAACGTGATAAAAACAGGGTGGATATTGCAGACCTTGATTCAAATGATATTGCAGGAGAGGAAGTAACGGGCGGATATATTATTGAGATCAATGAAAATTTTACACCAAATGATTGGGAAAGTAATTATGATCCGATCAATGATGCAACATGCGATTTTCCCGTCGCATTTAAAATGGTGGACCCCAAAATTGAATTTACCCAACCCGAACAATTAAATTATATCCATGCATATGTAGATAGTTTCGAAGATGCATTGTACGGAGATGATTTTCTGGACTCTTTGAATGGGTATCGAAAATATATTTCAGTAAAATCATTCATCGATTTTATGCTGATAAATGAAATCAGTGCGAATTACGACAGCTACGGAAGAAGTACATTTTTATTTAAAGATAAAAATGGTCAATTAAATATCGGCCCGCCATGGGATTATGACCGTGCTTATGCCCCCTGGACAGTGGAGGGATGGGTTTGGGAAATTACACATCCTTACTGGCCGTTCCCGTTTTGGTGGAGCCGATTCAGAGATGATGAGGAATGGCGCAATGAAGTGTATTGCCGGTATACGGATTTGAGAAACGATATTTTAAGCGACGAAAATTTTCATGCAATTATTGATTCATCGTATAATTTAATTCATGATGCAGCGGTCCGTAATTTTCAAAAATGGACCGAGCTCGGTGTAACAGATTACGATTATTATTATAATGAACTGCGCAATTTCACCGACGACCGGCTCGCATGGATGGATGATGAAATTGATAATGATTTTGTTGCGCCGCCCGATGGTGGATTTGCTTATGGAATTATAACTCCTTCAACATTTTCCTTTGATCCCAATGAAACAAATGCAAATTATTTTTGGGAGTTTGGAGATGGTGGAACTTCGTCTGAGGAAAATCCTGTTTACACTTATGCAAGTCCGGGCGAATATCCGGTCTATCTTACAGTTGATAAATTTTACGGTTGCAGGGCAAGTTCTGATCAGGTTGTTTCTCCAACACTTGCAATTTTAAATGCGGAAAAATCAATGCCATTAATTTATCCAAACCCAGTGCATGATCAATTACAAATCTGGATGCCCGGTAAAGATCAGCATACAGAAGTTTCTGTTTCAAATATGACGGGTGAAATTGTTGCACAATCCTTTTCTACAGGACAGGCTTTAATTGTAGTTAATATTTCGGATCTGCCTTCAGGAAATTATTTGGTGGAGATTAAATCTGATAATTCCAGGTTTTCAACGCCGGTTATTAAATATTAAATCAGGGCTGTAATTTTTTATATTTTGTTCCGATATAATCTATAAAATCAGGAACAAGGCCTTGTTGCCTGATGAGCGTTTGCATTTGCGCACGGTGATGGATGCTGTGGTAATTTAATTGCAGCGGAATATCTTTTAATTGTGCAGTATATGGCTCGTTGCCAATACCGATCCATATTACATGAGCATTTAATTCTTCTTCAGTTTTGTTGTTTAAAAATGCGATCCAGTTTTCTAAACTTTTTGTCCATTCGGTTTCAAGCTGCTCAATTGAATAAACCGGTTCCCACCAGTCGAGCTTTGAAATTGCCGGATAAATGGAAATACGGTCGAGCCATTTGTATTGACAATTGATCAGATGGCTGAAAAATTTAATACATTCCGTTTTATCAGGCAATTCATTTATTTTCTTCAGCAATAATTTATTTGCATAATCATTGTATTGAAAAGTTTCAATCAGATATTCTCTCATTTCCATATTAAAATATTATACAGGTTGCTCTCTGAATTTTTTCATGGGTTTTAGCATATACCAACCCCAACCAACTCCCACAAGGTTTGTAAAAAAATATCCCGACCCGTCAATTTGCTGATGTTTTTCCCAATCGAAGCTACCGTTCAGAATTAATATCAGCGTAACCAGTTTGGGTATGCATGCTAAAATTCCGCTAAACTTTAACCAGAGAGGGAATCGATCATAATAACAGATCAGCAGCATGCCTGGTAAATAGGCAAGTATTCCAGAAGCATAAGTGCGGTTTACTTCCTCATTAAAAGAAGCAGTTTGCAAAGCAAATAATGTCCCGACACCGATGGATAAAATAATAAATCCTGATGGCGCAATTAATTTTTCTTCCTGGGCTGCTTTTAAACTGCACATGCAACACGCTACCATATACAGCAAATTGGAAACCTGCCAGAAATATTTTGCAAGCATTGATCCGTTTGAAGTATTTACTTCAGAAAAGAAAATTGGAGTAAATCCGACTACCAGGCTTGCGGTAAAACAAATTGCAATTAACTGTGATAATTGTTTAAGCTCTTTTGAGGATGTCATTTAATTATTACCAGTTTGGTTGAGTAAAATAAATTTCAGTTCCGTCTGGATCTTTGAAATGGCAATAAATCCCTGATTTACCATCTGCATAATTAAAATCGATTTTTTCTGCAGTTAGTAAATTCTTTGCATCATTCATATCATCAATCATTAATCCGATTGAGATCTGATTTCCGTTTTCTATTTTTTCATCGGCAGGGTGAAGGCCGATAACAAGGTCGGGAGCTGCAAGCATTGCATAATGATTTTCCCAGCGCTGTTTCAAGTCAAAACCGATGGCCTGATAAAATTGTATGGACTTGTCCATGTCATGCACCATAATGGTAATATTTGTAGAAGTGATTTTCATTGTCCGGAATTATGAAAATAAAAATAGCAAATCCAGTTTTGATTTTGAAATTAAATGCTCATTAATATCCGCTATGCGTTTGCCCTGTGTATTTATTTTTTCCTTTCCTATAGCTTGTTTGTATTGGGATTGAGAGCAGAAATCCTGAAATAAACCCCGTAAAATGTGCTGCATTATTTATTCCGGGTATAAGCAGACCGAATAAAAGAGTGGGCAAACCGATAAATATCAGTATGAGCCAATTTGATGGATCTGATTTTTTAAATGCAAGCAACCCAAACATGCAGCCAAACATTCCCATAATAGCACCTGATGCTCCTACCGATACAGCATCGCCGGACATATAAACAACCGAATAGGCGGAGGCTATTCCAGTTAAAATATATATCAGGAATGTACGCAGCGGTTTGATATCTGATTCCAGAAATATGCCCACAATAACTAACCCCGCCATATTTGTAATCAGATGAAATAATCCTGAATGAATAAAATTTGCAGTAATCAGTCTGTAATATTCTCCGGATTCAATTAATCCTTTTTGCACACCACCCCATTGCACCAAGGTTTTAACACCAGGGTTTATTACATCAGAACCGACCAATACCATGCAGATGAAAATGATTAAGTTCAGTGCAAATAAAATATGCGTTGCAAAAAATCCTTTTCGTGGCCGAATTTCCTTAAAGAAAGAAATGTCATTTTGACTAAATCCTCCAGCGGATTTAAATCTTGCCACCGCAGAATTATTTAGAGTTGGCATGAACAGCATGAGAAAGAAAATAAGGTGCCCGGCTATCAGCGCAATTACAAACGGTTTTAAACTCGATCCCTTTCTTTCGGCGAAAGCACCTGTTTGTGGCTTTAAAAAAACAGGTGAATTGCCCAGTTTCGTTATTACATTATCGCCAAGCGCATTTAGAAAACCATCCTGATCATTGGAGTATAAAATTCTCTCAAAATATGTAACGGAATCTTTTGATTTTTTTCGTATCTGATTTCTTGCATCGTTGACAAACGACGTATACGTATTATCTTTTGTTCTTTGTGTTGAACTGGAGGAGACGGAACTTGAAGTACTATAACAAAACCAGTATTTTGGCAGTGCATTTTCCGTTTGAAATGGAATCGCTCCGTAATAATTAAAATTCAAAGTGCTGTTATGTCTCCCGGAATAATTTGCATCTGTATATTCAAATAAATGATCCGGTTCAGCGGAATAGGATGCAATCTCAAAGTATTTTTCGCCTTTTAGCGATTCAATTTTATTTACATTATCAACTTTCACCAATCCATAACCCAAACAGTCGATATTTATTTGCAGCATTATGAACGGAACACCAATAATAAGAAATGCGACAAACTGGTAAAAACTGTATCCTTTCTTATTACTCCAGTTTACATATAATAAATGTATACGCGGCCTCAGCAGCAATAAAATTACCAGACAGGTCAATCCAACCGGAATCCAATAATTAATCAATTCCTCTTTCAACAAATAGACATGCAATTTTATTTCAACCAGCCAGTGCAGAAAACTGTAAGAAATTATCAGGCAGGCGGAAATAATAAAAAAAGGGAGAATGACGAGATTGAATTTATCGGTTTGTTTTCTCATGCATGAATTCCAAACACTTCCTGTTTATGCGGGCTTGTGTGGCAAAAGTGCGGCAATTAATTTAAATACTGTTGTATCTCTGTCCTTATGAATTCTTTACATTCGATTTAAATTCCTCTGATGAATTCACTTTCGGGAATGGTGTTGTCGGAACAGGAACATTTAAAAATGCGCATAAAGGTTCCCAGCCTGATTTTATATCAAATACAAGTGATCGTTCTTTCGGGATTGTCTCCAAAACTTTTTTATTATATGCATTGAATACATCGATCACATGCTGCTTATTATTTTTTGCATCTTTTCCGAACATTTCATCAATCATTTCACCATTGAACTTCAATACCTGTAAGAATTTTCTTTTATGACTGGAAAACGGGAGCTGAACGAGCATTTTTAAAATACGCGGCAGGGAAGGTTTCACCGCCCATAAAATAGTATCCTGAAAACTCTTATACCAGGATTCAGGTTCGCGTGTGGTATGGATGATTTTTGCATCCGGATATTTTTTTATCAGTTCTTCATAAAAAAGTATAACCGGAAAATCAACACCTGATTGATAACCTGTAAATAATTCATCCCAATCAACAGTTTCTCCTTTTTTTGCTTTTTCCCAATAAGCAAGTTCTTCAGGATGTTTTATTAATTCATACATATGGTAGCAATTACCGAAACCAAGTTCTTCAAGTGCGAGTTTGAGCGACATGGTTCCGGTTCTGCCGAAACCTGTACCGATTACTTTGAGTGCCATTTAATTGATTTATTTATAATGGAATAATTTGTTAAAAATAACTCAGCCACCATTGTTTATGTGTTGATTTATAATTGCTGAACCATTTGCAGAGCGGATATAAAATCAAAATGGTGATAAACCACATTAGATACACCATCCATAAATCGTAGCCTTCACCGGGATGCAAAAATTTAAACGGGAAATTTGGAATATCTTTCAAACCATCCGCAAAACTATTTCCACGTTTGAAAAACAGGAGCATCGAAAAGGTATGTAAAATATAAAAATGTAAAACATAATAGAAGAATGGCACACGACCGTAAGTAGTAACAATCCTGCTCAATTTTGAATTCACGGATTCCATTGCGGCAAGAAATAATAAAGCCGGCCCGATAGTGATGCACATAAATAAAAGTGATGGAGGATACTTTGTAACATTGATAAAAGACAGAAATGTAAACACACCGTTTTTTTGTTCCGACCAATGGGTTGGGTCACCATATGTATTTGTAGCCCGGAGCAGAATAAATAAAATGATCAGCCCGATCCCGGAATAATTCAGTATTTTTTTTCTTTTTTTCGCATCTACTTTCCCGCTGAACAACTGACCGGTAAAATAACCCAGAAACATCAACCCCGCCCAGGGCAAAACGGGATACACTAATAAAATATGATGTGTCGCATTAATTGTATGCACTGAGAAATTTCCCCTGAATAACATATTGAAAAGAAATCCGGTATCATGCCCCTGCATCATGGCAGTATAATCCAGTAAATTGTGGCCGGCTACAATCAAAAAACCAATGCAAGCGATCATACCCATGCGCAGCCAAATGATGCCACCCATTAATATCATACACCAGCCGATTGCCCAGATCACCTGCAGAATGATTGTGTTGTAAAATACATTGAACGTCCAACCGAATGTGATCACAAAAATTTCAATGAAGAGCAACCATACACCGCGTTTAATTAAAAATATACTCAGTTCTTTTTTACTTTTCCTGAGTGATTGCAGATATGCTGAAATACCGGCAAGAAAAATAAATACAGGTGCACAGTAATGCGTAATAAATCTTGTAAAAAATA
This sequence comes from uncultured Chitinophagales bacterium, assembly GCA_964463165.1. Lineage (GTDB taxonomy): Bacteria > Bacteroidota > Bacteroidia > Chitinophagales > BACL12 > UBA7236. The sequence continues at coordinate 133,106 of CAYXBK010000014.1, forward strand.
AAAAAGGAGTTGTTGTAGCGAGATTCGTCGGGTCGCCGGTAAATGCCGGTGCATGAAACATATCTCTCGCATGATCAAGCGCCATGATGATCATCACCAACCCTCTTAAAATATCAATGGAATAAATTCTGGTTTGATTTTGTTGTTGAAGTGTATTCATAAAATAATCTTATTCAACATCATAATTTTCTTTTAAAATATCCAATGTCTGATTTGCCGCATCCAGTAATTTGTTATATTCAATCAGCGCTCTGTCACGGCCCCGCTTGGCAAGCACACATAAATTTATGATTTTATCAATCTCATCTTCTGTCATATTTTTTGCATATGTTTCATGTGTGATGGGAAGATTATTAAATATATCATAGGCGACTTCCACATTAAATTTTTCAGCAAATGCAGGTATCATAGTTTGAATGGCAACATTGCTTTCAAGTTCTTCCCTTGTATTCACACGCTTTGCACATACATCATAGGAATTCAGAAGGTCAACTATTTTCAAATCAAAGTAGCGTAGTGAACCTGATGATTTTATTTGTTCGAATGTGGCCCCCGAACGTTCAAAAGAATTGACACGGATAATCGGCATCAGATTTCGGTAAAAAGATTCAATATCCGTATGATCACCAAAATGATGCAGCATATTAACTGCCGTATCCAATCTTAATTTTTTTTCGTTACTGAATGCAATTACCTGATGTAAAACAGCAGTGTCTTTTTTGATATCATCATAAAGTGAATGTGCAAATTCTTTTGCACGATGATGTTCAACAAAATGTTCCCGCTGATTTTCCATAAAAAATCCAGAACTCACAGCCAGGAACAGCATAAAGAATTCAAAGAAATATTCTTTCCACTTTTTCTCGTGCTTTACATGTGATTTTGTGTGGACTTCCATGAGGTGCCTGTGTATACCTAATCAAATGTAGGCGAATTCCGGAAAACAAAAAAGCCGCATTTCTGCGGCTCGTATAATTTAATCAGCTAATCAGTTAATCAGTTAGTCACTTCTTCTTTACAATACTTTTCATAAGCACCTGCCAATGCATTTGCAATGATCATTGCATTTCTACCTTCGATCTGGTGACGCTCGATAAAATAAACCAGTTTGCCATTTTTAAATAACGCAATACTCGGTGAGGAAGGCGGGTAAGGAAGGGTCAATTTTCTTGCTTCCGCAGTTGCTTCCATATCAAATCCGGCAAATACAGTAGCAAGTTTATCCGGTTTCACCTCATTGGTTAAAGATAATTTAACACCCGGCCTTGCCATGCCTGCAGCACAACCGCAAACAGAATTAATCACGAGCAATAAAGTGCCTTCCGTGTTTTTAATTGCATTTTGCACCGCTTCAGGTGTTGTAAGGTCCTCAAATCCTACCGATGTAAGTTCTTCCTTCATCGGCATTACAAGTTCTTTTGGATACATGTTTATTTTTATTTCGGTTACAAAGTTAATTAATGGTATTAAGTATCAGGTAGCAAGTAGCAGGCAATATTGACTGTTCACTGACCACTGCCGACTGAGGACTTCTCGCTTTTCTCCATGAACCATCACCCCTCTAAATTCGTTCATACGTTGTTCTTGGCAAAGCAATTTTTTACCTTTGCCGTTCGTAGATAATTAAAACTTTGATAATGAATATAATGACCGACAAAAAACTGCCTTACAAGGTAAAAGACATTGCGCTTGCAGCCTGGGGCCGCAAAGAAATTAAGCTGGCTGAAGCCGAAATGCCGGGGCTCATGGCGATCCGTGAAGAATATAAAAACGAGCAGCCTCTGAAAGGCGCCCGTATCGCCGGCTGTTTGCATATGACCATTCAGACTGCTGTGCTTATTGAAACATTAAAAGACCTCGGTGCAGAGGTGCAATGGAGTTCCTGCAATATATTTTCAACGCAGGACCATGCCGCTGCAGCAATCGCCGCTGCCGGAATTCCTGTTTATGCATGGAAAGGTGAAACACTTGAAGAATACGACTGGTGTATTGAACAAACTTTATTCTTCGGCGAAAATAACGAGCCATTGAACATGATCCTCGATGATGGCGGAGATCTCACAAACCTGGTTTTGGATAAATATCCTGAGATGATCAAAAACCTGAAAGGTATTTCTGAGGAAACAACAACAGGTGTGCACCGTTTATACGACCGTGTTGTGAAAGGCACGTTGCCCGTTCCTGCAATTAATGTGAACGATTCGGTGACAAAATCAAAATTTGATAATAAATACGGTTGTAAAGAATCATTGGTTGATGCGATCCGTCGTGCAACAGATATTATGATGGCGGGAAAAGTTGCGGTTGTTGCCGGTTATGGAGATGTTGGAAAAGGATCTGCACAAAGTTTACGCGGTGCCGGTGCAAGGGTTTTAATAACCGAGATCGATCCGATTTGTGCTTTGCAGGCAGCGATGGATGGTTTTGAAGTGAAGAAAATGATGGATGCCGTGAAAGAAGCAGATATTATTGTTACTGCAACGGGTAATTGCGATATCATCGGCGAAAAACATTTTAAACTGATGAAAAATAATGCGATCGTTTGCAATATCGGGCATTTTGATGATGAGATCGATGTTGCCTGGTTGAACAATACCGTTGGTAATACAAAAGATGAAATAAAACCACAGGTGGATAAATATACCATCGACGGAAAAGATATTATTTTATTGGCTGAAGGAAGATTAGTGAATTTAGGTTGTGCAATGGGACATCCTTCTTTTGTAATGAGTAATTCATTTTCAAATCAGGTGCTTGCACAAATTGAACTCTGGAAAAATAATGGCAGCTACGAAAATAAAGTATATGTATTGCCGAAACATCTCGACGAAAAAGTTGCGAGATTGCATTTGAAAAAATTAGGTGTTGAACTCGAAGAATTAAATGATAAGCAGGCAAATTATATCGGCGTCGAAAAATCCGGCCCGTATAAACCTGAATATTACAGATATTGATTTTTAATTACGATGCTTTCAAAGGGGGAGGAAGAAATTCTTCCCCCTTTTTTAATTTAAATACTTATGTTAAGCATTTTTTTACCTCGGAATGTCGCAGCATATTAATTTTGATTTGAATACATAAAAACGCCGATTAGAGTTTTCACTGCTTCAATTTGAATAAAAATTCAATGAGACCGGATGATTAAAGATGATTTAACGGGGTTAATAATAAAGTGTGCAATTACTGTACATTCTGAACTTGGACCTGGGCTTCTTGAGTCATCCTATGAGCATGCATTGGCATTTGAATGCAGAAAAGAAGGATTGATAATAGAAACCCAAAAAGCATTGCCCTTGATTTATAAGGATGTGAAACTTGAAATAGGTTATAGGATTGATATCCTGGTGGAAAATAAAATTATAGTTGAAGTAAAATCCGTTGAATCAATTCATAATATTCATATTGCGCAAGCGCTTGCCTACTTGAAACTACAAAACCTCCAAACCGGGTTGCTGCTCAATTTTAATGTGGAGCAAATGAAAGATGGTATTATGAGGTTAATTAATAATTATTATAAGGAAACCGGTTTTAGCAATAAGGTTTAGTATGTTCCTCCCTCACCACTTTTCTCTCCTTTCACTCGGCGGTTTAATTTTTCACCACAGAGAAAAGGAGATAAAGAAATAAAAGAGCAAAAACTCTCCTTTATCTCCTTTCTCTCCTTTTACTCAGCGGTTTAATTTTTCACCACAGAGAAACAGGAGATAAAGGAGTAAAAGAGCTAAACTCCTTCACCACCTTTCTCTCCTTTCACTCAGCGGTTTAATTTTTCACCGCAGAGAAACAGGAGATAAAGGAGTAAAAGAGCTAAACTCCTTCACCACCTTTCTCTCCTTTCACTCAGCGGTTTAATTTTTCACCACAGAGAAGCAGGAGATAAAGAAATAAAAGAGCAAAAACTCTCCTTCATCTCCTTTCTCTCCTTTCACTCAGCGGTTTAATTTTTTACCACAGAGAAAAAGGAGATAAAGGAGTAAAAGAGCAAAACTCCTTCACCACCTTTCTCTCCTTTCACTCGGCGGTTTAATTTTTACCACAGAGAAAAAGGAGATAAAGGAGTAAAAGAGCAAAAACTCTCCTTCATCTCCTTTCTCTCCTTTCACTCGGCGGTTTAATTTTTCACCACAGAGAAAAAGGAGATAAAGGAGTAAAAGAGCAAAACTCCTTCACCACCTT
>CAYXBK010000015.1:0-106450 GCA_964463165.1 uncultured Chitinophagales bacterium
GCAAACCAGTAAATATGTTTTATCTGCATGAGGAGAGGAAATCGTCCGGAGCTAGTTTATTATTAATTTCTTTACCTCCTGACGTTTTTCCGATCTCAAAACGACAAAATAAATACCATTTGGGATTTTTTTATCTGATTGTATATTGAAGTATTGTATGCCGGATAATTGTGCATTTGCAATTGTTTGCATTATTTTTCCTTGCATGTCGATCAATTCTATTTTTACATTTTCTGTTCCTTCAATATAAAGATCAATAGTAAAATTTCCATTGGAAGGATTCGGATAAATTTTGACGGATGCCGTTTCAGTTAAATTATTTGCAACCGGTACCGCATCAATATCCGATGTTTTCCAAAGGCCGCCTGCAATACTTCCCGCCCAGACTGTTTTTCCTGTCGGGTCGTTCGGATCAATTACAATTGTTCTTGTTCTTCCTCCCACATTCACAGGTCCGCGTTCGATCCATAAAATATCATTTGCGATACCGGCATTATCCATTTTTGATTGCCATAAACCACGTCCGTGGGTACCGGCAACAAGTGTGTTGTCTGAATTACGCAATTTCAGCATATCTGTGCGCACAACCGGAAAGGATGTGCATGGAATCCATTGTGTGAGATCACCATTTAAATTATTTGTATAAAAAACTCCCAACTCGGTTCCGATATAGCAAACATTCGGATGATCGGGATGTGTAACGGCAGAATATACCGGTATATCAGGAAGATCACCTTCAACACTGATCCATTCGGGCGCATCACTTAATGCATTATTCGATTCCCAGATACTTTGCACGCCATAATTTGAATAGGTTACAAGTACATGATTTGCATTCGTTTCATCAGCATGGATGGATGAGCAATAAATTGTAACGCCGAAAATAGCGATATCAGGTAAATTATTATTCGGATCAATATCAACAGGTGCATCAGCAATTCCCGATGTGTACGAATTATTTAATTTAAAAATATTTCCTGCAGAACTATTTCTGCCGATAAAAACAGTTCCGGGTAATGCCGGTGTTGTTTCAATTGCGGTGAGCACCCCTCCTATCGTTCCTGCTTTTAACCATGCATTTGTATCGGCGGTTGATGCGGGTTTCAAACGCCATATCCCGATATTTGTTGCCTGATAAAGTACTTCTGGATCTGAAGCATCCAATTCAAATGGATTAATAAATAAAACATTTGCATCTGTTGTATTCGGATTTGAAATCGTATCCGGAATTTCAAAACCGCCATTCGTTAGTCTGAACATCCGTCGTTCCTGTGATGCAGTATAAAATATTTCCGGCTGCAGATGATTAAATGCGGTATAAGCACCATCTCCTCCTGAAACAAATTTATATTCTGCAATTCCATCATTGTAAGCGAAAGGTGTTCCGTTATCCTGCGTGCCACCCATTAATTGCGGATTATTTGCAAACGGATTTACTGAAACAGAATAAAATTGCGTTACGTTGTATCCATAATTGCGGTCATAAATAAATGGTGTTTCAGATGTGAAATCATCACATTTCCAGATTCCGCCGTCATTCCCGAAATAAACAATATCAGAATTCTGAAAAACAATTTCATGCTGATCAACATGCACATAACGCAACAACATACTGTCGAGCCTGCCGGAAGTTAATTGCTCCCACGTGTCGCCGCCATTTCTTGTGCGCCACAAATTTAATCCGCCCATTGCCACTACATTTTCATTATTCGGATCAACTGCCATTGATAAATCATACCATGCCTGTTTTGCAGCAAATTCATAATTATCATCGGGCCGGTTGATTTCAAACCACGTTGCTCCTTTATCAGTTGTTTTCCAGATACCTTTTATTTTATAATCCGTTGCACTGCATGGTACCGCATATGCAACATCCGGATTGGAAGGTGCAGTTGCCATTTCAATCCGGAAAATATTTGTCGTCGGGAAACCATTTGTTTGTTTTTCAAATGTGTTGATATCTCCTGTTGATGAAAAATAAATTCCGTCGGTTTCAAAAATTCCGATCGATGCAAAAATTCCGCCGTCGGCGGTTAATTCAATATCACAAACAGAATTTCTTGCAGCGCCTGCACTGATACCCAAAACTTTTTCAAATGTGGTTCCGCCATCCGTTGAACGTTGCAAACCACCTGTGCGGGTAGCAACATAAATATCTCCGGTAACAGGATGCACAACAATATCCTGGCAATATTCAAAAAAAGAATTTGCCGTTGCACTTAATTGCATCCATGTTTCACCGCCATCCGTTGATTTAAATACTCCGGCACCTGTTATCGCATCGGCATTATACCAGCCTTCACCTGTGCAGAAATAAAAAATCTGCGTGTTATTCGGATCGTATGCAATTTTTGTAATGGAAAGAGTTGGAAAAAAATCATTTATACGGTGCCAGTTATTTTCGCTTTCGGTGCGCAATGCATTTTTGTTCTTGTAAAAACCTCTGGCCTGCAAATTTTGATATGCGGAATATACAGCGTTGAAAGGAATTTTTCCGGTGGCAGGATCTGCCTGACGCATCAGTTCAAATTCTGTTGATGCTTTCATTTCTGCACTTTCATCTTCTGCATCGACAGCAATCGCATTTGAACTTTTATCATAGTTGAAAATGAAAAAAGAAATACATAAAGCCGTGATGGTTGTTACCGGTAAAAATCTGCGCATGTCATCCTTGTTTGAAGGATAAATTTAACCAGAAAAAATTAATGCGGTAAAACTCTAAGGATCATTTGAGACTTCGGCATCGGTGCAATAGTTTTGCACCCAAATTTGAATCTGATATGGCGGATATCCCGGGCCACGATTTCGACTGGCTGTATAAAAATAAAATCCTTCCTGATCTGCGGTCAGCGGAGAATGTTCGGAAAAAAATCATTTTAAATTATTCAATTATCGGAGCAGTAGCATTTGCAGGTTTTATTGTGGAGGCAATGACATGGATGCTGATAGGTGTTGCTGCTATTATTTTATTCATCATTTTATATACACGCTGGTATAGTATACCGGTAAGCCGTTTTGAAAAATTGTATACGGATGCGATCAGTTCTCATCTGGTTACTTTTATTTCAGATGCATTGCAAATCGACAGGAACAGCCATATCAGTTTAAGTGAATTGCAGCAGGCAATGATCATTTCGGGCACACCGAAAAATTTCGGAGGGCAATATCTGATTCATGGAGAAATACAAGGTGTACCGCTGCGTATTTCAGAAATTAATTCAGAAACCAAAATGATCGGCGACAGCGGTGAAGAAAACCTGCACCAGTATTTTAACGGCCTTGTTGCAATTGCATCCATACCAATTAAAATTGATGATGCGATCCTGATCAGTTCAGGAAATCAAATCGAAAAAAATCTCAGCGCACTGACAGGTAAAATTAAAATCTCCGGAACAACAGGCAATGAATTGATCGTACACATGTCTGATGAACAAAGATTCAGGCAATATATTCCAACAGGCTTAACCGATATGTTGCAGCGTTATGTTGAGTCAACAAAAAACAATATTATTTTTTCAATTTATCCCGAAGGGATCAGTCTTGCAATTTCACATCCGAAAGGTTTTCATTATCTGGAACCTTCGGTTTTTAAATCCGCTTATACAAAACATGCGGCTGAAATTTATTACAGAGACCTGGAGTTTGTAGTACGGTCTGTTTTATCTGCCGCTGCAACCGTAAAACAAGGAAATTAATTTTCTGAATTAATTCAGTGAAATATGTGAGAAAGTTTGCTGAGATGAATTGTGAAATAGTAATTCGGAAATTTCGCAATCCATAAAATCGATCAAAGGGAATTTTGCAAGCAGGTCAAGGACAGCTTCTTCATCTTTTGCCACCATATTGATCCAGAGCTTTGATCTGTCCATCGAAAGACAATAACTCACAATCTTCCCCTCAAACATTAAATCATTTACAACCGAGCGCTGGCTGGGTATCAAACGCATAAATTCATCGCTGTGAAAGTCACGTAAATTTATATCGATCATGAATTCTGCCATCTGTTTGCTTATCAGTGTATGATACTATTTTAAACGGTAAAAAGTTCAAACTGGTTGTATCCCGCTGCAAGTTTAACGGAATTTCTTCGGATAATCATAAGAAACCAATTTGCCCGACTGCTTTTCGATCAGCATCCAGCTGCCGGTATTGAATGCAAGGCATACCATCCCGCAGGTTGGCAGTTCTGATCTGAAATCGGCACAAAGTGCCGAAGCAAGATGCGAAAAGGTGGGGTTATGACCGAAAATAAAAGCTGTTTCCACCTCCGGGCCGAAGGACCTTATCAATCCGATTATCGATTCTTCATCTCCAAAATAAAGCGCATTGCTGATGATCATTTTATTCTTGTCGAAGTTCAATGCATCAGCGATAATTCTGGCTGTGGTAAATGCCCGCAACGCAGGACTTGTAATCAGGATATCGGGAATGATTTTATTTTTAACCAGTTGCTTCCCCATTAAAGCCGCATCCTTTTCTCCGCGTTCATTCAAAGGGCGCTCAATATCATGCAGTCCTTCGGTTTCCCAACTTGATTTAGCGTGTCGTATGATATATAATTTCTTCATAAATAAAATTAAAACAGGTTCATTGCGCAACAGGTTCTCTCCGAAGGAAAACATATCCTCCTTCGGCTCCGGTTTTAATTAAATGCGGCATGTCTTTCATAATTTTTTCTGCTGATGATGTTTTAACAACAAACAATGCAGGTTTGTCAATATCGCCGGTGAGCATCCACCAGATAAATAAATTACGGTATGCGTCCGGATCCGGCCATGAGGCAGTTTCGTTCTCATCAATACGGCGTTTGTTCAACCAATTAATGAATCGCGGATTATCTATATCAGATTCTTTTCTTTCACCATAAAATAATTGCGCATAACTTTTAAATTTATATACACTCAGATAAGCGTCATCGTTTTTATGTGCTTCAAAAAAATTGATCATGGGTTGTTGTGAATAAAATTCAATGCGTGGAAGAAATACGAGAATTGCAATATTGATAATGATTATGCTCACAGTAAATAAAACCGTGAGAGCCGCACCAATTTTCTTTCTATGATTCAGAATAATTGCCAGAATCAACCCGGCAAGCATGATTACACCCAATACACTTTCATCGCCGGAAAATGAAGATGCGCTGCTGAATGCACGCAGTAAAACAGGATCTTGTATCCAGCGTTCCGCCAGATCAGGATGTGTAACAATATATGGCAGGAAGAGCAAACTTCCGGTAAATAATAAACTGCTGAACACAAGTACGGCGCTCATCAGGCCATTCCATTTTTCCTTGAAATAATAAATTGTTGTTGCAGCAAGAAATGTAAGAGGTAAATAGGTAAGTGAGGAATAATGAATAATTTTTGTTTGGACAATTGAAAATAAAATCAGCACCACCCAAAATAAAATCAGCATCCATTTTCTGAAAAATGAAAATGTTTCGTCTGTATCAAATGATTTCACGAAAGACGGAATTGCAAATGCCGCCGCAGGGAAGCAAAGAAAAAACACAACAACGAAATGATAACCGAAAAATCCGCTGTGCCCCGCCACATCGGTGCTTGCAAGCTGAAACTGGTATTTAGTAAATTCCCAAAGGAACCATGTACCATTTAGGAGCAATTCCGTTACAAGCCATGGAAGCAATGCGAGAACAACAAAACCGGCATAAATAAAAATATGTTTAAAAGGCAGAAATAATTTAAACCTGCTGATTACAAAAAATACCAGAAAACAAAGAAGTAAAACAGCAATGGACGCAGGGCCTTTTATCATCACGGCAATTCCAATGAGCAAACCAGAATAAAACAATTGGCGTATCGAAAAATGATTCTGCAGATATCTGATGAAAAAATGCAGGCTGAGAAAAATAAAAAAATTGAACCAGGGATCAATTATCCCGGATTTAAAATACATCTGCGGTAAAATACTTCCTGCAAAGCAAATCACCCACAACCATCCGAAACGTATATCCTTTAATTTTCTTCCGATCCTGAAAATAACGAGCAATGTAAGTATGCCGCAAATTGCATTCGGGAAGCGGGCTGCAAATTCATTTACACCGAAAATTTTCATGGAAATCACCTGCATCCAGAAAAACAAAGGCGGTTTTTCCCAAAATGGCTGGAAATCAATTTGCACCTGCAGGTAATTATGCGTGACGATCATTTCCCTGGCAGCTTCTGCAAAATTTATCTCATCCCAGTCAAATAAATGCACATTGCCGAGAAATGGAATAAACAAAATGCTTCCCAGTACAACGATCAACAGCTCATGCTTGTATTTTGCCCACATAAAAATTAAAGCCGGAAAATTAATAAACTTCGCTTTGAATTCACTTATTTTACAGTATGCCTAAGAAACGAAAAATCAATAAAAAGAAAATCAAACCCGTCGGTTTAAATACAACGAACGAACTCTATAATTTCCTTGCAACAAATCCGGGAAAAGGCTTTTCTCTCAAAAATCTTTTCAAATGGGCAGCTAAAACCGATTTAACGGAGGGCTTGTTTGATGCAATCGATGAATTGATCAGTTCGGGAAAAATCGAGGAATTTGATACAGATAAATTTCGTATCAAACAAAAAATCAACCAGCTGAATACAATGGTTGGCATTGTGGATATGACACAAAGCGGAAATGCTTATGTTGTGATCGATGGCCATTTATATGATGTATTTGTTCCGCAGCGCAAAACAAACAGGGCATTTAACGGCGACACCGTTCGTGTTAAAATAACAGCATCCGGAAAAAATAAAAAACCCGAAGGTGAAATTGTGGAGATCATAAAACGTGTAAAAGAATTATTTGTGGGCAGGGTTGAAATTTCAGATAATTACGCTTTTGCCGTTACCGACGACCGTTTTAATAATTATGATTTTTATTTATCAAATGATGAAATTAAAAAACATAAAGTAACGCATGGCGACCGTGTGATTATTAAAATGAAAGACTGGCCGCCGCAGATGAAAAATCCGATCGGCACAATTGTAAGTAAATTAGGAGCAGCCGGCGAACATGCAAGTGATATGGAAGCCATCATGGTGGAAACCGGAATCAGTTACGCATTTCCAAAAGATGTATTAAAAGAAGCGGAAGACATCCCGTTTGAAATTGCGGAGGCAGAATTAAAAAAGCGCCGCGATATGCGCAGTGTTTTTACAATTACGATCGATCCGTATGATGCAAAAGATTTTGATGATGCGATCTCATTGAGGAAATACGAAAACGGAAATTTTGAAGTGGGAATTCATATTGCAGATGTTTCGCATTTTGTAAGGCCGCAGGCGCCGATTGATAAAGAAGCATACGAACGCGGCACATCCGTTTATCTTGTAGACAGAGTGATACCGATGTTGCCGGAAAAATTATCCAATCATGTTTGTTCGCTGCGTCCGCATGAAGATAAATTATGTTTCAGCGCCATATTTGAAATGGATGCAGATGCGAATCTGATCGACGAATGGTATGGCAAAACAGTGATACACAGCAATAAACGGTTTACCTATGAAGAAGCCCAGGAATTAATTGAAAATAAAAAAGGGGAGTTTGCAGAAGAGGTTAATCAATTGAATCGTATTTCCACTTTGTTGAGGGAAAAAAGATTTAAACATGGCGCCATTTCATTTGAAACACAGGAAGTGAAATTTATATTGGATGAAAATTTCGTCCCCACGGGTGTATATGTGAAAGAGCGAAAAGAAGCACATATGCTGATCGAAGATCTGATGTTGCTGGCAAATAAAAAGGTTGCAGAATATGTCAGTAAAAAACACACCAATGTACCTTTTGTGTACCGTGTGCATGATATGCCTGCAATGGACAGGCTTGAAGAATTCGGATTAACGGCAAAACGGTTCGGTTATAAACTGAAACTGGATTCACCAAAAAATATTTCTTCCGAACTCAATCAGCTGATGGTAAAAATAAAAGGACAACCCGAACAAAATATTTTAGAAAGTATGGCAATTCGTTGTATGGCCAAAGCTGTTTACACAACACAAAATATCGGGCACTACGGTTTGGCCTTCGATTACTACACCCATTTCACCTCTCCTATCCGGCGCTATCCTGATTTAATGGTGCACCGTATTCTCGAAAATGTAATTGAAAAGGAAAAACTCCTGTATCCGAAAAAAGAAGAACTGGAAGATAAATGCCGCTATGCTTCCGCAATGGAGCGCAAGGCAATGGAAGCCGAACGTGAGAGTATTAAATACAAACAGGTTGAATACATGAGCAAACATATCGGTGAAGAGTTTGACGGCGTTATTAGCGGCATCATGCCTTATGGAATTTTTGTTGAGGTGGTGGAAAATAAATGTGAAGGGATGGTGCGCACGGATAAGATCATGGATGAACTGATGTACGATGAAGCAAGAAAACGCCTTGTGAGTTTAACAAATTCAACGAATTTTGAATTGGGTGATAAGATCAGGATCAAAGTGAAAAAAGCGGACCTCGCATCACGACAGCTGGATTTTACAATTGTGTAACCTGCCAGTCATCAGGTAATTCGGAAATAAATTTCATTTTCTTTTGTTCAACCGGATGCATAAATTCGATTGAATATGCGTGCAGGCAAATTGCATCTGTTTTATATTTTTTTTCAGAGCCGTATTTTTCATCACCAACGATCGGGCAATCAATAAAGGCAAGCTGCGCCCGTATCTGGTGATATTTACCGGTAAGCGGATGTATCTCAAGAAGGAAATATTTTTTTTGCTCCCTCACGACTTTATAAATCAATTCACATTTAACAGTATTTTCTTTTTTGTTTTTGTAAATGACAGCTTTTTTCTCTCTGGAATCTTTCTTCAAAAAATGCTGCAAATGCGCCTCTTCTTTTTCAGGCCGCTTTGCAACAAGTGCATAATATACTTTTTCAACTGCGCCTGTTTCAAATTGTGCATTCAGGGTTTTTAATACACTTTTTTTCTTTGCGATAAGTAATACACCACTCACCGGGCGATCGAGGCGGTGAACGATGCCGATGATCGTATTTTGTGAAACTCTTTTTTGACTAAACAATTCCTCAACAAATGCTTCGATGCTCGGATTTCCGAATTTATCTTTTTCAACCATTATTGCTGCAGGTTTCTCAACAACAAGAATTGCATTATCTTCAAACAGGATATTGAGTGACGCCATTCATGCAATGTAATTAAAAATATTTAGTTTCGTAAAAACTTTATTCCATATGTCGGCTGAAATATATCTCTGGGTGAATGCTCTTCTGTATGCAATCTTTGCTGTTTGGTGTCTGGTGCAACCTTCTAAAGCCGGCAATTTTACAGGACTTTCGTTTTTAAATGCATCGGGCCGTTCCGAATTTTTTGCGATCTATGTCGGTCTGGAAGCCGCATGGGCAGCAATGTTTGTGATTTGTGCAAGTAAACCTTCCATGATCTATGCAGGTCTTTTTTATGCTGTGATCATGTATGCCGGATTGGTGGTGGGGAGATGGATATCCGTATTTCAAAAAGGTATTTCTTCTAAATACACGTATATCCTTGCAATCCTGGAAATCATATTGGGCACCTGGGCAGTTGTATTATTGATGCAGTATTAATTAAAAATCCTGCATGGGTGGTATGCGCATTTCATTGAAAATTGATTCGGGTAAATCATCCCAAACATGCAAATGCGATAATTTTCCTTCCGTTCCCCTGTCTCCCGATAAATAAATCTCTCCGTATTTCTCGTACTGCCCCCAGCTATTTTTAAATTCTGCCTGCGGATCCTTATAGGAATCATAATAATCCCATTGTACGATAAAATTTGTTACAGGGTCAATATAAATCCAGTATTTATTTTGGGGCGTTGCACCCACTTCATTAAATGTAAGTTCAAGTACTTTTGCCGGCATACTGTCGAGTGTTGTGTAGATTCCGAGATATTTCAGATTCACACCAGGATCCAATAATTTAAAAGGCATGATGAGCCAATAAGAATCATTCATCCATATCAGTTTGGCCTTATTTAAATATTTCTTCAGTGAATCAGGCTGATGTATTTCTTCACCGTTCATAAATAATTTGATATTATTTCCATTGATATCGGCAATAAGGGAAATGTCCTTCTTCAAATAATCTACCCGCACTCTTTCGTGAATTTTATCCCAGATGATTTGCCTCGATTCAAAAAATTGCCAGCCGATATAACCCGTTTCGTCAAATGCTTCTATACCTCCGATTGCATTGATCACATCATGTGCAATTTTTACAGCGAGGCTGTCACTGCTTGCCTGCTGCCCCTGCAGCATTTGTGTGCAGCCGAATAAGAAAATGAAAACCGTGAAACGCATCTCATGCAATACTACTTATTTTTCTGTTTGCAAATAATTTTTTTTCATTGCATTTGGAATTGTGAAAAATGTGCATTTATCTTTGCGGCACGTTCTTTAGAAATTACTTATCAAGAAAGGTTGAGGGACTGACCCGACGACACCTTGGCAACCCGCAAAAGCGATCCACTTTTGCGAAGGTGCTAATTTCAGACAGATAAGTTGGAGAGATAAAAGATATGTAAGCTCGCCAATTTATCGGTGAGCTTTTTTATTTACGGCAACTGATGCTTTTATTTATTCCGTTGCCGCATTAAATGCTTGCCGGTAGAAATTATTTTGATAAGTGTTTTCTGATGAGAAATTTTTTCAAATCAAAAAACACTTTTTATGCAAGAAACAACGCAATTAATTCATGCAATTCCGGTTGATCCTTTAACCGGTGCCATCTCGGTTCCCATTTATCAAACTTCCACTTTTGTGCAGGAAAGCCCGGGAATACATAAGGGTTTCGACTATGCACGATCCAATAATCCAACAAGAAAAGTGCTTGAAGATCTGATAGCACATCTTGAACACGGACACGCGGGTTTTGCATTTGCAAGCGGGCTTGCCGCAATTGATGCGGTTCTGAAATTATTAAAATCGGGAGACGGAATTTTAGCCGTTGACGATATTTATGGCGGATCGTTCCGCTTATTCACGCACGTATATGAAAAATTCGGCGTGCATGTAAAATATACCGATACTTCTGAGATTGTACATGTAATTGATGCAATTGATGAGAATATTAAAATCATCTGGCTCGAATCACCGACAAATCCGACTTTAAAGATTTCTGATATCCGGGCCATTTCCGAAATTGCAAGGAAGAGCGGTGCATTACTGGTAGTCGACAATACATTTGCTTCTCCTGCTGCACAAAAACCAATTGATTTGGGTGCAGATATTATAATTCATTCGGCAACAAAATATTTAGCAGGGCACAGCGATCTGATCGCCGGCCTGGTTGTAACAAAAACACCGGCACTGTCGGAAAAAATAAAATTCATTCAAAATGCAAGTGGTGGTATTCTCGGGCCATTCGATGCATGGCTTACGATCAGAGGAATTGAAACATTGCATCTGCGCCTGGAAAAACAAAGTAATACTGCACAGAAAGTGGCGGAATTTCTCATTGAAAATGAATTTGTGGATCGTGTGTTTTATCCCGGGCTTGTCGCACATAAAAATCATGTCGTCGCTAAACAGCAACAGAAATATTTCGGAGGCGTTGTGAGCTTTAGTTTAAAAATTGATACGATCAAACAAGCTGAATTATTTTGTGCAGCTGCAAAATTATTTAAATGTGCAGAAAGTTTAGGTAGCGTAAAAAGCCTTTTATGTCACCCCGCAAGTATGACACATAAATCCATTCCGGAAGAAATCAGAAAAAATGCTGGCATACAAAATTCTTTGATCCGATTATCCTGCGGAATTGAAGATGCAGAGGATCTGATAGAAGACCTCCAACAGGCATTTATAAAAATTCATCAGCCTGCTGAGGCAACAATACAATCGGTATGAGCAGAAAAGATCTAACGCTTGGTATTTTTGGTTTTGGATGTGTGGGGCAAGGTTTATATGAGGTGCTTAGCCGGACAAACGGATTAAAAGCATCCATTAAAAAGATCTGCATTAAAAATCCGGAAAAGGACAGATCACTTGCCCCATCACTTTTCACTACCGAAAAAAATGAATTATTATATGATGATGAAATTGATGTGATCGTTGAATTGATCAATGACGAAGATCCAGCTTTTGAAATTGTAAAAACTGCAATGCAAAACGGCAAATCGGTTGTGAGTGCAAGTAAAAAAATGATCGCAAAGCATTTACCTGAACTCGTTAGGCTGCAGGAATTGTACAATGTTTCTTTTTTATATGAGGGAGCCTGCTGCGCAAGTATTCCGATCATCAGAAACCTGGAAGAATATTATGATAACGATCTCCTGCATGCCGTAACAGGAATTTTCAACGGGTCAACAAATTATATTCTCACAAAAATATTTGAAGAGAAAAAAACATATGTATCGGCATTGGCCGAAGCGCAGGAACTCGGCTTTGCCGAAACCGATCCGAAAATGGATGTGGAAGGATTTGATCCGAAATTTAAATTATGCATTCTGCTTTTTCATGCATTCGGTATGTATGTTGAACCTGCAGATATATTTAATTACGGCATTCAAAACCTGAATGATTTTGATATTAATTATGCAAATGAAAAAAGAGCGACCATAAAATTACTGGCGGTATGCAGAAAAATAAATGATGCGGTTGTTGCCTATGTGATGCCGCATTTTGTGAACCTGGATTCAAAATTCTATTTAATCCGGAATGAATACAATGCGGTGCTGGTTGAAAGTGCATTTTCAGATCAGCAGGTTTTTACCGGAAAAGGTGCCGGCAGCACACCGACCGGTTCTGCAGTACTGAGCGATATTTCTGCTTTGTCCTATGGGTATAAATATGAATACCGTAAAAGCATGCAAAGTACCGGTCAGGCAATTCATTCACAAAATAAACAATTGAAAAATGCAATAAACGGGTTGGCCGTTGCACAGCCGGCGGGAATTTTTCCTTATGATGATTTGCCTGAAGTGCTAACACCCCCGATATATTTTACCAACCAGTTTTCCATTCGGATATTCATGCGTTTCCGGAATGGACAGGATTTTGATGCAGGAGATTTTATTCAGATCATGGAGCGCTATCGTTCAGGAACCGTGCAATTCCTTGTTGGCACCATCAACCTCGAAACCTTGCAAAATGCCGGCTGGCTGCGGAATGAAAACATAAGTATCATTGCCATCTGATAAGATTTTTAAAGTTGCGAACTTTTATGGCGCATTTCTCATTATTGGTTTGTGGTAAATTACAATTTCACATTAAATATCTACAATAACAGCATTGGAATACATGAATATCCATGGCTGATACCATGCTGCTGATCATCCTGACAGCAATTCTCCTCCTATTGAATATTTTTTTTTACACTTATTAATTTTTTTTATGATAGTTATCGGATTATCGGAGATCATTACGATCAGCCTTACTTTATTTGCCATTATTGATGTTCCGGGAAGTGTGCCGGCGATTATTTCGATGAAGAACCGCGGTATTGATTTAAACCCGGCCAAAACAACGATGTTTGCCGGTTTGCTGATGATCACTTTTTTATTTCTGGGTGATTCGATTTTGAAACTGCTTGGCCTCGATACACAATCGTTTGCACTGGCCGGTTCAGTTGTTATTTTTCTCCTCGGACTGGAAATGATCCTTGGGATACATATTTTCAAAGCAAGCCCTGATGGCGCTGTTTCAGGCAGTTTCGTACCTGTTGCTTTTCCATTGCTTGTTGGTGCCGGAACCTTAACCGTACTCATCAGCATGCGCAGTGTTTATTCCATCTACAATATTTTAATTGCTGTAATGGTGAATATCGTGATCATGTATATCGTATTGCGCTCAACGGGATGGATAGAAAAACGTATCGGTAAAACGGGCCTGCATGCCATTACAAAATTCTTCGGGGTGATCGCACTTGCACTTGCGATCAAAATATTCATGAGTAATTTTTTCGGGAGATAAAATTTTCGGATCCGAAAAATACGAATGCATTACCGGCCTGCGTTTTAGAAAAAGTGAAAACCCACACAATTATTTTCCTTCTTTCGCTGTTTGCGCTGATATTTGCCTGTACGAATCAGCCAACGCAATTTAAAAACACAGCTTTGCCGGTAAGAACTGCATTCCCCGATCTATCAGTAAAAGAAATAATTGATTCTTTACAAATTGATAAAGACCTCATCGGTATTTACATCGATAAATCCGAATACATTTTGCAATTGCGCTTCGATACACTTGTAATAAAAACATATCCGGTTGTATTGGGTGGTAATCCGGTAGATGATAAAAAAAGGGAAGGCGATAAATGCACGCCTGAGGGGAAGTTTGAATTGCGTGCACTCTATCCGCATAAAAAATGGAGTAAATTTTTATGGATCGACTACCCGACAGCAGATTCATGGAAAAAATTTAATGCTGCAAAAGAAGCAGGAGAAATACCGGCATCATCAAATATTGGCGGTGAAATCGGTATTCATGGTGTACCAGAAGGAAAAGATGCAGTGATCGATGATGGACAAAACTGGACGCTTGGCTGTATCTCCTTAAAAAATAAAGATGTGGACGAAATTTATGAAGTAGTGAAAGTGGGAACGAAAGTGGAGATTGTAAAATAAACAACGCATAACCACAAACCGATGCATATTCCGATTTCAATCACCTGTTTCGTATTCCTGTTTTTAAATTCCTGTGATGGAAATTTTTCCATACAATCCATTGCAAATAAACCCACCCATCATTATCTGAATGAAGGTGGTTTAACGGTTGCGTCCCGTATTCTTTGTCCCGAAGGTTTTGAAAGAATGCAGGCAGATTCCAATTCATTTACATATTTTTTACGCCAGCTTCCATTGAAAAATTTTGAGGCTGATGTAAAAAAATTTGACGGCAATCCAAAAGAAACATATGTGCATGTCGGCGTAATTGATATGCCGGTAGGTAAATCAGGATTGCAGCAATGTGCAGACAGCGGCATCAGGTTGTATGCAGAATATTTATATTATTCGGGACAGTTTGAAAAAATACATTTCAATTTCACAAACGGTGAAGCATGCAGTTGGGTGCGCTATGCCGAAGGCTGGCGGATTGAAGTGAAAGAAAATGAAACGAAATGGTATAAAGCGGCGGAGCGGGATTACAGTTATGGTAATTTCAGTAATTATCTCGAACTCGTTTATATGTATGCCGGCTCCTATTCACTTTCAAAAGAAATGGAATTTGTGGAGATGCGTGATATCCGGCCGGGTGATTTTTTTGTGCGTCCCGGATTCCCCGGTCATGTGGAAATTGTAATGGATGTTTGTGAAAATAAAACAACAGGAGAAAAATTATTTATTCTCGCACAGGGATTTACACCGGCACAGGAAATTGAATTATTGAAAAACATGGATGCGCCGCAGATCAATCCATGGTATCAGACAAATACCACAATGGTAATTACGCCACAAGCCGATTTCGAATCAAATCTTTTAATGCGTTTCAAATAAAAAAGCAGGACCGTGCTTCGTCCTGCTTTTAAATAAATGGAATGTATATTTATTCGATCACAATTGATTTTGTAACTGAAGTTCCGTCATGCACGGCAGTGATAAAATAGAGGCCCGGTGTAATATCGTTCAAATAAATACCGGTTAGTTTACTTGCGCCTGTTGCAGTATAAACAACTTCACCCAATGTATTCACGATTGTAATATCTGCGTTTTCGATCTCAAATAAATTCAATGTAAAATTCCCATTGCTCGGATTCGGATAAGCAAATATTTCATTATGTAAAAACTGATCAGGATTTTCAATATATGCCTGGATCATATCATCTCCATATCGTGCAAGTGTTCCTAATGTGGCGCATGCAGTATTTGAAAGTGTAACATTTTCAGACACCTGCGATGGAATAAACACAGTTGAATAAGCAACACAGTCGCACCAATTATGCGGAATTGAATCAATTTTAAAAGATATCTGAATGGCCTCATCCGCATTAACTGCACCCGTGGCTTGAATATAACCGCCTAATCCGTTCCACATATCACTCGGACTGCCCATTGAAAAATTACCACGTGATGCTTTTGAACGTGCATCGCCTGCAACATAACTTACATAACAAGGGGAAGCAACAGTACTTGAAGCCGCAACCATCGAATAACCATCTACAGCATATTGTTTTTTTACTTCATTTTTTGTGAGAAATGTTCCGTTTGTAATCTGGTCATTATCAGGGTCAACATTTCTTGCATAATATACATCTGTGAGCGCATCCCCTCCATTACATATATCTACAATGGTAACATAGGATTGTTTTTTTGTTGAATAATAGGTAGTCTGACTGATCGCTAAACCGAGATCCGCATTTGTTCCCTGCCATATATTTTTTCTGATTGAACCGCCATTTACATTTAATGTGTTTCCTCCTGAAAAATGCGCAGATGACGGAGTAAATAATCCAATGCGATAACAATACGGCTGGAGATTTCCATAAACCGGACCAGTGCCGATCTGAATTGCAAATCCTTCTTCAGGGCTTCCCGGCATAACATAATCACCGCATTGTGTCGGTACTCCCACGTCAAATCCATCTTCACCCCAATCGTTTGTATAAGACAATGAACCATCTATCGTATTATCGTGATACGTATCCGGAGCAGCTACCACCGCACCGTCGGCACCTGATGCATAAGTACCGCAATCAGATACGGCGAGTTCAACTCTTTTGCCTTTCAGATAAGAAACATCACCAACAATTTGCGCATTTATAATTCCTGATATTGTTAATGCACATAGCATTAATTTGATCGAAATATTTTTCATACAAATAAAGATTAATAGTTAGAAAATGATTGATACGTTGTTGAGCAGCGAATGGATGTTGCATCCATATAGTCATTCCACTGTTCGATTGTCCAGACTGTTTTGCCCAAACGTTCAGGATATAAATACATCGTTGCGGTTTTTGCCGTAAAATCCACACTGAATGATACAAGATTGTTTTGAATGGAATTAAAAAATTTCTGAGCTGTGGGCTCATCTTTAAAATTCAATCCTGTAATATCAAACTGCACGGTTTTTTGTTGGAGCGTTTGATCTGAGATCTGAATTGAAAAATGATCGTCGAGTTTTACAGATTGCGAAAATCCCGAAACGGTTACAAGCATGGCCGCTGTGAGAAGCAGAGGTGTAATAAACCTTTTCATAATGATAAATTTTGAAGTTAAATGATTCTATTAGATATGGGTATGATTTTTTTGGTGGTGGTTATTTGTTATTGGTTAGTATATGTGAACCTGATATAGAAATTTTAGAAATTCATCAGACTGCTGATTTTCTAAAGCTATTGAATATGGAGTGGATTTAAAATTTACGCCTGCTATTTGAATTTATTCCAACATCACAAATATGCGGTTTCGCTTCAATTTTCAAAATACCGCTTTAACGGATTTCGGAATTGTTTAATTTAGCGATGCAGAAAACGATATGAAAAACATTATTTGCGCAGCTATCATTTTTCTTACGGCAACAAGCCTGCATTCGCAGCAACAAAAGCTTGTTTTGCAGACAGATTCCATAATACCGGCGGGGCCGTTCGACAATGTAACCAATCAATTAATTTATTCCGATTCAAGTGTTTCTACTTTTCTCATCTGGATTAAAACTGCTGTGCCGCTGCATAAACATGCCTGGCATACCGAGCAGGTAATTGTGCTGGAAGGAAGCGGAGAAATGCGGCTCGGAGAAAAGTCATTCCCTGTTCAGAAGGGGGACGTGATATTTATTCCTGAAAATACACCACATGGTGTGATCGTAACTTCAGAAATACCTCTTAAAGTAATAAGTATTCAGGCTCCAGAATTTAAAGGAGATGACAGGATTCTGATCAGCGAATAATTTTTAATGCAGTAAACGTATACAATGATCGAGCAGCTCTTTGATTTTTGTATCCCGCACATCCATAGAATGATCAAGTAAATTCACAGCTTCACGAATCAGAGACTGTACTTCAGGTGCCTTATTCAGATTTTCTTTTTGTACAAAGGAAGAAATATCCTGTATTGTGCCGATAAGTGATAGGCCGCCACTTTTTTTACTGAGTTGAATTTGTCCCTGGTTCGCTACATTTTTTTCGATATTACCCGGCAGGATCAGTTTATACTCTGCAGTAAATTGTTTTCCTTTTTCCAT
Source organism: uncultured Chitinophagales bacterium (assembly GCA_964463165.1). Lineage (GTDB taxonomy): Bacteria > Bacteroidota > Bacteroidia > Chitinophagales > BACL12 > UBA7236. The sequence goes on from CAYXBK010000015.1 coordinate 18,125, forward strand.
CGAACCGCTGAGGGCTTCCTTCACTTTTTTCAATTCATTTTCATCAACGTATTTTAAAAAATCATTCAGCGTTGGCTCAAACGAATTCTCTTTAAATCCGAGAATTCGGAATACCTCATCGCTCCAATACATTTGATTCGTCACAACATCAAGTTCCCAGTTACCGATGCGGGCCATTTTTTGCGCTTCGAGCAAACGTTGTTCATTCAATTTAATGGCCTTCGCATAATTTTCGAGTTTGATCTGCAGCTGATGCCGTTCAATTGCATATAGAATTGTTCTGGACAAAAGGTTACTGTCGAATTGACCTTTTACAATAAAATCCTGTGCACCGGCTTTTACCGAATTTAATGCAACGGTTTCATCATCGAGACCGGTCATCACGATTACAGTCTGCGCAGGAAATTCTTCAAGCAGGGTTTGTACGGTACTGAAACCCGTGCTGTCTGGAAGTGTAAGATCTAGCAATACAATTTCAAAATCCTGCTCTTCCATCATCAATAATCCCTTCTTCAATTCAACCACCCTTGTAATATTGGGTATCATCATCGACGATTCATTGAGATAAATCTCGACCAGCTTGGCATCTGCGGGATTATCTTCAATCAGCAATACATTTATTTTCTTTCTTTCGTCCATTTTAGAATTTTGAATTTCCGGTGGTCGGTAATTTCACAACACCAAACCAAAATATCTGAATTTGTTTGATGACGTAAATAAATTGATCGAGGTCCACCGGTTTTGTTATAAAGCAATTTGCATGAAGCTTATAACTTTTTAAGATGTCCTGTTCGGCATCAGAGGTTGTAAGTATCACAACCGGAATCATTTTTAAAGGCTCATCATTTTTAATTTCCGCCAGCACTTCCCTCCCGTCTTTTTTGGGCAGATTGAGATCGAGCAAAATGAGGTCGGGCACCGGAATGCCATTATATTTCCCTTTGCGGCGGAGAAATTCCAAAGCCTCTACGCCATCTTTTACAACATGTAAATTACTTTTGATATCACTTTCTTTAAGTGCTTCCTGTGTGAGTCTTATATCGCCGGGGTTATCTTCAACCAATAAGATATTTACAACATGGTCCTTTCGTGTCTTCATCCAGAGCTAAGTAATAAGCTGGTAAAATAAATCCCCCCACCCCTCACGAAAATAGAAACTTATTTTGAATCGAAGTAAATGATTGTAAGTTTTTTTCAGTAGCTTGTAGAACCGGACGACATGAAAACGTATTGCACAAGGTTCGCTCCCATTTGCAAAGCTTTCTGCCGCACTTCTTCAGGATCTTTATGCACTTCAGGATCTTCCCAGCCATCACCGAGATCACATTCGAAGGAATAAAAACAAACTAATCTGCCTTCCCAGAATAATCCGAATCCCTGGGCGGCTTTCCCATCGTGTTCATGAATTTTGGGAAGCCCGTTTTTAAAATCATATTTCTGATGATAAACCGGGCTGCTGAAGGGCAACTCGATAAAATCCAATTCAGGAAATACGGATTTCATTGCCGGTCTCACGTAAGGGTCCATTCCATAATTATCGTCGATATGCAAAAACCCGCCGGCTATTAAATAATTGCGGAGATTTTGTGCTTCTTCCGCAGAAAATACCACGTTGCCATGGCCGGTCATATGAATAAACGGATAATTAAAAATATCGGGGCTCCCCACTTCAACCGTCGGCGGATCGGGATTTAAATTCATCCCCAGGTTTTTATTGCAGAATTGTGCAAGATTCGGCAGAGAGGTCGGGTTTGCATACCAATCTCCACCGCCGTTATATTTTAATAATGCGATCGAATTTGTTGGTGCCGGCATGCGGAATGCGCCGCAAATTAAAACGGCCGCAAGAATTGTAACTGCGCTCCTGATTTTTTTCATGCGTTGAATTGATTCATTAATTTCACAAATGCACACGACAAGATTCCTGCTGTTTCCGTACGCAATCTGCTTTCACCTAATGTTGCGGGTGTAAATTGATTTGCAATAGCCAAAGTTATCTCTTCTGCAGTGAAATCACCTTCCGGCCCTATCATTATAATCGCATCGTTTAACAAAGAATAAGATTTCACCAGGATTGCTTTTTCACCCGGTTGACAATGACAGATAAATTTTTGAGCAGAATTACCGGTTTGCGTATTTATCCATTTCTTAAATTCAACAGGTGGATTCAAATGAGGCAACCATGCATTTCCGGATTGTTTTATAGCAGCAATCAATGTCTGATTTAATTTTTCTGTATTTAATTTTCTTCTTTCAGAATTTTGTGTGATGAGCGGTGTAATTTCATCAATTCCGATCTCCGTTGCCTTTTCAAGAAATAAATCAAAACGTTCGGATGATTTTGTAGGTGCTATTGCAATATGTAAATTATAATTGCGCTCTTTTTTTTGCATTTCCTGCTGGAGGATTTTCACCAATACTACTTTTTTCCCCGTTTCAAGAATTTCTGCATCATATAAATTTCCTTTCCCGTCAACCAGCTTTATTTTTTCACCTGCAGGCAATCGCAGAACACGCATTACATGATGTGATTCTTTTTCATCCAGTTGAATGGTTGATTCGGTTCCGATATGTTCTGCAAAAAAATAATTCATCTTCATTCCATAATTAGTACCGGCCTGAATCCGATGAAAGGTGATGCACCATTCAAGCCGGCATATATGTCTTCTGCCGCAATGCTGATAAACACTTCCGTGCAATCCCAGCTACCACCTTTATGAGTGCCCGTCTGATCAAGCATTTCGGCAACATTACCCGACATATTGTATAATCCAAACTTGTTTTTGCCAAATGATTTTACAGGTGCCATTATGATAGATTCTGAATTTTCAGGGCCGGTAAAATTAAAATTACCATTTAAATTATTTTTTTTATTGTGTAAACTGTTTCCTTCCCATGCGTATATATTTTCCGGATTTCCGCCCGAGGCTGCATAGCTCCACTCATCCTCCTGCGGCATCCGCACAATACCTTTCACTCCGAGTGCATGATATTTTTCAGTCAGCCATTTACAATATAATTCAGCTCCCTCAAAGGAAATATTAACAACCGGATATTTTGCATAAGCGGGATGTAAATGATAATAATATTGGTAAGGTGTCATTTCGATTGAAAAATCAGTCCAGCGTGTTGAATCGATTTTTGCGATATTATAATCGCGGATCTGTTCGCGGGCAAGTAAATCGGCGAGAAATAAATTATACTGTTCATTTGAAATTTCAGTTGCCGAAATATAAAAGCCCTTCCGGATCACCGGATTAACATATGAAGTATTTTCACTTCCGGGAATCAATACAAAACCATCGGTTTTCAATTGATGCTCCAGTTCATTTCCGCGAAATGAGAAAGAAATAAATAATCCCGAAAAGATCAGTATATATCGGGTAATTGCGGTCATCAGATGATTTCTGTTAAAAACGAAAACTGTAAAATTATATTGCCGGCACTTTTCCCAAGAAAAAAGCCCGGATAATTCCGGGCTGTCAAATTTCCTGCTATCAAATTAAACTTTTGCCACCACCTTTGGAGCAGCTGCAAGAGTTTCTGCATTTGCTTTATCAGCATATTTTTCAAAATTCTTCACAAACTGCATTGCGAGATTATTTGCTTTTTCATCATAGAGATTTTTATTCTCCCAGGTATTTCGCGGGTCAAGCACTTCAGCCGGCACGTTTGGAACATACACAGGCATTTGCAATCCGAAAATATCATGCGTTTTATATTCAACCTTATCGAGATTGCCATTTAATGCTGCGGTGATCATTGCACGTGTATACGATAATTTCATGCGGTGACCAACGCCGTACGGACCGGCGGTCCAGCCTGTATTGATGAGCCAGATATTCACATTATGCTTTTGCATTTTTTCTCCGAGCATTTCGGCATAACGTGTAGGGTGTAGCGGAAGAAACGGTGCTCCGAAGCATGTCGAAAAAGTGAGTTGTGGTTCGGTGATACCCGCTTCTGTGCCTGCAACTTTTGCAGTATATCCGCTCAAAAACTGATACATTGCCTGGCCGGCTGATAATTTACTGATAGGAGGCAAAACACCGAAGGCATCACATGTGAGGAAAAAAATATTTTTCGGCAAACCGCCCATACTGGGTGTCATGATATTATCAATGTACTCGATCGGATAACTCACACGTGTATTTTCCGTTTTCGAAATATTGCTGAAATCAACGGTGCGTGTGCCGGGAAAAAATTCAATGTTTTCCAGAATTGATCCGAATTTAATGGCATTAAAAATCTGCGGTTCGTTTTCTTTTGTGAGGTTCACGCATTTTGCATAACAGCCGCCTTCGAAATTAAATACACTGTCGTCTGTCCATCCGTGCTCATCATCGCCAATCAGTCTTCTGTCCGGATCGGCACTCAATGTTGTTTTTCCTGTTCCTGATAATCCAAAGAACACCGCCACATCATCATCTTTACCAACGTTTGCGGAGCAATGCATGCTAAGCACTCCTTTTTCCTGCGGCAGCCAATAATTCAATACGGTGAAAATTCCTTTTTTCATTTCACCTGTATAACCGGTTCCGCCGATCAAAATAATGCGCTTTGTAAAATCGATCATTGCGAAATTCGGCGATCGGGTTCCGTCAACAGCAGGATCCGCCTCAAAACCCGGCGCATTTATGATCAGCCAGTCGGGTTCCATCGTTTTGATCTCATCTGCCGAAGGGCGTAAAAACATATTGTTGCAAAACAAATTTCCCCAGGGATATTCATTGATGATGCGGATATTGAGTCTGTATTTGGGATCAGCACAGGCATAATTGTCTCGCACCCAGATATTGCGGGTGGCGAGGTAGGCCATTATTTTAGTGTATAATTTTTCGAATGTTGCGCCGTCTGTCGGTATATTCACCTGATTCCAGTCTACCGTATTTTCAGTCTTAGCATCTTTCACAGTGTATTTGTCTTTCGGTGCACGGCCCCGGAATTTACCGGTATCCACAACCAAAGCTCCTGAATCTGCTAAAATTGAGTAGCCATTACTTATGGCATGCTCTACAAGTTCGGCCGGTGTAAGGTTCCAATATGAAGTGGCGGTATGATTGAGTCCTATTTTGCTGAGGCTTGCGGCGGGGTTTTTTATTCCGATTTCGTTCATTGCTTACAATTTAGGGTTGTTTCATCAATTAAGAGAGGCAAAGTTAAGGCAGAAATAAGGGGTTGTCAAGTTTGCATGTTGACAACCATGGTGATTTTCATCAAATGCAAAATACTAAAATGCAGGCAGCTGAGGGTGAAAAAATTCAAGTGAAAAGAGAAATGTATTTTATTCAGGTAAGAATCAACGCAATTAAATATCACCGATCACTTTTATGCTGTCATCTTTCAGGCAGGCACGCACGTGCTCCAGCGCTTCCTGTTCAAATTCAGTTATTTTCAATTCTTCAGTATAATCAGATTTTGTGTTTTCGATACAGCCATCCAGATTATCCATAAGTTTGAGAGCTTCTTCTATTCCGATCGAATCCCGCACGTTTTGATAGCAAGTACAAATATCATCGGCAAATGCTTGCGGTGTTTTTTTCTGAGAACCACATGCAGCAATTATGCATATTAAAATGAGGGGCAGATATTTTGGCATATTGAATTTTGGGTAAAAGTAATGGTTTTGACTTAGCGTTGCCAAGCTATTTAAAAATAATTAATCACCCATATCCGGATTGTCAAAATACATTCTTATCGAGAGAACCCTTTTTCATTTCATAATGAATTATTTTTTATAGACTTATTCTTTATTAAAAATCTTAATTACTTTTTCCAAATTAATTCCTTTACCAAGTACGGGTTTAAATATATCACCTTCGCTTTTTATTCTTTCCAGTGCATTATAAATTGTAAAGTCACTCATTTTTAATCCCTTCTTCATTTCGTCCCAATGGAGCGGCATTGAAACAGTTGCTCCCGGTTTAGGCCGTAAAGAATAAGGAGCGGCAACAGTTGCCTGCGGACGGTTTTGTAAAAAATCAATATACATTTTCCCCTTCCTTGCTTTCACTATTCTTTCAATACTTGTGAATTTTGGAATTTCCTGCTGAACCAATGTGGCAATAATTCTTGCAAATTCTTTAGACTGATCATAGGTGTATTTTGCGCCGAGTGGAATATAAATATGCATACCGGTTGAACCGCTTGTTTTCGGGAAAGACGTTATACCCATATCCTCCAGAATATCTTTGGTAACATTGGCTGCATCAATTACCTGTTGAAATGAATTTTTTGACGGGTCAAGATCTATAATACACCAATCGGGATAATCTTCAGTTGCAACTTTGCTATGCCATGGGTTCATTTCAATACATCCAAGTGTTGCCATATAAAGTAAGCTGGCTTCATCTTTAGCCACTAAATAATTTCTCACTCTGTTATCCGATTCACTTTTATATTTAAATGTTTCAATCCAGCCGGGTGCAGTTCCTGTAACATCTTTAAAATAAAAACTTTCTCCTGTGATACCGTTTGGATGCCGGTTCATCGATTGCGGCCTGTCTTTGAGATAAGGCAAAATATAAGGTGCAACCTGATAATAATAATTTAACATATCACGCTTCGTAATTTTTTCTTTGGGCCAGTAAATTTTATTGAGGTTATTAAATTTTATTTCATGGCCATTTATTTCACGTACCTGCGTTTCATCCGTCGGGTTTAAAAGCGTTTTACGATCTTGTTTTCCCACCGGCTTTAAAATTTTTTTTGATTGTTTTTTATTTTTCAGAATGATTTTATTTGTTTCAATTGCTTTTTCATTTGTAACATCCTTTGCTTTTTTATCAATGCGCATCGCTTCAAATGAGGGGTGGCGCATAATTCCGTCGGTTGTCATTTCCGTATAGCTTACTTCACAAACCAGTTGAGGCTTCATCCATACTGCTTTTGCATGAGGCGGATCGTGGCGGAAGCGAGAAGGTTTATTAATATCCGGCAGTTCGGTAAATGGTGACGCTTTGGTAATATAAGGTTTAAACTGTTTGAGCATTTCTATTTGTTGTTTATCATTAAAACCGGTTCCAACTTTCCCGGTATAAATCAACCTGCCTTTTTCATACACACCGAGCAGGAGTGAACTGAATGATTTTGATGAATTCTCATTTTTCGTATAACATCCAATTACCATTTCCTGTCGTTTGTTTGCTTTTATTTTAAGCCATTCCTTTGATCGGATTCCAGCGGTATACATACTGTCTGATTTTTTTGCAATGATTCCCTCGAGCCCCATTTTTTTTGCCGTTTCAAAAAATTCTGTCCCGCTAACATCAAAACTTTCGCTTAATCGGATAAAGGGATTATCAGGGAGAATTTGTTTCAAAATATTTCTGCGTTCCGACAATGGCAACTGCATCAGATCTTTTCCATCGAGCCACAAAAGATCAAAAACATAGAAAAAAATATCACCATCTGCTTCACTTCGCCAGTTTTGCAAATCACCGAAATTTGATTTTCCGTTTTCATCCAATACCACCACTTCACCATCCACAACTGCTTTGATATTCCACTGCTGAACGGCTTTAAGAACAGGATAAAATTTTTCATTGAAAGATTTATCGTTTCTCGACTTTAATTCCACTTTATTTTTATTACAGAACGCCACCGTTCTGTAGCCATCCCATTTTATTTCATAAAGCCAGCCTTCCTTATCAAAGGGTTTATCAATCAATGTTGCAAGCATGGGTGATAATTTGGAAGGGAATTTTGCATTCCTTTCTTTTGATAAAGTTTTTGCGGGAACATTTTTTTTCCTTTTATTCTGTTCAGAAACGGTTTTCACCTCTTTGCGTTTATGGAGTGATGTTTCTTTTTTACTTTTTGTTTTTGATTCCTTTACCCGTTTGGCCCCATAAAAATTTTTTGTTGTTTTTTCTACCTGCGCCAAAGTTTTTTTTGAAACAACCGATTTATCTTTTAATGTGATGTCTGCCTCGGAAGCATATTTATCTTTTACTTTAAATAACAGCCATGCATTTTCTTCCTTACCATGCGTTTTCACCAATGCATATTCACCTTTCAGCTTTTTTCCGTGCAAGACAAAATGCAGTTTGCCGGATTGAATACCTTTTCGCAATTCTTTGTCCTGCGTTTTTTTATCTTTTCCGGTTGCATCCGCAAGTTCATAAAAACCTTCGTCCCAAATAATAACAGTTCCGGCACCATAACCGCTCGGAATGATTCCTTCAAAGTTCCGGTAATCATACGGGTGATCTTCAACCATCATTGCAAGGCGTTTAACTGCAGGGTTGGTAGAAGGGCCTTTCGGAACGGCCCAGCTTTTTAATACACCTTCCATTTCCAATCTGAAATCATAATGCAAACGCGATGCATCATGCTTCTGAATTACAAAGCGCAATTTCTCACTATCAGGCTTGCCGCCCGTTGGCTCCGGGCTTTCCTTGAAATTTCTTTTTACTTTGTATTTTGTCAGTGCCATAGTTTTAAATTAATTTCTATCTGAGTCCGGATTAATATGGATCAACAATTAATTTTTGCATCTTATAAATTTAAAACAACCTGCTCGATAATTTAGAAAAAGCAGATTGCAGAAACACCAGCTGATGATTCCACTTTCCGGAAGTATTGCTTTTAATTCACTATTCGGCCCTCCGAATTGTTCAAGTAATAATCTTGCAAACCGGGGATCTGGCTTTGAAACCTGTGCATTAAATTGTAATTCTTTTACGTGATGAAGCATATATTATTTTTTTAGAGATTAAAATATCACTTCCCTGTTTTATTGGCAGTGGTGGCTCTCTCAACAGCACGAATAATATGCCATCCGGTTTATTGGACAAATTCAGGCCGGAAAAAAAATAAGCGGGTATTATTTTTCGCGGGCAGGGAATTTCTTCTATTAATTTAATTTTTTTTACCCGTATAAGCGCATGCGACACATTCGAAAGTATAACACAATAAAAATGGGGTGCCCCACGATGGAAACACCCCTACCCTGTTCTAACAAACTTTTTTCTATTTCATAACTATGATGCGGCGGCTGTAATAAGTATCATTATTTTGAACGGAGAAGATATATGTACCATTGCTTAATTGATGGAGATCAATTTCATGGGTTCCTGTATCATGCAGTGTATTCCTGTAAACGATTTGTCCTGTTAAACCGGAAACAGAAATAAATGTTTCTCCCTGAAGTGCATGATTTTCAAAATTGAAAATTCCGTTGCCGATCGTCGGAGATACACTAAATATCTGTCCGGCTTCCGGATCGGTTGCAGAAGTAATATCATCATTATCCAAAATTTTTACTGTCAGGTTTGGAATCGTAACAGGATCGTAATACATATCTTCACTGACAACCGAAAATGTGATCAAGCCAGTGTGATACCCTTCAATATCCGCATCATCAACCGGCACACCGGAAAATGTCTGGCCGATATTTATGAAACCATCAGATATAAATGTTATGGTATCTGCGATACCAGGCCCGTTGCCAAGATCCAGTTGCACGTCGGGTGTTGCAATGATGTAAACATTAAAATATGGCTCGGATGAAATAGTAACGGAAATTGCGAAGGTGTTCAAACCTTCTTCATAGTATGCATTTCCAACACCCCCACGCACGATATCTACGATATCATTATCGTGCACAGAAAGAATTTTTTCCTGCGGAATAAATGAAGAAAAGACCGGATCATCACTGGTGAATTCAGCAAGAAACGAACTATTGTATACCGGTTCATAATAAATGTCGTTCGGTGTTGAAACATAAAATATTTTATTTGCCAGACTGGAAATATCAGAAGTAAATGTATATGTCAACGGTTCACCTGCACCTGCACCCATACTGATATCAGGTTGCGGTGTAAATGTAAGTGTACTGGTGACGGAAGGAATTGAATTAATATGCAGATTAAATACACATACACTTCCTTCGGTTACTGTTGCAATTCCTGCAGGGGTATAAAATAATCCCAGATCATTATCGGTGGTTGTATACGAATAGCTTTCATTAATACTGCCTGCATAAAATCCCCAGGTATCCGGGTCAGCAAGAATCGTTACCGTTGCAGTTGAATAATCTTCAATGATCGTATCATCCGGAATATTCCATCCGATAAATTTCGGTACCAATGCTGTTGAATCTGCAGCAAAGGAAACTGTCACCGGCACACCGGCACCACCACCCGCATCAATGCTGCCTGTCGGTGTAATCTCCACGATCAGTTCGCTTGCCGGAATCTGATTAAATGTAATTGTAATACCATCGCTTGCACCGTTTTCCTGCAATATATTTAATGTGGCAGGCAGCAGCGTGAACGACGGATTGATGAACAGAATATCATTTTGAAAATAAAATTCGAGATCATTTGTTCCTGCAAAATCGAAAAGAGAATCACCATCCAGATCTGCAAATGTTCCAAAATCACTTGAATAGGTTAGATAATCTGACTGGAACGTACCTGGTCCGGTAGATAATTTCACCTTTGTACCGTTGGAATAATCACTTAATACGATATCAGGATATCCATCTGCATTTAAATCAGTTGCCGTATTATTGAATTGCTCGCTAAGACTTGCAAAAGTAAAATCACCGTACTCCACCGGAGTGAAAACTCCAGCTGAATTATTTGCGAGAAAAGTATTTCCGCTGATTGAGCAAACATATGCGATATCATCATCACCGTCCAAATCAAAATCATTTAGGTATAGAGACGAAGGTGAACTACAGGATGTATTAAATAAATTGAATTGTGTTCCGAAAAAAGCAAAACCATCTGCATTCGGCACTTCCACAATATAAGATGTTGCAGTACCCGCTCCGATAAAATCGTCATCACCATCACCATCTGCATCCATCATTTCAAAATTTCTCCAGCTGCCTGTTGTAATTTCAGTGGTATAAATAAAATAATTCGCAGGATCTGGATAACGGAGATATAAAACAAGATTATGCGGAGCAGCATATTGCATTGCGATCATATCTTCATCGCCATCATTGTCCGCATCTATAAACCAGACTTTATTATAAGCATTTGCATCTACTTCATAAGATGTAAAAATGCCATTGCCGTCATTTATAAAATAATATGTGATTTGTTGCCCTCCGCCTTCCGAATGAAAACTTGCGATCAGGTCTTCATCTCCGTCTGCATCCAGATCATGATGATCCAACAAACTTGGATAAGGGCTGGCTTCCAAATTAGGTAAATAATGCACAGAGAAAAATGAATCTGCAACTGCATCGTATTTAAACCACGCCATTTTTCCATCGTGTGAAATAACAACCAGGTCGTTATCCGCATCGCCGTCAATATCAACTGCCTGAACAAGATCCATCCGGATATAAGACGTATCCGGATCGATCGGTTGTGAAAAAAATGCATCCGGCATTTCATTCAATTGAATTAAAGCTGCATCGTTATCATCGTACAGCAAATCAATTTTACCGTCGTTGTTATAGTCGCTCAATAAAGTATAGTTCGGATTTCCCGGAAGTGAATCAATTACAAGTTCCATATCATCCAAATCAACAGAGCTACCGTTTGTTTCGATCCATTTCAAATTTGTAAATTCTGAAAGCGGATCATTTTCAAATATGATCCAGTCAAAATCACCATCGTCGTCCAGATCATTTGTTTGAATATCGAGAATATTATCAGAATAATCCCAGGGTATATCCAGATCAAATTCGCCACTGATCGTATCAAAAATCGCAACTCCGAAATTAAATGCATCTTCAACAACAATATCTGCATAACCGTCACCATCTGCATCACCAACGAAAATATCATCCTGATTTTCATCCGTGCTCACAGTGGAAGTTGAAAATGTGCCATCGCCGTTATTTTCAAAATAATCTGTGCAGCAATCATAGAAATATGCTGTCCAGTCCTGGTCACCATCTTTATCAAAATCAAAAACTTTTGCAACACGCACTGAAGGATAATCATCGGGGATTGCATGCGATGCAACCATAATTCCGCTTTCATTTTCCGACCAGTATAAATAAGAAGAAGAATTTTCATACACAAGATCGGCATCACCATCAGAATCCATATCAAAAATCCCGATCAGCATATTCATAGATGGTCCGATCATATGATTTACCCATGGATCGGTGAGGTTACCCGGATTTCTATACCAAGAAACAGTTGTGTAAGTAATATCTTTTTCCGCAACGATATCGGTCCAGCCATCGCCGTCCATATCTACAGCATAGGTATTAATAATATACGCATTTGTAAATCCGGGAACCACATTTCTGTCGGCCCATGCGGTGCCACCGTTATTCTCAAAAAAAAGCGCATTTGATTCTTCCAGAGAAACATAGTCTGTCCATCCGTCATTATTAAAATCGATCGGGAGGAGACTTTTAATTTTATCATTTTGTGTATGCAGAATGATATTTTTCGCCGGGATCTGTGCATTGAGAAATTGCTGAAAAACAATCAATGCGAGAAAAGTAAATTTCATTTTCATGGTACGAAGATTTATTATGAATAATTCGAAAATTACAGGTACCTATATTGTTCTGCAAGGCACTTTGAGGGAATGCGGAAGGCCGGCTTGTGAATGGTTGAATTGAATGAGGGAACGAAACCGGAATAAGATAGAAACCTGAACAATTAAACATCCCTGAAATAAAAACGGGATACCGCATATGCAGATATCCCATTCTGAACCGGAGGAGGATTATTTTATCAGTTCAATTATTTTTGTGCTGAAGACATTGCCCTTTTGCAGACGTACATAATACATACCGGCAGCAGCTTCCGAAATATCTATGTTAGTTTTACCGCTGCTGTTCATTTCAATTTCTTTGATCCATCTGCCCGTTGCGTCAAAAATTGAAATTATTCCATCGTTGCTTCCATCATATGTAATAGTAAAAATTCCGTTTGACATAGCCGGGTAAATTAGAAATTGATTTTGATCAGCATTTATCAGAGCCGTAGCTGCATCATTGTCGTCAATATGTATGATCAATGGTTCCAATGCATAACCAGCATAAAACGGATCATCTGTTGAAATAATAAAATTTATTTGCCCGTCGTGGAAACCTTCTGCAAGCAAATCATCCACAATTGAAATTTCGAATGTGAGTGGAACGCCGGGTTCATAGCTGACATTTGCAATAATTACAAGCGGCATTCCGGGCCCTTCACCCAGATCGATTTGCGCATCAGGAACTGCATAAATAAAAACATTGTCTGCCGGTTGGGTAAACAAATAAATGTCTGCCGGAATTTCAATTGTTCCTTCCGGATAAATCAGATCGGCCGCACAAACCAAAGCCATTCCATCGTCGTCGTTATCTTCAATAAAGATCTCAGAAATTGCGATTGCAACTCCATCAAAAACCGGATCATCGGAAGAAGTTATATAATTGATAAATCCGGAATGCAGCCCGTCGTTGAGCATATTGTCAAACGGGATTCCGCTTATTGAAATATCATCAGGCAGTTCACCATCGGCAATAAAAGTAAATTCAACAGCAACGCCAAACCCTGCGCCGAGATCAAGATTCATATCCGGAACAGCAATAACCGAAACATTTTCGGAAGGGATAGATGATAAATTAAAATTGATTTCAAATTCACCCAAACCTTCCAGATATGCAGCTGTTAATTCTGAATGCTGAACGGCAGACAAATCGTTGTCTAAAATTGAAATTGTTATTTCCGGAATATTTAATACTTCATAATAAGGATCATCTGTAATAACTGAAAATTCAATATGTCCGAAATGCAATCCGTCAACAATTAAATTTTCAGAAGGTATTCCGGAAAATACTATTGCATCCGGTATTATATCTCCGGCAATAAAATCCATCGTTACCGCAACACCCGGTCCTGCACCAAGATCAATTTCACTATCCGGATCCGCAATAATTTGCACATCAGCCTGAGGTGCACTTGTTACATGAATTGTTATACTAAAATCTTCCAGCCCTTCCGTATAATAACTGCCCGGGATAAGTGTTGAAAAAGAAGCATTGTCATTGTCTGTCAGACTTATTTGTATCGTATCAGTAAGCATTGAATTAAAAAGGCTGTCGTCACAAAAAAATGAAACAGGTAGTTGCGAAATATGTGTTTCTTCATGGATATAATCATTTTCAGCGGTCAGATTGATAATAATATTTTCAATTGCTTCAATACTTGCGGGCAGTTCAAATTCAACCGGAAAACCTAAACCTGCGCCGGCATTTAATTCTGTTTCAGGCTGGAGATGCAGCGTAAGCGGCGCATCAGGTATTGCATTTAAATGCACGCTTACTGTTTGTGAAGCTCCTTCATTTATTGCAGGAACATCTGTATAAAATAAACCGGGGTCGTTATCTGTTACAATAAATGCATATTCGGCATGCAGGGTTCCGGCATATAAACCCCATCCGGCTTCATCTGTAAGCGAAATAATTTCTGTTGTATAATCTTCCACCAACGCATCTTCGGGAACCTGATAATAAAAATAATGAGGCAATAAAGCAGTTGAATCCGGATTTATAACATACACTATTTCTTCACCCGCACCAGCCCCGGCATCGAGAACCGGGCCCGGATGAAATCGAACTGAAAGTGCAGTTTGCGGAATTTCAGTAAAATAAATACCAATGCTGTCGCCCGAAGCATTTTCTTCGAGATATGTTTTCGTTGGTGGAATAACAATATATTCCGGAGCTTTTGTGATCACATCATATTGCACATAAAATTCAAGTTCATTTGTTCCGATAAAATCAATCACATCATTCTCATCAAGAAAAGTATAAAAACCAAAATCAGCTGATGCATTATTGAAATCGAATTGAAATGTTCCTCCTGCACCTTCTGCTAATTTAACAGCAGTTCCCGTCGTATTCATTCCATTGCTGAGGATGAGGTCAGGAGAATTGTCGAGGTTCAGGTCTTTTGAATACATGAAGCCGGGGGCAGATAGATCCTGATCACTGAAATATCCGGAAGAAGAAGATGTAAAAAATCCGCCGGCATTTGTTAATTTATATGCATTGCCGGAGTATGAGCAGGAATAAAAAATATCATCATCCGCATCACCGTCAAAATCATCTGAATAAATTGCATTCATGACAGTGCAGATCGTGCCCTTTAAAACATAGGCTGCAGAAAATGTTTCTGCACCGTTCGTATTTGCAATCATATATATTGCAGCTACACCTTCCTGTGTTCCGATAAAATCTTCATCGCCATCGTTATCGGCATCCGAAATTTCAAAATTTTTCCATAAGCCGGTTGGTGTGATATCGCTGTCGTCTGAAAATAATGCGGAAGTATCCCCGGTATTTAAAAACAATTCAAGTTTATTAGATTCAAACCGCCAGCCAATCAGATCCGCATCGCCATCATCATCCGCATCGGTCATCCATATTTTCTTAAATGCAAATTCTGTAAACTCATGGAGGTAAAAATTTCCGGCGCCATCGTTGAGCAGGTAATAACTTATTCCGCCGGCTCCGTAATACGAGTGAAAACTTGCAATCAAGTCCTGATCACCATCGCTGTCCACATCAAAATTCTGCAGGCAGGAAGGATATGGGCTTGCTTCAATATTTTGAATATGATGCACTGCATAAATTGAATCAGATGCGGCATCATATTTCATCCAGGCAAGTACACCGTCGTGTGAAGCAACAAATATATCCTCATCACTATCGCCATCTGCATCGAAGGGCAACATGATATCAATTTTTACATACGTTGAATCAAGCCGTATCGGAGCAGAAAACCCGCTTTCGGGAAACGCATTCGGATATACGGATAAAAAATTATTATCGTCCATGAATAAATCCGGTAATTCATCATTGTCATAATTATAAAACGCAAAATAATATTCATTTTTTGAAAGAGAATCCTGAAGTGTCTGCAAATCATCCAGCAGCATTTCTCCACCGGTATTTTCAATCATTTTTAATGATGCAAATTCAGCTCCCGCTGTATTTTCCAGAAATATCCAGTCGTTATCACCGTCGTGATCAATGTCTGTAATTTTGATTGTATTGAAATCATCATAATTTCCGTAATACGCCTGCGGTCCAAATTCATTTGAAACGGGATTAAAAGTTGCAATATATTCGTTTGCACCTATTTCAATAAACAAATCAGGATATCCATCGTTATTAGCGTCTGCAGAAATTAATCCATATTGATACTCATCGCTGTTTATGTATTCGTACGAAAATGTTCCGTCGCTGTTATTTTGAAAATATGCCACACAGCAATCATAAAAAAAACCGGCCCAGTCCAAATCTCCATCCTGATCAAAATCCGCAATCGTACTGTACCGAACCGATGGTAAAAGATCTTCAATCATATGTTTTATTTCAAAAACACCGTCAATATTTTCAGTCCAGCATAAATAGGAGCCCGGATCTTCATACACCATATCCGCATCACCATCACCATCTGTATCGATAAATCCGATCCACGCCCCGACAGATACATCAATCATGTGCACAGGCCAGCTTTCATCTGTTGCATGCGGATTTTCGATCCAATAGAGATCATAAGGGAAATCGCCCGACCTATAAAAAATATCGGTGTAGCCATCTGCATTCATGTCCCGCATTTCAACCGACTCCATGTCAGAAACAACAGCATCGGTTTCAATCAGATATTTATTGGTCCAGTTTGAAGCTGCATCCACCGCATACCAAAACATGGTTGTTGCATTTGAAGTGATGAAGTCGAATATGCCGTCGTTATTCATATCGGCATGATATGTATTGTTAATTTCACCGCTTTGTGTATGCAAGATCACTTTCTTTTCAGGTACTTGCGCATGGAGGATAGCAGAGAGGCAAATCAACAAGCAGATGATGCAGATTTTTTTCATGAAAATGTTTTTAATAATTGATTGAAAGTAGAATTCCCCCAGTGATATCACAACCTGCAATGAGTGAATGAAGCGATTTCACGTGTGAACCGACAACATAAATTAGGGAAGGAAAGATGATGTATGAATCTCCGGGACGCAGTTTGGAATTTTGTTGCGAATCGATGATAAGCGGGCAAATCAAAAAAACTTACCAAACCTGTCACCATAAATGGTACAAATGAAAAAAGTGGCTTTTGAAGCCAATAGAAATGCATATGTTCGCAACGCTTCTCCTTAAAACAAATACTCTTCATGTCGCAAAAACTTCGAAAGCAGGAATGTTTCGGAGTTTTTTTTTATGCTTTATCAGAATACACTTTTAATTTTCTTACACCGAGATAGAGCACGTAGGCGCTCACACACATGAGGCAATGTGCCAGGTCGAGGTAATTGAACCAGGGATGAATTGTAAAATAACTGATATGTACAAAAGCCGCTATGGAGGATATTCCCACACTATACAATAAATACCGCGAGCCTGCATCTTTTGTTTTACGGTAAATAAAAAATTCAAAACTGCCGAACACAATTAATAAACCGTACAAAGCATGTACTTCCACAAAAAGAAAATTGAGCGTTACACTCACTGCAGTGATCAGGGTGGCAAGTTCTACAATATTCAGCACTGAAAATAATTCACCGATCTGTTTTTTCAACAACGGCCTTGCATGTACAATTGAACTGCGTTCTGCGAGCATCACGGCGATCATACTGCAAATCCATCCCGGCAATTTTAAATTATATCCCACTGCATAATTAAATGCGTGGCCGAAAATGCCGCCTAATAATGTTGCGAGCCCCATCATAAAAAAGAAATAACGAAACAGCCGGTATACAATGGAGCGGAAATGGTATGGTTTCAAGCGCAAAAAAACAAACCAGCAAACAACAGTGATCATGATATCGGTTAAAGTGGTAACCGGTTCCTGAATCAGTATCCCGTTGAAATTCCATTCAACGATTTCGGGCTTTGCAAACAGATCCATATATAAAAATCACACTAATTTAAAACGCTTTCCCGGAAGTGATGCAATTAATCCCTGAAATTCGAGATTTAATAAACATCCTGCCAAAACACTCGGAGATAACTGCACGGCAATTGTCAGTTCATCAATTCCCAATTCAGATTTTGCCAATGCATCATATATCAATTTTTCTTCCGGGCTTAATTCAATAAATAATTCTCTCTGCGGATTCGATTTCGTTTCTTTTTTCGACCAGTTCAGAAAATCCAGAATATCATTTCCATTTTCAACCAGTGCCGCACGGTTTGTTTTAATTAAATGATGACAACCCTGCGAATATTTATGATGAATATTTCCCGGATAGGCAACAACATCTTTATTATAACCGTCGGCAAGCATTGCGGTGATCAGTGCACCGCCATCCAATGCAGTTTCAACAACCACCAGCACATCTATCATACCCGCCACGATCCTGTTTCGTTTTGGAAAATTTTGCCTGTCGGGTAATGTCTCACTCATAAATTCTGTTAAAAGGCCGCCATTTTGCATCATTTTTTTTGCAACCTCTTTATGCGCATAAGGATAAATTCTGTCGAGGCCATGACCCACAACACCGATCGTCTGTATATTTTTTTTCAGGCAGGCTTTATGCGCTGCAATATCGATCCCGTAGGCAAGGCCGCTCACGATCAGCACATGTTCCTCCTGCAATGTTTCTATCAGCTCATCAACAATTTGCTTTCCATAATCACTCGCATTTCTGGTTCCCACGATGCCCATCACCCTGTCTGCATTCAAATCTGCATTGCCTGCATAATACAGGAGGACGGGTGCATCGGTGCAGGCCCTGAGCCTGAACGGATAAGCGGCATCCCAGTAAGGCAGGATCTGAATATTTTTTGTTTCGGTAAATTTTAATTCTGCCTCTGCCCTTTCAAAAACATCATGATGCACAATGGCTGCTGCGGTATTTTCTCCAATACCCGGCACCCGCATCAATACCTGCTTTTTTGTTTTAAAAATTTTTTCAACACTCCCGCAATAACTGATCAGGGATTTCGCATTTACAGGGCCGATTCCCGGAATTAATGTTAAAGCGAGGAGATAAAATAAATTTTCTTTGCTCAAGGTATTTATATTTGTTCTGATGATGAAAGATCTCTAAAATGATCCCAGTGACATCCGGAACGTAAACAGATCAGGAAGATCTGCTAAAGCGAGAATGACTTAAGGGGTTTAGAGGTTAAACGTAACTACAAAAAAAATAAAGACATGCGTCAATTGCAAACTTTGATTACAACAATTTTTATTTTTTTATCAACGCTGATTTCTGCGCAAAACGGCAAGATCGTTTCTGATGCTTTTAACAGACCTGCTTATGCATACCGTAGTGCAGAAAATCCATATTACTGGAAAAACAGAAAACCATACGACGGATACTGGCAACAGGATGTGGAATATAAAATTTCTGCAGAAATCGATGAAACAACAAATATTATTTCAGGAACAGTGCGCCTCACATATTATAATAATTCACCCGATGCATTGCCTTTCGTTTATTTTCATTTATATCAGGAGGCATTTTTACCCGGTGGATATGTGGAAGATCTGTATAAAGTAAATGACGTAAAACCCACATTCGGCAAATACGAATCGCAAGGACTCGGAACGGAAGTGGAAAATATTACGATCACAAACAGAAACGGATTCCCTGTTTCGGAAACTGCAACTCTCATACAGGATTTTTCCGTTTTAAAAGCAGAATTAAAATATCCTGTTACGGCGGGTGGTTCAATTACATTTGAAATTCCTTTTAAAACATATTTCGATAATGAAGGAAGTTTAAGAAGAAGGATGAAGGAATTCAGTTCGGGTGAATTCATGCATTATGACGGTGTGCATTGGTATCCCCGCATTTGTGTGTACGATATGAAATTCGGATGGGATACCGAACAACATCTTGGAAAAGAATTTTATGGTGATTACGGCAGCTATGAAGTTGATCTCACCTTTGCGAGTAATTATATTGTTGAAGCAACAGGTTATTTACTGAATGCAAATGAAGTGATGCCGAACAGCCTGCGTGAAAAATTAAATATTAAAAATTTTGCGGGCAAAGCGTGGAATGAACCTGCATCTGTAATTATTCCTTATGTGCAGGGAGATAAAAAAACATGGCGGTATTATGCTGAAAATGTGCATGATTTTGCATTTACTGCAGACCCTTCTTACCGCATCGGTGAAACAATGACTGTTATAAACGGGAAACAGGTGCGCTGTATCGCATTGGCACAGGAAGGACATGCTGCCTTCTGGCAAAATGCCGCTGATTATACTGCTAAAGTGATTCATGTTTACAGCAATGATTTTGGTGATTATATCTGGCCGAAAATTATTGTCGCAGATGCACGGGATGGAATGGAATATCCGATGCTTACGCTTGATGGCGGATACGATCCCTCCTACCGCGATTTATTCGCACATGAAATCGGACATATGTGGTTTTTCGGTATGGTTGGAAATAATGAAACATACCGTGCAGCTCTTGATGAAGGGTTTTCTCAATTTCTCACGGCATGGTCGTATATGAAAATAGATGGAGATGTGCGGATTGAATTTGAAGATAAATCGAATTATAAAAATACATATCGCAAGCCCGATGAAATCATCATGAGCGAAGTGTATTCTGCGTATTTACAGGATGCAGTGAGAGCGAACGATATGCCTTTGAACACACATTCAGATATGTTCAATTCTGCACTTGCACATGGCGGCGGATACAGGCATGTTTACTTTAAAACCGCAGTGATGCTGTATAATCTTGAATATGTTTTAGGCGATGATTTATTTGAAGCTGCGATGAAACATTATTTTGAGCAATGGAAATTATGCCATCCGTATTTTGAAGATTTCAGAAATTCAATTATAAATTATACCCATGTTGATCTCAACTGGTTTTTTGATGCTTGGCTCGAAACAACAAAAAATATTGATTATGGTATAAGTGAAGTGCGCAAAAATCCGGAATTCTCTCTCGATGGCCAGCCACTTTTGCATTACGATGTTTTATTCAAGCGCAAAGGCATGCAAATGCCCGTTGATTTCCAGGTGGTTTTGGAAAACGGAGACACACTCAATTACTATATCCCGAATACATGGTTCAATAAATATGAAGGGCAAAAAAATATTTCCGAAGGAAGGCTCGACAGAACATATTTTGAAAATGTGATCGTGTTGCCGAAATGGTATGGATTCGACAAACTGGAATCGGAATATGTTGCGCATGTAATTGTGCCAGCGAAAATAAAACAGATCACGATCGATCCGAGCAACAGGCTTGCAGACATCAATAAACTTGATAATACATGGAAATGCTCGATTGATTATGAATTTGATTCACAGATACGCAATACCGCCAACTGGAATCAATATGCCTTAAAATGGCGGCCCGAAATCTGGGGAAATGCATATGACGGATTAAAAGTAGGACTGCATTTCAACGGAAATTATTTTAATTACAAACATATGTTCGAATTTACTGCCTGGTTCAACACCGGTATATTGCAATCCGATTATTATCATCCGCTGAATTCTTCCGGCGATGATATTACCGACGATTTCGATCCGTTTTCTTTTCACCTGTCTTATAAAACAGCAACTGATAATTTTTTACCGAGAAGTAATTTTTTATTCGATACGAAATATCTCGATGGTGTATTCGGATTTAAGATCGGAGAAGAAATTTTTCTCGACCGCGACTTCAGGAATAAGATCACATTTTATTTTAATGATTTTCAAATTGTAAAAAATCAGTATCTCTTATACGGCGATTTAATTGATGAAGCAAAAAACAATTCCTTCAACCTGGAATACGAACATAAGTATAATTATTTCAAAGGCAACGGAAAATTCATGCTTGGCTTCCGTTCAAATGATCTATTGAGTGATTATGATTTTTCGCGGGTGCAGGTAGAAGCAATAAATAATACCACACTTGGAAAATTCGATTTAAAAACAAGATATTTTTTACAATGGGGCAGCGGATCTTCCATTCCTTTTGCATCCTCACTCATGCTGGCAGGTGCGAATGCCGAAGAATTACTCGACAGTAAATTCACACGTTCACGGGGTTTTGTTCCAAATGAATGGACAACATTCGGAAACACAACAAATCATTTTCAAATGGGCGGCGGATTAAATCTGCGGGGATATTCCGGTTATCTTGTTGCCGAGGAAAATGAAGACGGAACAATTTATCTCGCATATTCTGGTGTGAGCGGTACTTCAGCAAATATTGAACTTGAATTCGACCGTTTATTTAATTTCAAAATCATTAAATTCATTAAAATGGATCCCTACGTTTTTGCAGACGGCGGAATTTTATCAGTTGATGAAGATTTTAAACAACTTTCTTCTTTCCGCATGGATGCCGGTATCGGCACTGCATTTACATGGAGTTGGTTCGGCCCGCTCGAAACCGTTAAACCCATAACTTTAAGAATTGATTTTCCCGTCTGGCTGAGCAATGCACCATTTGAGGAAAGTGAGAATTTTAAATTCAGGTATGTAATCGGATTGAACAGGTGTTTTTAGAATTGCGAATTGCGGATTGAGCAAAATTGCGAATTGGGGCTTTCTTGATTTAAGAAAATTTTGGAAAATAATAGCACTTTCGATTTAAGAACATACTGTAATTGCGAATTGCGGATTGAGCAAAATTGCGCATTGAAATCCGAGTAAAGTTTCAAGCTTTGGGTTCATTTAATTGCTTTAATTATTTAATTGAAATTTGATAATTAGTTTATTCTTTTGTTTCCATTTATTGTTGAATTAATGTAAATTCGCAAGTAATTAAACCCCTTATTTATGACAGAAGAAGAGAAATTAAAAGCTCGCACAAAACAATTTGCTCTCAATGTTATTAACATTGTCGAGCATCTTCCTAAATCAACTACAAATTATGTTTTAGGGAAACAACTTCTCAGATCAGCAACTTCGGTGGGTGCTAATTACAGAGCAGCATGCAGGGCAAGATCACATGCGGATTTTATTTCCAAAATAACTATTGTAGAAGACGAAGCAGATGAATCTCAATTTTGGATTGAAGTAATTATGGAGTCAGGAAACAGTGATGGTGATTTGGTAAAATCTTTGCGTCAGGAATCAAAAGAACTGACTGCAATTTTCACTTCATCAGGTAAAACTGCAAAAGAAAATCGAATTAGGAAATAAGGGATTCAATTCTCATAAAAATTTCATAAGCTTGATTTTTAACAGGAATTTATTTAAGGTCACGAAGCCTCAATTCGCAATTTTGTTCACTTCGCAATTCGCATTTTCCCTTCAGAATTTTCCAATGTAAATATAGTTTATTAATACCAGATAAATGCCCGCAGAAAGTCAGAGTTTCAATTCGCAATTTTGCTCAATCCGAAATTCGCAATTCTCCTCAATCCATCGGCAAATAAATCAAAAACTTATCTGCAAACCAGGGTTCTTTAAACCATTCGATGATCGGGAACTTGTAGAGAATATCTTTAAATGGAGCAACTTCAAGTTCGAGATAACCACCTTTTAATGTAATTAATCCGTTCGGGAAATCATTAAATGAACCGCCACGTCGAACCATATTAATTGTCCAGTCATACAATATCATTAAATCCGCAACACCGCGAGCAAGTATAAAATCAAATTTTTCTTTGACATCTTCCACCCGGGTTTGCTCGCACGAAATATTTTGCAATCCCAATGCTTTTCCGATCATATCGGCAACACGCACTTTTTTTTCGATCGAATCGATGAGATGAAATTCAACTTCCGGATTCATAATTGCAAGCGGAATTCCCGGAAATCCGCCACCTGTTCCCAGATCAAGCACTTTTGTGCCCGGTTGAAATTCGATGAATTTTGAAATTGCGAGTGAATGCAATACATGATGCTCGTAAATATTATCGATATCCTGCCGCGAAACAACATTTACTTTTTCGTTCCAGAATTTAAATTGCGGCCCGATCTGCCTGAATTGGCTGATCTGCCTGTTGTCGAGATGGGGGAAATACTTTAATATACGGTCCACAGGAAACAATTTTAAAGATTTTCTTCCAAATTTCCTATTGGTTTCCCACAAAGGCATAAAGCTGCTTTGCATAAATCCAAATTAAGACCATATGAAACCATGTTTCCGCCGTGTCCTCAATTTGAAATTTCCGATGCTTAAATGCCGTAATCAAAGAAAAAATAAATGCGCTGCAATTGCGCATAAAACTTTTTCGCTGAAAATCTTTGTGCCATTGTGGGAAACAAACATTAATTTTCAAAAAAAATACTTCCTATGCCTATTCGAATGGTTCCCGACAATAATCAGCAGCAGCAACGCAAAATTCCGGGCGGCGGCGGTGGCGGCACCGGCCGTGGTGGCGGCAATATCATCACGTTATTATTGCCTTTGTTTTTAGGCCTGTTCCGGAAAAATCCCAAACTCGGCTGCGGTATTTTAATTGTGGCTGCAATCGTGATTTATTTTCTGGGCGGCAACCTGTTTAATTTCAGCGGCGGCGGAACCGATGCTTCCGGTGGTTTTGCAACAGGCGCAGATTTCGATCCGGAAAAATACGATGCAACGGAAATATTTGAACCGCCTGTTACCGACAATAAAAAAAATCCATTGCCCGAAAGCGTTTCGCTTTTAAAATATGCGCCGGCAAGATTAAATCAGGGCCAGCAGGGTTCATGCGTTGGTTGGGGTTCTGCCTATGCGGCACGCACAATACTTGAAGCCGAACGCACCGGAAAAGATCCGAATTCAATTGCTTTCAGTCCGGCATATTTATATAATCAGATCGGGCTTGAAGGATGCCAGGGCGCATATATTCAAAATGCAATGGACGTGATGAAAAATCAGGGGCTGGTTTCACTGCGTGAATTTCCTTATTCGGATCAGGATTGCAGCAAGCAACCGAATTCATCGCAAAAACAACAGGCCTCTCAATTTAAAATGACCGGATTTAATCGCCTTACACAGGGCGATGGCCAGGGAGTAAATAATGAAAAACTCGATCTTGTTGCCATCAAACAAAATCTTGCACAGGGTGCACCGGTTGTGATCGGTATGCTGGTGGGAGGAAGTTTTATGCAGCCGATGATGGGAAAAGATGTCTGGAACCCCACCAACGACGATCTCGATATGTATGGTTTCGGGGGGCATTGCATGTGCGTGATCGGTTATGATGATTTTAAAGAAGGCGGCGCATTTCAGGTGATGAACAGCTGGGGATCGGAATGGGGAAATAATGGCGTTGCATGGATACCTTATAACGTATTCGATCATTTTGCTAAAGAAGCGTATGGTGTTTATCCGATGGGCTCTGCAGATAAACCATTATCAAATACTTTGTCTGTTGAATTCGGTTTGGTAGATAATTCAAGTTCAAGAAATATTCCGCTCAAACAAAATGGAAACGGCGTATTTGAAACAAAATCACCGATTAAAAAAGGAACGAAATTTAAAATTCAGGTAACTAATTCGCATGAATGTTATACGTATATTTTCGGAATGGAAACAGATAATTCATCATATGTTTTATTTCCATATACCGAAAAACATTCACCTTATTGCGGCATCACCGGCACACGCTTATTTCCGAAAGATTACAGCATGCAGGCAGATGAGATCGGCACAAAAGATTATATGGCGATTGTGGTAACCAAACAACCGCTCGATTATAAAGCACTCAACGATCTAATCAATAAACAAAGCGGCAGTTACGATCAGAAAATTAAATCCGCACTTGGTTCTCAATTAATTCAAAATGTAAAATACAATCCGGGTGAAACAATCAGTTTCCAGAAAGATGCGGGCGCCGATGGTGCGGTGTTGATGGTAATTGAGGTGGATAAATTTTAGAAGCAGGAGTCAGGAATCAGGAATCAGGAGTCAGGATAAATTAAATTGAGTTTAGTGATGCATGGAAATTTCTGTTTACTAAATCCACCAATAACCAATTCACGAAACATCCAAACCAATTTAAAAGAACCTGTGTCTGTATTAAAAACATAAATAATGTATAATTTTTCATATTTCAAGGAGAAGGATAAACAAACAGTTTTAGAATTCATTGAATTATATCCATTTGCTTTTGTAACAGGAAGTTTTTTATCCGGTTTGCAGGTTGCTACACAAATTCCAATATTGCTGGAAGAAAGAAACGGCGAATTGTATTTGCAGGGGCATATCATGAGAAATACGGACCATCACAAGGCATTTCTGGAAAACCCAAATATCATGATTGTATTCACCGGGCCGAATTGTTATGTGAGTGCATCCTGGTACAGTAATCCGCAAATTGGTTCAACATGGAATTATATGAGTGTTCAGATAGCCGGAAAAATTGAATTCATGTCCGATGCGCAGCTTATTCAGTTCATGCGGAAACTGACCTTGAAATTTGAAAACGGAGATGTCGCTTCACAAACATTTTATGATAATCTGCCCGACCAGTTTCTCAATAAGATGATGCCTGCGATTACCGGATTTGAGATCAAAGTTGAAAAAATTGAAAATGTTTTCAAGCTGAGCCAAAACCGTGATGAAAAAAGTTATCTGCATATCATTGCAAAACTCGAAGAAAAAGGCGGCGACAGTGCATTGATCGCAGAAGAAATGAAAAAACGGCATGCCGGATTATTTCCTGCCGGTGTAGCTTGGGATCCGGCAAAATTTGATTCATGAAAAATTTTCGTTTAAACTATTACAAAAAACAATAAGCATCATAATGGGAGATGGTAAAAATTAATTTAATAGCGCTCCTTCTATTCAACAATTTAATACTCTCGGGTCAGGAATTTCCTGTTCCTTTTAATTATAATATGATTGGTTCGGCTACCGGAGATTTAGATAACGATGGAATAAATATGCTAATTATATAGAAATTCAAATAAATAAAACATCCTGGCGTTTAATTATATAACTTTCGCGAGACATTTTCAATATGCGTGTTTCTTATGAAATCAAAAATAAATATATTTTATACAATTTCGCTTTTTGTTTTATTGTCCAAACCGTTAAAAGGACAAGTTTGTTATAAAATTTGGTATAATCAGGATAGTTTTTTTACTTTCAATACGTCTTCTTTTTTGGATTCAACATTTAAGAAACCATTCTCTGTTCCCGATGGAAAATGGGTTATCTTAAGTAAAGACTCTTTGCCGATTTACTTTTTCAATACGCAAAAAAATTGTATCCACGGTGAATACTCAGAATACTGGGATGGGGTCTTAAAAACAAAAGGATATTATAGAATGGATTCCATCTGGAGTTTCCGCTTCAATAGATTTGAAGAAAGATTCAAAGACAGCACCTGGATACTTTATGTCAGTTTCATTTTAGATACCACAACCAACCAAATTGTTGGTTTTCAGGATGCGGTCACTATGACTTATAATAGCTATTATCCAAACGGCAGTAAAAAATTAGAAAGGCGTGGACAACAAATTGAAATTAATTACTACGAAAATGGACTAATGAAATCAATGATAACTAATTATAAAAATGATAAGGACAATATAACTATTGAACAAAATTTTGACAGTATTGGACAGCTAATCAAGATTATAACTATCAGAACCACAACTAAAACGCGGCATAAAGTTTTAATCGGAGGAATCTTTGTTTCGTCTGATACAGTTGAATATAATGGATTTTGGAAAAAGAAGGAAATAATCGAAAATAACAAACAAAAAATAACAATCCTGTACGGAGAGGTTGGTCAGGAAATAAGCCGAATAGTACAGAAAAAAAAGAAATCACAATATTACATTTAATTTCATATTACTAAAGAAAATACAGCTGTTCACGTAATAAATGCATAAGCAATTAAAACGAACTGTGAATGAAATATATTTGAATGGAAATTCAGTGTGATTTGTAGACCACGTGATGGGTTAAAGGAAATGACATGCTTTCAAACAGAATACAATCAATCATATTAACATTACTATGAAAATTATAAATTACAATTTAATTTCATCTCATTGGTAAAAATAATTACATTGTTGCTTATACTAAATCTTTTACTTTCGTGCGATTGTGTGCAGGAAGTTACAGGAACAATTATTGACTATGACACGGGATTACCATTGGGAGGAACTGAAGTTTATAATAAAAAAAGAAATAGAAATACGATTAAGACAGACTCGACTGGTAATTTTAAATTAACGGCTATTTCAGGTGGTTTCGGGTGCCCGCCTATGACTGTAGTTGCTGAATTGAAAAATTACATGCAAACAGAAGTTGAAATAGAATCCGGCGAATACAAAATTATTAAAATGAAAGCCATTGATCCGTTATCGAAATCAACTTTAGAACGCTTACAGGGAATTTGGTATCATGATCAAGACAGTTCAGCTACTGTGGAGGTGATATCCAAAACGTGGACCTTTAATTATAAATCAGCAATTCCAGGAGCTTATGATGTCTACTCTATTGTAATAACCGATGAATTGACCGAATATGCGAGCGTGCAGGAAAATGCGGAGTTTTTAGTCTTGATAAATAATAAAGATAGTTTAGAATTTGAAATTTTAAACCTTACTGATTCAACTCTTAGTTTAATGTATTTCCCTGCAGGCAGAATACATTTATATAAGCGAAATAAATGAATCTATTCTTGACATTATTTTTGCTGACAGTTACTTTGTCTTTGCATAGTCAGAACGGCATAGCAGATTCCTATAATTTGACTGTGATTGATTCTTGTTTCAGCAAAGTGGACAGCTCAATTAAATTGATTTCAATTCAATTTAAAAATGGCCGAGATAAAAATTTTGAAAAAATCTTCATCGATTCATTAAAAACATTGAAACAAATAGATTATTTTCTTTATGAAAATGCCATGAATATCCGCCCATTCAATGAAGCGAAAGGTATCAACATTTCAATTTATTACGAAAGTAAATCGTGTATGATTACAGGAGGAATTTTCATATGTGATCCGCTCACTTTTGAAACATCCCAAATCATTACTTCAAAAGATATAAATTGTTGCTGGACTTTTAAGGCAGGAGAGCCTGTTTTGCCATGCAAATAATTCTGTATATTTATAGAGAATATATCTTCATAATTTCACAAATTGTAAAAAAACAACCATGATGAAAAATGCCATTACCCTGGGATTTATAATCTTATTAGTTTTCGAGCAAAACGGCTCCGCTCAAACCAACAAAGAAAAAGCATACGATAAAGGTGTGCGGGCGATTGAGTTGATGGACAATGGAAAAATTGATGAGAGCATCGCATTACTTGAAGAGGCGCAGAAACTCGACCCCGACCGTTTCGATTATCCATACGAAATGGCTTATGCCTATTATTTAAAAGAGGATTATAAATCTGCAATCAAAATACTCGAAAAGAACAAGAAACATAAGGATGTAACCGAACGGCTTTTTCAGCTGCTTGGAAACAGTTACGATATTATCGGGCAAAGCGATAAAGCCTTCGCAGCGTATGATGAAGGGCTTGAAATATTTCCGAATTCAGGAATGATCTATCTTGAAAAAGGAAATGTGTATTGGGGTAAAAAAGAATATAACAATGCGTTGCCATATTACGAAAAAGGAATCGAAGTTGATCCGAAATTCCCATCCAACTATTACCGTGCAGCTTTGCTTTATTGTGGTTCCACCGAAGAGGTTTGGGGCATGTTATACGGCGAAATATTTATGAACCTTGAAAGAAACAGTCAACGCACAGTTGAAATCAGCAAATTGTTATATGATACTTATAAAAACGAAATCAGCTTTACAAGTGATTCAACACGCAGCGTAAGTTTTTGTCAGATGATGTCGATGTCGCTTGATGCATTCTCCGATCCTGACAATATCAAATTCCCTTTTTGTATGGTATATGAACCCACATTACTTATTGCCATCGCATTTGAAAAAGAAATTACCATGAATTCACTGGACCGGATCAGAACTACTTTCATTGATGTCTATTATCAATCAGGGCGTGACAAAACACAT
Organism: uncultured Chitinophagales bacterium; assembly: GCA_964463165.1. GTDB lineage: Bacteria > Bacteroidota > Bacteroidia > Chitinophagales > BACL12 > UBA7236. The sequence goes on from CAYXBK010000015.1 coordinate 47,959, forward strand.
CCCAACGCATTGTTCAATTATGAAAAAGAAATTATGGAAGCCGGGCATATGGAAGCTTATAATCATTGGATTCTCATGCAGGGCAACCTGGATGAATTTGATAAATGGTATGCAGGCAATAAAGAAAAGTGGGATAATTTCATCCTTTGGTTTACTGATAACGGCCTTGAATTGGATAAAAAGAATAAATTTTACAGCGGACAGTATTAATAGGTTTTCATTCCTTATTTCCTACACCCAATTTTTAATCAGGCTTCAACAATAAATTTTGTAATCCTAAAATGACTCCAAAACAAATCCTGCAAAAATGGCTCGATGCATTTAATAAAGCTGATGCGGAGGCGATCTCGGATTTATATGCGGAAGATGCGATCAACCACCAGGTGGCGAATGAACCTGTTGTTGGGAAAGCGGCAATAAAAAATATGTTTACAACAGAATTTGCGAATGCCGAAATGATTTGTATTCCTGAAAATATATTTGAGGACGGCGATTGGGCAATTCTGGAATGGAAAGACCCGCTCGGACTTCGCGGCTGCGGTTTTTTTAAAATAGAGAATGATAAAATAATATTTCAAAGAGGTTATTGGGATAAACTTTCATTTCATAAAATTCATAATATTCCATTGACTATTTGAATTAAAATTACCAGAATGAAAACTAAATTTAAGATTACCGGGTTTCTAATAATAGCATTCAGCATTTTCCTGCTAATTATTTTTATAAACGTTGTTTATGAAATGATTACAAACGCAGACGATGAGAAAAACGTGTTACCGCTGTTCATAGCAGTCATCTTTTTCATTTTTGTGCTGGCATGGTTAATATTGGGAGAATTGAAAAATAAGTTCATTATAGTTCGATTAGCTGAAAATAAAATTTCAATTGCAAAATTGGGCGGTGTCTTGCCAATAATAGATTTTAATTCTTCCGAAATCGAAGGGTGGAAATATTCAATTTTACCTTCAAAAACCCGTGACTATGAATATTTATATCTCTATGCCCATGGCAAAAAAATTGCAAAAATTTCTCAATTTTATCATAAGAATTACCCGGACATTAAAAAATATGTGAGTGATCATTATGCAAATCTGGGCTTTGAAGAATTTAGTTATTTAAAAGAATTTAAAGAAATCTTTGAATGATTAAATAAAATTTGAATGAATTCCTCTCCCTCCTTCCCCACATACCGAAACGGTGGCCCAGGATTTCCTTTGTTCCGCCCACCTATCATTCAGACAAAATTAATCGATTGTTTTGTTACTTGTTTTTGAATTTCTCAATCTATTACTGCATCCACTCTTAGAAAGAATTACTCATCACTCACCCGTCTTAATGTTGCTTGCGTTTGTTTGTATTGCGGCTTTTCTTGTGCCCTTGCACCACAAATTAGAAAAGTGGACAACAGTAAAACTGGTGGAGAAAAACAAGGCGACAAGATTGGCGAATGCAAAAGAAGACGAATGAACAGTTAGAAGATGAGATAAAAAACCAAAGACCGCAGCAAGAACGCATAACATAGATTTGCCTATAGGCTGCGTGCTGTGCAACTTCCAACTGCATCACATTCTACTTACATTTGTGCTGGTGGAAACGTAAGTGCATCTGATACACGCACTTCGGCAACTCCTTAAATGGTATATCGAATTATAAAATGAATACAAATCCTTTAATATATTATTTTGAAAAACTTCTTCCTTTAAATGAGGAAGAGAAATTAATGATAGAGGAAGTTTTTAAAGAACGAAGAATTAAGCGTAAGCAGTTCATTCTGCAGGAAGGCGATGTATGCAATCAAAATACATTCATAGTTGAAGGTTGTTTCAGAATGTATATGGTTGACGACAAAGGCAAAGAACACAATCTCCAGTTCGCAGTTGAGAATTGGTGGATTGGCGACATTGGCAGTTTTCATTCAGAAAAATCAAGTAAGCTATTTATTGAAGCAATTGAGAATTCAGTTATCCTTCAATGTAATAAGGAAGATCAGATAAAGCTTTTTGAAAAATATCCAAAATTCAATAGGATTTTTAGAGTCCTTGCTGAAAATGCAATAATAAGTATGCAAAATAGAATCTTACAAAATATAAGCTCTACTGCCGAAGAGCGATACCTTGATTTTGTTGAACGATACCCGCATTTTTTCAATCGAATAAGCAATGTTCAAATTGCTTCATACCTTGGTGTAACACCCGAATTTCTCAGCTCCATCCGCAAGAAAATCGTAAAATCTTAAGATAGATTAAGATTATTTCTTAAGATACTTTATAGGCAAACACATTTCTTCTTCCAGACCTTTGTAATGTTATTAAACTAAAAAAACATTACATTATGGAAAAGAAATTAATTGCGGTTGTAGGTGCAACCGGGCTACAAGGTAAAGGCGTAGTTAACGCATTAAAAAAGAATGGTTCTTTTACAGTAAGAGCTATAACCCGCAACCCTGATAAATACAAGGGAAATGCAGATGAAGTCGTTTTAGGTGAGCTAACTAACCTTACTTCATTAACAAATGCCTTTAAGGGTGCCTATGGCGTATTTGTGATGACTAATTTTTGGGAGGGAGCTGATGAACTAACCCAAGGAAAACTCGCAATAGAAGCAGCAAAAAAAGCGAATGTTACTCATTTCATCTGGTCCACTTTGCCGAATGTTGAGGCAATTAGCAAAGGCAAATATGATGTACCACATTTTACAGCAAAAGCAAAGGTAGACGAAATAGTAAAAACAGCAGGTTTCATCTATTATACCTTCGTACAAGCTTCATTCTATTTTCAAAACCTGGTCGGACAATTGGGCGTTCAAAAACAACAAGACGGATCGTTTGGATGGGCGCTTCCTATTGACCCTGCTAAAAGCGTAATTCACATGGCAGATATTAATGATTTAGGAAAAGTGGTAGCCGGTGCATTCTTAAATCCTGAAAAAGCTGGTAAAGGAAATTATTTATCAGTGGCGGCAGGTTGCTACAGCTTCAATGACATTTTATCTGCTTACAAGGAAAATGGAAAGGAATTCAGCTTTACATACGTTCCGGGTGAAGTGTTTTCTAAATTTCCATTTAAAGGCGCTGATGAACTTACGCAAATGTTTTCTTATTTTGAAGAAAGCACTTATATGGGACCAAATACAGATGGTCAAATTAGAATGGCAGCTGAAATTTCTACTGAAACATTTACATCATTGGAAGAATGGATTAAACAAAATCAAAACTAACATGAGAAGAATATATGTCATAGCATTAATGATGGCACTAATAAGTTCATGCACTCTAAACGAACATTCAGATTTAAAAACTAACGAAACACAAAATATGGAAAAGCAAGAAAAACAAAAAATAGAAACACTTTTAAGTGAGTATCAGAAGTCATTAAATACTTCAGATGCAAAATTTGCGCAGTCTTTATACACAAAAGACGGGATTTTTATGCCAACAGAAGCTCCTTCAGGGATTGGATCGATAGGTATTTTGAAATCATACGAATATGTCTTTTCACAAATCCAGCTGAATATTGAATTCTTTATTGAAGAAATTCAAATAGAAGGAAATATGGCTTTTGCCGTTACCAGTTCGAAAGGTTCATCATTAATCCGTGCGACAGGAGTATCAATCCCGGAAGCAAACAGAGAATTGTTTGTGTTTGAAAAGGTAAATAATGATTGGAAAATTGCACGATATATGTTTAATAAAACCCAACCTGGAAAATAATCCCCCCCTATATCAAAGGTTTTGCATTAACGGGTGGACAATACGAATAGAAAAATTGGAGAAATTAATAAACTTTGGTTCTGGCAGACAGTTTATGGTTCAGAAGTTCATCAACCTCAAACCCAAAACGTTATCCGCCATCCTTTACAGACAAACAAACAAAACATTCATATAAAAAATGACTCCAAAACAAATCCTGCAAAAATGGCTCGATGCATTTAATAAAGCTGATGCGGAGGCGATCTCGGATTTATATGCGGAAGATGCGATCAACCACCAGGTGGCGAATGAACCTGTTGTTGGGAAAGCGGCAATAAAAAATATGTTTACAACAGAATTTGCGAATGCCGAAATGATTTGTATTCCTGAAAATATATTTGAGGACGGCGATTGGGCAATTCTGGAATGGAAAGACCCGCTCGGGCTTCGCGGCTGCGGATTTTTCAAAATAGAGAATGATAAAATAATATTTCAAAGAGGTTATTGGGATAAATTATCATTCAACAGATTGCATCCTATTCAGCCGGCTGATTAAAATTTCTTCTTTCTTCAATTTCATTTTAACCCGGCCGGTTCCCGCAACACAACTGCGACTCTCACCTTTTTAGCCAGTTTACCATTACAAACAGAAAGTGGGAATTATGCAATATCCATCCAAAATTCTGTAAGAGTTGAAATTTAAAATTACCGGATTTTTACAACCCGTAAATCAAAATTTCATTTTCATTCATGACCATATCCATACTTAAAAGGATTTTCGAAACCTATTCACCAATGTTGTATGGCGTGGCTTTGGAAATTTGCGGAACAAAGGAACTGGCTGAAGAGATCATTATAAAAACCTTCGAGAAAATTTATAAACAAAATATCGGAGAACAAGTGAACGACGCTTTGTTTATCCCGCTTATTAAAATTCTTTTTCAAACAACCGGCGAACATTTGAAAGAGATGCAAGTGCAGCATGCTATCAATCAGAATCCTTTTGAAAAAACAACCGAATTGCGCAACGTATTGATTGGGCTTAAGGATTCAGATGTGGGCAACAATGCGCATTCATGTGTGAGCGGAAAATTATTGAGGGAAGAAATAAATAAAATGCGCAAAGAAAATATTTTATCGTAGTACAAAGCATTTCGGGTAATCTCACCTTTTATACATCAGGCTCTGAATTGCTGATATATTTGAAGGTCGGCCCTGCATTACCCTCTTTTCCGATCAACGGAATTTGCATCAGTTTTTTTGCGATGGGCTCGAGCATCAGCATGATATAAATCCCATCCTGAATATTCCCGTAACCGTTATAAGCAAGGTGCAATGCATCAAGCATATTGCTGTAGAGCGTATTAAATTTCTTATTTAATTGTTTCGCTTCATCACTGAAATAATTCTCATCAGGATTTGGAGCAACAGGATATACATCTTCTTCAATTTTCCATTTTCCGGAATTGATCAGATGAAATATTTCATTGAATTTCCAGTAATGCGTTAATTCATGATCTTTATCGTAATGATTTTTCAGATTATGCCCCTCCCCCTGATCCAGAATTTCTTCCATGGCCGCAACTGCTTCTTCTCTGCTGCTAACCGTATATAAAATTCCATGGGCAGGGTTTGCAGAATTATCTATTTGCCCTCCATGCCTGAAATCATCATCTGAAATGATCGGGTCGTTTATTAAATGAATGATCATCCGGTAAAACTGCCCGATCGTTGCCCATTTTTTTTCCAGATGCACTTCTTCCAGTATTTCTTCGGGCAATTCAATTCGCATAAAAGTTTCTATTGCATCGGCGCTGCAAGGAGCAAGTCCAACTTTAAATGCATTCACCGTATGTGAATGCCCCGGCAGATAAGAAGGATAATCCGGAATAAATTCCTTTCCCTGAATCAGTGGTTTACCGCCTAATGCATTCAGAATATTACAAGCCATTCCCATATGCAGCATTTCTTCCCTGATGACACTTAAAATTAAAGCAGCAGCATTTTGGGCATGCTCCGACGTGCCGAATACAGACCAGTAAGCAGTGAGATATGGCGGTAAGGTAGCATGCTCGATCTCAATCGCCGTTTGCAAATGTTCCTTTAATTTATTTATTAAATAGCTGTGTGTCATGAACCGGTTTTAAACAACAGCGAATTTACATTTTTGAGTTGAAATATTTTCTTAATTTTAACTGGATAAAAAAATACGTCAGGCATGTTGTTAAAAAATCTCTTTCATGTCCGGGTGCTTTTCATTTGCATCATTTTTATGGTGTTGCCTGGTTTTAATTCAACCGAAACGAAAGAGGTGCGCAATTTCAAAAATTATTTTGATGCATTCCAGGTATCAGGTTCATTTATATTGTACGATCAGGATAACAACCATTCTGTTGTATACAACGAACAGCAATTAAATGAACAATTTATTCCTGCTTCCACATTTAAAATCTGCAATTCCCTTATCGGCCTTGAAACAGGTATTATTCCCGATGAAAATTTTATTATTCCATGGGATAGCGTTGTGCGGAGAAACCCGGACTGGAACGCAAGTCAGGATTTGAAAACTGCTTTTAAAAATTCAACGGTATGGTATTACCAGGAATTAGCAAGGCGGGTGGGTGGAGAAAAAATGGATTACTGGCTGAAAAAAGCAGGTTACGGGAATGCCGACACATCGGGTGGTATCGACCAATTCTGGTTAACGGGTGGATTGCGCATTTCACCTGCAGAACAAATTGATTTTTTAAAAAGATTATATCATAATGAGCTGCCTTTTTCACAGCGGTCAATGGACATTGTGAAAAAAATTATGATACAGGAAGAAACAACTGAATATATTCTGCGCATGAAAACAGGCTGGGGCGTGATGCAGGATACGGATATCGGATGGGATGTCGGTTACCTTGAAGCAAACAATCATGTTTATTATTTTGCCAACTGTATTCAATGCAACGATCCGAATAATATGAATTTTGGTATTGCACGTACAGCAATTGTTGATTCAGTTCTGCATGAATTAAAATTAAAAGAATAAACTTGTCTGCCGCATTTGATAAAATTAAATCACTGACGCAGCTCTATTCACTTTTGCCGGATCACGAACGCATTATGGTGGATGTTTTAAGGCAGATTGTATTACACACTTTACCGGATTGCAAAGAAAAAATATCATTTAATGTTCCTTATTTTTTCCGGAAGAAGGGTATCTGCATCATCTGGCCTGCAACAATACCGCGGGGCGGCATCAAATCAGGAGTGTTATTCGGTATCTGGTACGGAAATAAAATTCCCGATCCGGATGGCTATCTGAAGCACGGAACGAACAAACAGATATTTTATAAAATATTCCAGTCGGTTGATGAAATAAAAGAAAAACCGATCATGAAATTATTGAAAGCAGCAAAGCAACTGGATGATACATGGAAATAAATACGCTTCCAATTCAATCAAGCGCCACACAATCAAATCCAACTTCATTTAAAACAGCGATGATCGATTCATTGCAAATCAATTCTCCCGCAACCCGCAAAATTTTATCACAATCTTCAAGATCGAAATTTATTTTATAATGCGGATACAACGTATTTAATTTATGGATCAGCCATTGTGCAGGTTCCGGCGCATTAACATTCGTTTTAAAAACTTCCACCATGAGATCGGTATGAATTGCTGCAGCAGTTAATTATACAGTTTTGCCGTCGTAATTGATCATCCAGCCGACACCAAATTTATCTACACACATACCAAAAAGATCGGCCCAGAATGTTTTTTCCAGGGGCATATTTATTTTACCTCCTTCAGAAAGGCCATCAAAAATACTTTTTGCATGTGCCTCGCTGTTTGCATTCACAGATATCCAGCAATTATCCCCGAATTTTGCAGGCGGATAAGACGATGGACAATCACTTCCCAATAAAAATGAATCTTCCCCGATCGGTAATGAAATATGCAGGATGCGGTTACCGTCTTCTTTTTCCGGGCTGTCAAAAGGCATATCTTTATACCGCTGCAAATTATTGAATTCATTTCCGAAAACGGATTTATAATGGTTGAATGCGTCTTCCGCATTTCCGTTGAAATTTAAATAAGGATTTAAAGTTGCCATTGTTTTTATTTTTGAATGAAATAATTAATTCTATTTTAGAAACCGGATGCACTATAAATATAAAAGCCAGTTCATGCCGAATTTATCCGTAATCGCTCCGATGGTACCCGCATAAAATTCATGAAGCGGCCTCGTGATTTTCCCGCCCGCAGACAATTTCGAAAAAAAATCTTTGATCTCCGTTTCATTGCTGCATGTTAAAGAAATAAAAATACGGCCCTTTGCATTTTCATCTTCCGGTCCGCCCATATCCGATGCCATGATCATCATACCGTCGTGCATTAAAGTTGCATGCAGAATATGATCCTGCACATCAGATGGCCATTCAGCAGACATCGGCGAATCATGAATTGTTTGCAACGAAAGTTCACCGCCAAAACAGGCCTGATAAAACTGCATCGCTTCCCGGCAATTTCCATTGAAAATGAGGTACGGATGAATCTGCATATGCATTGAATAATAGCTGCAAACTTATTTCAGGATCCGAAAATGGTGAGGGTGCAAACACGGCAATGTATGGGGTTGATTGCGACAAGAACATGGTGTAGATTTGCCTTATGAAACATGTTTCCATTCTGGTGCCTCGTGGTGCCGCAGCCCTGAGTTGTATTGAAGGATCGTATAAAGCTTTTACAACAGCAAATACTTTTTTGATAAATAAAGGAAATGAACCGCTATTTCGTGTGGAGCTTGTCGGCATTTCAAATGAACCACAGGTATACGACAAATTATTTAAGGTGGAACCGGATATATCAATTGATGCATTGCAAAAAACCGATCTGATCATTATTCCCGCCGTGAATGGAAAATGGGAAGATGTGATTGCTTTAAACGAGCCGTTTTTTCCCTGGATTCGTGAAAGGCATGCGGAAGGTGCGGAAGTTGCAAGTTTATGTGTGGGAGCTTTTCTGCTTGCTGCAACAGGTTTGCTGGAGGGAAAAAGTTGTTCGACACATTGGCTGGGTCACGATGATTTCATTAAAATGTTTCCCGGGATACATCTGGTATCGGATAAAATAATTACGGATGAAAATGGAATTTATTCAAGCGGCGGTGCAAATTCATTCTGGAATTTATTATTATACATTATAGAAAAATATACCACACGAGAACTTGCAGTGCAGGAAGCAAAATTTTATGAAATTGAAATCGATAGGAATAATCAGTCGCAGTTTATGATATTCAACGGACAAAAAAGCCATGAAGATGAACCCGTGAAAAAAGCACAGGAGTTTATTGAGCAGCATTTTCATGAAAAAACAAGTGTCGAACAATTGGCGGACATGTTTGCGATCGGCAGAAGAAGTTTTGAAAGGCGTTTTAAGAAAGCAACAAATAATACAATCGTGGAATATATTCAGCGGGTGAAAATTGAAGCGGCGAAAAAAAATCTTGAGAACAGCAGAAAAAATATAAATGAGGTGATGTATGAAGTAGGGTATTCAGATACGAAAGCCTTCAGAACAACTTTCAAAAAAATAACCGGCCTCTCTCCTATTGAATACCGCAATAAATTCAACCGTGAAGTTGCAGCATAATAAATTTCATGCTGAAAAGTAAAATTGCTTTAATACAATCCGATACGTAGTTTTACTTTATGAAATTTATCACGATCATTTCCATATTGTTTATTGCAGCCTGCGGCACAAAACAAAAATCAATTCCTTCTGCGTTTTCTGAGGGTGCACATTGTTACCGGTATGTTTTGAGTTTCGACACGATCTCAATGCAGATTCAAATTAATGGCGATCGGTTTTCAGGCTCAATGGATTATCAGTTTTTTGAAAAAGACCAAAGCCATGGAACGATAAGCGGAACAATTGCGGGTGATAAACTGATCGGTGATTATAAATTTTCTTCAGAGGGAACAGAATCAGTTTCACAGATTATATTTAAGAAAAATACTGATGACCTGCAGGTGGGTTTCGGAGAAATGGAAGAAAAAGACGGACGCCTTGTTTATAAAGATACGGCAAGCCTGAAATTCGAAACATTTATTCTGAATGAGATACCTTGTAAATAATGTGTCATCTCTTGCAATGCATATGATTTTTGTCAAAAGGCTATAAATGTTTACCACCATTCGGGCATTTTGCATAACTTTCTGTAAAAATCATACAGATGGCAACCCAATCCTACAAATTTCCTACTTTGATCGGCATATTGAGTATCGCCGCACTCAGCGCTTCATGTGGTAAAGAAAAAACAGCAGACGACAATACCAGCCCCGTTATTATTGTGCAGGACCCATTTTCCGGGGAGCAGTTCAATTACCAGGATACCGTTCATTTATCTGCAGATATATCGGATGAATCGGAAATAAAAGATGTAACGGTTTCCATTATCACAGCCTCAGATACAATAGAATTCTGGCCACCGGCTCCTGTTGTTTTTGGAAATGTAACGAGTTACAGCCTCGATGATGACATTATAAACGGAATTGCAGTTGCTGTACCAACCGATGTGATCATGCGTTTTTCCGCATCAGATAAACATGATAATTCTGCATTTGTGGATGTGGCGATTCAACTAAAATAATATAACGCATCAGGGCTTGATCATTCTTTCATAAATCGTGTAACCTGTATTGCACCTGCATCATTCACATAATAGATAAAATATGGTGCAGCAGCAAATGAAGAAATATCAATTGTAAATGTATTTTGTCCGCTGTGCAATACAAATTTGCGGCTCAGGAGTTTTTTACCGGGAATATCTGTGATCTCAACAACAATTTGCTGATCGAAACTACTATTGACTGAGAAATTTAAATTTGCACTAACAGGATTCGGATAAACGATAAATGCGGGCGTCCCGTCTTCATCCACCCTGATTGCAATTGTATTACTGTATTCAAATGCGCCGTCAATATCCGTCATTCTTAATCGGTAATAATTAATTCCTGCAACAGGATCATCGTCGTAAAATGTATAATCCGATTCTACAAGTGAATTACCTGCAGCATTTACATTTCCTATCGTATAAAAATCAATTCCGTTTATACTTTTCTCCACACCAAAATAATCTGAATTTATTTCTGTTGCAGTTGTCCAGTGCAATTCATTTTCAGATCCGTTATACCAGCCGGTAAATGCAATTAATTCGAGAGGCAATAAATAACAATCAGGAGTTTGCACAACAAAATCACCCTCATCTGCACCAATATCTGGTGTTGAGCCTGAGCGTGCATCACCCTCATAATCTGTGGTAATTCCCGCTATAACAACGGCACCACTTTCTGCATAGGTTGTTGCACCTGTTGTCAGTTTTAAATTGTCCGGTAAAATTGGGCCGCCGGCAAATGGTGGGACATCATAATAACTGTTTATTTCTCTTGTGCCGCCACCACTTAACGACATAAAATATTTGTAAGAAGTTATATCACTTGCCGTTAGAATATTAAAGCATGGATCATTATTCAAATTATTTGTTACATTTGTTGTAGCACCAGACCATGCATAACCATTTTTAATTGTTGAGGTTGAAGCCCCTTCTACATAAATATAATTGCTGGATGCCGTATTAATAAAATAATAATTATTATTTGTTGATGATGTAATACTTGTAGTTGCTGGCGCAGTTGCCGCTACTCCCGCAGTTCCTTTTCTTACACAGGATGCAACACCATTTCCAACCGCAGTTGCATTTATATAAATTATATTATTTCGCAATGCTAAGATTCCGGCCCCATGATACATTCCGCATACACCAAATCCGCTTCCTCCAGAAACAATTGAATTTTCTCCAAATGCAATTGTATTATTAGAAACATTATAGGTACTTCCAACGGCAGAAGTATAAATTCCATTAAGTGCTAAATTTTGTGTGCTGGATGGTGCTGTGAATCTCTGTAAAATATTATTATAAATAGCATAGGTAACAGACCCGGATGTTGCATAAATACCGATGATCATATCGCTTGCAGCACCACCAGAAAAGTTGGCAAGATCATTAGCAGAAACTGTTACAGTTGATGAAGTTGGAAATAAATAAATTCCGGACACAACCGCTGTTCCGCCGGCATTGTTGTGATATACATTTGTGATAGAAGAATTATCAATAAGCAAAGTATTTGGCGAAGTGCAACCACCGGCGCTTATTGCACGAATGAGTAAGGGTGATGCGCCTGTCGCAATAATACTATCAATTGTATTCGATAAAGCACTTATTAAGGTTGAAGCATGAATAGCAAGCCCTGACAGCGAACCTGTTGCACCGGTTCCAGAAGTAGAAATATCTGAAATTGAATTTCCGGAGACTACCACATTGGCATTACTTGATACATTTAATGAGGTTGCATTAAATCCGGTACATTGTAAACCGGATACATTTGCACCACCGGTAACAGTTTGAATCACATTATTATTTGCAGAAGATGAAGAATTCATTCCATCGATAATAATTCCGGAAGTAAAAACACTAGTTCCGGTCCCTCCTGTGATATGTGATACTGTATTTGAATTAACTATTTTATTTTGAGCAGGAGCAGTTGTGATCCGTATACCGATTGCTGATGATGGAGATCCGGATGGAACAGATAAATTATAAATGATATTTCCGGTTACTGTTTCGGTACCGGAAGCGGCAACGCCGTTATTATAATAACCATATAAACTTGCAGACCCGGAACCGGTTTTAGAATTATTTAATAATTGATTATTAGTAATTGTTGTATTCGGTGTAGCGGTATTATTATTGATCAAAAGCAAATCATTTATTCCAACCGATGCGGTAGAATTTAATGTATTATTCTGAATGATATTATCTGAAATAGTAATTGTCGAAGCAACAAATAACTGATCTATGCCGCGGAAGGTACCGCTTGATGAAACTGAAAAACTGCAATTTTGAATTGTATTGGAGGTGATGGAGACCGTGGTTGCAAGATGGCCCGAAGATGAACCTGATTTAATGCCATACATCGCACTGGTTGCCGAACCCTGCGTTAAAGAAATTGTATTGTTTGTGATGGCTAAATTTGCAACCGAAGTTGTGGTATTGCTCCCATTAAAAATTCCATATAAAATACTTGTGGAAGCCGATCCCCCGCTTGCCGTATTATTAATTGAATTATTGGAGATGACATGATTATTTTGATAAATCACATAAATTCCGAATACAGCGGAAGATCCGCCTGAACCATAATTTTCAATTGTATTACCGGCACCTGCCTGCCCGATCTCATTATTTTGATCATAGTAGGTATAAGGTGACACCAAATCATAATATCCGCGAATTACAATTCCGTGATGAACATTTTTAATTGTGTTCGAAGCATAAACATTATTGTCATTCCGGCCAGTTGTTGTAGAAATTACCAAAGTACTTGTCAGCGCAGTTCTTGTAATATTTCCCGAAAAAATTCCTTTTGATCCATCTTCAAATTGGGATGGCCCTGTACTGACATTCGAAGCTTTTAAAGTGATTGCGCAATTTTTAATTGTATTATGCTGGCAACCATCTGTATTTGAATTCTTAAATAATGCATATCCATATTCCATTGTTCCGGGAGCCGATGCATTATTATCTGTTAAATCTATCCCGTCAATTGTTACATAATCCGAACCGTTCAATGAAAATATTCCGTCAACCGTTGTTGATGCGCCTGTCATTGTAACTGTGCCCGTTTGCGCATAAATTATCGGATTTGCACCGGTACCACTTTTCATAAATGTGATCGTATTAATTGCGGTGCCGGTTTGCGTCAAATTAATTCCACCTGCCGGTGCTGTTTCGGTATGACCGGCTGCCACATTACAAATCACCGGACAAAAAACAGTTCCGGCATTTAACGCAGTGACAAATGATGCAATGGTTGGATAACATGCGGACGGCACATAATAATTGCCGCAAAATCCGACTGATGTTAAAACTGTATAACTGTAATTCGGCCCGCCGTTATTATTTATACTGAGCGTACTCATGTCGTGCGACATTTGACCGTATGTTCCGACATCAGCAAGGATTTGTGCCGAGGTGCGGTTACTTGTATAAGCGTAATAATAAATTGTTGTTCCGGCTAACTGGCAGGGGATTTCAACCGTACCTGTTGTTCCGGTGATTGTAACCGGCAATAATGTGGAAGAAGTGAAATTAAATACGGTTGAATATCTGACATACACATATTCGCCTGCACTGGGTGGCGCAGCAGTCGTTACCGTAACATAAACCGAATTCTCAGGATACACTGCCGCTGCACCCGGGCTTTGTGTTACGGAAGTGATGGCAACCGGATTAAAACTCGTTTCCATCACACCCATATATTCGTTGGCAGGGGTACCTGCAACACTGTATTCCGTGGTATTGAACGTATAATAATTTCCGTTGGTAACCGCAGGCATTAAACCATCTGCGCCTCCGGGACTGTAGTTATAAAGTGCGCTCGCGGTTCCGCCAACCGGCTGAATGGTTGTATTATATCCTGCAAGCGTGAGGCCGCCGGTATACGGACACCATTTGACCGTGTAATCAACAGCACCCGGCGCTGTTCCTCCGGCAAACAACCAATTCCTGGTACCGGTTGCACCTGAACTTGTAGCCTGTATCCGCACCTGCCTGAACAACCCATGGTCGGTCAGATTATAAGTCGCATATGAGCCATTTACGGTTTGGGTTCCTAATACAGTGGGTTGTGTAAAGGCAAATGTGCAGAGTATGCACATCATAACGGTTGGTATAACTCTAAGCGCCTTCAAAACGAGGAACAAAATTAATTACTTTGCTCATGAATAACTCTAGAAAGTTAAGTATTCATCTAATGATAATCAAGAAATAAGCATTTATTATTGTTGATAATCTATTGAAAGAAGGATATCAATAAAAAACCGGCAAGTAACCCGCCGGTTTTTCAATCTGGCAGTTTTGTTTATTGCTTCACAAAACTTGCGTTCATCGACGCACCTGTTTGTGAAATAAATTTCAACTGGTAAATTCCCTTTGGAAGATCAGATACGTTGATGTTTGCATTGGCGCCATCCAATCCCCTCACGATTTTTACCGTTTCACCGATGGCGTTTATTATTTCGATACTCGTATTGAAAAATTTATTTTCCTGTTCTGTTGTGATATGGATAGTTTGCATAACAGGGTTTGGATAAATAGAAATATCTGCTTCGGGTACAGTGTGTATCAATTCAACATAATCTGCATTCCTTTCATATACAATTGAGCAATCTTCAAAATTTGAATAATAAAAATCCTGTACCGAAGGAATACGTTCTGTTAAAACATCCACAGCTTTCCTGTTCAGAAAATTTCCATAAACGGAATCTGTTACAAGAGTATCATAAGAAAATGCAGTAATCAATGCGATCTCAAAACACAGTGAGTCACCTGAATTTAAATTGAACGGGCCTGACGATCCTAAACCACGCCTGTCGGATGGCGTATTTAATTCTGTAAATTCACTCCAGCCATCGGGATCCAGCGGACTTGATGAGTACAAATAATTTGCTGGTTGAATCCCTCCATATCCATTGCCGCCGAATGTCTGGCTTGATCCGTCTCCCCATAATCCTTTCATATAACCATAAAAATTTTCCGGATAAGCAGGATTGCCTGTTACCGTGAAATCATTATTGAAATATTTAAAACTGTTTAAACGCTGATTTAAAAATGCAACACCCTGTGCAGGAGCATTAAATCCATAACTAAAAGCAGAAGGCCCGTCTGAAAGATCACCATTATAAGCATAAAATAAATTTAAATTACTGTCGCAACCGAGAAAATCATCATTATAAAAACCAAGGTCAAAATCGGTAAATAATCCGAGATAGAAATCATGATAATTTTCTGCAGAGCGGTTTATGATCTGGTAATTAATGAATATCGTTTTTCTTAATGCACTATCACCCGGCATGTCAAATGCGTAAGCCGTTCCATGTATTTCCAATTTTAATTTATCACCCATGGATTCGGTATGATCATTTGCATCATCATTCATCATAAAAAACGCCGCCTCATCTCCGCGGATTTTCGGATAATCGCCATTTTCAGGATCATAGATTGCATTATTGTTATAATCATAAAACGGAGCGAGTATTGCTGCTTCACCGTTTGCAATATTTCCGTTCCCCGGCCAATTCGCAATTGATGCAGGAACAATATAGCCGGCTGTTGCCCAATTTAAAATATGATTATCAATTGTTGATTTATCTACTACCCAGACATTGTCGTAAGTGTCGGTATAGCCCGGAGCATCATAATCAGTTGCAACAGGGCCCGGCCAAAAATCACCACCGGATTGACGATAGGTTTGAGCGGCGATATGCAGGTTACCTCCATCGTCAATACCGCCTATCCATAATCCCTGTGCAAATATTGAAGAAACAGGAATTTGACCCGGCAGAGTTGGCTTTGGAACATAAAAATGTGCATCGGATTCACCATCCCAGAAATTATTTCCATGCGACCCTATCAATGCATTGATGTCATTCACATCAATCGAATCATAAGTTTGTGCCTTTAGTATCGGTTGGATAAGCACGGAAGATAGGAGAATAATTAAAAGTGTTTTCATAATATAAATTTTTGATGTCAGGCAAATGAACTTCATTTTACATACAAAGTTGTCATCAAATTATCTGAATTTATGATAAGTGTTCAGTTGAGGGTCATATTTACATTTAATTGACAATCCCTACCCTCAACGCTCTGAA
The DNA here is from genome assembly GCA_964463165.1 of uncultured Chitinophagales bacterium. Classification (GTDB taxonomy): domain Bacteria; phylum Bacteroidota; class Bacteroidia; order Chitinophagales; family BACL12; genus UBA7236. The sequence goes on from CAYXBK010000015.1 coordinate 64,412, forward strand.
CCCTGAACGCAGAACATCCATTATCTTTGCCGTTCAATGGAAGTGTACGATAAATACGAAGTGGTTGTGGGCCTTGAGGTGCATGCCCAGCTCCTTACAAAAACAAAAGCTTACAGCTCCGATATTGCTGAATACGGCGGCGATCCGAACACACATGTAAGTGTGGTTACCCTCGGGCATCCGGGCACTTTGCCCGTTGTGAATAAACGCACATTTGAACTGGCCATAATGATGGGCCTTGCTACACATTGCAAGATCACGAGAGTAAATCAGTTTGCACGTAAAAATTATTTTTATGCCGATCTGCCGAAAGGATATCAGATCACTCAGGACAAAACCCCCCTCTGCACGGAAGGTTATTTATTGATCGGTGATTACGGCAACGAAAAGAAGATCGGTATTACAAGAATTCATGTGGAAGAAGATGCCGGAAAAAGTATTCACGACCTTGATCCGTTTTATACATTGGTTGATTTAAATCGTGCCGGTACTCCTTTAATTGAAATTGTAAGCGAACCTGATATGCGCAGCAGTGATGAAGCATATCAATATGTAACGGAGATCAGAAAAATTGTGCGCTATCTCGGCATCTGCGATGGAAATATGGAAGAAGGATCACTGCGCTGCGATGCAAATGTGAGCGTGCGCATAAAAGGTGTTGATGCATTCGGCGTAAAAGTGGAAGTGAAAAATATGAATTCGATCCGCAATGTAAAACGTGCAATTGAATATGAAATTAAAAGGCAGATCGATGCGATTGAAAATAATGAAACATTAGTACAGGAAACAAGAAGTTTTGATGCGGCAAAAGGAATTACATTCAGTATGCGCAGTAAGGAAGCTGCTCATGATTATCGCTATTTTCCCGAGCCTGATCTCCAACCGGTTGTGATCACAGATGAAATGATCAGTTCGGTAAAAAATAAAATGCCGGCATTACCGAAGGAGCTGATGCATAAATATATCGAACAATTAAAACTCAGCATTTATGATGCGGAAATTCTGACATCAGAAAAAAGTGTGAGCGATTATTTTGAAACATTAATTCAGCATACAACAAATTACAAAGCTGCTGCTAACTGGATGCTCGGGCCGGTTAAAACATGGGCAAACGAAAACGCAATGGAAATAAATGAAATTCCGGTTTCACCTGCAAAAATTGCCGAGATCATTGCACTCACCGATGCGGGGAAAATCAATTTCACAATTGCATCACAGCAATTATTTCCGAAAATGCTTGCATCACCTGAAAAAGATGCCATCGCACTTGCAACGGAATTAAATCTGATCGTTGAAAGTGATAATGGATTGATTGAAAAATTAGCTATGGATGCGCTTGCGAAATATCCGGATAAAGTGCAGGAATATAAAAACGGTAAAACCGGAATTATCGGATTGTTTATGGGCGAGATCATGAAAATGAGTAAAGGAAAAGCCGATCCGAAAATGGCAACAAAAATTCTCGAAGAAAAATTAAATCAGTAAAATGAAATTCAACCGATATATGAAATCTGTTTTGTTATTTATAATGAGCTGCCTCGCAATTTCTTTCTATGCCTGCAATACCGAAAAAGGCGAACCCTTTCATGTAACAGGCACAATCAAAGGTGCGGAGAATAAAAAAATATTTATTGAAACAATGACTTTTCCGCAGATCAATCAATTTCCGAAATACACATTGATTGATACGGCACGTGGTGATGCAAACGGTAATTTTACAATTGAAAATTATTTGCCGGAGCGCATGTTGTGCCGCATTACGGTAGAAGGAAATCAATATAATTATTATATCGTTTCACTTGAAAATGAAACATTGCGGATTGCGGCAGACATCAATAAACAATTGAAACCTGACGTGCAGGGATCAGGCGCAACAATCGCGCTTTATGCTTTCATCGACAGAATGCGTGAGAACAATCTGTTTCAAAATGCGATCAACGACAGCATCATGACTTACACTGCCGCAGGAAATGATTCGATGATCAGTATTTACACGCAAAAAAGAATTGATGCACAAAATGAATACAGCCAGATTCTAAAAACCTTTGCGGATACTGCAAACGATATTTCCAATGCAATTGTCGCGATCGAAGGCCTTGAATTTGAAAAAGAAATTGAGTATATAAAAAAATTCGCTGCACGCATGGACAATTCGGATGATTCTGCCTCTGCTTATTTAAAAGAATTGAAAACCAAGATCGACTTGCAGGAAAAAATGCTGACGGAAAGTTTTATCGGCAAACCATTTATTGATATTATGCAACCGGATCCAAGCGGTAAGAATTTAAAATTATCCGATCTGAAAGGAAAAGTGGTGCTCGTTGATTTTTGGGCGAGCTGGTGCGGGCCCTGCCGGAAAGAAAATCCGAATGTGGTGAATGTTTATAAAAATTATGCAGATAAAGGTTTCACTGTCTTCAGCGTTTCACTCGATACGGAAAAAGATAAATGGCTCGCTGCAATTAAAAAGGACGGATTGATCTGGGATACGCATGTGAGTTTATTAAGCCAGGAAAATAATCAGGCTGCAATGGATTATCGTATCACCGGAATTCCTATGTCGTTTTTAGTTGACCGAAATGGAATTATCGTCGCACAGAATTTAAGAGGCAGTGCGCTTGCGAAGGAAGTTGATAAGCTGATTAATCAGTAGTTTTCAGTCCGCAGTCCTCAGTCGCAGTTGGCAGTGGCGCAAGCGGACGTGAACACACGAACACGTGAACGCGTGTGCACACTCTACAGCCCTATTGCCACACCAAACTGCCAAACCGAATGATGCGCATTTCTCAAACTATATGATAAACCATTAAAACTATCTGTAGTCCCGATATCACTTATGCCGTAATTATAACGTGCATTAAATTCGATTTGATCATTTCCCAAACCAAATCCTACTGCCAATCCGAAATCCGTGGAATTAAAATCATCGCGGTTTATTTTTTCATCAAAATCGAGCACATCATCATCCGCATCATTCACAACATTTCCGCTTATTAAAAAACCTGCATAAGGACCCGCCTCTATTCTGAAAATAGTCCCGAGCCTTGCGCCGATTAAAACCGGAATTTCAACATAATTGAAATTATAATTTGTAACACCCTGGCCGAGGATATAATCATAATCCACCGAACTGCCTTTAGTTGTAAAATTTAATTCAGGTTGCAGAAATACACTTTCGGTTAAATCTGTCCGTAAAAAAACACCCGCATTAAATCCGGCTTTTAAATTATTGTCGTTTACATTTTCAATAAACATATTGCTTAAATTCAATCCGGCCTTTAATCCGGCAAATGTTTGCGCATGCACTGCATGTATCATTGACAACAGAATTGCAGACAGTATCAGAATCTTTTTCATAAAAATATTTTCAAATCTTAGGGAAAATATCCTGCCATTGCCTGGAAGTGCCGGTATCAGTAGTTTGAGAAATGGGACCAATTCAGGTTGGGGAAATAAATGCACAGAAGCAGGAAGCGGCAGCCACGGCATTCATCAGTCAAATAAATAATGTGCCGCTTATTTTATTTTCAAGACAGCCTTCAAATAATATATTTAATCAGGAATAATCAGCTTTACCGTAAATTGTTTTTCGTCCTTCACAATTGAAAATATATATACGCCTGGAGTTAAGGATACCGGTATAAATTTTTCCTTTGAGGTAATTAATCCATCACAAATTTTCCTGCCGCTCATATCATATAAATAAAAATCAAATGGTTCACCATATTCCTGATTCAGGTTTACAAATATATTTCCGTTATAATATGTGATAAGCTGAGAAAAGATGGCAGGATCAGCGACAGAAACCAATGTTTCAAGATCAACATCATTTGATCTGTCAGAAAGCTGATCAACTGTGCCAAATTCGTTTTTGATAATCAGCACGTATGCAAAATAAGGCCCGCCAGGTTCAATCGTATCACCCTCAACAGTAATGAGGTTTTCATCACCATTAAAAACTATATTTTCTCCTGTCGGTAAAATCGTGTAATAATTGGAAGCTGGAATTGAGAGTGCATCATCAACATTAAATCCGACGGCAAGCGCCCCCGGTTCCAAAAAATAAATCCTGTATTCTGTAACAGCCTTTTCAACGGTAGCCATATCGAATGATAATTTTAGATCCCGTCCGTCGCCGAAATCACTGATATCCTCCAGTACAAGATCTGTCGGCACAGGTGTTTCAATTTCTATCGTCTCAAGCAGTGTCGGAATTGAAAGTACAGAATAAGCTGCAGAAATACTATCGGCAACACTGAGACTTATGGCGATATATTTTCCTACTGTAATCACATCACCATCTGTATCCCTGGCAGCAGCACCGGCAGGAAATGAAACAAATTCCGTTGCGGTTGATACATTAAAATAATTCCCGGGCAATACATTCAGAGCCGTGGTGGTTGTAAAGCCCGGAATGCTTTCTTCCTTAACAAGCATAACACGATACTCGAGTATACCTTTTTTATTGAGAGGTGCTGTAAAATTTAATTTTATATCGGCACCATTTCCATAATTATGCAAATCTGTCAGGGTGATAATCCCGGGTGCAATTGAATCTGATAAAATAATTGTTCCTGATGGCAATGAAAGTGAATCTTCGAAACCAACATTCATTTTCTGTAAAATAAATAACCGGTAATTTATTCCGTTGCCGACTGGATCGCCATCACTGTCGCGGGAAAGTGAATTAAAAGTTGAAATATATTCATCACTTCCATCGGCTGGTATTTCTATATATTGATCTGCAGAAAGTAATGCTGCATCATCAATTGTAAAATCATCTGCAACATCATCCTTTACACAGATTGCCCGGTAAGTATTGATATTTGCTGCATCTGCCGGCGCATTAAATCCAAAATGGAGATCATCGCCCGTTCCTGTGATATCTCCGTCTTTTACAAATTTCCATGTAATGTCCGCAAAAGAATAAAACGTTTCGATTGGTGTTACCGGCGTTGCATCAAATGCAAAATCTTTAATAATTAATTTATAGTCATCAACTACGGAGCAGCGAATCCATCCATAATGCAATAATCCTTCACCATCCCAAAAACGAAGGCCCAGGAATTTATCTTCCGTATCAGGGAACCAGTTTCCTGCGCCACCGCCGCCAAAATAATTACTGACAATAAATGCAATTTCGCCCTGGTAATAAAAATTAAAATCCGACTCATTAATCATCACATTGACATTTAATGCATAAGGCGCAGTAAATGTTGTTGAACACGAACTGCATAATCCAGTCCAGAAAGTGCTGGCAGCAATTTTATCATTAATTCCAATTCCCTGAACCTCGATATTATTAGAAAATGCAGTTTCACTCATCCACCATGATGAAGTTGTAAAAAAAGATGCTTTAGTAAACCAGAAATCCGGCGCACCATCATTGTCCATATCCAGCAGGAATTCATCTCCGTTAAATTCCAATACGGTATCAGGATCTATATCATTATAGTAAACCTGACCAGATATTTCCTGGAAACCTAAAAAGTTTACGGCCAGTGCCGAATAAGATATAAGCTTATTTCGTGATTGATTATTCATGGGTTTAGTTGATATTTTGAACGATGGGTGCAATTCAAACTTACATTAATTCAAACAATAACACAAATGCTTTTTAGTGAAGCAACACGATTCAATGGTGAAACAGCTCGTTAAATGAGTGATGGGTTTGTCCTCAGATTTTGTAATCACCAATCCGCTTGTAATTTGAATTATTCCTTCGTGGCAAAAGATTGCTTCGTTGTGCCTCCCTGCCGGCCGACGCTCAGACCCGTGCTGCGGCAGGCGGGCTCGCAATGACTTTTGCTAGAGATGGCTGCGAGAGATTTGTTGTGTCACCTAGTCTTGCGTCAGCCGTTTAATGTTCCTTATTCCTTGTTCAATATTGGATATTCATCACCATTTCAACCGCTTCCACCACGGCCTCTTTCTTTTTTCGGGCGGGATTTCCGCTTGCTGCATTTTATATTTTTTATATCCGAATACAAAAATGATGATGAGTGCGGCGATGACCGGAAGAATTTCAAGAAAATATAAAAAGAAAGCGATGGCACTCAAATCAAAAATATTTAAAGCTGGTACCTGATTTTAATTGCAATAATGTTTCATAAATTAATTTGATAACATTCTCCACGTCATCGCGGTGCGCAGATTCGACAGTTGTATGCATATAACGCAAAGGCAATGCAACAAGGCAGCTTGGTATGCCGCTTCCTGCGTATGCAAATGCATCTGTGTCTGTTCCTGTTGAACGTGATGCAACATCCCGCTGCCAGGGGATTTTATTTTTATCCGCCGTTGCCATAACCATTTTCAATAAATTATTATGAACGGCAGGGCCACGTGTTAATGCAGGGCCGCGACCTAATTTCAAATCACCTTCAAGATTTTTGGAGATCATCGGTGTATTTGAATCATGTGTTACATCCGTAATAATTGCAACATCTGGTTTGATGCGATGCGCCATCATTTGTGCACCACGCAAACCCACTTCTTCCTGCACGCTGTTCACGATATATAAACCGAATGGTAATTTCTTTTTATTTTCTTTTAATAATCTCGCCACCTGTGCGATCATAAATCCGCCGATGCGGTTATCAAGTGCACGACCAACAAATATATTCTCATTCAGCATCATGAAATCATCATCGAATGTGAGCGGATCACCGACATGCACACCCAATTTTTCAACTTCTTTTTTTGATGTGCATCCGCAATCGATAAATAAATTTTTAATATCCGGTGTATCTTCTTTACCACTTAATCGTGTATGAATTGCCGGCCATCCGAAAACCGCTTTTACAATTCCTTTTTCGGTATGAATATTTACACGTTTGCTCGGTGCAATAATATGATCACTTCCGCCGATACGCTCTACATAAATAAATCCGTCTTCGGTTATAAAATGAACGGCCCATCCGATTTCATCGGCATGTGCTTCGAGCACAACTTTATATTCCGCTTTCGGATTAATTACCGCTGCAACGCTGCCGTAATTATCCGTGAAATATTCATCACAATATTTCTCCATGTATTTTAACCAGATCTTTTGACCGGCTGCTTCATAACCTGTGGGAGAAGGATTGTTAATGTAATTTCTTAGAAATTCAATTTCGGGATTGCCGAGGATATGTTTTTTGGTACTCATCTTTTTAAAATAATTGCGAATTTCGAATTTGGAATCCTGTCCGCCGACGCCAGGCCATGCGCTGCGGCAGGCGGGTGCGAATTGAAATCTGATTTGTTGAATTAGCTAATTACTAAATATATTAATTTTATCATCAATTTTAAATTCGCAATTTTGCTCAATTCAAAATTCGCAATTCTATAGGGGGATGTTTCCATGTTTTTTCTTCGGCAACACCGCCACTTTATTCTGTAACATTTCAAAAGCACGCATTACTTTGATCCTTGTATTTTCAGGCATAATCACTTCATCCACAAAACCCCTGAAAGCAGCACGGTACGGATCAGCAAATTTCTGCGTATACTCATCGATCTTCTCCTGCAATTTTGCTTCTTTATTTTCGGCTTCGTCAATTTCTTTTTTGAAAATAATTTCTGCAGCTCCCTTCGGTCCCATCACCGCAATTTCAGCAGTTGGCCATGCATAATTCATGTCGGCACCAATATGTTTGCTGTTCATCACATCGTAGGCACCACCATATGCTTTTCTCGTGATCACGGTAATTCTTGGAACGGTGGCTTCACTGAATGCAAATAATAATTTTGCGCCGTTTGTAATAATACCTCTCCATTCCTGATCTGTTCCCGGCAAAAATCCCGGCACATCTTCAAAAACCAATAACGGAATATTAAAGCAATCGCAAAATCTTACAAACCTTGCCGCTTTTCTACTGGCTTCGATATCAAGCACGCCGGCAAGAATGGCAGGTTGATTTGCAACAATGCCGGTACTTTTTCCGCCGATCAGTGAAAATCCGACAACAATATTTTCTGCATAATATTCATGCACTTCAAAGAATGAATTTTCATCCACCACCTGATTAATTACATCACGTATATCGTAAGGTTGATTCGGATTGTCGGGAATAATTGTATTTAATGCGGGACGAACTTCATTTGTTTCATGATAAGGATATGCCGGTGCATCTTCTTCACAATTTTGAGGAATATATTTTAAAAGCGTTTTTATTTTCTGAATACAATCCACACCATTTTTTGCAGCAAAATGTGCAACGCCGCTTTTCGATGCATGTGTCATCGCACCTCCCAATTCTTCGCTGGTCACTTCTTCATGCGTAACGGTTTTCACCACATTCGGGCCGGTCACGAACATATAAGATGTTTTTTCGACCATGAGAATGAAGTCTGTGATGGCGGGAGAATAAACGGCTCCGCCGGCGCAGGGTCCCATGATCGCACTGATCTGCGGAATCACACCGCTTGCAAGCGTATTTCTGTAAAAAAGGTCGGCATAACCGGCAAGTGAATTCACACCTTCCTGAATGCGGGCGCCACCTGAATCATTCAAACCGATGACAGGAACACCATTTTGCATTGCAAGATCCATGATGCGGCAAATTTTTTCGGCATTTGTTTCTGAAAGCGACCCACCGAAAACCGTAAAATCCTGGGCAAAAACATAAATAGCACGTCCGTTCACTTTTCCATAACCTGTTACAACACCATCTCCGTAAAATTTTTGTTTTTCCATCCCGAAGTCGAAACTTCTGTGCGCCACCATTTCACCGATCTCCTCGAAAGTGCCTTCATCCATCAGCAAATGAACACGCTCACGGGCGGTGAGTTTGCCCTTTGCATGCTGCGATTCGATCCTTGCCTTACCACCACCTTCGAGTGCCTTGGCTTTTAATTCTCTCAGTAATTTAATCTTGTCTTCCACGTTTATTGGATATATAGCTCAAATGAAAGCGGAAAAATACTAAACCTTCCACGTTTTTTCATTGACAGAAATGAACCTTGTGAGAAAACCTCAGTTATAGATTTTGAACCTGGATATGTTATATTCCGTTAATTTCCTATTCTGATTTAAACCGGGCGTCGATCGCGAAATCATATTTAGGTATTTTTGTAAACGCTAAGCCACAGTTAATGAAAAAATTATTTATCCTCCCCGTGAATTTATTTTTTGTGATTGCTACTTACGCCCAGACAAAAGTGGGTGGTATTGTGATGGATGGATCCACAAAAACACCAATTGAATTTGCTGCAGTTACGATATTAAAACCCGGCGACTCACTGATCATTACCGGTGCAATTACCGACAATGAAGGAAAATTTCTGCTCACAGATATTAATCCCGGTACATATACGCTTCGTGTAAATTTTCTTGGCTATGATGATGCCGAAAAAAATATTGAGGTTGCTGCAGGTGCACCTTTTGTCGGGACCGGCCCCATAATGATGCAGCAGGGCACTTCGAATTTAGATGCGGTGAATATCACGGCGGATAAATCATATTTTCAAAACAGCATTGATAAAAAAGTGTATAATATCGAAAAGGATATTGTTGCATCAGGTGGCAATGCATCCGATGCACTGCAAACAATTCCGTCTGTTTCAATTGACATTGACGGAAATATCAGTTTAAGAGGCAGCCAGGGCGTTGTGATTTTTATTGATGGAAAACCTTCCGGCATTGTGGGTTCAAATATGAATGCCATCCTTGAACAGATCCCTGCAGCAAATATTGAAAGTATCGAAGTGGTAACAAATCCATCTGCACGTTATGATGCCGAAGGCAGTTCGGGTATTATCAATATTGTGATGAAGAAAAATAAAAAAGTAGGATTGAATGGAAATATAATGGCTGGTGTAACCACATCTCCGAAATATGAAACAGGCCTTTCTCTAAATTACAGGAATAATAAAATCAATATTTATACAAATTACAGTTTATCACATGATGAACGAAGCGGATACGGTGAAAATTTCCGCAAGACATTTGAAGAAGATACAACGTATTATTTTTCTTCGCTGAGCGACAACCTGAATACGGGCCTGACGAATATGCTGCGTGGCGGAATTGATTTTTATCTGAATGAAAAAAATACGATCGGGTTTACGGGTTCTTTTATGAAAAACAATTCAGACCGGAATGATGATGTGCACTATGCATTTCTGAATGAAGATTCAGTGCTCACTTCAACGAGCGACCGTTTAACCGCAAGTGAAACCGACGGAATGAATTATACCGCAGGAATAAATTACCGTAAAATATTTTCTTCCCCAAAACATGTATTAACTGCCGACGGGTATTATTCATACGGAAATATGGATGATATCAGTAATTATGATGAACGGTTTTTTGATCCTTTACTTGTGCCGGTCGGATTGCCGTTGCTGCAAACAATTTCAAAACCGGGCACGAATAAAGATGCAAGTGCACAGATGGATTATGTGCAGCCTTTTAAAAATGGAAATCAATTTGAAACCGGTTTGAAATATTCGAAAGAAATAAAAGACAATACCATTTATTCTGAAACATTCAGTGAAATTGAAAATGATTGGTTTCCCGACGATTCGATAAACAATCAGTTTATTTATGATGAAGATATTTTTGCCGCTTACGTGATCTGGAATTCAAGTATTGATAAATTCGGATATCAGATTGGATTGCGTGCCGAACAAACCTATACAAATTCAAATCTTGTCACCACCGACGAATATTACGAACATAATTATTTCGGACTCTTTCCAAGTGCGCATGTTGCTTATAAATTCAATGAAGAAACCGAATTATCATTAAGCTACAGCCGTCGAATCGACCGTCCGAATTCATGGTTTTTAAATCCATTCCCTGATTATGGCGACCCTTACAGCCTGCGCATGGGTAATCCATTTCTTGAACCGGAATATGAAAATTCATACGATCTTGAATTTGCAAAATCATTTAAAAAACATTCGTACAGCGGATCCATTTATTATCACCAGACACTCAATGAAATTTCTCCTTATACCATTATCGATTCAAACGGAATTTCGCTCATGACTTTCCAGAATTATAATAATGAAGAGAAATACGGAGTGGAGGTCATTTCAAAAAATGAATTTTATAAATGGTGGAATATGACCAGCACGTTTAATTTCAATCAGACTCTGGTAGATGCACAAAATCTGGAAACAGGATTGACAAATTCAACATTTAATTATACGATCCGTGTAATGTCGTTTTTCCAGGTATTGAAACAAACTGCGTTACAACTCACATTTAATTATTCGACACCATGGACATTTGCGCAAGGTGAATCCGAACCGGTGTATTTTCTGGATGCGGGTATCAAATCCGATTTTTTTCAAAACAGATTAAGTGTGAATCTCACTTTCAGCGATATTTTCGATACGAGAATATGGCAGGGTTATTCAGATGGTATTAATTTCCATTCCGATTATTCCCGCAAACGTGAATCGCAAATAGCAGGATTAAAGCTCACGTATAAATTCGGCCAGCAGGATGCTTTCAGAAAAAAAGGCGGAAGAATGGACGAGAATTATGATGGCGGCGGGTTTGATATGTTTTGAGATATAGGCCACTGGCTACTGGCCGCTGGCTGCTGGCTTGTAAATAGTAACTAGTAACTAGTATCTAGTGGCTAGTGGCTAGCAGCCAGTAGCCAGTAGCCAGCAGCTAGCGGCTAGTGGCCAGCAGCCAGCAGATCCACCAAACAATCCACAAACAACTCACTATCATTCAAACTCTCCACCAACGTAATTTTCTCACCGCCTTTGGATTTGAAAATTTCATTGTACTCCTCACCTATTTCATATAAAGTTTCGAGACAATCGGCTACAAATGCCGGACTGAAAGCAAGTATTTTTTTTACACCTTTTTTTGCAAGTTCATCTATCACGAAATCAGAATAGGGTTTAATCCAGGGTGTTTTCCCGAGCCGCGATTGAAAACAAACAGTATATTTTTCTGCAGGAATATTTAATTGGGTCGCAATTAATCTTGCAGTATCAAAACATTGTGCACGATAGCAAAGCTGATTTTTTTCGTGCAGCATATCGCAGCATGATTCGGTCAAACAATTATTTTGGGGAATGGATTTTGAAATTTGCCGTTCCGGCAATCCGTGGAAACTGAATAAAATATGGTCGTAATTTTCCGGCTGATGTTTTTTCCCGATTTCAGCGAATGCATTAATAAATAACGGATGATTATGAAAACTTCCGGTAAAATGTATTTCGGGAATTGCAAGCCAGTTTTTTGTAATCTCCATTACTTTGTCGATCACCGAACCGTTGCTTGCGGATGCATATTGCGGGAAAAGCGGAACAATAATAAATCTGCCGCAATTCTGATTGCGCAATGTATTTAATCCTTTTTCTATCGAAGGACTTTGATAGCGCATTGCAAGTTCAACGAGATAATCTCCGCCTAATTTATTTTGCAATTTTGCTTTTAACAGTTCGCTGTAAACCAGCAGGGGCGACCCTTTGTCTGTCCATATTTTTTTATACAAAGCGGCAGATTTTGGCGCACGGAAAGGTGCAATGATCCCACGCACCAATAAATTTCGTTGGAATGCGGGAATATCAATCACCCTTTTATCCATTAAAAATTCGACGAGGTATTTTCTTACATCCGCAACTGCCGGAGAATCCGGAGTGCCCAGGTTGACCAGCAGTATACCTGTTTTAGATCGGTTCATTGTGGCGGCAAAGTTACAGCGTGGGTGGAATTTTTAATTCATGCTGCAGAATTAAATGCATATATAATTGTATTGAGGAAAATGAAGGCAAGGGAGAAAAAAATGTTTTTTGATGTACTTCTCACCCCCCTTCACCCCCCTCCAGGGTGGAGGCATCCGGTTCTTTTATAAAAATTCACAATGAAAAATGTAATTCTTTCTTTAAGGTTTGCTGCGTATGCGGGAGAGCTGCATTTTCAAGAAGTAAAATTCCATTGTATAATGAAAGTCAAATTCTCCGCCGCAAGGCGGACGCAGGGTGATGGTTCAAAGATATCATTCCATGCATCCGAAATTACCTGATATGTTTTATCGGGTTAAATGCTATTGTTTAACAAATTTCTCCACAACCACATCAGAACCGGAAATTAATTGGATAAAATAAATTCCTGCAGGGAGATTGTGAATATTGAAATTATACATAGTTGTTGAGGAGATATTTCCTTTATAAAAATTGGTGATATATTTTCCATCGATTGACAATAAATTTAAACTGATATTATTTTTTTCAGTTGAATTAATTGTGATTTGTAAATAATCATGTGCCGGGTTCGGATAAATTGAAAGCCCTTTTAAATGATCATTTTCTTCAATTTCCAAACCACAGGGTTCAAGCGTATATCTGCCCGGTGATCCGCCCGGACAAATGGATATCCAGTTATATCCGCTGTTCATCAGCCCGAGCGAATCAATTATTTCCGCCGCATAACCGCCGCCATCCGCTTCGAAAGGCCATGGTGTTTCGTCTGAATAATTTACAGATAATGCAAGTTTTCCTGTTTGATCATACATACGGATCCATTCACCGCCATTTCCAAGATCAAAAACAAATGATGAATCAAAATTACTGATCCATGGATAGGCAGAATTAAATTTTGCACCTGATTGTGCGAGCACCCAATTGCTGTGCGGATCAATTGTTCTACCATCGGGAATTATAAATTCATGCGTAATACCAACCGAATCATCCATAAATTTCCAGCCGCCGATATTTACAGGCGTATCTGAAATATTTCTTATTTCAATCCAGTCGTCAGCCGGATAAAGGCCGCCGGAATGATAATTTATTTCACTGAAAATCAGCGCATCATTACATGGTGTATATGGCAAACCCGGTGAACCGCCAATACATCCATCAAACCAGTTTGCAGGATCATTTAAATCTCCTGCCGGGCTCACCAATTCCATTGTGCGCCCTTGCCCGTCGGCACCACCCGGCCATGGAATATCATCTGCATACGTAAATTGTAATTTCAAAGCATCATGTAAATCATATAAACTGATTGACTCAATTGTATTATCAAGGCCAAATCCCAAAGGCCCCGTAACATTTAAAACGTCAGGGTGCATATTCTGAAAACGGATCATGTCGGCAGCAATCACAAATCTTTCTCCCGGTGCAAGAATACTGTTTTCAGGTATTACATATGTATCGATCGGATTGCCGTCTTTTATTTTCCATCCGGAAATATTTACTTCAACAGGCCCGTAATTAAATAATTCGATCCAGTTGCCGGCATCAACGGTTGCTTCAGAATTATAATTCACTTCACTCACGGTGATCAATTCAGGAGCGGGCGCACCTGTAAAATATGCTGTGAAATTTGCATCAGCAGAAATATTATTTAAAAAAGAAGCGATTAATGTATCGGTGATAAATTCATTTTCTCCCCAATGTGAAAAACTATAACCTGTATTTGGTTCCGCAGTAATTTGCACGGGCACTCCGTCAAAATAAATTCCTGTCCACGGCGTGTCAAAAATGCGCAGCGTACTGATTTTAATTCTGCCTGCTTCCGGTGGTGAACAATTCAATGTGATATTTACCTGACCGTTCAGATCAAATTCATTTTCAATTTGATTTCGCACATAATCAGAACGCACTTCAAAATCATCACGCAATGCATCGCGGTAATCATTAAATGTAGCTAATTGAACCCCCAGCGGACCATATCCCCAGCGAATGAATTGTCGTGTTAATTCGGGGATCATTCCATCATAAATTGAATCTTCCATTGCCAATGTACGTGAAGGCAGAAAAGTGGAATTCATCAGATCCGCATAGCGGTTTACAAAATAATCATGGTAGACGGGGTTCTTCAATAAATTCGCCAGCGGCTCAATATATTCCTGTGAATAAAATAATCCGCCGATCAGATTCGATGTTTCATCCGACCATCCGCCGATACCAAGACCAAGTTCAACATCAATTATTGCATATTTCCATTTATTATCTCCACCCCTGTCACGCCACACTTTAATATTATTATAAGGCCAGTCGTAATTTGCAAACCATGTTTCCGCAGCAATATAATCCGTGAAATTATTCAGGTCGAGTATTGCATTTGCGATTGTATAAAAATCACTGTCCTCAGGTGTCGGGTAGGTACCGAGATAATTGCGCATTTCCACAAAATCTGTATCCGATCCGGATAGTGTGCGCAAAACCAAACCATACCAAAAACTCAGGCTCAATAAATCGAGATTGCTTTTATCAATTCCTTTTGCATGATCAAAATGCCCTTCATCTAATTTTTCACGCAATTCATAAAAACCCCAATATTCACCATTAATAAAAACAACACAAGGTTCATACGCCATATGCTCGTTATATGTGCCTTCTGTTGTGCGCACCATAAATGCATCTTTATATGGAAGTGTGTTACTCATATTACTTCCGTTGCGCAAATAAAATGTTTCGTAATCACCAACAAACCATTTTCTGTTGATCAGCGGATAATGCAAGGTGCCGTCACCGTATGCATTATGATCCGTTTCAATGCGCATACTTTTCTGATCCAGTGATCTGCTTCCTCCTGCACCACCATCTACTTTCACAGCAACATTTTGTTCAAATGCATTATAATGCACCGAATCAAAATATTCGATATAAGCCGGCTTTTTCCAGTCGGTACCCCAGTTATCAAAAATGCCGTCTGCTCCGTATAAATTTTCATCATCCGTGGTGATTGAAAAAACGGGAACGGAAATATTCTCTCCGATAAAATATGTATTGGTAGAAACTTTTCCCGGTAAATAAAAATCAAACGGATCAAATACTCTTGCTTTCACAACTGTTGTTGCTGTGATCGGCAAAGGGCCTGTATACAATGGATCAAAAGCTGTCGGAATTTCGCCATCGAGTGTAAAATGAATTTCAGAACCCGGAGGTGCGGTAATTAAAATCGTTTGTTCCGCATCATAAAAGCCGGCATCCAAATTAAATCCTGCAACCGTTTCAACATAACCGGCATAAACGGTTCCTCCGTTTGGTCCGCCGGGCGTCGGAGAGCTGAATATTCCGTTAATTGGCGAAGCATCAGTAATGCAACCGACAGAATAATCAGGATCAAGAATATCCACAAACAATTCATCGAGTAATGCGCCTGCAGCATTTGCCAAATAAATTGTTTCTCCTTCCGAATTTATTTTAAAATTTGTGTGGAGATTTGATGAAACGATCATTGTTGGAAACCATGCCGGCAAATCTCCAAACCATAAAATTGTTTCATCCTTTATTGCAAACGCTAAATAAGGTTTTGCAGTAAGATCGCTTGATGCTGCAGATGCATTATGCACTTCCACTGCGAGTGTATTTGTTCCGTTATTGATCCATGCTTTAATTGAATCTTCTTCAAGGAGAAAATTTTCGGGTGCACCACCACCGTACATTGCAGCTTCATGATCAACACCCGAATATGCATTATATGCCGGCGACCCTGCATCAAATCCATTTAATGCAATTACATGCCCGTTTAAATACGCAACAAATCCATCATCATAATCAATGCTGAATAATGCATTTGCAATTTTTGATGTGTCATCAATTGAAAATTCATAGCGCAGATAAACACTTTTTGTTCCTGATGCAACAAGGCTGTTGTCATCTCCATCTCCGTAACCTACACTTGCTTCACCGGTATTCCACAACGCATCATCATATCCGGTATTCTTCCAGCTGGTGGGTGTGGCTGCATTCGGAACAATATATTTCCAGAGCACATCTTCTTTTACGGGTTGTTCCCAATGATCTATCGTGCTTAAAGGTTTTCTGTCTTTCCCTGAAATATATACAAGTAAATATGCAGACGGTTCAATCTGCACATTTGGAAATTGCCATTTTAAATATTCCAGACTATCATCTGATAAACCATAATTCAACAGGTTGATCGTTGCAGGCCCGTTATTATATAATTCGATCCATGATTCAAAATCACCGTCTTCATCTGAAATAAGCGATGCATTTTTATTGGTTCCTTCATTCAAAACAAGTTGCCCGAATCCCGCCGAACCAATTGCTATTGTGAGAAATAAAATAGAGATCGTGTGTAGAAAGTATTTCATGCAGGCCGCTTCCTTTTAAAAATGAAACACGAAGATAAGGAATTAGCGGGTTGCGCAACGATGGTAAATATGCATCAATACCACTCAGTCGGTAAATTTATACCCTACACCCCGTATCGAATGAAAATAAGTTGGATTTTTCGGATCCTTTTCGAAATATTTTCTGAAAGCAAGTATAAAATTATCTATGGTGCGGGTTGAAGGATAGACATCATAACCCCAGACAGTTTGCAAAATATGTTGCCTTGAAACAACTTCATTTTTCCTGTCGATAAGCAATTTAAGTAATTTCATTTCCTTGCTTGTCAGTTTCAGCTGGCCGGTAACACTGTTAGCTTCATAAGTTGCAAAATTTATTTTATTGCCGCCGAATTCATATTCCGTAAATGAGCCGTCTTCATATAATTTCGCCGAGCGCTTTAATAAATTTTTTACTCTTAATAATAATTCTTCCAGATTGAATGGTTTGGTCATATAATCATCACCGCCTGTTTTCAATCCTTTTATTTTATCCTGGCTTGTATCTTTTGCCGTGAGAAATAAAATCGGTGTTTCAAGATCCGTGAGGCGGATTTGTTCACATACATCAAAGCCATCCATTTCGGGCAGCATGACATCGAGAATAACAAGATTAAATCGTTGTTCATTAAATGCCTTCACCGCTTTTGAGCCATCGGGTACGGCAACAACTTCGTAATCTTCCAGTTCAAGATTCAGTTTTAAATTTTCGCGGATGTGGTCTTCATCCTCAACTAATAAAATTCTGTAGATCATAGTATAAAGTTTGGTCGCAGTTCAAATATACGGGCGGTAAGATCAAAAGTTTTGTCATGTTTGTCATGAGTTTGTCTTTTTTAATTCTGCACCGGAACCGTTACTTCAAAAATGCTTCCTGTGGGCTGGTTGTCTTTTACGGCAATATTTCCCTGATGCAACGCAACAATTTGTTTTACAATAAATAAACCGAGTCCGGTACCTTTTGTTCTGCGTGTTTCTTCACGGCCGATCCGGTAAAAGCGTTCGAATATTTTTATTTTTTCAAGCTCCGGAATACCGATCCCGTTATCGGCCACACTTAAATATGCCTGTTGTTCATCTCCTTTCAGAATTACTTTGATCATTGCACCTTCATCCGAATATTTAATCGCATTTTCAATCAGATTATAAATCACTGATGAAAAAGATAAGCGGTCGGCATGAACATAAATATTCTGATCAATATCTTCTTCAAATATTCTGTGTGCATGATATTTTAATCGCACCCGGTCGAAAATATTTTTAACGGTTGAAGAAAGATCAAGTAATTCTTTATCGAGTTTGAAATTTGCCGATTCGATTTTGGATGCAAGCAGGATATTTTCAACCAAAGCTTCGAGCCGCTCGATATCATCCATGCTCATATCCGCCATATTCTTAACCTGTTCATAAGGCAATTGCCGTTTTTGCAAAGTTTGCATGGCAAGTTTTAAAGAAGCCAGCGGTGATTTTAATTCATGTGTGATAGACAATAAGAAATTATTTTGCTGCCTTGTCAATGCAATTTCTTCCCTGAATGTTTTTCTGATGCGCCAGAAACCGATACTGATGAGAATCAGGAAAACAGCACCTTCCCCATACAACATTAATTCGGTGCGCCTGAATGCATCACGTATTTTCTTCACTTCGGGCAATGCATCAAATCCGGAAGGTACACCACCCGATTGCAGATACTGGCTGTATTGCCGGTCGACAATCTCATTGTAATTTTCAAAATTATTTTTGTGCAGCAAATACGACCACCAGGCAAAAGAAGCGATGATATAAATGAAAACAACGTTAAAAAAAATAAATGCCCTTGATTTAGACGTTTTGTTCATGCCTGCCATTTATAGTTTTCGTCAAATACAATTTTTAAAACGTCGCAAATCACCTCTGCAGTATGTATGAGTTCTTCTTCGGTATGTGCCTGTGAAACGAAACAGACTTCATAACCCGAAGGGCCGATATATATTCCGCGTTTTAACAATTCGTAATGGAAATATTTAAATTTTTCCATTTCAGCCGGGTTGATCTCTGATGCTTTTCTGATGGCACAATTCACGCTGAAAGAAATCCAGAAGACCGAAGCGATCGAAATCAAATTCACCGGAATATTATTTTCAAAAGTGAAGGTGTTCACATGGTCGCAGATCAATTTTGTTTTTGTGCGCAATGCTTCATAAAATCCGGGCCTGAGACATGCAGTTAATTGTGCAATTCCCGCAGATACGGAGAGCGGGTTGCCGGATAAAGTACCTGCCTGATATACACCGCCATCGGGTGAAACAATTTGCATGATTTCGCGGCTCGCACCATAAGCGCCAACAGGTAATCCGCCGCCGATTATTTTTCCGAATGTAATAATATCCGGCCTGATCTGATAGTATCCGCTTGCTCCGTCAAAACCAATTCTGAAACCCGAGATCACTTCATCAAAAATCAAAAGTATATTGTGCTCTGTGCAGATATTGCGGAGGAACTGAAGAAATTCTTTTCGCTGTAATAATAATCCGTTATTCGCAGGCACCGGTTCGATGATAATACATGCAATCTGATCTTTGAATTTTTGAATTGCTTCCGTTACTGCATTTTCATTATCGAGTTCAACAACAATTGTTTCATTTGCAAAACTTTCGGGAACACCCAATGAAGATGTTTCACCAAATGTTACAAGGCCGGATCCTGCTTTAACCAATAATGCATCGCTGTGTCCGTGATAACAACCTTCAAATTTCAGGATCTTATTTCTTTTGGTATATCCTCTTGCAAGTCTGATTGCCGACATTACTGCTTCAGTTCCTGATGAAACGAAGCGCAGTTTTTCAATAAATGTATTGTGATCAAGAATTAATTTGCCGAGAATATTTTCATATTTAGTAGGAGCACCGAAGGATGTTCCGTTTTGCAATGCTTCCTCAATTACATGTGTTACATCTTCATTTGCATGGCCGAGAATCAAAGGGCCCCACGAGCAGCAATAATCAATAAAAGTATTATCGTCTTCATCCCATATTCTGCTTCCTTTTCCTTTTTTAATAAAAAGCGGCGGGCCGATCACCGTTTTAAATGCCCGTACAGGTGAACTCACACCACCGGGAAAATATGTTTTCGCTTCTTCAAATAATGCTGCTGATTTTTTTCTTTCCATAATAAGGTGTTCAAGTGTTCACGTGTACATAAGCTCATTTCGTGTGCGGAATAGTTTTCTCTCATCTTGATACGCAAAGCCCACTACTCAAATCTGTTCCAGCGGGAATTCAACAAAAAATGTGGATCCTTCATTTACTTTTGTTTCAAACCAGATATATCCTCCCGTTGATTCGACGATATTTTTTGCCATTGCAAGTCCGATACCCATACCGGAACTTTTGGTTGTAAAATTCGGGACAAAAACTTTTTCTTTTTGCGCATCCGGTATTCCGATCCCATTATCTTTTACTTTCACAATTGCACGGTGTTCTTCTTTTTCAAGCATGATCTCAACAATGCCCGGCCTGTCGGACGGAATTGCCTGCAATGCATTTTTCACGAGATTATTAAATACACGCAATAATTGATTTTTATCGGCAAAAACAAGAATCTTTTCTTCCGGTAAAATCAGATGAATATCTGCTTCTTCATTTTCCCTGAACAGGCTTGATACATTTTCGAGTATATCATTCAGTTCAACATGTTCATTTACCGCTTTCGGCATTACGGCAAAATTTGAAAATTCGGAAGCGATGTGTGAAAGATTGTCTATTTGTTCGAGAAGGGTTGCCGTAACGCGGAGCGTAAGTTCATTTAAATTCGGCGCCTTTGTTTGCATTGCACGCTGCAGGTGCTGAATACTCAAACGCATCGGTGTAAGCGGGTTTTTAATTTCATGCGCCACCTGCTTCGCCATATCACGCCATGCACTTTCACGTTCCGATCGTGCGAGAAGATCAGCACTTTTCTCAAGTTCATTCAGCATTTTATTGTATTCGCCAACAAGCAATCCTATTTCATCATCGTGCGTCCAGGTGATTGGTTCATTGTTCATTCCGAGCTTGATGCTTTTGAATTTACCTGCAATTGTTGCAAGCGGGCTTGTAATGGAACGCGAAACGAAAAATGCGATCATACCGGCAACAATTAACAAGAGCACATAAACATTCACGAGTGTTACCATGAAGGATGAAATCTCTGCACGCAAATTCTGTTCGGTTGCAAAATAGGGTAGGTTGAGATAAAACATTGTTTCACCGTCATTTTCAAGCAAGGGAACATAAGCGGATAAAAACTGAAGATTGCCGATATGTTCTGTTTGGATATACCATGTTTCCTTATCGCAGCTCATTTTGAAAAATGCAAGCGCATTCATTTTTTTGGATAATAACCCTTTGTCGAAAATATCCGGCTGAGATGAATTGATCAGGTCGCCGCCGGGTGTATATAAATTAATATCCATATCATGAATTTCCGATAATTCGGATACACGGTTTGCGATGCGTTTGATCTGTGCCTGCAACGTAAGACGGTCGCTGCCTTTCTTTCTCGCTTCATTCATCAGAAAATCAATATTCGTCTGAACCGCTTCGATTTTATTCAGCAGGCGCTGTTTATGCGAGTCGTTATATTGATCGGAGATATAATAAATTGTTGCGACGCCCATCATGATGAATGCAAAAATGATGAGCGATATAACGGATGTTTGAATTTTATTCTGAAGGGATGTATTGATCCATTCTTTAAAAACAACTTTTCCATTGATGAGCCTGCCGAGAAAATCAAACAACAGAATTACAACCAGAAACAGGAGATAAAAGAAAAACAAATAAGAGAAAATCGAAATGGGTTCAAACCAGCTTTGTGCCTCTTCCGAAACAACAACCTTTTTTGTTTCATTCAGTTTGTAAACATAATGCTCATAGTCGTTCTGTTCGATATCTGCCGTTTCTGCATCTTTCGGCAAATAAAAAATATCCATGAGCGGATAGGAATATTCGCCCTCCCTTTCGGTAAGTGTATGCCCGGAATAAATCGCATAATTGAAATGCTGAAAACTTTCGGCTGTGCGCAGGTCGTCGTCGATCAGTAATTCGGGATAAATACTTTCGCCCGAAAACTTTTTCGGGATCATGCGCATATATGTAATGAGTTCGGAAACCGAATCGCGTTTCACCGGAATTTCCGCGAGATAATAATATGCACCCGCATTGTCACGAATGAAAAATAAATTCTGAGCAGCGGTGCGTTCACCGTCATTTTCAATTGCATCCATCAGCGACCTGCGTGATAAATTATTTGCATCTGTTGTGGCAACGATCAATGTATCATGATCAAATACAAACAGGTCGGTTGAATATTTTTTAAAATAATTATTTTGAAATTCCTGCCGCAACTGGTTGATCACGCCGGGCCGCAGCCTGTTCCCCACCGGTGTATTCTCTGATTGCATATTCAGCAACCGCGATACATCGGGTACCATTTCATTAAATAAATATTCGGTGATCGGATCTTTTTCAATTGATTTTTTGAGGGCAAATAATTTTTTATTTTCCTGATCCTTTCTGTTGAGTGATGCGTCAAAAACCCATGCGCTGAATCCCGAAAAATAAATCAGCCAGACAATAATTCCACCCATGGAAAGTATGCTCACTTTGCGCATCTGCATGAACCATCTGATCAGAACAAAACCTGCAAGAAATAACAACACATCATATTGCGGATGGTGACTGCGCAGCATTTCAATTCCGATCCAGGCAAGAACTGCAGCGATCAGCGTAATAAAAAACCAGCGCCGCGATTGCGTGTCACGCCGCACGAGGTCGAGCAGTTTCAATGCAAGTAAAAAATAACATAGCAATGCAATGGCAATACAGAAAAATCCGATGAAACTGAAATAATTAAGTGAAAAGAAATTATGTATATCAAACGAGATCGCCGAATCGATGATCAGGCTTTTAAATATTTTCCCGACAAGTAAACTCAGAAATAACATCGCTGCAGAAATACAGATATATCCTATTTTCGAAAAAAGATTTCCCGTCGGCCTGTAATTGAAATTGCGGGCAGCAAATAAGGAGAAGCAGAAAAATAAAACGGTTTTAATAAGCAGGTCGCCTGTTGAATCTGCAATACCCGGTGAACCGTAAAATTGCGGGTCAAAAAGCGGCAGATGGCTGAAGATCGCATCAAACAAGAAGCGGTTGATCAGCAGATATACACCTGCAAGCATGCAGGCAAACAGCAATATGCCGGGCAACGGATGAATACGGCGGATAATGATCCTGGCAATTGAAAATAATTCAGCAAGGAGTAATAAAATCGAAAAAATAATTGTCGCGTAAATCCAATTATCATACACGGGAACAGATGCTGTACTGCTGTCGGCTGAAATAAAAAATACCGGATTGCCGCTTACGGAATTTATTGCATAAGAACCGGGGCCGGCCCTTCCGCTGATGATAAATTGCTCCGGCACCAGAATGCCATCGGTTTTTACATTGCTGAGGTATTTATTTTTGATTCCATATTCAAACTGCACCGGAAAAAATCCGATCACTTTCACATTTCCCGGAAATTCATGCTGAATAACGATATACTTGCCGTTCGATTCGGAAATAAATAAGGGAGAATCATTATAAATAATATTTGCACGAACAGGTGTAATAATATTATTCGTCCAGATGATTGCACTGTCGCCCTGGTAAACTATAATTCCAAAGGGAAGCTGTGCCAGCCTGTTAAACTCATCGAACGTGTAAGAATCCGTTATCAGTTTACTGATTATGACTTCATCCGAGATGGTTTCAATAATTTTTTGTTCCAGTGAAAGATATTCACTCTGGATGCGGTGCACGTGGGTATCTGTTTCATAATTCTTTTTTCCATTCAGGTAAAAAAGGAAACTGATTACCGCGAAAATGATGAGTAAGAATATTGTTATGCTATGTACCGATCTGCTTTTCAAAAAAATAAACTGATAAGATGTGAATAATAAAATCCTTTAAATTTGAAAATTCAAAATTAAACTTTAAAATTAGTATCGGGAATCAACCCATTCACCAATTAACCTTCGGCCAATGAAAAAACGTTTTGGATTGCTCATTCTGCTTTTTATGTCCCTCACAGGTTTCACACATGCACAAAATCGCCAAATATCAGGCCGTGTAACGGATGCCTCTTCCGGTGAATCACTTCCCGGTGTAACGATTCTCGTAAAGGAAAACAATACGATCGGCACTATAACTGATGCCGACGGGAATTATTCCATTGAAGTCCCGGTAACCGGTACCGCTCTTATTTTCCGGTCTGTGGGATATAACGAACAGGAGGTTGCACTTGGTGCAGGCAATCAGCTGAATGTGCAACTGCAATTGGCAAATAATAATCTTGATGCAGTTGTTGTGAGCGCTTCGAGAAGGCAGGAAAAAATATTGGACGCACCTGCATCCATCAGCCTCATTACAACGGAACAGATCAAAAATACAGTTGCCATTTCACCGATGGCAAATTTAAAAGGTGTGCCGGGTGTAGATATAATGAATACGGGTTTGATTCAAACAAATGTTGTTGTGCGTGGGTATAATAATATTTTTTCCGGTGCATTATTAATGATGGTAGACAACCGCTATGCTGCTGTTCCTTCCTTAAGGGCAAATGTCGCAACATTTATTCCCACTGATAATACCGATCTTGACCGCATTGAAGTACTGCGTGGACCGGCTTCCGCTTTGTACGGACCGAATTGTTCGAACGGTGTTGTGCACCTGATCACAAAATCACCACTTGCCCAGGATAAAAAATATATGACGACAGCAAGTGTGGGTATCGGGTTCAGAAGCAAAATTGACGATACGATTCTGATCAGCAACCCGGTTGACCCTTCAACAGGATTAATATACAGTGATTATACGCCGCAGTTTGATTTTGATAATATCGGCGACAGGATGATCTACACTGCAGCATTGCGTCATTCCGGAAAAATAAGCGATAATTTCGGTTATAAAATTTTATTTACTTACCTCGACGGAACTGACTGGTTGTACGATGATCCATTTGAACCTGCAAAAATTCAAAAAGGATATCAGACATCAACAGGAAGAGAATTAGTTGGAGATACTATCGATAATATCAGAGATAACCACATCCAAAAAATCGGGCTTGACTTGCGTTTTGATTACCGGATGAAAGATAAAAGCGAATTGATTTTTACGGGAGGCTTAACACAAAATGACGGAATCGAATTAACGGGAATAGGTGCGGGTCAGGCAGTTGACTGGAAATATTATTATGGGCAGGTGCGCTATATCAACCGCAATTTCTTTGCACAGTTTTTTGTGAACGGAAGTGATGCAGGCGATACGTATTTATTCAGAACAGGAGATCTGATCATTGATCATTCGAAACAATATGTCGGCCAGGTACAATATGCGAGTCTGCTTGCAAATCAAAAATTAAATCTTGTGTATGGAATTGATGCGATCCTCACAAGGCCTGATACCGAAAATACAATTAACGGTGAAAATGAATCAACCGATAATATTACCGAAGCCGGTGCTTATGTGCAGGGAGATTATAAATTGAATGATATGCTGAGCCTCATCGCCGCAATGCGTTATGATTATCACAATTTTGTTGACCAGCCTTTTTTCTCTCCAAGGGCTGCATTCGTTTATAAACCCGCACAACGCAATACCTTCCGGCTCACATTCAACCGTTCATTTTCTGCACCGAGCTCGAATAATTTAAATCTCGATATTTTACAATTGCAGGATCTTACAGGATATGCAGAAGCATTTCAGGGAATTTTGGGAAGTACTTATACGCCATATATGCCTTTGTATGCAATCGGCAACCGCGACGGATTTAATTATTCATATGATGATGCAACAGGTTTGCCGCAATACACTTCACCCTATGCGCAATATCTCGGATACGGCAGTGATAATTATTTTTCGCTCGACGACAGTTATGCATTGAACAATGTTGTGTGGGATGCAACACGTGGTTTGCTCACCACAGCATTTGATGCAACAATTTTAGGTTTGGGTGCCGCGATCGTTTCATGGTTGCCTGAAGATATTGCCGTAACGAAAAATCAGGTGGCCGCATTAAATCTTACAACCGAATCGTTTGATGTGATCGATCCGCATAATATCCGCGATTATGCATCCATTAAAAATTCTGCAACCAATACGATTGAAGCAGGCTGGAAAGGATCACTCGTAAATGATAAAATATTTGCAACGGTTGATGTATACTATAATTATATACAGGATTATGTGAGTCCTCTTACCGATATCACACCAAATGTATTTATAGATGCAACCGAATTATATAATTATGTTGCACCTATTCTGATGGAAAATTATAATGATACAACGGGAACAAATGATTTGCTTGCTGCTTTGGTTACCTCAACATTGGATGATGATCCTGCTTATGGGGGAAATAATAATGGTACCGGTGTTGATGAATTATTGAATATTATTCTTGCGGCAGGTGCAGGTTTACCGATCGGAACAATTTCTCCGATGGAATATCCGGATGCCGCAAAATATGTTACCTATGTGAATCTTGGAAATATACAGCAGATCGGTGCCGATTTCGGAGCAACATGGTATGTGAATGATGATCTTACAATGATGTTTTCCTATTCGTGGGTTGATAAAGATTCTGTTGAACTGGAAGGTGCACAACTGGGATATGTTGCATTAAATGCTCCGAAAAACAAACTCGGTATCCGCGGCAGTTATGATATCAGAAAAATTGATCTGAATGTGGGATTGAATTTCAGATGGCAGGATTCTTATCCTGCAAACTCCGGTGCGTATGTAGGAACTGTTGAAGCAATAAATGATATGGACCTGATCTTAAATTATACACCGCGATATTTAAATGAAACACAATTCGCACTCCTGATTACAAATCTCTACAATCACGAGCAGCAATATTTTGTCGGTGCACCTAAAATAGGAAGCACCTATATGTTTAAAATAACAAAGACATTTTAATGAAAAAGAAGAGTCCGCTGAACGGCGGACTTTTTTATTTTAATTTCGCACCGGATGTTCGGCAGGCTCAGGCAAAAATTATTTCCGCAAGCAGGGGTTGAAAAGCAATTGCTTTTATACGGATTACAGCGCAGCGGTACAAATTTTCTCAAATCACTCATCCATCTCAATTATCCGGATTGCAGATTCGGAAATGGTGCCGTAAGGAATGCAGTTGATCATAAACATTTCAGGTTATACGACAATAAAGAAATCATCCCTGAACCGCAGTTTGAAAATCAAATGTATTTTCCATCATTTCCGGATTTTGAAAACGCTTTGCAATTGCAACCGGATATCTATCTTGTGATTTCAAAAGATCCGTACAGCTGGTTTGTGAGCTATACAAAATGGTCGCAGAAAAATAACTGGCCGCCGCATGCCTATCATTATATTGAAGAATATAATTTGTTTTACGGCAAATGGATGGAATTCTCAAAACAAACAAATAAAATATTGTTTATCCGGTATGTTGATTTGCTGCAGGAACCGCTTCGTGAGTTGCATAAAATTGCAAATACATTGCAGATTGCACCGGTTGATCAGATGAAGACTGCAAAGAAGGTATACGCCTCACGAAAATTTACAGGCGCCAAAAAAGAAGAATTCCTGAAGAATGAACATCTGGCTAAAATATCTGCGGAAGATCTTCAAATGATCAATATAAAACTCAACACAAACCTGATGGCTTTTTTAGGTTACGATTTTGTGAAATGAGGGTGCAATGAAATTCTCATCTCTCTCCCACCCTTTCTTCTTTCTTTGCATCATTCCACAAAGCATCCATTTCGGCAAGTGTCATCTCTTTTAAATTACGTCCTGCTTCAGCTGCTTTTTGTTCTATGTACTGAAACCGCGAAATGAATTTTTTATTTGTGCGTTCCAGTGCATTTTCAGGATCAACGTGGATGTACCTGGAGAGATTCACAAGTGCAAATAATACATCTCCAAACTCATCTTCAATTTTATTCTGATCCAGATCATTTTTTGATGTTTCTGTTTTCAGCTCTTCAATTTCTTCATGTACTTTTTGCCATACCTGCGTTGTATTCTCCCATTCAAATTTTACCTGCCCCGCTTTTTCCTGTATGCGATATGCTTTAATTAATGCGGGCAATGAAACGGGCACACCCTGTAAAACAGATTTTTTTCCTTCCCTGAGTTTTATCTGCTCCCAGTTTTTCTTCACTTCGGCGTCATCTTTTACATTTATCAGGCTGCCGTTTTCTTCCTGCGGGTAAATATGCGGGTGCCTGCGAATCAGTTTTTCGGCTTGTGCTTTTAATACATCGGTAATATCAAATGCGCTTTTCTCCGCTCCTATTTTCGAATAAAACAAAATATGCAGCATGATATCTCCGAGTTCTTCTTTCACCTCCTTCAGGTCATTTTTTGTAATCGCATCCGCAAGTTCATATGTTTCCTCAATTGTAAGATTGCGCAGCGATTCCATTGTTTGTTTCATATCCCAGGGACATTTCGCACGCAATTCGTCCATGATATCCAGCAAAGCGGAAAATGCATGAAGCTGCTCTTCTCTTGTATGATTCATTCTGAATAATTTTAAATACAAATCTCAGTAATTATATTGGCATCTTAATTGGGAATCAAAGCAATTCCGAAAGAACATTCATGGCTAAATCAGAAAGCATTCATCATTCGTTTCAATACTTGTTCACTGTATTATATATATGCAGTGTATTTCATCTTGGTGCACAACCCATTGCCGATTCAACGGAATTAACCGGCGGCTTAGAAATTCCGGATACGCAACAGGGCATTCAGGAAATTGTAAATCAATCTTTCATCAAAACTGTTCAGCTGAACAGAACCGATCTCGAACTTGGTTATCCAATGGTGCTTCTTGCATCCGCAGATAAACTTGAATTGAGTTTTGATGATCTGCGGGCAACCGTAACAAACTACACTTATACTTTTGTGCACTGCAATAAAAACTGGGAGCCATCCGGATTAAGTACATTTGATTATCTCGACGGATTTGAAGAGAATCCTGTGAATGATTATAAATTCTCGTTTGCCACAGATCAGCATTATACACATTATGCAGTTCAGTTTCCAAATGAGGATATACAATTTAAATTAAGCGGGAATTATCTCATCTATGTTTGGGAATCAGAAGACAGAACAACGCCGGTGATCATCAGAAGGTTTTTTGTCTGGGAAGATAAAGCGGTTGTAAAGCCGACTGTTGCGAGGCCGAATCTTATTGCATACAGGAATGAATTCCAGGAAATCAATTTCACGGTAGATATAAAAAACATCAGTGTATCCAATCCATATGATGAGATCAGGGTGGTGGTGATGCAGAACGGGAGATATGATAATGCATATACAGATTTGAAACCGCGGCTGATCAGCAATGATCTGATCACCTATGATCAGGATGATATTGTTTTTCCCGCCGGAAAAGAATTCAGGCGATTTGATTTAAAGACATTGCGGTTTCAAAGCGACAGGATTCGAAAACTGGAAAAGGTTGATCAGCAGGTGCACGCATATGTGAATGTGGATGAAAGCAGATCATTCGGACAATATTATTATGAGAAAGATTTGAACGGGCAATATGTAATTGAAGCTGAAAATGTAAATGATGTTTCAACAGAGGGAGATTATGCACTTGTGCATTTCACTTTGCAATATCCCTATTTTATCACTTCCGGTAAATTTTATGTGTTTGGAGAGTTCAACAATTTCCAGCTCGGTCCTGAAAATGAAATGACCTACGATTTTGACCGGTTGCAGTACACTGCATCAATTTATCTCAAACAGGGATTTTATAATTACATGTATGCCTTTCAGCATCTGGAAACCGGCAAAACAGATTTCACATATGCCGAAGGCAACAATTATGAAACAGAAAACGACTATCTCGTATTTGTATATCAGCATGTTTACGACAGGGATTATGATGAACTGATCGGGGTTTCTGTTTTTAACTCGCTGCGCAAATAATACTTATATACTTTCTTTAATTTTGAACGTTCAGTTTAAAACGCATTATGAAAGAAGTATTATTGAATCTCACCCGTTATAATGTTTGGGCAAACAAACGCATCATTCAGTTATTGCAGGAAACAGAACAAGATGTAATAGATCATTTGGTGCCCAGCAGTTTTCCAACGATCAGGAAAACCATCTATCATATCTGGGATGCGCAGGTGATCTGGCTGCAGCGCCTGCAGGGCATATCATTATCTGCATGGCCGAGTGCGGAATACGGAGATGATTTCGCAGGTTATGATTTATATTTTATTCAGCAGTCGGAAGACTTCAGAAATTTTGTAGAACAAAAACCCGAATCATTTTTTACGGGCATATGCTTTTATAAAACAATCAATGGAAAAGATTATCAATCACTCAACTGGGAAATTGTAATGCATTGTATGAATCATTCCACATACCATCGCGGACAGATCATTACGATGTTGCATGAAATCGGTATTACAAATCTCCCTCCAACCGATTTCATTTTTTATCTTCGCGATAAAGAATCGAATTGAAATGGTAAACATGATCCGGTTGAATGTCTCCCGAAATTATTCGCACAAGTGTTTCAAACTACATGCAACAGGTATACATCCGGCAGAAATTAAAATTCAAATCGCATGATTGAACACGAATTGAAGTGCAAAAGGATTGATTGAATAATGATTTGTATATAATAATGTGCAAAACATGTGAAAATCAACAAAAAATATTTTTATTTCTTTTGATAATATAAATTTGTTTATAATTTTGCAATAACCAAATATTTTTCCAATGGCAAAATCAACAAAAAAATCAGCGGGCAAACGTGGACGTCCAGCCGCTAAAAAAAGCGCCGCTAAAAAAGGTGCAAAGAAAACAGCAAAAAAAGCTACTAAGAAGGCAGCAAAAAAACCGGCAAAAAAAGCTGGTAAACGCGGTCGTCCTGCAGCGAAAAAAGCTGGCAAAAAAGCAGCGAAAAAATCTGGCGCCAAAAAGGCCGCTAAGAAATCTGGCAAGAAATCAGCTAAGAAATCTGGCGGTAAAAAAGCGAAACCTGCGGCTGCTGCCCCTCCTGCAAACGGAAACGGAGGCATGTAATTTACAAGCAGCTTTTAAATTTAACAATGGGATCAGAATTCTGGTCCCATTCTTTTTTTATTTCAACTCCGATTTTTATCTCGTAAATAATTCTTCCGGTTTCTATTTCAGAATTTGAAATACATCATAATTCAAAAAATATTTATCGGTATGCGACAGTTTTCAAAAATGAATTTCTGATCTCCTGATCGCATTCTTTTTCGCTAGGGCAATTTTCATTTCGGTTTCTTCCTGCTTTCTTCATTTCCTGTTTTTTAGTTTTTATTGCCGGTTTCAGTTGAAATCACATCTTCGCTCTGATCAATTTATCCACATTCAACTTACAGGCCTGAAAATTTATCTGTACCCCGTTTTCAAAAACCTGGTAATTTGCTCTTCTTCCCCTTCCATTGCAAAAACACCACTTGAATTGAAAGGCTCCAAATTCTCCCGTTTATAAATGCAATATAAAAACAGATCATTGCTTGCTCAGATCTGAATTGCAATAAAAAGCAATTTTTGAATTCCCGTTCTGCACAAAAAATGATTCGGTTTGAATAGGCTGTTGCAACTTGTTAAAATGCGCAGGGTAATTTCACCAATAACACATTTTATGTTAAGAGCTGCAGGCTGTTAAAATCCGGGAATGGATCATTTTCCAAACCGCCTCAAAAGGTTCAAAATTCCATACCTGCAGGGCGATTCAGGTTTTTCGTCATTATTCGGCAACATAATGGATTTCTTTACTTAATTTAACTTAAGGTTTATATCTTTGGAGATATTTAATAATTCATCAAAAATTTTAAGCTATGAGAAAATTAATACTAACAATTATTGCCGGAGCTTTTGTTGCAGGGCTGTCTGCACAGAATGCCACGGCAGAAAAGAACCAGGAACTGCGCAAGTTGGTGACAGCGCCTGTTTCAACGCAATCATTCCTCATTACACAGCCTGTTGACAACGGAGCTCCTCTAAATACAGAAGGATTTCTCGGGAATATGATGAAAACTTCTTCTTCAAGAGCTGGTGGAACCATCGTGGGTAATACTACTTACGGACTTGGTTCGAATGCAGGTCCAAACGACCGTCTTTTGGTTTATCCATCAGGTAAAGTATCAGTAGTATATACGGGTTCCGAAGAAACAGCTGCTGCATATTCTGATCGCGGTACTTATTACAATAACTATGATGGCGGTGCCTGGGGTGCAATTACCAACGCAAGAGAAGAATCTTACCGCACAGGTTTCCCGCAGTTAACAAACCTCGGTGGTGAAGCCGGAACAGAAATGTTTGTAGTACATAATGGCGCCAACCAATTAGGTTTATTCAGTGCTCCTGCACTTACAGGATCTTTCACTGAAATGGGTTCTTCATTAACTCTTACAGGAACATGGCCGAGAATAGCCTCTTCAGGAAACTATGTGTATATCCTGAGTGCTGATTATCCGGGAACAGGTTCTGATGTGCGTTTGCTATTCCACCGTTCTTCTGATGGTGGTGCAACATGGGATATCATGAATTCTTATTTACCAGGTGTTGAGGATACAACACTTTACGGTATAATGGGAGCAGAAAGCTATAAAATCCTTGCTGCCGGTAACAATGTTTGGGTGGTTTCAGGCGAAAGCGTGAATGACCTTGCAATGTGGAAATCAACTGATAACGGTTCTTCATGGACAAGAACAAGAATTATTGAATTCCCTATTCCGGGTTATAATGATGTGATCAGTGATATTACCGGTGACGGTATTGCTGATACTATCACTACACAAGACGGTGCAGTTTCAATTCTAATTGATAATTCAGGAATGGCACATGTATTTGCAGGTGCAACAATGATTCTTGATGATACACCTGGTGATGGTGGCTGGAGCTATTTCCCGGGCGTTTCCGGAATTTGGTACTGGAATGAAGCGATGGGTGCAGACAGTGTGCAATACCTCGACGTTATGGTTGACTGGGACGAATCAGGTGATCCATTTGATGGTATTGGTGCAGATCTTCCGAACTATGGTATCGGTATGACTTCTCAGGCTACACCTTCTCTCGATCCGACAACAGGAAATATTTACCTCGTATATACACAGCAAATTGAATATACAGACTGGATCGGTGATCCTGCAGATCCTGCAGCTCAGTCTTTCAGAGATTTATTCGGTATTTATTCAACAGACGGTGGATTTTCATGGAGTTCTCCTGTAAACCTTTCATATGTTGCAAACGAGCATTATGAAAACGTATATCCTACAACAACTCCTACAACTATGGGTGATGTTGTAAACGTTTTATGGATGCAGGATCAGGAACCGGGTAATGCCTTTGAAACACCTGCCGATCCGATCGATAATAATGATATTATGTTCCGTGGATTTGATTTCGACAGATTTAATCCATATCCGCCAACAGTAGATTTCAGCTATGTTGTAACAGATGCATTGGTAACATTTACGAATTTATCTGTTGATGCCGATACTTACGAATGGGCATTTGGTGACGGCGGTTCTGCTTCAACTAAAAACACAAATCACATATATGCAGCAACCGGTTCATTCAATGTTTGTTTAACCGGAACAAATGTATACGACGACAAAACAACTTGTAAAACAGTTACAATTGCGAATATTGCCGTAGTTGATCAGTCGCTCGAACAGTCGATTCATATGTATCCTTCACCTGCTTCATCTTATATTACATTAAATGTGGATGGCAATTACGGATCATTATCAGCTGAAGTATATAACAGCATTGGCGAAAGAGTAATCGCACCTTCAACATTGAATGCAAATACAATTCAGTTTGATGTAAATAATTTATCAAGTGGAAATTATATTGTGAAAGTGATTGGTGAAGACGGCAGATACGCTACTTCTCAATTTACTGTAAGCAAATAAAATTTTAAGTTAAATTAATTAAGTTAAATCCCGCCAATCGGCGGGATTTTTCGTTAATTAACATTAATGATTTCTTAAATGACATTCCGTTTATTTTTTATGAAATAATTCAATCTACTTTTTCAGCCGATTATTCAAACTATCAAAAAAATAACGGCTATGAAAAAATTAATTTACGTTGCTTATTGTGTGCTCATGACACAATTTCTGTATGCGCAAAATGCAACAGAAAAAAATCAAAAATTAAATAAAATTGTTACAAAGGTCAGTGATCAGAGTTATACAACTTCCTTGCACAACGAAGTGATCACACCTGCAGATCACGAATCATTTTATAAAACTGGTAGTTCCCGCGACGGCGGTGATTTTGTCGGCAATACTACATATGACCTTCCTTCAAACGGAACAGCACCGGGCAGATTACTTGTGTATGAAGACGGAACTGTTTCTGCAGTATTTACCGGTTCAACAAGTTTGAGTGATGCAAGGCCGGACCGCGGAACATTTTATAATTCCTACGACGGATCAACATGGGGACCGGCACCGGTTACAAGAATTGAAGACATTCGTACAGGGTTTCCAACAATTGTAAATGTGGGTGATCATGAAATGTATTTTGCTCACGACGGCACAAATAATATTGTGATTTATGAAAATGATGCGCCGGGTTCAAACAGCTGGACGGAAAATCCGAATTCATTATCCATTTACGGTTCATGGCCACGTGCTGCAGTTGCAGAAGGATCAAATTATGTACATCTGCTCGTCGCAAATGACGACGATGCAAATAAAAATGATTATATGATTTATTACCGTTCACCCGATGGTGGTGCAACGTGGGATATAAATGGTTTGCGTTTGCCCGGTATTGATACTGCATCCGGTTATAGTATTATGGGTGCGGAATGTTATGTGATCCGTGCAATTGGTTCTGATGTTTATATTGTTGCAGGAAACAGTATTAATGATCTTGCCGTTTGGAAATCAACTTCAAATGGTGATGTCGGATCATGGACCAGAACAAGATTAATCGAATTCGAAATGCCGAATTTTGATGGGAATACAATTTCAGATATTACAGGTGATGGTGTGGCGGATACAATGTATTCTCATGACGGATGTCTTTCACTCGCAATAGATAATTCGGGAATGATGCATGTATGGACCGGTGTAACAAGAATTCTGGATACTGAAGCGGATGATAATGCATGGAGTTATTTTCCGGGATATGCAGGTATGTGGTACTGGAATGAAACATTCGGTGCCGACAGTGTGCAATATCTTGATTTTCCATTAGTGGATTGGGATGGCGACGGTGATCCATTTGCAGGCATCGGTGCCGATCTTCCGAATTATGGTTGCGGATTTAATTCAATGCCTGCAGCAACTGTTGATCCTGTAACCGGAAATATTTATATCGTTTACACGCAGGAAGTTGAATACACGGATTATTTCGGGGATCCCACAATTTCATCCGCACAATCATTCAGAGATATTTTTGGTTTTTATACAACAGATAATGGACTGAGCTGGTCAACTCCGATTAATTTAACTTATCTCGCAGAACAAAATTTTGAAAATATAAATCCGACATTATACTGGTCGACAATCGACAACAAAGTACATACACTCTGGATGCAGGACAGGGAACCCGGCAGTTCACTTGAAAATGAAGCACCGGATCCGATCACATCAGATAATGATATAATTTATCGCGGATATGATTACAGCAGATTTGAACCGTATGACCCGACTGCAGAATATTCTTACAATACGGTAAATAATGTTGTGACCTACGATAACCTCAGCGTGGATGCAAGTGATTATTTATGGAATTTCGGCGACGGGCTTTCAAGCAATTTAAAAGACCCGGTACATATTTATACAGCCCTCGGCATTTATAATGCATGTCTTACAGCAACAAATGTGTACGGTGAGGATATAAGTTGTAAAACCGTTGAGATCACTCAGCTCACTGATGTGAATGATATTTCACTGGATAAAAACATTACTGTTTATCCGACACTTACAAACGGAAATCTCACAATTCATACAAATGATCTTGTTGCTGATCTCCGTCTTGAAATATATAATTTGCAAGGGCAATTAATCGACAGCCTGCAATTGCCGGGTAACGATCAGCAGATTACCCTTTCCGGCCAGGCTTCGGGAGAATATTTACTAAAATTCGTTTCTCATAGCGCAGTAACGATAAAGCAGGTCAGCTTGGTAAATTAACCAACCCTCTTTATTTATTTTTGATGTGGCACCCTGTCCGTTTCACCGCGGGCAGGGTATTTTTTTGTTTGTAAATTTAAGCCCATAAAATCACACAGTGGCGACTATCATACCTTCTTTTTTATTTGCAGGAATTATGCTTGCAACAATTTTAGTTTCCGGTTTACCCCGGCTGAGTATCCGTTTGCTTGAATGGAGCAAACTATTTAAAAAAGGAAAATTGTTTTCAGAGAAAAGAAATTATGTGGATGGTGAAGGGAAATATGTATACCGGAAAGTATATTTATATTATGGTGAAAATGGCGGTGAGAAAATTGCAAATCTCCCTGTATTTATCCGCATTTTATTTTTAAGCCTTTTGCTCGCAGCAATTGCATTTGCAATTTACATCGGTATTATTGCCTGATAAAGCGGGCAACACCCATCAATTCATTTTTACTGCTGAAGAATTTTGCATAATACATTCCATGCGGCAAATCCCGAATATCAATCGTTGATTTTAAACCCGATTGTATTGTTAATCGCCCATCCAAATCATATATTTCCAGGTATTGCCAGTTTGCGTTTGTTTTGATTTTAATAAATGCATCTGCAGGATTTGGTGTGATATTGAAAACCTGATTTTCAAAATCAGCATTTTGAATAGCAACGTAAGGAACAAGATCCATTTCCAAAATAGATATCCCGCCGATATTTGAATAATATGGTATTCCGATAAATTCATTATTTACAAGTGCCAGTGAAACATAATTATCACGGATATCCAGTGCCCATGCAACAATACTGTCGTACACATTTGCATATGCTCCTACCAATTTTGGATTTTCCCGATCGGTAATGTCAAATGCAAGCACTTCACTGTCGCCGCCCGAAATAAATATTAAACTATCACCTCTTAATTTAATTTCATTCGTATGTCCGGGCCTGCCCACCCAATTGGAAGAATCGCAATCCCAGGGGTTATACCAATAAACCGTTTCCATATTTTCATCTGCAATATCCACCACATCGAGCCCGCACATATCAACCGGGATATATGCATAATGATCTACTACCACCACATTATTATAAGCGGATTGTGCAATGGTTTCAATTCCTTCGTTAGCATATTTACCAATTTCAATTGGATTTTCTTTATCCGAAATATCAATCATGCGCAAACCGCCCGCATCATTTGCAACCATTAATTTATCATCTCCATATAAACATAAACCCCTTGCATTCGGCACTGAAAATAAATCCGGTGCTTCAGGGAAATTCGGATCGGGAAGTATGGAAGAAATGAATTTGATATTGGTTTTATTACTCACATTTAAAATAATTACTCCTCTGTCCATTGCGCCGATATAAGCAAATTCACCATCTGAAATTGCAATTGCCGCCCCCTGATTATATGCAGTTGAATCCCATATATCTTTTATTTCAGGATGCGCCGGGTCGTCAAGATCCAAAATTCCTATTCCGGCAGATTGCGGAAACAAACCATCGAATCCACCCAGTGCTGCATATAAATAATTTCCTTTTTGCGAAACATTGGTAGGTCGCAGATTGTGCAATAGCAACGGCGGGATCGTATCAACAGGCACGGGATCATTTATATCTGAAATATCAAATGTTACCAATCCTAATTCCCGGCAGGCTGCATAAATAAATGGTGCTCCGTTCGCATTAAAAATACTCGTATAAGCAGAGTAAGGTAAAAACGGATGGTCGAATTCGTAGCCGGAAATTTTGGTGAACGTGATGGTATCTGTTTGTGCCGAAGAATAAACGGCTTTAAACAAAAGCAGAAGTAAGGTAATTTTTTTATGCATGTAATCGGTTTAAAACATTTCTGAGCAAATCAAAAATTGTTCCGCTTAAATTAATAATAAAAGGGCGGAACAACCCTACAATTGCCCGCCCATGAATTGACACTTCTATTTTGATCCTCTTATCTTATCTTAAAGTGGAATTATAACAGTCCCGATATCAGTTACAGATCCTGTGGAAACCTCCACATCTTCCACAGTTATGTCTGCAAAACCGGCAACAGCTGAAAAATGCACATCATAAGTTCCTGCAGATAAACCACCGATTAAAAATGCACCTTCCGCTGAAATTGCAGTTCCGAACGTATCACTTGGTGTAATTGCCTGCACTGAAAATGCAGCAGTGGCCGGACTGATAAACCCTGAAATTGCACCACTTAATTCCTGCGTATAAATACGGATGACAGGTTTCAGTGAATAATCGCCATTTCCTTTTTTAACAATGGAAGCTTCCGCATCAAAATCCATCCATAGATCATAAACAATTCCCGCTTCGAATGTGTAATGTACATTTAATTTCAATCCTGATTCTTCACCGGAAGGAACTTCAAGCGGATGAGAAATTCCGTCAACCACAACACTGTTATTTGATCCGAGAATTAAACGGATCTGTGAAATTGTGCGTGGCGACATATCTTCCGAAATCATCAAAGTGTCTACTCCTGAATTAAATTTCAACAGGTCATAAACTCCCGGATGCAACAACGTATAAGTATGCCATCCTTCACCTTCCGAATTAATCTCAACAGACTGGATATCGATATAAACCGCATCATAATCTGCCGGTGCATCTGTTAAATACAAATTCAGATGCGCCATACCATCACTGGTGCCGGGATCATCGGATTTACACGACATAAAGAGAAATCCCGATAGTGCCGTCGCACAAATGAACATTGCTATTCTTTTCATAGAATTAATTTTAGATAGAATATTTGCAAGAATCAAACCTCAGGTCATAACTTACTGAATTACAACGCATGCAGAATTAATAAGCACACACAATTTGAAAAAAACTGTGGAATTTATTCTCATTTTCATCACGAAAATTTAAATTGACCGTTCTTTGCGTTTAGGTAAACAGCTTAATTTTACACCTGATGCCGAAGATCAACATATTATTCCTCTGTATCCACAACAGCGCCCGCAGCCAGATGGCCGAAGCCTATATGAAAAAATTCGGAGGCGAAATTTTTGCGCCGGAAAGCGCCGGGCTTGAACCAGGAAAGTTAAATCCGCTTGCAGTTGAGGTTATGACGGAAGATGGAATTGATATTTCCAAAAATCAAACAAAAGATGTTTTTCAAATGCACGAAGCAGGGAAATCATTTGATTATGTAATTACAGTATGCGATGCAAAGAACTCGGAGCGTTGCCCTGTATTTCCAGGTATGCATAAAAAAATTGCTTGGGATTTCGATGATCCTTCGCAATTTGCAGGAACACACGAAGATAAAATTGTAGCAACACGGATTGTGAGAGATCAGATAAAAAATGCAGTCCTTGAATTTATTTCTGAATTTATTTCAACGCATCCCTGACCGGATTTTATTCCACAACAAATTTTGAAGTGCGGGTGATATTTTCATTTTCAACTACAACAAGAAAATATATTCCCGCAGCAATTCCATCCGGCAAATGCATTTCAATTTCAGAACCGGTTATTCTTTTTTCGACAGCAAAAATTTCCTTCCCATCCGGGCTCATCATTCGAATTTCTGCATCGGCTGAAAATGAATTGTCTCCTGCTATTTTAAAATTACCATTGCATGGATTGGGAGAAACAGATAAATCATTTTTCGGGACTTCTCCTGTTCTGCAGGTTTGAATGATTGCATAGGGCGCCGACAGTTTACTGCAGCCATTTACATTCGTCACATGCACTTTGTAATTTCCGGCGACGGATGCAAAATAAATATTGGAAGTGGCACCGGCTATTGCAAAAGCACCGTTATACCATTGATAAATATTTCCCGGAGCTGTGCCTGTTTTTAATTTAATGGATGTATCGAAGCAAAGATCATTTGTGGCATCAGGATTTGAGATCACGGGATTTGGTTTATTATAAACTGTTACATCAATTGTTTCGGAAATATCTGCACAAGTACCGCTGATGATTTGCACCTGGTAATTTCCGGTTTTAGTTGCGATGTAAGAAGATGATGCTGCACCTGTAATATTTGCTCCATTTTTTATCCATTGATACGTGTATCCGGGATCGGTTGCAGCATTTAAAGTAACAGAACCACCTTTACAAAATTCGGTTGCACCTGCAGGTGTAATCGTTGCAAAATTTAAAGGGCAAATAGAAAGGCGATATAATTCTTTTCCTGTTGCTGAAACGGAGGCGCTGAAAAATAAATCGCTTCCGGTAAAAAATAAATTGGTTGGAGATGATGAACCGGAAGGATTTAAATCCTGCACCATAATTGTTCCCGCCTCTGTTCCGTCGCTCTGCCATAATTCATTTCCGTTCATTCCATTATTTGCAGTGAAAAACAGCATATCATTTACAGCAATTAAATTTCCGGGGCTTGATGAACTGCTTCCTGCCCGGATATTTTTTACGAGCATGGTTCCCGCCTCTGTTCCGTCCGTTTTCCAGAGTTCTTTTCCATTCACGCCATCATCGGCACTGAAAAAAATTACCGAATCAACACGTGTAAAATTTTGCGGGTTTGATCCGGTGAGTCCGGGAAAAATATCTTTTAATAAAACAGTACCTGCCTCTGATCCGTCGCTCACCCACAATTCATAATTTGTACCGGATGATTTTGCAGAGAAACATAATTTATTATTTACCACAGTTAAATACCTGGGAAGTCCTTCAGCAATGCCGAGTGCAATATCTTTTACAAGTTGCGTACCTGCAGCAGTGCCATCAGATTTCCAGAGTTCGGTATCGATCGGGCCATCGAGATCGGTGTATGCAGTGAAATAAATAATACCCAGATAATCTGTAAAATAATCCGGGTGGCATCCATCGCCATCTCCGTTATTCATATTTTTCAGCATATATGTTCCTGCGGCAGTTCCATTTGTTACCCAGATTTCATCGCCCAGTAAATCTTTTGTCGCCTTGAAATAAATAAGATCATTATATGCATAAAATTTTTCCGGTGTTGAATTCATTGAAGGTGCGGTTGAATCAATATCACATACCAAATAGGTTCCTGCTTCTGTTCCGTCGCTTGTCCAGATCTCAATTCCATGTGCGCCATCATCAGCTGCAAAATAAACCGTTCCTCCTGCATTTTGCAGCGAAGCATGCATGCCGCCGATTAAATTTCCGGGATAAATTTCTTTTACTTTAAAAGTGCCCGCCGTTGTTCCGTCGCTTCTCCATAATTCATTATTATTTGCAGTATCCACTGCTTCAAACAAAAGCAGATCATTATAAGTACAATAATTTGAATACGTGGTTGCCGGTAATGCACTGCCGTTCATTCCCGGATAAATATCCTTTAATAAAACGGTTCCTGCTTCTGTTCCATCTGTTGTAAACCATTCTTTTCCCTGCGCACCATTATCAGCCCTGAAAAATAATTTACCATTTATAAAAATAAGTGACTCGGGATCAGATCCTGAAGTACCGGGGCGAATATCTGCTACCTGCACTATTTGGGTATGCAATTGTATGGCAGAAAATAAAAACAGGGCTATGCTTATTTTTTTCATATGGAAAATATGACAGAATAAATTTACCATATCTCATGCAATTCATGAGACAGTTGAAAATTTATGCGTTTAAGCAGGTAACAGGCTAGTTATAAGGAAGGAGTTATTCACATAAATTTTATCAGATACCAGGCGAATTCCTTTCGATTGCAATATGAATTCTTTTATCTTTACAAAGATGAAACCCACACTTCATTTCATTGCAGTTTTTGCAATGTTGCTTCCCTTTCTTGCCGCTGCACAAACCGGTTATTCGGATGCGGGTGCACGCACAAATGCAATGGGAAATGCA
>CAYXBK010000016.1:0-105566 GCA_964463165.1 uncultured Chitinophagales bacterium
TTATTAACTTAGACCTATGAATAGTAGGCCAACTTTGCAAACCTCGGGTTACGACTTGGAAGAACTTTATCGTCAAAACGAATTTGAAAAAATGAGGCTTGAGGTAGCAGGCCTTTTACGAACATCTATTTATTCAGGTCTTGACTTAGTAGTTACAAATTCAGGACTGCAATTTAATAGTGATGCCGCGTTCTTAAATTGGATTTATTCTACCTATCCCAATTACAAAAATTATTTAACCATCAAATGAAATTTGGCGTGAACAGTAAATAATCACGTTGTTTAATTTGCAGTAAACCCAAAATGAAAGATATTATTCAGTTCGTTTTCTTTTATTAAAAAGTCTATAGTTGTAATTCATTCTTTAAAATTTCATACAGTTCCTGATGTTTTTCAGGCTTCGTTTCTTTTAAATGTTGAAGATTTAAAAGCTTCCATTGAACGGCTGGAAATTTTTCAAAATTGTAATGGCTCCAATCTGGTGTTAAACCTTTCAAATTCAATAAAAATTCACGATCCTGTTTCGTCAGTGTTTGCCGTATAACCTGAATTAATTTCTGACGTATCGTTTCAAATTCCTCATACGTAAATGGTTCATCTGACATTCCCTCGAAACTGTTTTCAAATGCATCGTGCTGGTCATGAAGATGCGGGTTGATCATTTGATGAAGAGCCTTATTACTTCCAGCGGTGAAAAAGATAAATCCTGTCTTAACTTCTTTATTAAATCCCTCGGCATCCAGAAGCAGTTTCACATCAAATAAATCTCTTGGGTGTTGGCGATCCATCGCAGCGCAAATTTTCCCGCCATACAGCTCACCGAAAGAAACAACATTAATTTCGCAATAAGAATTGAATTCTTGCTGTGCTCTTGCACAAAGCTCCATCTTAACCGGATCTGTCAAAGTTCCTCTTTTGATCAGATTAACTTCCAGCTTGATCGGAACGCCCTTTAAAGAAATATAAAGTTTATGCGCTTTATTATTTTCTTGCTCATCGGTAATTTTTACATCCTTAATGAGTTTGATGACATTCTCTTTTATTCTTTCCAGTGCAGCATTAATTTTATGCAATGACGTTTCCCGATCCTCTATCGGCACATACGTTAAATCTATATCGACAGACAATCTCGGCATGTTGCGAACAAACAAATTTATTGCCGTGCCGCCATGCATGGCAAAGCATCCTTCCTTTGCGACTTCCGGAAGGACTCTTAATAACAATGCAACCTGATCTTTATACGCTTGCTTTATCATCCTGGGCCAATTCTTTCGGAACGGTTATCTGATACTTTTCGACATAAGTGCCGTTTTTTACAATACTGCGTTTGCCGCTGCCTAGATCTATTTTTTTCAAATCCAGTTTTTTGAACCAAGCATGCCCCGCACGCTCGGCAAAATACAGGAACAGGCGTTTGACTTTGATAGAGGTGCATTCCTCAAGAAGTTGCTGAACCTTGTAAGGATTCAGGTCATTTAATCCTTCCATCAATTCATAGCATTCCTGTAATCCTGCTTTTTTGGGGGCAAGATACAGGCATTCGAGTATGGCGCGGTGTGGCCCGGACACCTGGAGTGAAAAATTGCCGACTTCAACCTGAACAAGCCCCACTCCGGTTGGAAGAAAGGACGTTGAAAAATATTCAACCTTCAACCCCCAGTCGTGTTTTTTGAACCATCCGGGCAATTTTTCATCCTTGCCCCCAAAGATCGTCACCTTCTTACTGGATAATTCGAGATAATGAGCCCTGCCAAGAAGGTTCAGGGCCGTTTTGCCGCCGGGGTGGATGGTCAGGCCGCTTTGGGTCTGTAAAGCATATACAGCTCCCTCGTAACCCACTTTATCATTAGGACGTATCAGTGCCCCCCTCTCCACGAGCTGCAGCCAGCCGCTCTTCCTATAGCGCTGTTGTAGCGCAAGGCTGTACCCCTGCCTTTCCAGCCAGGAGGATTGGAATACTATTCCTGCCGGATAGTTTCTGATAAGTTGGTTTATTTTTGTTATATTATCTATACTCATAGTATAAAAATACAGGAAAAAATAAACTACTGCAAGGAAATAGTTTAAAAATATACGGATAAATATACTAAAAGTATAGATAATTGGATATTTCTAAACCAAATATTTGAACTATAAATAGAAGGAAGCTTTAAACCTGATCGAAGAAAATTTGGAAGTTGCTGGCCATTCAGATGTGAGCATGATGATGCAGAAAACGCTCATATACCCCAAAGAATTAAAAAATTCCGCTCCGGTAGTCCATGGCGGGGTTTTTCTATGTCAGATGTGGATCAGTCTATGATCAGCATGGCATCGCCATAGGAAAAGAAACGGTATTTCTCTTTCATGGCAATCTTATAACATTCCATGGTGAGATCATAGCCCATAAAGGCGGCCACCATGATCACCAGACTGGTTTTGGGCAGGTGGAAATTTGTCACCATCGAGTTGCAGATAGAAAATTCGTAAGGTGGATGGATAAATAA
Source organism: uncultured Chitinophagales bacterium (assembly GCA_964463165.1). Lineage (GTDB taxonomy): Bacteria > Bacteroidota > Bacteroidia > Chitinophagales > BACL12 > UBA7236. Next base: position 2,487 of record CAYXBK010000016.1, read on the forward strand.
ATTCGTCCAACCTTCATCTGTTTTCAGCCTGCCGGTAGCAGATACGGCACTTTCGCAGGCTCTCATCGATGTGTTACCGATGGCACATACCCGCCTGTTTTCATCAAGGCCTTTATTTACCACTTCCACAGCTTTGCTGTCCACCTTAAAATATTCAGCATCCATTTTATTTTTGGAAAGGTCCTCCACCTCGATGGTCTGGAATGTACCCAGCCCCACATGCAGCGTTACTTCTGCAAAGTTGATTCCTTTAATCTCGAGGCGCTTCAACAATTCACGGCTGAAGTGAAAACCAGCAGTAGGGGCAGCCACGGCACCTTCATGTTTGGCGAATACTGTCTGGTAACGCTCCTTATCTTCTTCGTCGGGTTTGCGCTTGATATATTTAGGCAGTGGCGTTTCACCGAGTATTTCGATGATCTTCTTCAGTTCTTCATGGGTGCCGTCGTGCAGAAAGCGTATCGTACGACCACGTGATGTGGTATTGTCTACTACTTCGGCAATGAGTATATCATCATCGCCGAAATATAATTTGTTACCCACACGTATTTTTCTCGCTGGATCTACCAATACATCCCATAAATGCATGTCGTTGTTGAGCTCACGTAGCATGAAGACCTCTATTTTGTCGCCGGTTTTTTCTTTCCTGCCATAGAGACGTGCCTGAAAAACCTTCGTGTTGTTGAGCACCATCACGTCTTTTTCATTAAAATATTCAATGATTTCTTTGAATTTTCTATGTTCAATTTTACCAGTTTTCCGATGTACCACCATCATTTTTGCCTGATCACGCTCAGCAGTGGGGTATTGTGCAATAATGTCTTTGGGGAGGTCGAAATTGAACTTTGATAATTTCATAAAACTTGCGGGTTTTAGTTTGCTGCTACTCGTTTCGAGATTGCTACCAGCAAATTTAATTTCACCTTGTAGTAGACGGGCGCAAAATTAACCAAATCGTAACCATTTCAATGGAAACAATAAAATATCTTTTGAAGGTCAATCATGGTAGCTGTATTCAGAACAATACCCGAAACCATGTTGCTTGTTTTCCAGAAGTTGAGAAACAATAAAATTACGTACGTTTTTATCCTTGCTCGGCGTTACGATAGGTATGCTTCGGCAAAATTATAGTTTCTGAGAAATTCGATTACTTTTTAGCTGATAATCTGTGTTTTTCTTTCCCCCTCGCCAATCTTGCCGATGAAATGGCAAATAATTAAATCAAAATAATAATCCCGAATGAATTCTTCCTATGAAATTGAATCTTATAGTAAAAAATTTATCATTTCCTTTTTGTTGAAGTTATTTCCGAAGGAGAAAAATATTCAAAACAGTTTTACATTCTTTAGTAGTTTAAAATCTAATTTCAAATTTTGTGTTTTCATGGGATACCGAGTGAGTCATTCGACGGAGCTTGGTTTTTTATTTAATGAAACTTCTATCCTTGCAGAGATATTTCATATCTCATTCATGCTTAATAATTGTCATGCTCAAAATCGTCAAACTCAGTATTGTGAAGTCCACGTAAATAATCAAATGCTAAAGAGTTGCGTAGTTTATGATCAGCATTAGGATTAAGATAAATGTAAGATTTTACATTTGTTTCATGTGGGTTATCACCTAGCATGCTTTTATCTTCTAAAAAAATAATACCCGATAATTTTCGGGATACTTCATATATTGTTTGCTTTCCAGCAAAAGCGTTATTCAAAGTTTTAAATGGAGTTTTATCCTGCATATATTGGCAAAATACTCTTCTCGACATAGAACGATATAGTCGCGTATTACTAAGATTAAATTCTGTAATGATTTGGTTATACCATGGAAACACAACCATCACTATCATGCACGCATTGTCTTTCAAAAATTTATCCGAATAATTAAAGACGTTCCGGTGCTGATTCATGGCATGCTCATAAGGTTGATATGAGCTTGTGGACACATGCAGCCCTCTTTCCCATTTAATTCGATAGCATAAATCGGGTATAACCTTACTTCTTATTAAGGGCTTGGAAGGTTCAATTTCAGATTTTAATTCTGCAAGCAAATCGTTAAATTTTAATTCAAATTCCTGATAGCTTGTTTCTTTTGAATATTTCGGGAAGATGGAAAAATCATTTTCTTTAAAATGTTTTTTTAGCGCCTTAAAAAGATTTTCAAGTATTTGGGTTACAACATCCTTAAACACTTTCACATCAAAATATAATGAAAAGTCATCGATAAGGCCGTCCAAATTTGTTTTAGTTTGCCCTAATTCGGATGCAAATGTTTTCGATGCATCAATTGTTTGATCCAGTTTTATTGGTTTATAAATATAATTACTATGATGTAATAAGTCCTGGCTAAGGTGATCATATGCTGCGAGTTCAGCAAATGCCCCATCCCAATTGCTTTTCCCTGCGATCTCATTTACCTTAACAATAATTGAAGATAAATTTGCTGGGTCATTGATGTATATTGACCGCAAACGTTTAATCCTAGCAACAAAATTTTCTTTAAAGTATTTATATTCAGCGGCGTTATTTAATGCGCCAAGAATATAATTTGTTGAAGTTTTTGATTTATCAAAAGCCGTAATTCGCTTCTCGAATATTTCATCTATCAATTCCGAGTAATTTTCAATATCTGTCATTCCTGGATTAATTAATTTTTATTTATACTGCTGATCTGTGTTATGAATGATTTCGTTTTCATTAATATTTAGCACTATTGCGTTTTCATTATTTTCTGACTCGACCATGGGAAACGCGGTGACGACCTCTCCTTTTTTATTGATCACAACAAAAGCCATCCTGGTTGATATGGCTTCTTTTGTAAATTGCTTGATGACTGTTCCAATTATTTTATCGCATCTAAAGATGTAGCATTCTTTTCTTCTTGTATTATTCTTAAGCCATAAATTTTGAGCAACATCAATAATATGCAACATGATATAATAAGAATTCCATCGTCCTGAGTGTACTGGGTTTAATTGTATTCCCTCCGGTGTTATTCCTTTTTGCGCTCTTTTCTTATGTTGCTCAATTTTCGTTAATGGGCTATGCCTCTCCATTGCATGTGATCGGCCTAAAAGCATATCAACTAATTTAAAAAATGGTACCGACTCCAGAATTTCAGGAGTTAGTCTGGTGATGAGAGTTGCCAGTTTCCAAATTCCCAATAACCATCGGATAAAGAGAAATAGCAGAACTAATCCGGCAGCAATTCCAAAATAGATAAGATATGTGGAAACTGGCATGTAGGGCAAATCTGGGAACTAAATTTCAGTTTTTAAATGAAAAAAGTATCTCTTTTATAATGCTCAATATTTTAACCAAAAAGGGGTTTAATGGTTAGAATAATTATCAATTGTTATAAAATATTTTTATGATAATGGTAATTATTTTGACCAAAAATGTTAGTTTTGGGTTATAATAGTTACCAATAGGAGGTTTATATGCCACGAAAAACCGCGCCACCGCCGCCAACCGTCAAAGGAACCCTCAAACTTTTGGGAGAAAACCTTCGTTTGGCTCGCCTGCGCCGCAAGATATCGACAACCATGCTTTCAGAGCGTGCAGGGATGAGCCGGAACACGCTCAGGGCAATCGAGCGCGGCGATAGCGCCGTGACCATGGGTGCCTACGCCAGCGTCCTTTTTTGCCTAGGGCTGGACAAAGACCTTCTGTTGATCGCTCAAGACGACCCTCTCGGCCGGAAGCTTCAGGATGCAGGATTGACACATACAACGAAACGAATTTCAAAGAGCAAAACATGAGCAAGGAAGCAAAACCGCAAAAGGCCATCCAGGTATGCGCTCACTGGCAGGGGTTGAAGGATCCAGTGCTCATGGGTGTGCTAAACGTGTCTGTTTCACGCGGAAAAGAAATTTTTTCTTTTGAATATGACCCGGATTGGCTGAAGTCTACCCATGCCCAGGAGCTTGACCCCAACTTGGGACTTTATTCCGGGCCACAATATGTCCGGGAGGACCACCCGAATTTTGGGGTTTTTCTTGATTCATCACCCGACCGGTGGGGTAAGAAGCTCATGCTACGGCGGGAAGCACAACTCGCCAGACAAGAAAAGAGGCAGCCGAAAAATCTGCTTGAATCAGATTTTTTGTTGGGTGTATTTGACGGACACAGGATGGGGGGGCTTCGGTTCAGGCTCTCGGACAAAGAACCTTTTCTTGATGACAATAAAGAAATGGCATCCCCCCCTTGGGCAAGTCTGCGTGATCTTGAGTATGCCAGTCTGCAGTTGGAAAAAGAAGGTGCAGAAGCCGAACAGGATTACATGAAGTGGCTCAAAATGCTGATCGCTCCCGGCGGATCACTCGGCGGCGCACGTCCAAAAGCAAGTGTGGTTGCTCCGGAGGGCCATTTGTGGATTGCCAAATTCCCAAGCCGCGAAGATCCCATGGATACAGGGGCATGGGAATATGTTGTATATCAACTGGCAATCAATGCAGGAATAGAAATGTCGGAAGCCAAAATCAGACAATTTTCAGGAAAACATAATACGTTTCTCACCAAGCGTTTCGACCGCACAGATGGTGGTGAACGGTTGCATTTTGCTTCTGCGATGACATTACTCGCTAGAAAAGATGGGGATGATTATCTGTCCGGTGTTAGCTATCTTGATATCGTTGAATTTATCATTCGCAACGGTTCTCAAACTGATAAAGATCTTGAACAACTATGGAGACGCATTGTATTTAACATTTGTGTTTCAAATGTCGATGATCACCTTCGGAATCATGGTTTTCTTTTACAAGAAAAAGGATGGAAGTTGTCGCCGGCTTTTGATGTTAACCCATCATATACAGGAAACGGATTAACGCTGAATATTTCAGCAGAAGATAATTCTCAAGACCTTGAGTTGGCATTGGAGGTTTCACCAGAATTCAGGATTAAAAAAGAACGTGCTGATGAAATAATAAATGAAATTAAAGGCAGCGTGAATCGATGGAGAGATATTGCGAGAAAAGCAAACATTTCAAAGAATGAAATTGAATTGATGCAAAATGCCTTTAGAATATCTCAATAAATATGTTCCATCATATAACAAGGGTTAATAAAAAACTCAACGAAATAATAACCATTAAAATAGTTAAGCATCCGGTGGTACTCCGAGGCTGAGAAACAGTTTCAGTTATTAATCGAGTAGGAACACTAACATCAATTAAAATTTCTAAACTTCTTATAATCAGTACGTCTCCTCCACCAGGTATATCCGGCATTGCCTCTAGATCTGGTATTGCTTCGGGAATGGTCACTGTGCCAGTTTGAATAAGATCAACATTTTGTACCGTTGCCGAAATAGAATCTCTTGCACTATCATCTGAATCAAGCGCCGCTCCTACCATTTCAGTTAACTTGGCAAAAATTGCTTTGTTCAATTCCTCTTCGAGAAGGGTTCTGACTCTTACTTTTATTTCACCCTCTACACAACTCGATAAAACCTCCGTCACTAAATTGTCGAAATGCAAATTAAACTCAACCGTAGATAATCCTAATAGTTCAGAGTGAAGAATACTGGTAGAGGGCTTAACGTTGAAATCGTAATCGAACTGAAAACGCGATCTCAGTATTAATGCCACAGTTTCCAATATTCCACTTCCTTCTACTTCAATGTCGTCTCGGTGGACATGAAACTCAGTGTTCGATACGCTCATTGAATCACCACTTTCAGGCATTCTAACCTTAATAGGTAGAGGTGGTAAGTTTTGCTTCAGTTTTTGTCTTGAAAATGTTGTTTCCTCTTTATTGATTGAAATAATACTGAATTTAATAGGAAGCGTTTCTCTCGCTTGAACAATTTCTGGAGATCGCCAGACTAATTTATTGCTTCCGTTTCTTCGAATGCATACGATTACATTTCCCGACACCGCAATCGTAAAATTAATGTTCCAAATGTGATCAGAATTTGAATTCTCAATAGATACCCTTTGACGAAAAGCAAATCCTGATATGGTATTTTTTGAATAAAGTTCGGCGGTACAGCTCTGAAAGTATGAATAGGCACCTTCTGCGAAAAAAGTACTTAATTGAATTGAAACCGGCATGGGAATAATGTTTAGAAAAAATAATAATGGATGAAATTTTGAATGCTAAGGGGTTTATAAACAACAAAAAATCGGAAATGAATTAGTTTAAAAATTATCTATTTTATACTTGTTCTTGTTTCGCTAATTTGAAAGCTGGAACAGAATTTCCGTGTCGTTGATAACGAATTGATCGTCTTGTGCCTTTTACTTTTCGTTTTATTTCCATTCGTTTTTTTGATACCGCATCATTTTTTTTTGAATACGTATCATGGTCTTGCTTTTGTGGATCAAAAAATCCAACATATCCTCCTGGATTTACACCAAAAGATTGCAACGCTTTACCATTTTTTTGTCGAGTTCCTAAAAAATCATTTCTCCCATCAAATTCATCACCACCTGTAAAATATAATGGAAGTATAAAATTTGACAACTTAATACCATCAATTTCATAGGTTTCAGTTTGCACTGCATCGCACATCTCATACCAGTGAAATACATCCCTTTTTTGAGACGGATCAGGATGTGGGCCAGCAACTAATAAATTAACCTCGGGGTCGCCAATAAGCTCAAGGACTTCATGTGAGAGAGTTACTGACCATGGTTCTTTTAATTGGGCGGCAATATCAAGAAACACAAACCCAAAGGGTATTCCACGGTTGTTGAGATCATGATAACCTATTGCTTCATCCACATCTGATTTATCCCATAAATAAATTACCGCATCTCCTCTCATGTCTACAAGGCTTTGTTTTTCTGGTTTTACTTGTGAGCGGCCTTCTAAACGCACTAACGCTCTTAAACTCCAGTATGGCTCAAAATCTTCTTCGATTTGACGGTTTATGGCTCTGATGACTGTTAGGATTTCAGTATCTTTTAATTTGCCATTAGAGTGATTGATGAGTGAGATGATCATAGGTAGTTAATTGGGTATGGTTCAAAAAATAGATGCTAGAGGTAATTAAAATTTGTCAATAAATCCAATTTTATTAACAAAAATCCCTATAAATGGTGACAGCAAATCAAGAAAATCACCATTTTTGGTGACAACACTGTTAACTCTAGTTACTACCTTTGGATGAATAGCTTACAATGGAAATAAAGAAATATTTCACGGCCGGGAAAGCCATGAACATTTTTTTAGCTTTAATAGCTATCTATTCCTTTTTCGTGGACATTACTGGTTCATTCGATGGTGAAAGTGTACTCGGTATATTCATCATAGTCCTGATGCTTAGCGTCATCTATTTCAGGTCGATATATAATTCTAAACGGTACAAAGACATTTCAGGCTATCCACTTGTATTCGAACCATTAGCGTTGGCTTTTTCTGATATTCATTATTTAGATCGTGGTATAAATAGCCTTCCTGAGAATATCACGGATGATGTAAGAAAAGCACTTTTAAAAGAATATGGAGATAAAATTTTAACAAAGTTAAGTGATGCATGTACGAAGGTTTCAATAGCCTTTCACAAAATTAAAGGTCAACACTGTGGTGTGTGTATAAAATTAATAACATTTGCCGATGATGCAATGGATATTGCAACTGCAACAGTAAGAACTATTGCGCGTGATGAGCACAGTATAGCAGTTGATCAACGGTCAACAGTGGATACTAAAATTCATTTTATTCATCAAAACAGTGATTTTGAAGAAATTGCCAAAAAGGCTAAACAAAATATTCATCATCCTTTTGTATGCAATAATTTACCTGATGCTAAAGAGTATAGTAATTCAAACCTGGTGGGCTATAAAATACCCTCTCGCTGGGATAAATTATTCAGGCGAAAGAAGATAAATTGGCCTCTTCAATATATGAGCACTATTGTTGTACCTATTTTTCCTCTTAGGATTCAAGGTGGCGAAAGCAATAATTTAAGAGCCTTTTTATGTATTGACTCTACAAAAAAAGGATTGTTTAATAAATATGATACTGAGATTATGAAAGGAATTGCAGATGGGTTGTTTAACAAAATTGATAAACTCCGCGATAAAATCCCGCAAAAAAATGGATGATACGATTAAAAATCTACCACAAACTCAGATTCTTGTAAAAATTGACTCTGCTGACCCTAAGAAAAGCAAGCTTCTTATCCGAGAGCCAAATAAGAATGATGAATATGTTGACGCCGTGATTTTTACACCGGCACAAATAGAATTTATTGAAGATTTATTGCCAGGTGTTGAAGAAAAGATCAAAGAGAGATTTAAACAGGAACATCCCGAAATGAAGGTAGGGCATGTACCATTTTTTAAAAGATTATTTCGCTTATAAAAAAATTTAAGATTCACAAATTACAAAACCTGTAATTGATAATATTTGTTTTGACCCTTTCTCGTTAATCGAAATGGTTTATTCAAATGCTCTATTTCCTGATAAGTTTGCGCTAGTTTAGTTGCAGCAATAGCTCTCATTGTTTTCCAATACAATTGCTTCGCATTCTTCAATCTTATAAAAGCAGATAACAGGTCAATAGGTTTTAAATCCATTCTGAAAGTGTACCATTCATCGTTTATTTTGATGAGTGAAATACTATTATCACCTGAAATAATCATACCTCTCTCACCAACAATATTAGATTTTGATTTAACCTCAATAAGATTATCCAACATGATAACTCGCATATCCCCTGAACTTGCAAAGTTTTTGATAGTAGCAGTTACATCGCCAGCAAGCTTCAAACGAGTTTTATTTCTTTTATATTTTGAAATGGTGTTTATATCGCCAATCAATTTGGTTTCTACTTTTTCTGAACCATTCAAATTGTCAAAGGGAAGAAAATATAATTTATCTTGTGATTGATTTATCAATTCTTCTATATCAACAATTGCTAAAAATTTGTCTAACAATAAGAAGGCTGCCCATTCAATATCACTGTTAAAAAAAACGCGATCAATGCGGAGTATTTTAATTTGTGGTTTGGGCAAATTACCTGTCGTATTTTTTGTTACATGAAAATTGATGTCTTTTTTATTTTCGTCAAAAACCATAGTAAAATGTACATTATCAGGGAGCCATTTAAAACCGAATGAAACCAAGTGTGGTTTTATATGAACCCAGAAATCATCATTAACAGAAAAATTATTTATTGCAGACAAGGTGAAAGGTTTTACTAAAGTTACTGCTTTAAGCTTTCACAGTAGTTCCTTGAGGGGCAATTTTAGGCAATTTGCCTGTCAGACTTGAAACAACCTATTATCTTCTTTTTTTAAATTCATCCTTGACAAGGTTATTGAGTTGAACCGCTCTCTTGCAGGAAGGGCGTTTTTTTGATAATTCAAGAAGATTTTTTTGATTATAAAAAGAGGCCGCATCGACAAGATCAAAATTTAATTTACCGACCTTTTTATAGATGCTTCCGATTTTTTTAAGGCGTTTTATATCTAATATTAATTGATCAATTCTCTTTGAAACATGCTATTCACTAAAAACTTTTTCTCCAAAAACAAAATCCCAAAAACCAGCTTCATTTTTAAAAAGTTTATTTTTCATTCAATTGTCCTCTTACAAAAATTATAATAGTGTTCAAAGTTTGTCGCGGTTAGAGCGTTCGTGGTTCCCGTACTCTTTGAGGCTTCTTGGTGCGTTGAGTATCTTTTTTATTTTCTTTTTCGTCGGTCATTTCTTTTACCTCTGTTATTCTTTTTTCCTCAATTTATTTTTGTTCCTTGTGATTTCAAAAATCTTTTTGGTTTTCCCATTATTAAATTGCCAGACAACAATTGGGTATTCAGACGGATAATATAAATCTTCTCTTTTACACATTTTTGCCCACTTAACTATATTAGACTTGTTGGGCCCACAATATTGTTTAATGACGTCTCCATTGTATGTCAAAATATAAAAGCCTTTTGGCATTTAGATTTCCCTTGTAAGAAAGAAGTGGCATATAATTTAATCGTAACGAAGTTTTTTCTTTATGTCATCCAAATAATCAGCCCATTTTTGCATCATTTCTTTTCGTTGTTTCAGAAATTGCGCCCGATCATAGGCCGCCCCTAAAGGCCCAGATGGTTTATGAGCCAGTTGCGCTTCAATCACATCGGGTTCATAATCTAATTCTTCTCGAATAGTAGTTCTGGCCAAAGCACGAAAACCATGTGCGGTAATTTTGCCTTTAAAACCAAGTTTATGGAGCGCAAGTCTTACAGTACCATCACTAAGAGGCTTTGTTATTCTAACCTGGCAAGGAAATACAAAATCAGTATTAAAATGACCTGTTTCCTCCTTTTGATCAATCAGAATTGCAATTGCCTGTTTTGATAGCGGAACAATATGATCACGCTTGGCCTTCATACGTTCCATTGGAATAATCCACTGCTTTTTTTCAAAGTCAAATTCCGACCACATTGCCTGACGCAATTCACCCGGTCTTACAAAGGTCAACATTGATAATTTTATTGCTCGCCTCGTACGGGCATAGAGCCGGGCTTCATTTTTCTCAATGGCTGACAATAATTCTGGAATTTCATTCGGTGTTATTGAAGCATAGTGCCTTGTAGGGCGAGTTTTTAATGCATCGATTAAATGAATAGCGGGATTATTTTGGCAACGACTTGTTTGAACACCATAGCGAAACACGCGACCACAGATTTGTTTGCATCGTATCGCCAGATCAAGTGCATTTCTTTTTTCAACTTTTTTGAGAACAGACAGAAGATCTATTGCTTCAATTTTGTCTATTTGATTTTGGCCCAAAAAAGGAAAAATATCAGTTTCTAAACGATGCTTAATATTTGAATAGTACTTATCACTCCATTTTTCCTTTTTAGTTTCGAGCCACTCCAATGCAACGACTTTAAATGTCGTGTCTGCATTATACAGTGATCTTCTTTTACTGGTTCTTTTTGCCTCCGCCGGGTCAATATTATTCCTAAGTTCCTTGCGGGCTTTTTCACATAATTCTCTTGCTTCGGCCAAAGTCACAAAAGGATATACCCCCAGGGATAATGTTTTTTCTTTTGTTTCATATCTGTATTTTACACGCCAATATTTTGAGCCATTCGGCATTACCTTGAGGTAAAGGCCTCTGGAATCCGCTATTTTATAGGCTTTTTCCTTCGGTTTTGCACTCTTACACATGCTATCTGTCAGTGACATTGTGCCCCCGCGATTTTATATGTACCCCCATTTTTTACCCCCAATTCCTGCTAACGACCGTTATATTACGTTATAGAAGATAATTGAAAATATCAGTTTTATCGTTGTATTTCAAGTGTATAATGTAAGAAAGGTTGATGAAGATTTATGTTAATTAAAGAACAAATGGTGGCCCTGACCGCTACTGAATTTTAAATCTAACACTCTGCCTTACTTAATATTTTTTTTTCTTCAATATTTTTTGATGCCCCCACTTGTGCCCCAAATATTATTTAAGTAGAATATAAAACATTAAATGTCATGATACATTGACGCTCTCTGTAATTCATATATTTAAAAAAGGAATACCAAAGTCTCACAAATTAATGTAGAAATAATCGTTTGAAAAGAAAAAATATAATTTTCTAAAAATGCACGTTTCAAACCTAAAAAATTAAACCTTTCTCATGATTTACAAATGATAAATTTCAAATTTTTATAATTAAATTGAACTTTATAATAAAGAGGTAATACACAAATGTATTTTGAGTAGAGAATTATTTTATTTTTCCAGCGGAGGCTAATCTAGTAATTCCTTTAATTTTTTTTCAACTACAGGGCTTTTCAAGTTTGGATCCAATTCGATTGCTTTTAAATAATGTTCCCTGGAAGTTTGTGCGTCATTCAAATCATAAATAAGTAATTTCGAATAATTCAGGTGTGCTTGGGCTACATTTGAATTTAATTCCAATCCGATTTTATAATGTTCCTTTGCTTGTAAAAATTGTGAAAAATGTGCCCTTAGCAAGTTTGCATAGTTTATATGTGCTTCAAAGAAATCCGGCTTTATTCTTAAAGCTTCTTCAAGATGATATTTGGCAAGAAAATACTCTTTTAAACCATTACTTAGCAAATTGGCAAAGTTGTAGTGTGTAAGATGGTATTTATCATTTTCCTCCAGAATACTAATGTACTGTGCTCTTGCGCCCTCATAATCTCTATAAATGTCTGAGAGTAAAATGGCGTAATTGCTCCGGATATCAATATTTTTGGGGTTAATTTTAAGTGCAGTTTCGAAGTGTATTCTTGCAGCGTCGTAATCTTTAAATTCATTTTTTAATAAGAGCGCATAGTTACCGTGAATGTCGGGATCTTCTGGATTTATTTTGAGTCCTTCCAAATAGTGAAATTTTGCTTCCTCGTAATTTTTAAATACATTCTTTAAAAGCAAAGCATAATTATAATGTGCGTTTGCAAACTTTGGATTAACCTCAAGAGCTTTCTCAAAATGTATTCTTGCATTATCAAAGTCTGAGAATTCTTCCTGTAGAAGCAGGCCAAAATTATTTTGTGCTACTGCATAGTCTGGATATGAATTAGTGGTATTTTCATAATAACGCTTGGCTTTTTTAAATTCTTTATTCTCACTTGCTATATACGCCTTATAAAACATCACATACTTGTTCTTCGGATGAAGTGAAAATAGTTCTTCCAACTGTAAATCTCTTTCCTCCCTATCATCTATTTTTCTAATTCTAAGAGATTCTGTAAGAATGCCTTTTTCTTCAAAACCTATCAAGCTAAGCACTTCCTTATAATTATTTTCTCGTAAAGATTCAAAAGATTTAGTATTGAGGTCACTTAAAATGGACAATATCTCTGGGATTTGGTTCCTAATATTTCTCGCATGTGTCAGACCGTGTTGAAAATCAATAGAAGTGTACTTTATTAGATTGTGCCTGTAATACTCAATCTTTTTGTCCCAAAAATCATAGTAAAGAACTCTTTCATTTATATGATATATTTTAGCATTATTTAATATAATAGGCAGAATCCTTTTTTCCAGTTCACGTGTATTAAACAATTCCAGAAGCTCAAAAAGGCAGTTTTCTGACTTGAGAAAATCATCGCTGATAATTGTTAGGACATAATCCATTTTTCGGAGATTCAGCATGAACTCTTTAATAGACTGTCGAAACTCACCATCCCTCACATCTCTTTGCATTAGCAAACCAATACGTTGAAAGTCTTCATCAATCAGATTCGCAACATCTTTATTTTTCCATGAATAGGAAAGAAATATGGTAGGAGTATCAGCCATAAAATTACACTAATAACAAGCTTTTCATTTAGCCGATAAAATTAATATTCAAGATGTAATTATCAATATTTTCAGTTTCTGAGACAATCAATACTTTGAGCGTGGAGTAGCAATTCAAATTTGGATGTTCAAATAATGTTAATAACGTGCAATTGGTTGCAGTTCTTTGGCCGCTAATGGAACTCGCCACCTTGCTGTTTTGTAGTTTTATAACTGACCAATATCCTGATAAATGGATGTACCCACACCAGAAAATTTTGCAAGGTTGTTGGTTTTAAAATCGATTTCATGAAAATACTTATAAATGATTTTGAAGAGAATAAGGAAGAATATTTAAATATTTTCGAGGATTTTGGATACGAACAAAATGAATTTATTTTTCTGAATTCATTTGATGCATGTCGAAATTTTATTGAGACATACCTTGAAAAAAATAAACTGCATTTGGATTTGATCATTTCCAATGATTCTAAAGATACCACCTCCGATATTTTAAAGCCAAATGAACTCTGCTATTTTAAAAATAATCTGACATCTTCTTTTTCCAAAGGCAACTTTCGTATTAGCTCAATACCTATAATTCTTTATTCAAAAAATGACACAAAATCACACGAATATTCTGGAGACTTTTATTCAATCGTTCAAAAAAACAGCAGCGGTAACCATAATTATTTTACTAGCGAATGTGAAGGAGCTATAAAGAATACCAGGAAACTAATATATGACGATTTGGACACTCTCGAACTAAAAGTGCACAGGTTAATTAATTTCAAGGATACGAATTATTTTAAAAATCACTATTACAAGAAGGTATCAAAAAACGCTGATTATTATTTTGCTTATCAAACAAAAATTCTTTCATTGGAATTTATTAGACTCCCGGCCCAACTTCTTTATGATTGGATTAATTTAAGCGCAAATTATATTGAAAAAGCAATTGGCCTTTTTGAGAAAATGTATAGGAGCCATATCAAGTACGATAGGAATAATGGTGAGAGAGGCGTACTCCATGATTTTTTTCGAAGATATAAAATTATCCTACTTCGGGACTCTTATAGCGACTTGGAATACGAACTCAACCTAAAAGAATTTCAATCCATGAACAGTCAGGAATGCGATTTCATTTTAAAACAGGAATATCCCAACCATCACCCTACAACCTTTTTTGAAGTGAAGAAAGAGGATGTAAAATTCTACGTAAAGAAAAATACCAAACGTCCACAACCGAGCGCAGGTTTTTTATCACACCTGATTCAAACAGACGATTATAAAAAATACACTGAAGACCCTCGACACCAAGAAGAGTTGGATTTCAAACTTGGCTACCACACTCAAAACTTCGACTTTGAATTGCTCGCCGGTAGGTTGGAAGAAAAGGAAGAAATGAAACATTTTTTTCAATCCCAACTGCTGAGAATGTTTAAAGATATAAAGGTCACAACCTATGAGGAATTGAATGATGTGAATATAAATTATTCAGATAAATTCAATCGTCTTACAGTTTGATGTATCACAGAATAAATAAGCTATAATTCTATATTAAATACCCTGATTAAAACTATTTCTAAGTATGAAGAACGATGGCATTATCGTCGAAAAATTTAAATCACTTCAGGACGTTTATGGCTTTCTTGAAGAAAATGCATTTCAGCTTGAACGAAGTTGGGATATAACTAATCTGTTGGTAAAATATCGCAACCAAACAACTGATGAGGATGAGAAACAAAAAGCTCAATGGGAAGTCGAATTTTTTTGCTTCGAATTTAGAGGCCCTAAAGTATTTTCATTATCCTATTCAACTGGTAAAGAACCAGGAGAAGTATCTGTTTTTCCTAAATTGGATGATTTTCAGCAAGCAGCTTTTACTTATTTGAAAAAGCGAATTGATGAAACCAAAAACCCACTTCTTCTCGCAAGGTATAATCATTTACTTTGGATGGCACCGAAAGGCATCAAACATAAAAACTTCGCTTTAGTTGCTATCAAAAATTATATTAAAACAATTCGAATATTTTATGATTTTTTCAAGAAGGATAAAAACAAAGAAAATTTATTTCGTGTTGGGCAAATTTTTGAATTACTAGCGGCACTCTGTAATGAGGTTAAGTCATACATTTCAGAATTAAAATCAACAGCTCGACGGCTTTTATTTAATGCAAGATATCTAGAATTTTATTCCAAGTTGGGAATTGTGAAAGATATGCTGGATTATCCCGCCATTTTTAAAAAAGAAGATTTCAAAAATGTTCAAACAATCTTTGAAAAGAGGTTAAAAGTAAGAGGCAAAAAATCTGATGACTTTTACCTTATTCATTATGTTTTTCCAGTCGCCATTAAAGTCGCGATCAAGACGGGTGATGATGTGAAAAAATGGCACAATGAGGCAGGTCTGGCACATTTGAGAATTGCGAAACAGGAAACTGATCCCAAAAGATTTTGGATGGCGCTTGATTCTTATTCTTCTGCTATATATTCTTTTCAACTTGCAAGCAATAGTCGCAATAAAAAAGTTGCAGAAAAATTATACACTGATTTAAAACCAAAAGTAACGTTACCTACTCATAGCATTTTTCCTGATGAAGAATGGCAGAAAGCACATGAGGGTTTCCAAGAACATCTGAAAAAACTCACAACAGAAATATTAAAGAGCCCGCCAGAAGCCGTTTATTATACAATATCTACAGGTTATTTTTTCCCATCATACGAAAAAACTTTGAATGCGGCGAAAGGCACGAAATCTGATTTTATGGACTATGTAACGACTGTTTATTTTGATAAAAATAAAAATGTTTCAAGGCCAAAAAAACTTAAACAGGATATTGATGAAAAAAAACTTTATAATACATATCGTTATCAAATATCAACTAAAGTTGTGCCCTATCTTCATAATTTAATCGTCGGAGGCATAAGGACTGGTCATCTCACTTTTGAAAATTTTACAAAGTATCTTGCAGAAAATACCTGGCTTGGCAAACCTTCCGATAGAACGGATTTAAGCGGCGAACCAGATGGCATGAACTGGATCGCCCTTCTCGCACCAGCCATTTACGAATACTTTGTTCAGATTCAAGCCTGGAGCAGCAGCAAATATTACCATCCAAATTTTATTCTTTGCATTGATAGCTTGACTTTAAAGATGGAAGGATTAATCAGGGATTTCTGCGAGCGGTTGAATATCCCGGTGAGTGTCTCAAAACCAAATGCTATGCATGAAGCATTTATTCCTCAATTATTAAATGCCAAAAGCTTCAAGAAGTATTTCAACGATGACGACCAGCTTTTCTTCAGCTATCTTTTTTCAAGTGAGTTTGGGCTTAATTTAAGAAATGATATCGCACATAGTTTTTATAATTATGACGATTATCAATCGCATAAAATGCTTTTGCTTTTGGCCGCAGTCTTGCGAATTGGTAAGTATGATTACTCAAAATAAATTGTATCTTGTATTTCACAAAACAAACACGAAATGGCAAAGGAAACGCCCATCATTAATATCTTCACCTATGGACTTCCATATGAATTGACACATCAGATTTATAATGAATTTCAGGAAAGGATAAGAGAAACATTATATTTATTGAATAATACAAATAAGTATCGCCAATTAAAAAGAAATTATAAAACAGTCGAGTTGCTACTGGCACTCTCCATTTTTTACAAACGTGTCATCGCAAATTTGGACGCTGCTGTCAAATTTCATGGAAATGTCCAACGTCTTAGCAAGGCCAGTACAATTCGGATAGGAAACTATGAATTGACAACGGACGAGAGGAATAAAATTTTGGGATTGCTCATAAACTATAGGAAATTACTTCAACGGTTTAATATTTCTGAGGCCTTGTGGAATTATTCATTAACAAAAGAATTTCTATCAAAAGTTATTTATCTTAAAGAATTTGGAAATGTCAACGATCAGGAAGAAAACAACGATAACAAAACAGAAGGCGGTCAAAAAAACGAAGTGGACGAAGACGAGATCCCCTTTTAAGGATCAAGCGCTTTTAAGACGTGAAATACAAAGTTTTTTAAATAAGTTCAAGACGACTGTTTCAAATCAGGCGACAAGAATGAGTGACTATTTTGAAATGAGTTGCTTTAATTATATTGTGAAGTTTTATGAAAGAATTGGGTATGAGATTTCAATTCATAATTTGCAACGTGGAAAATATAGATACAAATGTTCAACTTCAGGCGTTCAAAGTAATTTTTCCCACTTTTCTGCATCGATCACAGAGGATGATACGGAGTACGAATTTGAAATCCATCATAATTTAGCAGTTCAATCTTCATACGATGAAGAAATTTTCACGACACCAGATATTTCTGTCATCAAAAAAGATACAGTGCAAATAACCATAGGACATTATGAAACAAAAACACGTTTTTCACATGTCCTGCAGCCTGGCCTCATCACATTTTTTGAAATCAAACAATTTAATCCATTTCCTGAGCTCATATTTAATTTCATAGGTATCGTCAATGAATTGCGCCCCGAAATTATTAATAACACATCAGAGGAAATTAAACCAAAACATCTTGCGCCGAGCCTGATGATTTCAGGCAAGCCAAATAAACATACTACTAAGATTAAAAAATCTCTCGAAAGTCGGTATTGTATCAATCTTATCTATGATGTGTTTCACTCCGGCACCAAAACCTTTTCTAAATCAGGAATTGGCGAACTTCGATTGACAGGAAAAGTGCCAGTTCCTTAATACCTCCATCACGAATAAAACAGATTTACTATAATTCCCTTAAATTTGGGATAAACTTTTCAGCCAATGAACAATAAAAATGACACTGTTCTTATCATCATCACGATTATTCTTGTCGGCATGATTATCATGCATTATGTTGACTATCGCATGGGAAAATTTGAAGCAATCGCCCTGAAGCCAACCGTCCGTTTGAAACCGACAATGAATTTGCTTCGCCCGACAACGATTAATATCGCCAAAGTGGAAGCCACAAACGTCATGATCGGTGATCACAACAATCTTCAATCTAAAATTGCGTAATGTCAAAAATCAACATTAAAAACCTTAATGGAGAGAACATTGTTGTTGGAGACAATAACACAATCAATAACAATTTCACGAGTGATCAGGGTCTCGCCAAGGTGCTGACGAGAGATGACTATTACCAAATGATGCTTGAAATCAGAGAACTTGAACGTATCAGTGTGGGCGATTATCTTGAGGATAAATTTGAAAAATACAGTAAAAGAAATCCAGATTTCGTTAAAATCTTGTACAAGGACATTAGTAAAGTCTTGGATGGGGTCGATCATGATGGAGATAATGATCTTGTCATAGAAAATGGAGATTTTGTAATTGAATACGGCGATCTTAAATTATCTGGCCATCCTACGAATTTGCATTTTGCCGTAATATGGTTGAACATCAAATTGATTGAACTTTTTGCCACAAATGGTATTCGGACTTATGATCAAAACATGGAAAATTTTGAAAATGATTTTTTGAAACATAATTACGACACTCACGCCTATTCAAAAAAATTAAAAGCCCTAACATTTGAACTCAAAAAAGAGCGAAACTCAAAAGACAATAAAGGATGGGTTTGGAATGATTTAATTGATTACGTGGAACTCAAACCAAATATTGCAGGAATTGGCATTAACTTCAATGCAATATTGAAGAGGATATCAAATAAAAAATAGTCTTTTCTAAAGTATTTATCAAAATTAAGCGCTCATCAGGTTTTTATAGTTCATGATATTATACGATTGCCGTTTTTGCGTGAAAGTAATTTAAGACTTTTGTGTCATTCCAAACAATGGAATACTTTTCACGGAAAAAATCGAATTGCATGACCAGCATTTTAATCGCATAAAGCAAAATCTCTTCAATCTGATCTATCTCTACACTTCTTGATTTAGGGTCGTTATCAAGATAAAAAGTTAAATTTGAATAGTGAACATGTTGTGTTAAAAATTTGTATACAACATATGCGTGTACATTCGATTTTGTCTTAACATCACTTCTCATTAATTCAAACACATCTGCTATTTGCGTCAGTCTTTTAAACTTAAAATTGTTCTTATCATCAAAAAACCTGTCGAAAGTTTTAGAAGTTAAGAATTTTTCTTTCTCCGCATCGTACATATCTTGTTTGGCCATTGATTGGTGTTTCCCATCATAATAAGTGTTATTTATATAAATACTTTGTCGAATGTTTTTAAATCTATGGTTATAACCGTCCGCCACAATTTTCACGATTTCTTCTTCCATTTTTTCTTCACGAGCATAAACACTGAAGAGCCGAATAAAATCATCCAACAAAACTCTCATTAGAATGAAAACTGAAGTTAAGTGCCTTTCGTTATTATTTTTTAATATTTCAGATACATCCCGTAAAATCGTTCTTTCCCGAACAAGTAATCCGAAATAAAACTCTTCAACAAATGAAGGCGAGATTTTATGCTGGTTTAATTGCATTACGATATCTTCAGCAACATCACCTATGTCAGTGACCATTTGTGCTGTTTCGTCTAATGTCATAAATTGAAATTGTGCAGTGAAATAAATTACGAAATCTTGCTGTCTTTGATAAATTCTAAAAATTCTTTCCCGAATTGAGTGCACCTTTCGCTGAATAATCCTTGAGGAGATTGCATTGTATTTGGATTAACACTCCCAATTAATCCTGCCGATATCAAATTGTTCCAGATAACATGAAAAAACTCATCATCCTTTTGCAGGTCATGAAATGTGTCCAACACCATGCCCGAAATTGTCATCCTGTTACTAGGTGGTCTTAAATTCCTGCGTTCATACCATTGTGTTGGATTATTGATAAAGTCTAATATTTTAATATGCCAATCTGTGAGATTATCAAGCTGATTTAAAAATATTTGAGTTTTTGCTTTATCAGGCGCATCACCCGTCGCAGTATTTATAATTGCGTTTTGAAAAGCTTTGATTTTTTCAGTTTCGCTTGTCTTCAACGCGTATGATGTCGCCTGAAGAATGACATCAATAAATTGCTCATTGTCTTTTAAGGATACAATATTGAGAACTTCTTTACTCTCCAATTCTTTCAACCTAGTGGCAATATCGTTCATCCATTCGGCTCTTCTTTTTTCCAATGGAGGCGTAATGATCAGGCTGAATAATTCTGAAGCTGCTGACCCAATTACGGGGATAAACCCCAAAGCAACCTTGGCTGCCGTATGAGCAATATCGTCCTTCCCTAGTTTATTTATGTCGTCATTCATCAAGACCAAATTTACCCATTTTCAAGGCTGGAATGCGGCTAAAGTTTTGTCTGCATCTTGCAGAATTGCAGAATAGAGATTTGAGTTAAATCCTTGATCTTTTTGAAGAAAAGTTTACTTTCATAAATATCTTTACTTTTTAGGGCTCCATAAGCAAAGTTTTTCGCTTCATTGAGGTTGAAAAGTAAAGATATTGTGATATCTTTGCTTTAATGGAAGAGAAAAGTAAAGATAAATCCGGGCGGCTTGGGTCATATATCACAGCGAATGTGGCTGGCGAAAGCTATCAAGCGTTCTTGCCTCCACCACTGCCACCAGAGCCCCCGCTTGACCTTATACCCCTTCAAAAGCTTCTTTTAAGGGCTGGGAGGGCTGTAACACGTTTGGATACTGTATCTGAGATCATTCCCGATATTAATTTGCTGCTGTATTACTACGTCCGTAAAGAGGCTGTGCTTTCCTCGCAGATTGAAGGAACTCAATCTTCCCTCTCAGATCTATTGTTATATGAAAGCCAAGAAACACCATCGGTTCCCATTGATGATGTCATGGAAGTATCGTCATATGTGGCCGCTCTGCAGCACGGGTTGAGCCGCATGAGGGAGGATTTTCCCTTGTCATTGCGTCTCATACGCGAAATGCATGAAATTCTATTGAGACATGGCCGGGGCAGCAACAAGCAACCGGGTGAATTCAGGCGGTCGCAAAACTGGCTTGGTGGAACTAGACCGGGAAATGCAACTTACGTTCCGCCACCACCTGAAAGGTTGATGGAGTTCCTTGACCCGTTTGAAAAATATGTGCATGAGGAAAAGCGGCTCTATTCATCCCTCATTGATGCAGGACTTATTCATGTGCAATTCGAAACCATTCACCCCTTTCTTGACGGGAATGGTCGGATAGGACGCCTCCTCATTACGATTTATCTGATCATGATGGGTGATCTGAAACAGCCCCTTCTCTATTTAAGTCTGTTTTTTAAAAATAATCGCCAGGAATATTATAATCGTTTGAGCGCTGTGCGTCAGACAGGAGATTGGGAGGGATGGCTCGAATTTTTTTTAACAGGCGTTGCCGAAACAGCAGATCAGGTCGTTGAAACAAGCCAGGAAATTGAACGCCTATTTACATCAGATCTGAAAAGCATTGCAACATTGAAGCGCGCAGGTATCCGCGCACGTGTCGCACATGATGCGTTACGGCACAAAGCGATTATTTCAGCTATCGATGCGGCCAAGTACATGAATTCAACGGTTCAAACTGCCCGGGCTGCTCTTATTGATTTAAAGGAGCTAGGTATTGTTAACGACATCGCGGGTAAGGGAAAAGAGAGGCTATATATTTATGCAAAACTGGTGAACATACTTGAAAAGGGCACAACCCCGATTAATTTTTAAAATCTATTAAATGCCTATTGCCTAAATATATTTCCTATTTTCTGAACAGAAAAACTTCATTGAAGTAAGTTAAAAAATCAGACCTTGAAAAAAACAAAAAAGATTTCTCTTACTGATAAATTAGAACTTGATGGATCAATTTCAGATGCAAGGACCATCATTTTAGAAGGCATTCCGCAAGAAATACTTTTCACGAACTCACAAGAAGAGCTTTGCGCGTATATTCTCAATCAATTCGATTTTCCTGAAAAAATAAATGCAGCGGATAATAACTCCCTCATGAAAGGTTGCAGGATCGTTCTTGACCTAATGGCGAAGAATGAAATAGGCGCAGAGGAAAATCCAAACCTGAAAACAGACCTAGATAAGTTACTCTATTATTTAATGAGTTTTGAAAGTTTGCCGGGACACCAAAAAAGAATTCTTGAAAACCAGGTTAATGATGACTTAAAAAAGGCAAACGAAATGATTGATGGATATGAAAGATATTCTTTCATTAAAGAAACACCCAGAAATCATTTTCAGAGAACGATAAAGGATTTCTATCTGAGATGCCTTGAAGAAAAAACTAAAATTGAATACCATCTAAAAAACGGAATAAACGAGCGAGCGATTGTGAATGCAAGCATTCATGATTTTTGGAGCATATCTGATTACATTTGGAACGGGTACAGGGATAGGCCATATAGGCTACCCTTCCCTCATTCACAGAGATATTTTGATCATTCAAGCATTGACAAAGTCCGGCATCGTATAGGGCCAATACCGTCAAGAATAGGCAAGGAACTAAGGACGCTATACAAAGAAGACAAGGAAAAATTCTATCTGGAGCTTGAAAAATATATAAAGATTGAGGATGTCCTATCCAATTTAATAAGTCAGATTAATTTTCTTCCTTTCATATCAGATCAGCGAAAAAAAATATTTAAGGAGCTGGATGAACTATTTAAGTTAAAAAAATTCTTTGGCTTTTATGCGCTTGCATTCACACAAATCGAAGGTCTGTTTACAGACATGTGTAAGCTTTGTAAGCCTAATCGGAAAAAATTTAATCTTTCACTACCGAACAAGGTAAATTTAATTAGACCGTTTCACGATAATTCTGAATTAATTTTCGATTACTACCAATATCATCTTCCCAATTTGCGTAACTTTTTTTTGCATATTGGTGAAAACAGAAATGAAGGTATAAAGGTATTATCCAAGGATATTTTGTACGATCTGGAGGAAGTCGCTTCAGTTTTTTCAACTATGAACCTGGACGCTATAAAACTTTTGCATTTGAGCAGAAGAAGAGACGATATTGACTTTATGCATATCAATGGCATTTGTGGTTATTT
Source organism: uncultured Chitinophagales bacterium (assembly GCA_964463165.1). Taxonomy (GTDB): domain Bacteria; phylum Bacteroidota; class Bacteroidia; order Chitinophagales; family BACL12; genus UBA7236. The sequence goes on from CAYXBK010000016.1 coordinate 25,673, forward strand.
TGAATTACTTGCAAGTGTAAAAGCCAAAAAACAAATTCATTATTTCGGGAATGAAATTCAAGAATTAAATAAATCATATTTACCAAGTGTAATTTTTAATGTTGTATTTGACCTGGAAGAAAAAATTATATCATTGTTGGATCGAATTGTTACGCCGATTGCCATGCATTCGAAAATGAATGGATTTGAAATTGATCTTAACAATACATCTGCAAAGGAAATCAATGATCATTCAGAAGACCTTAAAATTAGCATTAGCGAGCTTATAAATTCCCAACTAAGAGCCGAAATTGAAGAGCTTCTTAATGTCGAGCAGTTTTTCATTAGTTATAAAAAACAATTGGATATTAATTATTTGGACATTGAAACAATTAATATAATTGAAACTTTGAAAAAAAATTATTCCAGTATTTTAAAGAAAATAAAATTATTAGCCTTTGTTACTGGATTTAAAAAATAATTGCCGGCTGTAAAATACTATGGCTCTAGTTGCATTTTGCGCAGAATTGCCATTTGAATATTGTGCAATGTTCCGATGATCGCAGAACAATCTTTCTGAAGCTGTTGTTTCCGAGCAAGTTTTTTAGAAACTTGATTAAATAAGGAATGCAATTCTGGTTCGCACATATTGTCAAGTTCCGATAGTGTGAAATTCATCATAAAATTTTCCTCCGCAAATGCGCCCGTGACCATCACAGCCTTTCGGCGTCGGGAAGCATGGAAAGGAAGGCTGTGTGATAACGGACAGGCAGAGGAAAAATGAGTGACAGTAGTTCAGTCACTGAAAATACGCCTTGCTAATTGAAAAATTTTACTGAGAACAAATTATGCATGGGTTGGACCACTGTTTTTGAAATTTTATTTTTTATCAATCCGACGAAACAACTTTTTGAGCTTATCTAGCACCAATGCAAAACTGGAAAAAATAGCCGCAATTCCCACTAAAATTGCTGGATCAATATCATTAATGATAGAGAGAATGATTGTTACTGCGAGCAATAAAAGCACTCCCATTAAAAGCATTAGTTTGAGAGTTTTTTTCATGCTATAGCGAGCTTTAAATTAGTATCTGTACATAACGATGATTTCCCGATGGTGGCTTTTATCAAATCTCCTTGTATAGGAGCTACATTCATAAACAAGTGTCCTTCGCAGTATACCCAATCGGTTATTTTGTATGCCAAATGGAAGTTCAGCCAGTAATCCTGGTACAAAGTAATCACCGCAATAATCCGTATAGATTTCGCGGATATTTCCTTCAAATGTGCCGTTTGCCCGGCTTTTCGGGGTTCTGTATCTGAAGGCATCGAGTTGTAGGATGTGTGGCAGTAGGCTTCATTCATAACAGTTCCAGCGTTTCAAGTGCTGTCTCTATTCTTAAATTACGATTTTTTTCGACGTGTTTTGGATGAATGAAGTATCAGTTTTGTCATGGGTGCCTCCTTCAGGATTTGCATTTACACCCATTCGTGCATGCTTTAACCCCTGCCATTTGCGCCTGCTTACCGCATCAACAAAATAATCGGTTCCCCCTGAAGGTCTCCCCCAATTTTTTTTTTGACGCCGCATGCGCTCCCGGCTTGTCGGGGTCATCGCCCGAAAGGGTAATGCAAACAAAGGAAAACGAACCATGACAAACCAAACTGAAAAACAACACAAGAAAAAACCTGCGTTTTACATCTACACTCAAGATGCAGGAAAAAGTGAATATGCAGGTGCTGCATTTCGGCACAAGACCGGCACTGGATTTAATATCCTGATTGGCAAAGACAGTTTTGTCGCTTTTGAACCAAAAGGAAAATCCGCAACAACGGAGGAAAGCGCTTAGGCGCTTTCTTTCCATTATAAGGAGAATTATCATGACAAGATTGTATGCACAACCTTACGATATATCTGCAAAAGGCTTTTATTTCGATTCAATCGAAGAATATAACCAAAAGGCATCCAAAAACTTTAATAAAATAGGCTTGCAGGTTGAGGAATACGAAATACAATTTATCTATGGAGAGAATATTGATGCAGAATTGTTTGAAGCCGCAGGTATTAATCAATCAAATATTGCTGATTTCTTTGACGCTTGCGATAATTGGAGTGATAACGAAAAATATAAAGTGATAATCGCTGTCGGCGAAGGCCATTATTCATTCGATTTTAAAATGGTTGAACCTGATGATTTTGATCTAGATATTTTTGAGATGGATACCATGCAAGAGCTTGCCGAACATTTCACAAGTGAGGGCCTATTCGGTAATATTCCTGAATATTTGAAATACTACATAGACTATGACGCAATTGCGCTCGACCTATGTACTGATTACTTTGAAATTACAATTGCAGGAAAACGTTTTATTTATCGTTGTTCCTAAATGAATATGCCGCCGTTTAAAACGGCGGCATATTTTTCATGCATATATCATCATTAAATATTTTAATGAAACTGCATTCAAAATTTGTGAGAGCGATTCTTTCGAGTCGCTCGCTTTTTTTTGAATTTCATCATACATCTGTGTGAATTTTTTTATCGCATCATTTTATCATTCTTATTTGTGTTTAATAAAATCTTTTTTTCCACCACTCTTGTCAGAAATGATGCTAGATTGAAAACATGGGGGGCTTTCATAACGTGCGATAACGTCATTGAATGGCTGCTAAGCAAATAGTAATAGGGGAATTTTAAAATGAAAAACAATATCGAAGAATATTTTGAATACAACTACAACACAAACACTCTTGGTTATATCAATGAACCAGATGAAACTTATGAATGTAAATCAAAATATAAAACGAAACGTGCCAAGGTTGAAAATGAAAACCTTGCTCTCCCCGATGACCACGTCAAACTTTTAACGCGAAAAGAAGCTGCCGAATATATCGGCATGTCGCCTGGCACGCTCGCCGTCTGGGCATCGACAAAAAGGTATGATCTGAAACCCATCAAGGTCGGAACAAAAGCTGTTCGCTATTTCCGCTCTGAACTCGACAAGTTTCTGTTGTTGAAGAAAAAACCTTAAACACCTGATCTAAATTTTTAATACGGAAGATAACCAACAACAATTTTGTGGGAAGGAATTGCCATGAACACAGAACAGGCAAATAGCATCGAATTATATCTGATTTTGAATAAACTTGGGATAAATCCCATACGACAAAATGGGTTTGATTATTGGTACTTATCACCTTTTCGCAATGAAAAGGAAGCGAGCTTCCATCTGAATTTAAAGAAAAACATCTGGTATGATTTCGGGGAAGAAAAAGGTGGAACAGTAATTGATTTTGTTCAGGCTTATCTCGAAAAACAAGGTGAAGATCATACCGTTCAGGATGCCCTGCGGTGGCTTGATAACATGACACCGGCGCAGAGCGATCTTTTAAAATCGATACAGCTTGAATTAAGCGAAGAAGCGTTATCACTCTCACTGAAAGAGAAAGGTCCAATCGAGCATTTTTCATTGATCAAATATCTGCATGTTCGAGGCATTCCCTTCGGACTTGCAAGAAAATATTTAAAGCAAGTACTGGTGTGTAACCACAAGACCGGAAAAAATTTTCATTGCCTTGCTTTCCGTAATGAAGAAGGTGGATATGAACTCCGCAATGAATTTTTTAAAAGCTGTCATCGGGAAAAAACAATCTCTTTTTTTCGGGGCGCAAAAGTATTGTCGGGCGAAGTGCATGTCTTTGAAGGCTTCATGGATTTTCTCTCCGTCCTGGCCTTTAAAAATGTTGCAAGGCTTGATGGAGATGTCATCGTTTTAAATTCCACGAATTGCATTTCACATGCCATCGGTTACATGAATAACTACGGTTACGAAACCATGTATTCATGGATGGATAATGATGCAACCGGAGAAAAAGCAACCACCACCCTCACTTGTTTTGCCAGAGGTCAACAAAACCTCACGCACAAGCCGATGAATAAATTGTATGCATCTTATAAAGACGTGAATGACTGGCGCATGAAAGCCCTTGGTCTCTCTTTTTAATCGAAAGGAAAAATAAAAATGTCGGATGAAAACACACATGATTTATCGGTCATCACTGAAGTGGATCTGATTTATCGCAATAAACAAAAAGCTTCTGACCGTCCTAAGATCAAATCCTCACGAGAGGTTTACGATCTGCTGCGTAAAACATGGGATGAAAATAAAATTGAATTGCTTGAACAATTTAAAATTGTTTTGCTTGATCGTAATAATTCATGTTTAGGTCTTGCGACGATTTCAAGCGGCGGAATGTCATCTTGTGTTGTTGATCTTAAAATTGCATTTGCAACGGCACTAAAAGCAAAAGCAACATCGATTATTCTGGCACACAACCACCCTTCGGGCAATCTGCAGCAAAGTGCAGCAGATGAAAAATTGACGACGCAATTTGAAAACGCCGGGAAAATACTTGATCTACCTGTACTCGACCATCTGATTATTACTAAAGACGGCTATACCTCACTTGCTGATATCGGACTGATGAATAGATAAATCACTTAGAAACAGAAGGAGAAAATAAATGACAAACCAAATCGATGAAACCGCGACAATTGATGCACCAGTCACAGAAACAAAAACGGATATCTTTAACAAGATCACACAAAATATTATCGATGATCTTGAAAAGGGAGAACTGACATGGAGAAAACCATGGAACACGGATCATATGGCGTATGTCGGCCGGCCGCTTCGCTGGAATGATATACCTTATACCGGCATCAATATTCTTGTTCTATGGGCTGCTGCTGCCGAACTTAAATATAAATCGCCATACTGGATGACCTTTCGTCAAGCCTCCGACCTGAAAGCACATGTCCGCCCAGGTGAAAAGGCAGTGCATGTGGTTTACACAGACAAGGTGACGAAAGAAATAGAACAAGAAAACGGTGAGAAGGAGGAAAAGGAATTATCGTTCCTTAAAATTTATCCTGTATTCAATGCAGATCAAATTGAGGGGTTGCCTCAGCATTATTATAAACCAGTCGAACAGAAAACCCGCAATCCTGATGAACGCATTCTCAATATGGAGGAATTCATCAAACAAACGAAGGCGGAAATCGTCACTGGTCCCGATGCAGTATATCGACCGAAAAAAGATGTCATTGAAATCCCGCCTTTTGAAAGTTTTGATGACGGTGTGAGTTATTATGCGACGCTCTCGCATGAGATCACCCACTGGACAAAACACAAGAGTCGTTTGAACCGGGATTTCAATCAGAAGCGTGTCGGCGATCAGGGGTATGCGATCGAGGAACTTGTCGCGGAACTTGGCGCATGTTTTCTGGGCGCAGAGCTGGGTTTTGAACCCGTCCTGAAAGGTGATCATGCTGCATATATACAATCGTGGCTGAAGGTGCTTAAAAACGACAAAAAATGTATCTTCCAGGCTGCGTCTCATGCGCAGAAAGCTGTAGATTATTTGGGGAAACTACAGCGATAATCCTGCGCTCGACTGGTATGCCCGTCAGGCTGTTTCACCTGACGGGCATACTTTTTTGTTAATTGGTACCATTAATGGTGATATTTTGAATTTTTTGTCACCATTTATAGGATATTTTCATATTAAATTTGGTCGTGTAATGGATTCAGCATAGCCTTGCGATATCACAGCGTAGAAATGTATATTCATTATGTAGAAATCAGGGTAAAAAAGCCCCGACTTAATAATTAAAATTTTTGTTAAAGTTCGCATAGCTTGGAATTTATGAAAAACTTTTTATCTTCGGTACGCCATTGGATGATACTTGGCCTAAACAACAAAATTTGGGCCATGTCTAAGTCTAAATATCAATACGTTGAACCCAATTATGCCCCAATGAAACGCGTTCCAACCGGTTATCAATCTGTTAACCAGATTAGTTTTTTATGCCATTTGAGCAACAATTTAAACTATTATTCGGTTTACCTATTAATATAAACGTCATGATTAGTCAAAACCTTAATACCATTCCCGAAGTCGATAGCGACTATAAAGAGTACATTCAATCACTTGCTGAAGGTAAAAAAGAGCCATTCCTAAATAGTGGCCCTGCTCATGCTTCTTATGTATTTGCAACTTTATTTTCTAAGGCTCAAAATAATGGTATTATCAAAATTTACAATGGTGGTTTTAGAGGGGAAGTATCGAATGATGATTATTATCAAGAACAACTTTTCGATTTTTTATCGCGAGGTGGTACTTTGCAAATTTTATGCACTCAACCTTTAAGCAAGAATACTAATTTGTTTGAAGGGTTAAGATTTTATGCTTTTCTTAATCCCAAATCTGTTGTTATTAAACAAACCGTTAAAAAAGTACTTGACCCGGTAACAAAAAAAGAAGCTCACTTTATGGTAGCTGATGATTTAATGTATAGAATAGAAGAAGATATTATAAATTATACCGCTATATGTAGCTTTAATGATCCTGAAACAAGTATGTCAATATCTAATCTTTTCGATGTCATTTTTAAATCCGAGGAAGCAACTCTTGTAGATATGGCTTTACCGAAAAAATTAGAAAAAGTTTAATATACGTCTGCCCGAATTATACCATTACCCTTTTTTTTTAAACCTGACCCTTGCACGACTTTACCCATTTTGCTCATCTGATTGAGTTTATCGCCGCATTAAACGGCGCATATATTCTTTCAACAGAATTTGCCAAAAAAGTTAAAAAATTAACAAATTACGCCGGGTCTAAAGTAATTACAGAGCATAAATTAGTTAATATAAAATGGAAATCAGCACGAGGATTAATGTTTAAATTGATTAATGGTGCGACAGAAGATTTGACTAAATTGTGTGAAGAATTTAATGATACTTGCAAGCAAATTAAATTAAGAATAGAGAGCGTTAGAAAAGAATATATTGAAAATTCAACGAATTTTGAAGAATTGACCAATTTTAATATCTTTTGCTTTTTTGGCGCTTTTTATTCCGTAATTGTTTTAATCTTGATTGGTGCTGAATATAAATTTGACCAGGATTTTACTAGAGACTATTTCTTTTTATTTAATATTATAAGTTTTATAATAATTATCATTTTTAAATTTCGAGGATTTAAAGAGAAATATATTCATGTCCTTTGGCTGATAATTCCTCCGGCATTAATAACTGGTGTTCTAATGCTGTTCAATGTTTGGGAAAAAATTGGAATTTGCAATACAAACTGGTTGTATGTTGGCAACTGCATACTCGCATTAATCATTCCCACATGGCATTTTTTATTTTATATAATTAAATCCAAAAAAAGAATTGAAAAAATAGATAACGATTTCCTCTTGGAAGTTCAAAATTGTAGCAGTCAATGCGATACATTTACAATAGCATTGAACAAAGCTCTGAAAGGAGAAAAGACTAAAGGTCAATCTCCCACTGATCTTGAAGAAAAAAGTGTTCCACTCATTGTCGTTGGTCGAATTTTATACATTGCCGCATCTGAAGAACAATGGAAAGTTTATTGGGAAAATGAAACACTTGGCACCTATTTTTCTACGAAGATTGATGCAATTAAATACTCAAGAGAAGAGGTTAGTAAACTTCAAGAAGGAAGTGTACTGCAAATCAGAATAAATAATTCAGATGGGACTTTTGCGGTCGAATGGACCTACGGCATAGATGACTTTCCACCACTTATTGCAGAACAATAGTGTTCTGAAGTAAGATTAAAAGGTATCCGAATTAGTAATTCTTCATACAATCTTGCTGCTAGTTATAAATTAATAAACAACTTCTCAGTCAATTCTGTTTCTATTTATTTATTCGCCTATCTCAATAGTTATTTCTAACCGATTTATTCACAAATAGCGTTTGTAAGATTACTTTTAAAAGAGTAACTTTATTTGGAATATTTATTTAAAATATTTAAATCATGAATTATGAAGCAAATTCTACTCTCCTGCATTATTTGTATGATTGTTTTTTCGTATGAAGCTTTACCACAAGCACCCCCAATCAGATGGGGAAATGCTATTGGAGGTACCAACTTGGAAAGTTGTGGAAGCATGATTATTACTGCTGATAATCGTTTTATTTTAGTTGGTTCCTCACATTCACAAAATGGAGAATTATCCGGTGTTACGAGTTATGGGCAGGATGATGTTATCCTTGTCAAAATAAAAAATAATGGAGCACTTCAATGGATAAAAAAATTTGGCGGTAAAAAAATTGATACTGGTCAAGATATTGTTCAGACTTCCGATGGAAATTTTGTTTTTGTGGGCATCACTTACTCCAATAATTTCGATGTTTCCGGCCTTCACGGTTTAAATGATGCCTGGCTTGTAAAAGTAAATTCCGCTACCCAAAATATTATGTGGCAAAAGTGCATTGGGGGCAGTGGAGCTGATCAGGGATTATCTCTCGCATTGACGCCTGACAACGGATTTTTAATTGGCGGATTATCTCTGTCAACCGATGGTGATTTATCTAGTGCAGGCAACCATGGTCAGTCAGATTATTGGGTCATAAAAACAGATAGTTCAGGAAATATTCAATGGTCTAAATGCTATGGTGGCAGCGAACAGGAAACCTGCAAAAGCGTTTATATTACATCTGATGGTGGATATTTGATTTTTGGAGATACACATTCTGCGGATGGTGATGTTATTGGTAAAATTGGCGGCATTGATAACGATGATTTGTTTCTTTTAAAGCTTAATTCAATTGGCGATATAGAATGGAGCCGGTGTATCGGTGGAAGTGACAATGATTTTGCAGGTGGCATCATGCAGGATTTAAATGATAATATCCTTTTAACATCCTATTCAAGTTCTACCGACAATGAATTTGTTGGCAACCTCGGAGGTGCAACAGGATACGATGCATTTGTAATAAAATTAGATCCAGATGGAAATACAATTTGGTCGAAACCTTTGGGTGGATATGAAGATGAAATTTGTTTTTCTGAAGCAATTCAAAATTCGGATTCAACTTATATTATTCCTTGTCAATCTGGCTCAAATGATGAATTCGTTTCAGGTGCTCATTATGGATGGGATTTCTGGATTGTTGAATTGAGTTTAGATGGCGATATTAATTGGCAATATTGTTATGGAGGTTCTTTTCAAGAGGGACCTCAAACATGCGCCATGGATTTTGATGGACGCCCAACATTTGCAGGTTATACCCGTTCCTCTGATGGGGATGTCACAGGCTACAAAGGTAACAATGCATACAATGATATTTGGACGATTCAATTAGATCTAATATCATTAAAAGAAAATGCAAATATTCAACTTAACACCATTACTCCGACAATCTTTCCAAATCCATTCAATGATCAATTAAAAATTAACTATTACAGTGAAAGTGAAACTCCTGCGAAACTATTTATTTATGATCTCTTTGGAAAATTACTTTACGCTTCAGAATTGTTAAAAGGTAATTCAAGTATTGATGTTTCTATGTTGTCAAAAGGAATTTATCAGGTAAAAATTTTCGATGATAACAAACAATATATTTTCAAGATTATTAAATCATGATGAACAAAGTAGAGCCCATTATGCTTATCGATTGAAAGTATATCATTGCAACTTCTACATTTGCATTTAAACCCATTCGTGCAGCCTTTTCTCCCTGCCATCCGTGGATGCTTCCAGCTTCAACAAGAAAATCGGTTCCCCCTGAAGGTTTCCCCCAATTTTCTTGTTGACGCCGCATCCACTCCTGGCCGGTCTGGGCATAGCCCGAACGGGTAATGCAAACAAAGGAGAATGAACCATGCTAAACAAAACCGAAAACAACGACAAAGTGGAATTGATGTATATTCTTTTCAAATACGAAAAAGGTGTAAAAACATATGCTGGTGCTGTTTTACGCCAAAATATTGGTTCCGGCGTAAGCGTCGTAGTTGGCGATCAGGCTTATCTGGCTTTCGTGCCTGGCTCTGACATACTTGCTGAATTTGAGCGGGCTTAATAATAAATCGCTAAATTCAACATATAGTGGATAAGTGCGAATACCCTCGCCTCATGAAATTCGATAATTTCATGAGGCGAAATTTTGTACTCAATATGATTAAGGTTGAAACAAATATTAAAAAGAATTTACTCGATGCCTGGAAAAAGGAATGTTTTTACTTGTCGTCTGAATTTTCGCTGCATAAACAATTTGAGAGGTCTGTTGTCGATTCAGTTTATAAAACTTTTTCAGATTATTTTGGGATAAATTATTTTAATATTGAAGGTGGTGAACAAAATATTTCAGCAAAAGAAAATTGGATATTCTATTTGCTTGCTAGTTCAAATCGCCGCGCTTGCATGGCGGCATTATTTGAAATTACAAACACGCTTCTATACTTACAAACATTGTCCAGATCAATACAGAAGAAATTCAAATCCGTTTTTAATGATCCTCAACAGTTCAGGGATTTATTTTTTGAATTATATATTTTCCGATTGATGGAATTCAACAAAATATCTCATTTAAAAAAGCCCAAAGAAAATGGACAGGAACTGGATGTCGTTTGTACAATTAATAATCAGGATTATTTGGGTGAATGTCTGAAAGTCTATGCACCTAATTTGGTTTTGCTGCATAATGAGAAATATTTCATGACATTGCTCACCTTGAAACTGTCAAGCTTAAGTAAAGGTTTTGGCATGATCGGAATGGTTAAATTCAGCAATCCGAATTCCGAGAATGTTAAAAAAGTTTTTACGTCCAAACTGGAGAAATTCGTGAAAGGATTTAATGCTCAAAAATTTATCAATATAGGTTATTACGATAAGGATGATGACGGCGAGTTTTCTGTCATAGACTATTCGGTGGCAAACAATCTTGAAGCTGAAATGGATTTTTCAAATTACCATGTCATGTTTAAATACATCCCGCCTTTTAGTGTGACCCAAGGTATTTTCAATCATTATCGGATTGAACTAAAAGGCGGGCTTGTTATCCCCCAATATAAAATCATCCAGAAATTATTTAGCACTTTAAAAGTAAAAAGCGAACAGCACAAAAATTCAGCCCATGCAAACAAAATTTATTTTATCGATAGTGAAGCTATTCCAGATTTTAATCCCGCCATTTTTATGGATGGGTCAGTGTTCCCTGAAGAAGAAATTCAGGACTTCATAAATGAGTTTTCTGATAAAGAGATCTTCTGTTTCATTTTGCGGAATTATACTTCACATATCCCTAAAGTTACCATTAAAGTTTTAGGTAAAAATATTGATGATAAAATCAAACATAGACTGGAAAATTTGAAAACCAATTTTGATTTCACGATTATCAAACCACGCATGAAAAGTAATTTTTTAATCCTCCCGAATTAATTGCATGGTATTTATTTGCTCTGATTTTTTCAAACAGTTTGTACGCTTCACCTCCTTTCCCGTTTGCATTTGAACCCATTCGTGCAGCCTTTTACGCCTGCCATCCGCGGCTGCTTCTCGCATCAACAAGAAAATCGGCTCCCCCTTAAGGTTCCCCCCAATTTTCTTGTTGACGCTGCATCCGCTCCTAGCGGGCTAGGGCATCCCCCGAAAGGGTAATGCAAACAAAGGAGAACAAACCATGACAAACCAAACCGAAAAACATCCTAAACATAAACCTGCGTATCACATCTTCATTCAAGAGGCAGGCAAGAGCAAATATGCAGGTGTTGTTTTCCGTCATAAAACCGGCAAAGGGTTTAATATTTTGATCGGTGATAAATGCTATTCCGCATTCGAAGCGAAAACCAAATCCGAAACACCGGAGGAGAGTGCTTAGGCGCCCTCTTTCATCTTAACACACAGTTGATAATTTTTGCACAAATGATGCAGCGAGCCTCATAAGTTTGTAAATTATATGGTGCGATTACTGAAAAAAAGAAAAATAACACGAACCATGTATAATCTATGTCTGATTTATTAAAAAAAGACAAGGAGTTTAAAGAAGCGATAGGGGCATTTATTATCGCGTTTTCCGAACTTGAATTCGGGCTGATGTTTCTATGTTCGATGACAGAATTCGACTTCAGGAAAAAAGATGATTATATAATTAAATATATGACCTTCTCATTTGAGCAAAAAGTAAAGCATCTCACAACATTTATAGATGAACACCTTCATGAACTCAAACTCATTTGGGATAAACTTAAAAATGAAATGGGAACACTTAATCGTGAACGAAGATTTTTGGCTCATGGCTTTATGCAATATTCTCTCCCAAGAGAAAGTATTACAACACACATACGAGAAAATGGAAAAGTGACGACAAAAAAACACTCTGTTGAAGAAATCGAAGATTTAACTGACCGCCTGCATCATTTAAATACCGGTGAACATGGTATCAATGGTGAATTCAACACCCTATTTACAAAGACACGGATTGATAAATGGAATAATCTTGTGAACGACGAAAATAAAATCATTTACAGGGTTAATAGTAAAATAATATCAAAATGGAAAGGCAAAAACAAGAATGACTAAATTCTTCTGTCATTCAAATTATTTATAAGAGTTACATATCGGTCTGCGAGTTTCCCATGCAGTTTTGGAGGAATGCCAAAAAGAATAGGTTGATCAAGGAGCCATTGAACTTTAGCACCAGCATCCTGCCACATTTTTTGTGCCTCCGGAGATGCTTCATTGATGATCTCAACAAATTTTTCTTCAAACGATTTTTTTTGTTCTTCTGTTAAATTTGGTTTCATCTTAAATTATTATTTATGTTTATCATCAATTTTTTTCTCAGGTTCATGATTTGAACTGTCATCAATAATTGCGACTTTATCCTTTTGAGGCAAATTATTGTCAATCGCGTTTTTTGCCTCCACCACTTCAATTAACTTTTTTAAACTTTCATTGATGCTGTCAAATCCTTCCTTCGTATTATCATTCAGGGATTTAATTTCTTTTCGTAAAGATTTAAAGAACATAGGTTTATTGTTTTTTGTGTTTGTTTCCAACGTTTCGTAGAGTTCCAATACTCTTATATTAATATTTACAACATCAGAATATTTTAAAACGAATAATTGACTATCAATTTTTTTAAATTCATCATGAACGCCAACTGGAAAAATTGCCTTTTGAGCGCCTGATAGCACAATTTTATCAAGAGACCCCTCTTTTGAAGGATAAAAAAACTCCACTACACCAGTATAAATATAATATTGAGTATCTACTTTCACCAAACAATCTATTACACAACAATCAATAGAATTATAATTTAAAGAGCCGAGTTCTTTGAATAAAACAAATTCTCCTTTTAATTCATACCACCAATCATTATTAAATCTAAAAATTTTGGTATTTAGATCCCATTTGTGCTTCCTTATTATTTTTCTAACCTTATACCCAATGAAAGCACAGAATGCGATCAAAACAATGTTATAAAGCAATATCGGACCCACAAATGAATTAAGTCTTCCAAATTCATCCGCAGCATTTGGCCCAAAAAGTATTTGACCGAGACTTGCGAAATCTATAGCCAACCATGGATTTAATAAATTATTGAGAAACGCAAAAAGAAGTTGAAAAAAGACACCTGGGATCATACCCAAGACAAAATCATCAAAAGCAGAGCTTCTAGAATACTTTTTTGTTAATGGGCCATAGCTAAACGCAGCCCGAAAAGCCATTCCAGGAATTAACAATAAAAAAAGTACGATAACGCCTATCGCAATATTCACTCTTAATAAAAAATTATATTAAAAAAGAAACTAACCTGCAGATACTTTTTGCTGTGTTTTGGATGGGTTTGTTTTTTTAGTTATTTGCAACATTCCATCATTATCCAGGGTAATTTCAAAATTAGTTTTTTTCTCTTCTTCGGTTGCCCTAGAAAATTCCACAACAAGTTGAAGCATTTCTTTATTGCCTCGAATTTTAGCCATTCTCTTGCTAAATGTTCCTTCCACTCTCATGAGTTTTGTCCTCCAAAAATAGTTTTAATCTACCTAAATTCCAACATATTTTATACTATTCAGGTTTCACTCTCAAGGCTTAATCTCAATACTTATTTCAGCCACGACAGGTTGGGATACTTGATTTGTTGCTAAATACCTCTCATCCTGTTCTCTAACCCGTTTCGGTCCATGGTTTTCAAGGGCTTCGTAGAGGGTTTCCAGAAGGTAGCCTTTCAGGGTTGCCGTATGTGTGGTAAAAGTCAGGATGATAGTATTTTCTTCGGGCAGAAACTCTACCGATATTAGGTAAGCATAGCTCAAAAACAGCCGCTTGCCATCTTTTTGGATAAAGCAGATGTTTCGGACATGAGCAGTGGGGCTATGCATAGTGATGCTGCTATCATTATCGCTGTTAATGTCTTCCTTGTTTTTGCTGGCTTCATCGTATTTCAGCTTCAGCTTATTTTCATCGCTCATAATCGTCTTTGTTTATGGTTTGTTCTTTTTGTTTATTGGGTTTCCGGGTCTTGCCCTGCTCTTTTAACTGGCCTCTCTGACGCTGTTGCAAGGCTTTCTTGTGCAGGCTGTCCTTATATGTGAGTTCAAGGGCTGATTGCCGGTCGCCAAGCTCCGATGCATGTTCCAGCAGTTCTTTACGGGCATCTGTATAAATCCGGGCTTGATGTTTGCCCCTTGATACAGATACATAGAATTGCTTTGCATCCGTCGCCGGAAAGGTCGCAGCAGGCTGCATGATGAAAACACAGTCCACGGTTTTGCCCTGCGAGGCATAGGAAGTGATGCATTGAGCATGGTCAAAATGACCATAATCCCGCCTGAGCTCAAACTTGGTTTTTCCGTCCTGGCTGCGAAGGATGAGGTTGCCTTTCTTGTTTGCCCTCACAACGTCCAGAATCTGGCCGTTGCAGAGCCGCTTGCCTTTCTCGTCAATGCCGTTATGTGTGATCCGCAACCTGTCACCCTTGGAAAGTCCGATTTCAGCTTTTTGAAAGACCTCATACCTTTTGCTTTGATCTGAGGGTAATAGAGTCATGTTGCCCTCGGTGTTTTTGATATGAACGCCATCCCTGCCGGTTTTTTCAACCAACCAGACGCTGCCCCGTTTGATACCCGCCGCATTCTGGCTGAACTGAATGATCTGACCTTCATGGAAGTTGCTGAAATCCTGTTTCTCCGCTTCGGTTAGGTTCAGGCTCTGGAGCTTTAGAACAGTATTTTCCCGCTTGCCAATCAAACCCTTTTTTCTCAATGCCTGTCGGATATCGTGGGTGAGCGAGTCACCCTGCTTATGGGTGGGAGAGATGATTAGAACAGATTTACTCTCTTTCACGGCCTTGAGATAATCCTTCACGAGTATTTCATTCGGCTTAAGCGGATGAATCTCCTTGATAAATTCCAGATCATCCAGCTTTTCAAAGGCTGATTTTACATCGCCTTTGGAGAGGTCATAGACGGCTGATTTATATTGCTCGTTCAACTGTCGGTAGATTTTATTGACCTCTGCGGTTTTGATTCCGCCGATGGTATTAAGTATTCGCAAGGCATCACCCCGAACAACGCTCGCATGTTGTCGTGTATCCCCGCCCAGAATTAATTGGGCGTTTTTGTCCTTTGCGAGCTGAAGCAGTGCCACCATGTCTTTTGTCCCGAGCAGCCCCGCCTCATCGACCCACAAGACCTGGTTCTTTAAACTTTGTTGCATATCCTTATCAATCAGCAGCCGGGCAACCGTATCTGCCTTGTCAAACCCTTCGGATTTCAGGACACCGCGGGAAGCATCCGACGAGGGTGCAACTGTAATGACCTCTTTGCCAGCTTCATTAAAAAGCCTGACCGCTTCTTTCATCAAAGTTGTCTTGCCGGCACCGGCAGCACCCCGGATAATGGAGACCCGGTTCGTGGATGTGAGCACGTGTTGGACAGCATCGGCCTGCTGGCCGAAAAGGTTTGTTTCCGGCGCATCTTTGTAAACTGGAATCAGTTTGCCAATGCCTTCACGAGCAAGCGCAACCATGTGCTTTTCTTCGGCAAGCACTTCCTTGGTTGTGCAAAGCTTTCGGCCATTCTCCATCACATGAATAATGCGCTTATCTTTTTTAAACTGATCTGTGATCGCATCAACAGATACAGATTTATCACCAAGGCTGAAACGATAGGCCGATTGCAGGATGCGCCGATCCGACATAACAGATGCCCGCTCGAATGAATGGAGCAAGGCATGGTCAACACATTGCTGCGCATCCCGTGAAGCGGATTCCTTCACGGGTGCAAAACGCACATCTTTTTCAAATGATCCGGATTTGTCTCCCTCGCCTTTTGTTTGGATCATTTCAATTTGCCTGCGCCATTCAGCTTTCAGTTCGGCCATGCTTAATCCTTTCTCTTTTTTCCCGCGTGTGCGTGCGCCGAGTTCATCCAGTTCTTTTTTATCTGTTATGCCGAGTTCCTTCGCAATGCGCCCGATCTCGTCGGTGCGTTTTGCAAAATGCTGTATCAGATGTTTCGGCACGCCGGTAATCTCAAAAGCTGTTCTGGTTTTTTCAATGCCGTACCCCAATTCCATTAATTTATCGGCAAGCCGTTTATGAAACCGTGCCTGATAGTAAGGCATGTCGCGTTTTATATCCCGGAACTGCCCCGCCTTGTATTTTTTCTCAACTCCATCCCACGTCACGTTAAATACAAAACAATGGCAATGCAGATGCGGATCGGGCGCATGACCTTCCACCGGGCGGGAGGTCTGGTGTACAAAATCAGCCCAGATCAGTTCGCCGGTTTCACGATCAGCATATATCCCTTTATTTCGTACACGAGTTTTTGCATCCTGCTCAATGTCCTGCATGGTGGCTGCGACGCTCTCACTGAAAGCATCAAGCAGGTGGCTGTCGTTAGACAGCGCATGTAAAATCGAAATCGATTTGGGGCAATGAAAATTAATATCATAACCAACCGTCCTTTCCTCTTTTGTGCGGGGTGTTAATTTTCCTCCCGTCACCGGATTTTTGTTTTCGCAGAGCGCGAAAAAAGTTTCTTTCGTTGCAAAGCCTGTTACCCCAAGTCGCTCCGCAATTTTTCCATGCCACCGCCCATTCAATTCCTGGTCGTTGATGAAATAATCAGCTTTCAACAGGGCATCCGAAAAATAACTTTTCGCCTGCCCCTCGGAACTGCTTTGCACCATGCGGATCATATTTCCAGATTATAGCATAGTTTTGAAAAATCGACTTCGTATTTGTGTTTAACGGATTGCGTATTTGTTTTTAATTCTTCCATTGCATGCATTCATCATCTGAATTTTTTTGCTTTTTGTTGACGAAAAAATTCACACGTACACGGCGGGCGATACGGTGGTCCATCCCACCGGATCGCTGCAGCCTTTTGGCCGCCGCAACGATCAAATTTTTGCACCGCTAAAATTTGATCGTGCTAGCCCTGCGAGACGTCGGTCGTACCCCGACGGATCGCTGAAGCGCAGGGCGCCGTTTTTCCAAAAAGCACTGATAGCAACACGTATATCACCGTTAAACATCAACCCATCAGACATCTTCCCTATGCACAGCATAGGAGTTATTTTGCGTCCACGATTTCGTCATCTGCTATCACTGCTGCGATCTTTTTTCGCAAACCTTCATTCGCCGGTTTGTCACCGTAAAATCGGTAGCCTCTTGTCTCTTCCGGACCGAGGTCTTGGACGAAGGATCTTTCCAATTCTTCGTTGCTGATAATCTCATCAATTTTGTTCATGATGAAGTGATCCCCAAGACGATATTCTGCCTCATAGCTGTAGCCGTAAATGAAGCTGCAAATGACAAGCAGAATTCCAAGCGGCTGACCGATGAGCCAGAGTAAAATTCCTGCCACAAAAAATGGCATTGGTTCGATGAGCGTTTCGGTTTTTCGCAGGTTTACTTTACCGTTCGGTTGGGTTCCAAGCTTCTTAAAAAAAGGATGAAAATCTCCGGAATAAATGCTGAATTTTTTGAAGTCAAAAACGTTAGGCGCATGTTTAATTTCTTTGCCTCTTTCAATGCTGAAATACATGAACGCGAAAAGGTATAAATACCATGTTCCGTAGTTCAAAAAGAACCCGCCCCAGGAGAATGTTTGGTAGGCTGAATTGATAATCACGTACCATCCCGGGATTAGGAATAGAATAACAAATACCGTGATGGACGACGCAAGCGTAAAATGACGCACACCAAAATTTTTGCGGATAAATACTTCAATTAATAACCGCGGCCATGAGGCGCAGGCGGAAACCGCAGTATAAAAAAATATTGAAATTAAATTGTGTCTCATGAGGCTTTGTCGGAGGTAAATCGTTTTTTTCATCTTTGGTAATTTGAGTTAAGGAATGAATTTTTGATCGAAACGTGTTTTCAGGTAGTTATTGGTTAATGATGTTTCGCCCTGAAAATGAACATAAGCTTCAACTTTAAAATCGTTTAATCCGCCGCCGGTTTTCAGTTGGGAAAATTCTTCAGGATGAACCTCTTTATCCGGCTTTAATGACTTTGATTTTGAGGATGAAAATTGACCGGCAACTGTTGTTGAACTTCCAATGTCAAGCCGGAAATCATCCCCAATTAATTCAGAAGCATAATTGTTTGTTTCAAGATCGGCATTGGCGTGAAATATCTTTGTCGCCAGGGTGCCGAGAAAACTTTTCACATGATGATCGCCTTTCCTCCCGCCCATATTGGCGTAATAGTTCGGTAGGTTCTGGGTGATATAAACCGTCGCCAAACGGCTGCCGCGAGCTGTTGCCTGATATTCGGCATCGTGCTCATGCAGGAAATGCTGGGCTTCATCCGCCCACAAAAAGATAGGTTTTGTACCGGGTTCAATTTTTCGTTTTTCCATCGCCCGTTGCCAGATGTATTTAAACATGATCTGGCTATCACGGCCGATTTTATGATGGAGTTTTATTGGCAAATTGATCAGGATGATTTTACCATTCAGGCATTTTTCCGGTGAAAATGTTGATGTCCGGCTGCAGAATAAATCGTATACAGGATTGCGCAGCAAGCGGAATAAAAAACCGGAAAATGAAAATTCAATAATTGATCTTGTTCTTTCGGCAAGGTTTTGAAAATTGCCATTAAAAAATTCATCCACAAACTTGAATATACGCCCGTCATGAACCTCTTTTAAAAATGCCTGCTCGTGGAGTCCGTCTTCCTTTAATTTTTCTAAATACTCGGGTTTTTGTTTAAATGACCATTCATCAAACTGCTGATTGACATTTTTCGCGGCAAGTTCAAAGGCTTCCCGAAACGCGGTTTTCTTTTGTTCATTATCTTGAACCACCCCTGCCTTCGGCAGGGTCTGCACGATATCGTACATCTGCTGCACAGAGATTTTCTGATAGGCGAGCCTGCATAGATCAATCACGTTAAATATGAGCATATCGAGCGCCTTTTCCCAAAAGGGATCATCGCCATGGCCGCCTTCTTTTGCTTCACTGGCATTCAGAACGGTTTTTAAAACTTCAACAATGTTTTCAGTAATAGCTTGTTTGTCTGGGCTTTTTTTGATCTCGTAGTCGAAGAAATTAAAGCAACGTTTTTTACCTGGCTCCACGATAATTAAATCTTTTCTGCGTGAGGTAATATCGCAGTATTTAATCCAGGTGTCTTTTTCGTCGGGTTTTACTGTCAGGACGAGGCCGCCGAAGCCTGCCTTTAGGTATTTCAAGGCGAGCATACGCCCTGAACCTGTTGTTTTACCGGAGCCGATACCGCCGAAGATTTGAACACCTTCCACGGCATTGCGGACTGTCCAATTCATTTTACCAAATTGGATTAGCGGGGTATCGAGGTAATCGGGATCTGCCATGAAAAAGAAAAGATATTTTACCGTTTTCACTCAATCCCTAACTGAGCAAAAGCCAGGTCTTCAGCACTTTCTTCTGTCTTGATCGCTGATGAATTCTCCATCATTGTTCGTGCAGAGGTTGGAAAACGCAAAGTTTTAGGCTCAAAATCACCTGTGCCCCACCAGATGAATCGGTTTTTAATTTTACAAAGCCCCATCATAATATATAATCCCTCTTTTCCCTCCACTTTGTAACCAATACTACTTTCCCTATGAAGATTTACTTTTATGCTCGCATCCGCAAGATTTATTTTTTCGATTTGTGGACTATCCGTTTCGAAAGAAATTTCCGAATTATTGCTTTTTGAAATTGCTAAAATGGTCAGGCCACTTTGTACCAAATCTGTAACAACACAATATTCCTTTTTCCACTTACCATTTTTCAATAATGTTTTTAATATCTCTCCGATTTTTGCCTTGTTACTTATTCGGGTTGTAGTGCAATCTGCGGCATTGAAGAAAATTGAATCCTTGTTTGCAAATTTTACTTCTAAGGTAGCCTTAGCCACCGGAATGCCTCTTGCATTCAAGCTTCCCTTACTCAATAAATTAACTTCAACACCGCTTTCAGATTGAAATTCCTTGTGATCCTTCCATTGATCGGCTGTGATTTTAATAACATCGCCAGAAAATTCAGGAAAATCGTCTTTTAACTTCCCTATATGGAGAAAAATGTTTCCATCCAGCAGTCCGTAGTCTCCTAATTCCACAGCGGCACCTGGCTCCCAATTGGCATAAAAAACCTCAAATTGTTTTTTGATTTCATCAGTGTAAAGATTGGCAAGATTGCTCATACAGTTAATTTTAATTTTGCCTACTCTTAGTCGGATTTTCGGCTTATCTCCGTTTAATATTTTTTAATGTTCTGGTTCCCTTTCCGTGTCTTTGTCCTTTGCCTTCTCTAATGCCGCTATCTTCTGGTCACGCTTCATCCATGGAAGTTGTTCTTTCGATTGCTCCAGAATAAATTGCTTTTGTCCATCTCGGAATCCTTCAAGATTCGGGGTTTGGTTTGCAATCCTGGAAATCGCAATTGCCAGATCAGGTAAATAACCTGCAATCAAATAACCTTCATTAAAGCCTTTCTGATAAGCAGGGTCAGGAGTATGCGGGGTTCCCATTTTTAATCATCGAATTAAAAAGTATCATGGGCATGTTGCTCCAAATATTCATCGATCGATGTGCGATCATAAAGGATGATTTTTTTCTGTGGTTGCGAATAACGGATTTTCCCTTCATCACGTAATTTTTGCAGCGTTGTTCTCGACTTTATATTTAACATTACCATCGCCTGCTCATCATTGATCCATTTTTCCTTGTCACCGCCCTGCGTCAACCGCAGCCGCTCGACAACTTCTTCAAGCAACGAATAAAATGCGGGCTCCTCAAGGCAGATGACTTCCAAGGAATATTGGATATTTTAATTTCCTAAATTGAAACTCACAGCAAAAAACCAACCCCAGTTTGGCGCTTTTATAGACAGGTCCTCATCCGAAAAATCATTCAAAGAGCTGAAGTCAATAACATTGGTATATTTGGGTTTCAACTGATCTGTAAAGCCAAATGTTGCTCCACCGCTGACTAAAACCCTTCTTACAATATTATTTGTTGAGGATACGCCGATTGTTCCACCCAGCATTAATCTTGATTCTTCCAAATCACCGAAATCGGGATTAACTCCGAAGGATATACCCGGTGTAAGAACCGATGGAATTTTAAATGTCAAATGCGTGAATGCAACAGGATTAAAATCAAACTTTCGATTTGTTATACTGCTGTCTATTCCGATAACATTATCCGCAGTATCTCTCAGCAAAAAGTAATCAGTGCCGTTAATACCTCCTCCAAATGTTGTTGCAAATCCAGCGCTAAAATCTATTCTTGTACCACCGTAAGATCTTATTTTAATTGGCTGAATTGCTTTATAAATCGTACCATTCTTTAGTTTCAATGTATCTCCGATCATAAGAAAGTCACCTGAAAGATTAGGCATTTTATCTCCTTGGATAACAAAACCAGATTCGGTCATGTTCATGAAATTCATCTGAATTCCAAGTACTTTTCGATTTATTTTATCAAGATTATCACCAGAATAAAGATCCTCGATTTTTTGCATTAACACAGACAATGAATCCAAATATGCCACAAGATTGTCATCAGGATTTGTCGGTTTGAGTAATTCATTTATGCGTCTCAGAATTTCAATATCAAATCGAATATTTTGAAGCGATTGTTTTAATGCTTCAAGGTGAGTTTCAAAAATTTGATTTATTTCATAGGAATTTTCAATTTTGGAGCCATAGAAATTTATAATATGCGAGTCGAATATATCTCTTGAATAAATATCGGGGTTTTTCATCAATAATACCACAATAGAATCAAGCGATAAGAGGCGATTAATTTCAGCCCTTTCTTTATCAGCTAGACTAAGATCAAATTGAATAAGTTTTAAGGTGCGATTTTTTTCTTCTGAGAGTTTGTCAATATCTGATTTTGGTATCGGAGCTAGCGACAGTACATTACGAAGCTTATTTACGTTTTCGGATATTGTCTCCATTTCTCCATTAACATCGTCGGCATTAATATTATCAGCAGAAGTGGTAGTAGCATTTTGAGAACTTAAACTCATCGCATCGCTAAAAACATCTTTTCCATCATTGAAATCTGCATTCGTTATTTCAGCGGTCATTTTTGAGTCTAATGCATATGGATTTGCGTGAATTATACTGAATGAAATACTGGTGCCTTCTTTACACCATTTCAAATTTGCAATTTCCTCCGAACACGTAATCTCGCCTGTGGCATTATCAAACGTAATCGTTGCATTCTGTTTCTGGGCTGACGCAATGTTGCAATACAACAACACTGAGAGCAGAGTCGACAAAAAATAATAGAGAGTTAATTTGGGTCTCATAATTTAAGTTTTGAGTTATTAAATGAGTGAGAATAAATAATGTTCATTCTCTGTCAGACAAAATTCAACAACCAGCCCTAATGAAAATAGGGTGAAATATACATTTGGTGGGGGTGTTTTCACGGGGGGAAAGATGCGGGCTACAAACAATTGTATGAAGTCTAATTTTACAGCTTTGATAACCTATAAATTTTAAAATATGAAAGCCTCTCAAATCAAGGAATTGAAAGAAGTCCTTAAAACCACCAGTACTGCTCAAAAAAAAGTTAAAGAAATTATCGAATTTTTAGTTAACCATTCCAGTGAATACAGTGCAGAGCAAATCCTGAATATCCTCGGTGGTATCATTCTTCCTTCTGTGCATCGACAAAGAATTGTAGATGAACGTGCCGGCAATTATTATCACAACAACGCTGCGAAGGATGAAATAACCACTTGGAATAGTTTTGAAGTGAATCTATGGGATCTCGTGAGGTATATTCCGAATGCCGTCAACGGACCAACTGACCCAAACGATTATTGGGGAGACCCGAATGATGAGTGGGGATTTCGTATTTATCCCGCATATGATGGTACATCTATTTACCTTCTCGTTGGAATTTCGAAATACAACGATCCCAATGTTGCCAACGCTGAATATCCCGGCTATTTTCAACTAAAGGGTAATTACTCGGAAGGTTACTTTAATTATGGAGCTGCGGACCGACGAGATGATGTGGTTGGAGGATTTAAGAATTACTGGAATAACGTGTTATTGACACCTGCAAAATCTCTTCAGAAAGATATACATGCAATCAAATCCCGTTTTTTTTATTTTTCTGAGGTCATTAGCTTCATATCAACCAACGTGGAAATGACACCCAATGAATTAAAAAAGTGTAAAGTTCAATTTGAGATCGGCTATGTAACAGACGGAATGAATGATATTTTGTCGAACGATTATCTTGAACCGGCAAAACCTTATCATGTTGGTTTTGCGGTGGTGTTGTCAATTATTACTCCAGGAGGGAAAAGTAGCATGTCTCTTGAAGTAGCGAGACCCTGCCCGCCCAGATGCGGAGACCTCTCTTATTTGTAAGAAGCATTTGTGCAACAATAACACATATTAACAGGCATTAAAGTCACTACGAACTGACATAATATCGGGTTTTCGTATCTTTCTCATACGAAAACTCTATTATGCCTCCCTTCTTGGAAAGAATGCTCAGTTTCCCGGTTTATGACTTTTTGCTCGTTACTTGTATTCTATTTTTAATTTGCATGAGGAATTTGGACAAGAAAGAAAAAATCGCCGCCATTTATTGCCTTCTTACTTACGGAGCGAATGTTCTGTCAGAATATATCCAGTTTATAAACCCTGACAATCCAAACAATCAATGGGTGTTTAACTACATTATGCTGGCTCTACATTCACTTAGCTTTTTACTTTATTTTGTCGCGAACAAAAATCTTCGTCTAAAGAAGAATATGATCATCGTGTATTTTTTCTATTTGGCTTTTTACATTATCAACTGGAGGTTTATTCAAGGTTACTATGTTTTCAATACGTTCAGTATCACGATAGGCAATGCCATTGTTGCTGCTTTAGCGTTTATTTACTTACAACAATTTATCAGGAACGCAGATACAAAACCATCAACTAATTTCGTATTCTGGTTTAGCTCTGCGATATTAATCAGCTCTCTGGTTTCAATACCTATTCAATCAACATTATCCTGGCTTGCATTTTCTGAAGAAGAAACAGTCGATAAACTTTATACAATAAATGACATCGCTGATTGTATCGCCTATTCACTCATGATTATCGGATTGCTATGGACTCGAAAATATCGGAAATCACCTTCTTCATCGTATTCTCAAGTTTGATTCTGCTTGTGCTTGCAGGTCTGGTAATCAACTTGTTGTTAATTAGTCGCAATAAACGATTAAAACATCAGAGCCAATTGCTGGAGGTGAAATCAAATTATGAGAAAGAACTCATGAAAACACAAGTGGAAGTGGCTGAAAATACATTGAATGACATTGCGCGTGATTTACACGATGATGTGGGTCAAATGCTGACCTTTTCAATTATAAAAATGAATAGCATCAATGTAAAAGATGATAAACATCTTGAAAATAATCTTATAGAAGTACGTGAAAGTGTTCGTCAATCTTTGCAAACCATTCGTGAATTGTCAAAATCCTTCAGCCAGGATTATTTATCCAATTTCGGAATTCACTATTCCCTTCAAAGATTATTTGACCGCCTGAATCGTCAAAAAATCATCTCCGCAAAACTGGATTTTCCCGACACTATCAAATTCAAATTACAATCGAGCGAATTATTCACATTCAGAATCATTCAGGAATTGGTTACGAATACTGTAAAACATTCAGAAGCACGTGAGGTTTGGTTACAGGTAAGTGAGAACGAAAACAGTATTATTTTGAAATATCATGATAATGGAATTGGTATTTCTGAGGAAACTTTGGCAAGGATCAGGGATCATGACAGTCTTGGTTTTTCCAACATCCAAAAGAGGATCATACTGATGAATGGACATTTTGAAATTAAATCAAATTTGCCGACAGGTACAGCCGTTGAAATTAGCATACCGAATGAATAAATTAATTGCCCTATGCCCATAAGGATAGCACTCATCGATGACCATCAACTTGTCCGTGGAGGGTTAAAATTATTGCTTCAATCAATGCCCGAATTTAAAGTTACCATGGAAGCGGCCAATGGAAAGGAATTTCTTGAAGCGATTTCGCGCGCCAAAACACAACCGGATATCGCCCTGTTAGATGTGGCCATGCCGATCATGGACGGCTTTGAAACCGCAAGCATTCTTTGTAATCGCTACCCAAAAGTTCGTGTTGTGGCATTATCCGTTCATGATGATACTGAAATTGTGAATAAAATGATTGATTGTGGCGCCCACGCATATTTATTAAAAGATTCTGCCCCCGATAATGTTCGTGAAACTTTGCTGCAGGTATTTGAAAAAGGTTATTACTATACGCCTCTTGTGATTGAAAGCATGATGAAGGAGCGGATGAAAAATACTGAGGTTAAGAATACACAATCCTCATACTTGCTTCAAAGGCAGGACTTGCTGACAGCCCGTGAAACAGAATTTATCAGGCAATGCTGTAGTGAAAAAACCTATAAGGAAATCGCGGCGGATATGAATGTCAGCCTTCGCACTGTGGACGGTTACCGAGAATCGGTATTTCTCAAATTGGAATTAAAATCAAGGACAGGTATTGTTCTCTTTGCTATTCATCAAAAAATATTTACTATGTGATTAATCGGAAGGTTCATTCTTATCTATGGCAAAATAACTTTTTCCGTCAATCAGGAAATACATTCTTTCATCATTTTCAATTGATACGCCTATCCCTGAAAACGGCATGGGTTCATATACTTTAATAAAGCCTTCCTTATCCGGAGAAAAATTGTCTGTCTTTTTCAAGAGATAGTATTCAGTTTTAATATGTGCATTTTTATCAAACAATCCCGACGCCCTTAAAATCTGAATTTCCCTTAAAACATCAGGGTGCTTTTCTATCTCATCAAATGAAACTGGATAGGCGACATGTTCTTGGTGTGAACCAGCAAGAAGAACCTGCAATGAATCCGTATTTTCAATCCTGTATATATGGCCTCCGAAACAGTTCTCTATTTGTCCATGATAATATAAACGCCAATCTTCTTTTACGTCTTTTATGAGTTCATCTACTTCTTTCTGGTCGTACATTCTGCACCTTTATGTTGTTTAGCATTTTTATATCTTAGCGTAAAACTTAACTAAATCAAACCTCTATTGGATAAGCTCGTACAGAATCATATCAAAGACTTAGCTGATGAAGGGTGTAAAACCATTCAAGGACATCGAGATGAAATTCTTAAATTGATGCAACCTCAACTTATATTAATTCCGCCATTAGAGAAAGGACAAATCACAAAAAAAATTAATCTACATTGCCAAGAAATAGAAAGTATTCAAAAAGAAAAAGGAAAATTGATTGAAGCCCTAATGGATAAGGTTCCCGAAATAGAAAAGCTTGCACTTTGGCAATATGTTCGTGAGAAGTTGGATATAGACAAAGGCGAAAAAGGAAAAAACGATAGTAAAAATTACAAGCCAAAGCCACTCGAAAAAGGCTTGTCAAATATTATTAATAAGGAAGCTGAAAAGGAAGATTCCAAAGAAAATCAGGCTCCAATATATACTCTGACATCAAAGTTTTATAAACAAAGTGATAAACCCAAAGAAAAAGACAAGCAACATGATCAAGAAATTGAGAAGGATTAAACAAGTATATGATAGGATGAAATTCTACTGGCATAAATATTAAATTCGTCGAATTTTGTCTGCAAAAATTGTTTTGGTTACGACTTGCAGGCACGTTTGCAGTAGCTGACACATGATCTATTGCAATGACTCGACTCCCCATCAAGCATAACTTCACCAAATTCTTTTAAATATATTTTCTGGGTTTCTTCAAACGCAGATTCCAATTGCTTGCGATCTTCTTCGTTTCTTATTCCGAAATAAGGGAAATGGTGAAAGTATTCTCCGAATGTTTTATTACTGTCTACATGGTAAGCTCTCGTATCGAGAATATGCTGATGCCACATCAAGTCCATTATTTTATGGGGTATAATTGTAAATTGAGGATACCTTTTATTGAGATGGAGAAAGCGTTTATATTCTATTTCTGCTATCTCGCATAATTCTTCATCCCATCCCTGTCCTTCTTCTGTATCCTGTAATTTTATTTTCACCATTTCGAGATCAATACTAGCTATTTCCGGGATGATCAATTTATCATGTATTAAAAAATAAATTCTCTCCTGAGTAATTGCTCGTTCCAATAATGCGTGTTGAATCATTTTTTTAAGGTTTAAGGATTAAATTATCTGTTTTTATTGTACTAACACCCAGTTTTTCAAATATTTTATCGTCTGATACGATAAAGACAGATGAATGGTTGCGCAAATAAAATAGGTGAGCTAGGTCTAAAAAGTCATTTGTAGATGGTAGCTCTTTTTTGAAATATTTATTCAGGCTGTACCTTGAAAAATAGGTGACATACATATCTGCCAATCCATTATAAGAATTGTAAAGCTGTTCTAAATCTTGCTCATTCGCTACATATGTTGGAAACAGTAACTGAAGCATTTTCGTTATGGCTAAGATCGTGAATGCGTTGTTAAAAACAGGCTCGTATTGTAAGAGTTTTTGCAAGGAATCAGATTTAGATAAATCATATGTCTTTCCATCTACTTTCATATAAACTGGTTCGAGTTTTTGTTTACCAAGTGCCTTAAGCTCAGCAATACCATTCTCTGTTGATTGTATAAAGTTTGTCGCTAAATATTTATCTCGCTCTTCAAAATATCTTAAATTAATTTCTATAGACTCGCTAGTGCTTTTTAATTCTTCGAATGATGTTGATTTCAAAACTAAATCAACCATGTTTTCGATATGAGGCAGTAGTTCATAGTTGATTTCCAAATCATCAAAATAGTCAAAACTGTTGAATGCAATTTCCTGTGGAAATTGCCAATCAATAAAAAGTTTAACTTCTTTAATCTTTCTTAATATTGTTTTTCTCTTAGCGTAATTATCTTCTTTGATGTTTGAAATGAGTTCAAATAAGGCAAATGCTGAAGTAAATGACTTCCTTATAACTTCATCCGTAAATTTACCAATGGAATAAAGCGCATTTGTTTCTAGATAATATTTGTACATTCCCAAATTGGTTTATTTAATATTATTTTTAAAATCAAATATATGCGGGTAAGTTAAATGATCATGAAATCTTGAATGAAAAAGTTTATCGCTTTGGAAAGCATTCAGATCACTGCCATTAGCAAACAAATTTTTCATGCGGTTAATATCATCGGACTTTGGATGATTTAATAATTTCTTTTCAAGTTCCGGGCTTACAGATACAAGGCGTGGTATTGGTCGAACATATTTTTTGTTGATTGTAAGGTAATCCAGGAGCATGTCTGCATAGTCTGCCCTGATTGGTATTCTTACACCAATGGAAGAAAAGGCTGAATGGATAAGAAGTTTAAGATCATGTTCGAAATCAAATCGAAACCCCATATTGATAAATAGTTTCTATTACTTATATAATTTCTGTTTCAATACTTCGTATTGTTCCGCATGTTTAGCAGGATTTTTCTCTTTTAATAATTGTAAATTTCGAAGCTTAAATTGTACAGCCGGGAATGCTTCAAAATTATATATGCTCCAATCAGGTTTTAAGTCTTTTACACTCAGAATAAATTTTTTGTCTTCGTCAGTTAAGTTTTCATGGATGATTTTTACAAGTTCTTCACGCGTTTTCTCATATTCTTCGTATGTGAAGTCATCTACGCTCATGCCCGTGAAATGATTATCTAATGCTGATTTCTGATCATGAAAATTTGGCTGAATTATTTCATTGATCGGTCGGCTGCTTCCCAGAAGAAGAAATATAAAGCCGGTTTTTATTTCATTCGTAATTCCCTCGAGATTTAATAATAGTTTCACATCAAATAAATCTCTCGGATGCTGACGATCCAAAGCTGCGCATAATTTCCCGCCATATAGTTCTCCCATTGAGACCACCGGCATTTCAAGGGAGACTTCAAATTCATTTTGCGCATTCTCACACAATATCATTTGCTTTGGCTTGATGAGAGTTCCTCTCTTCGTTAAATTAACTTCAAGCTTGATTTCAATACCTTGTGAGACAATAATCAGTTTTCCTTGATCCAGTTTTTCCTGAATTTTCACTCCTTGAATTGTTTTTTCAATATTCTTATTAATTCTTTTGAGTGCATCAGATATATTGCTTAAGGATGTTTCTCTATCCTCAATTGGTACATAGGTCAGATCTATATCGACAGACAGTCGTGGCATATTACGCACAAATAAATTAATTGCTGTACCACCATGCACTGCAAAACAATCTTCCTTTGCCACTTCAGGCAAAACATTAAGCAGTAATTCAACTTGCTTTTTATATTTCTGGTCTATCATTTTCTTCCAATTCTTTCGGTACAGTTATCTGGTATTTTTCGACATAAACACCATTCTTTATGATACTGCGTTTTCCTTTTCCTAAGTCAACTTTTTCCAAGCTAACGGATTTTAGCCAGGAATGATTTGCTTTTTCGGCCAGATAAAGAAAAAGGCGTTTCACCTTTATCGAGGAGCATTCCTCAAGCAGTAGCTGTACCTTGCCCGGTATTAAATTATTCAACCCAAGCATGTACTGAAAACATTCCATCAAATCTTGTTTTTCCGGTGCAAGATAAAGGCATTCAAACATGGCACGTGCCGCACCTGATATTTGTATTGAAAAATTACCTAGATCGAATGCTACAAGGCCCGTTTGAGGGGAAAGAAAAGTCGTCGGGTAATATTCTATTTTGGCTTTCCAGTCATGATTTTTAAACCATGCCGGTAGCTTCTCACCCTTCTTCCCAAAAAGCGTCACACGGTGGGTTCCTAGTTCGATGTAATGCGCCTTCCCAAGCAATGCAAAAGCCGTCCTGCCCCCAGGGTGGATGGTTTGAAGGTTTTGCTTCTGCAAAGCATATACAGCGCCCTCATAGTTGACGTTGTCGCCGGTACGGATAAACGCCCCCCGGCTTATTGATGTGAGCCAGGAAGACTTTTTATACCATTTCTGAAGGTCTGTACTGTAACCCTGCTCTGCCAGCCATGAGGATTGAAAAACAATCCCGTAAGGTTGCGAGGTCAAAAGTTGGTTTATTTTTGTTCTGTTTTCGGTAGCCATATTACCCTTATAACTATTTTTTTAAACAAATGCAAGCGCTATGTTTAAAAAGTTTGATATAAAGGTAGTAAAATTACCTGAAATATAGTTTTTTTAAACTCTAATTAAACAAAAGGGGCTATAACCGATGAAAAAGAAAATTCGGCCAATAAGACATTGTTGGTTTGATCCCAATTTAGACAACCAAAAGAGGTTATTCGTCAAAATGTTTGACCTATGTTTGACCTGGCTGAAAATAAAAAACCTCTGATCTCTCAGAGGCTGTACCCGGGGCGGGAATCGAACCCGCACGAGCGTTTCGGCTCACAGGATTTTAAGTCCTGCGTGTCTACCAGTTCCACCACCCGGGCGCCCTGAAAATGTGGACTAAAAAAGAATGAACAAAAAATTTCCCTCTCTGATAGGAGAGGGATTGTTTCGAGCGAGAGACGAGATTCGAACCCGCGACCCCGACCTTGGCAAGGTCGTGCTCTACCAGCTGAGCTACTCTCGCTTATTATTTATTTTCTTAGAGATTCGCCCCGCTGACTCCGATCCGCCGTACGGCGGATTGTGCTCTACCAGCTGAGCTACTCTCGCGATTCCAATTAAAAACTGCTAATTGGAGTGCAAATATAAAAGGAAAACCTGTTTGAAGACAAATCTTACTCAATCTTTTTCCTTCCTCTGCCGCCAACTCTTAATTTTGAGGCATTACAATTCCAGAACTCAATACAGTACAAATGAAAAAGATCATCGAATGTGTTCCCAATTTCAGCGAAGGCCGCGACTTGAACATCATCAAACAAATTACCGATGCAATTGAAACGGTTGAAGGAATTAAATTATTGGACGTTGATCCGGGTAAAGCAACAAACCGGACAGTTGTCACTTTTGTCGGTGAACCGGAGGCTGTTGTTGAGGCCGCTTTTCAGGCAATAAAAAAAGCAGCGGAAATCATCGATATGCGGAAACATAAAGGTGAACATCCGCGGATGGGTGCAACAGACGTATGCCCTTTTATTCCGGTAGCCAATGCCTCTATGCAGGATTGTATCGATTGCGCAAAATTATTGGGCCAACGTGTGGGCGAAGAATTACATATTCCTGTGTATTTATATGAAAGTGCGGCAACATCTCCCGAACGAAGAAACCTCGCAAATGTGCGTGCGGGTGAATATGAAGGCATTGAACAAAAAATAAAATTACCGGAATGGAAACCGGATTTCGGACCGGTTTCATTTAATCCGAAAACGGGAAATTGTATTATCGGAGCAAGAGATTTTTTAGTTGCCTTTAATGCGAATTTAAATACAACAAGTGTGCGTCGTGCAAATGCAATTGCATTTGATGTGCGTGAAAACGGAAGAGTGGATCCTTCCGGTAAACTGGATGAACATGGAGAACCTTTAAGAATTCCGGGCGCTTGTAAAAGTGTAAAAGCAATCGGCTGGTTTATTGAAGAATATGGAATTGCACAAGTGAGCATGAATTTAACGAATACGAATATTACGCCGGTGCATATTGCATTCGATGCTTGTGTGACAAGCGCATACAACAGGGGCATGCGTGTAACCGGCGGTGAACTGGTTGGGTTAATTCCGTTGAAATGCATGCTGGATGCAGGAAAATATTTTCTGGAAAAACAGGAACGCAGCACCGGAGTAAGTGATGAAGAATTAATTAAGATCGCAATTAAAAGTATGGGACTGGATGAATTAAATCCATTTCATCCGGATGAAAAAATCATTGAATACAAATTATGGGGAAAAGAAAAATACGGTAAATTAATTTCAATGGACCTGCGCTCATTTGCAAATGAAACGGCAAGTGAGAGCCCCGCTCCCGGCGGCGGAAGTATTTCCGCTTATGTGGGTGCATTAGGTATCAGCCTCGCAACAATGGTGGCAAATTTATCTTCCCATAAAAAAGGATGGGATGCACGCTGGAAAGAATTTTCAGATATAGCAGAAAAAGGCCAGCAATTAAAAGATCAGTTATTGAAAATGGTGGATGAGGATACAAATGCTTTTAATCAGATCATGAATGCATTCGGTTTACCCAAAAATTCGGATGCAGAAAAAACAGCAAGAAAAAAAGCGATACAGGATGCAACAATGAATGCAATTGATATTCCGTTTAAGGTGATGGAATTAAGCCTGGAGAGCATGAATATCATTAAAGCAATGGCGGAAACCGGCAACCCGAATTCTGTAAGTGATGCAGGTGTGGGTGCACTATGCGCAAGAACTGCAGTGCTCGGCGCATTTTTGAATGTGAAAATAAATGCGGGGGGGTTAAGTGACAAACAATTTGCTTTAGAAAAAATAAATGCCGGGAAATTAATTGCAGATAAGGCGGAAATTCTGGAAAAAGAAATTCTGCAGATTGTTGAATCGAAAATGTAACCGGATGTTTGTATATCCCTATGCTGCTATAACACTCTTACTGCTTTTTATTTTTTTCTTTTTTCTGCAACGCAACAAAAACTATTTCAGTTTTTACTGGTGTTTGCAATTGATGCATTTCCTGCTCCTGTTCGGTTTTCTTTGGGTAATGGGCGCCTGGCCCTATATCGGAACATGGTTGCGTTATGTTTTGGCAGCATTTTTCGGATTTTGGCTGATTAAAAATTTCAGAAAAAGAAAAACCGGCCCACAAAAGAAAACACCTGTATTTCCAACCGTACTTTATTTTTTATTGATATTGATTTTACTTCCCGGTTATAAGGAAATTTATAATTCAACACATACCGATCAGGAAATTATTGATCTTGCATTTCCTTTGAAAAATGGAAAATTCATTATCGAACAGGGTGGCGACAGCAGGCTTACAAATCTTTCACACAGGTATCGCATTCCGGATTCACATGCATTGGATATTATCGGGCTGAATCGTTTTGGTTTTCGCGGTAATAAAATATTTTCAAAAAATGTTGAGGATTATTCAATTTACGGCGATACGGTATATAGTCCCTGCGATTGTACCGTACTGGACACCGGTAATGGCATCGAAGATAATATTCCTCCCAAAATGGAAACTGTGCACCGCGGCGGAAATTATGTCAGGCTGAAAAACGGCGATATCACAATTTTACTTGCGCATCTTCAAATTAATTCAATTAAAGTAAAAAAAGGACAGAAATTAAAAGCCGGCACACCGATCGGCCTGGTGGGCAATACGGGTTTTTCCATTGAACCGCATCTGCATATCCAGGCATATAAAAAAGAAATTTACGGAAGAAATCAGGTTGCGATGCGTTTTAACAATCGTCCGCTAAAAATTAATGATATTGTAAGTAATTAATTTGCCTTCTTCAATACTGCACCAAACATTGTATCACCACCTTCCTGTGCATATGGAAGATAGGTTGCATTTATTAATTCAAGGTTCAGATTTTCCATGAACCATTGAATTTGCTTTTCGTTTTCATCTGCGTAAACAGAACAGGTAATATAAATTAATTTTCCACCCGGCTTTAATTTTTCAACAGCATTACTTACGATCAAACGTTGCAGCCGAATATAATTTTCAAGCTGTTCCTTTTTAAAAAAGGAAAGCCATTCCGGTGATCTGCCCCAAGTACCTGAACCGCTGCATGGCACATCGGCAAGAATGCAATCAAATTCAGGCACCCGCTTCAGTGATTCTTTTTTCGTGAGGTCTGCTAAAAATAAATTGTAATTGCGAATACCGGAGCGATTGAAACGCTCCCGCAAATTATTTAAAATGGATTCACGGTTATCGGAAATAAATAATTGTATCTGCGGTTGGACTTCCAGTAATAAAAGCGACTTCCCTCCTGCCCCGGCACAACAATCCCACCACGATTCATTTTTTTGCGGGTTCAACAATGCAATTGTTTTTTGCGATGCGATATCATGTATCTCGAAATAACCTTTTGTAAATGTTTCAAGCTGATCAAGCGGATAGGATTTACTAAATGCAATTGTTCCTTCCTCCACCTGCTCAAATAAATATTGCCGTGATCTTAATTCTGAAAGCACATCATTTTCAAATCCTTTTTTACAACGGATCCAGATTTTCGGCTGCACAAAATGCGAAATAAAAAAAGCATCCTTATCAATTTCAGTTGAGACATGTTCTGCCAGTGGAAAATAATCTTCAAATAGTACGTTTTGCAGTTGTTCATCTTTTGCTTTTTTTGCAATCCAGTATGCATAAAAACCATTTCCGAATTCAGTTCCTTTAGCCCCCGCAATGAGCATTGCTTCTGGGAAATCTGCAGTTCGTTTTCCTTTTAATCTGAAATAGCCGAAAACCAGGGCAGATAAAATTTTACGGTCTTTTGAACCCATGTTTTTATGTTCCCTGAAATAATTTTTCAAATGCATATGCAATGGCAGCGCATTCGTAAAACTGCTGATCACATCCATTGCATTGCGCATTTGTATATCCTCACGCATATTTGAATCCGATTCCCGTTTAAAAAGTAAATGAAATTATTTGTGGTCCATGACGCAGGAAAGTAAGATTACTATTTTGCGTCATCGTCATTGATCATAAAAGAAAGTGCGCCGGAAGGGCATTTATTTACCTGATTGATGATCTGTTCAGAAGTTGCGCCATCCATTTTTATCCATGGCCTTTCCCTGTTGTTAAAAACAGAAGGTAACCCTCTTACGCAATTCCCCGAATGCCGGCAAAGTTTAGGTTGCCAGATGACTGTCACCTCACCATTTGTATAAAAATGTTTTTCAATTGCCATAAAGTGCATTGTTCATGAAACCAAAATTAATATATCAAAGTTTAGAAACAAATTATTGTTTTACTTTGCAAAAAAACAGGCATGCAAAAAACAACTGAAGCGGAATCGAAATACAGGCATCTTGAAAATATGTCCACTTCAGAGATATTGCGCTCCATGAATGCAGAAGATAAAACAGTGCCGCTAGCCATCGAAAAAGCATTGCCCCAAATTGAAAAGCTCGCGGATGAAATTGCCGACAAATTATTGAGTGGTGGCCGTTTGTTTTATATCGGTGCGGGCACATCCGGCAGGTTGGGAATTGTTGACGCCAGTGAATGCCCTCCCACTTTCGGGGTAGAGCAGGGATTGGTGGTTGGTATTATTGCCGGTGGCGATTCTGCAATCAGAAAAGCAGTTGAATTTGCTGAAGATAATTTAAACGGCGCCTGGATTGATTTACAAAAACATACGATCAGTACAAAAGATATAGTTGTAGGAATTGCCGCATCGGGCACTACTCCATACGTGGTTGGAGGATTAATGAAATGCAGGGATGAAAAAATTACAACAGGCTGTATTGTATGTAATTATAATTCACCGGTTGCAGCACATTCCGATTTTCCGGTTGAAGTACATGTGGGACCCGAATTTGTTACCGGATCAACAAGATTAAAAAGCGGTACGGCACAAAAATTAGTTTTAAATATGTTGTCGACAACAGTCATGATAAAACTCGGACGTGTTGAAGACAATAAAATGGTAAACATGCAATTAACCAATAATAAATTAGTTGAACGCGGAACACAAATGGTGATGCATGCCTTGCAAACTGATCATGAAACTGCACAAAAATATTTACTTGAAACCGGATCGGTGAAGAAGGCGATCGGGAAATACAGGAAGTGAAAGGTAAATATTTTTTACTGAAAATAAAATCTCCAAAAATTTTTTTCTTCTGAAAATACAGAATAATTTTTCAACGTTAGAGATGCTGTATGCAGGAACTAGAACCCTATTATAACTGGCGGGAATATTATACATCCGAAGAAGATGAACAAAGTCCTTTTTATGGAAAGGAATACAGTGAATTTGAATTCTCAAATGCGATCTATAATTATTTTATTCATCCGCAATGGGATGAGTTCGGTTCGGCAACATTATATCTTAAAGTATTGTTTGCTGATTATGAACAACAGGTGATGATCATCGAACTGATCGGCGAATGGAACGACTGCCTCTATAATGATATTATGTTTTTAAAAAGAGATGTGATTGATGAGTTTTCCTATCACGGAATAAATAAATTTATTTTGATCGGGGAAAATGTGCTGAATTTCCACGGCGGAGATGAAGATTATTATGAAGAATGGTTCGACGAACTGGAAGACGGCTGGATTGCTTTCGTAAATTTTCGTGATCACGTGGAAGATGAACTGATCCGGGCACATATCGATAAATACGTTTTATTGGGTGCACCGCTCAATAATCTGAACTGGCGGAAATACAAACCACAGGCACTGGCATTGCTGGTTGAAAATACTTTTCAAAAAAGACTTGGTGTCGGAAAATAAATAGATATCCCTCTTCTGCTTTTACGAGTGAGAGAAGTGTGATGTCTAAAATCTTTTCAAATTTTTTTTAAAGTCGGATTCCTTTTCCTTTATTGGTTAAACTAGTTTTACTTTTATACGGTCAACCAAAATCAGCAATGCCTTATATTCCGTTAGAAGAACATCTGCCCGGCATAACCGGCCTCCTCGAATACAGCCCGATTACCGGCGCACCCATCCGCGAACTCACACAGGTATTATTGCGTGGGCCTTCCACGCTTACCGAAGGTGAACGTGAATTAATCGCGACGATTGTTTCCTATACAAATCAATGCACATTTTGTATGACTGCCCATACCGCCGCCGCCGATATTCTTTTGGGTGATCCGGAAATTGCAGAAAAAATAAAACAGGATATTTCATCCGCACCCGTGAGTGAAAAAATGAAAGCATTGTTAACCATTGCATCCATGGTTGCCGAAAGCGGAAAAAGTGTTACGCAGGAGGCGATTGATCTGGCAAAAGAAAATGGTGCAACTGATCTTGAAATTCACGATACGGTTTTGATTGCCGCTTTATTTTGTTTGTACAACAGATATGTGGATGGACTAGCAACTGTAACGCCAGCCGATCCTGAATTTTATAAAGGAATGGCAGAGCGGTTAAAAAATAATGGCTACAACAGATTGAAACAAGGTTATGATCATTTGAAAAAATAAAAGTGAGCCGGACAGAAATGCCTAATAAATTCTCAGCAGCTTATTTATATTCCGTTTTTGCAATTTGTTTTGCCGGTGGTGTTTTTGGTGGTGTTACATCAACTTTAATGTCGTCTTACCTGCCGGTAGCTGTTAAAGATTTATCAGGTGAATCAACTTCAGAAAGAAATGATCAGGTAAGTGCGGTAATTAATTCTGTTTATTTATTCGGGATGATGTTCGGTGGAATTATTCTAGGAATTCTCGGAGATAAACACGGCAGAAAATTATCTGTTCAGCTATCCATTTTATTTCTCGGATTATTTACGGTGCTCACCGCAACTGCTTCCAGTTGGCCCCTTCTTGTTGTGTTCCGTTTTCTCACAGGCTTCGGAGTTGGTGGTGTCCTCACCACAACAACGATTTTAATTGATGAAATATGGACTGCTAAAAATAAAGCGGTTGCTTTGGGAATATTATCCATCACAATTCCGGTCGGGATATTTTCAGCCGGATTAATTACATATAATATCTTAAACTGGCGCACCGGGTTTTTAATCGGAATTATTCCGGTTCTCCTCGCAATAATTTCCCACTGGTTAATTCCGGAATCAGAGAAATGGAAATTAAATAAAGAGTTGAGAAAAACAAATAAAAAAATAAAAGTGAATGTATTTCAGAAAGAAACCAGGAAAGATTTAGTTATCGGATGCATAATTTACGGATCCATGCTGATTGGTTTATGGGCCGTTTTTTCATGGCTGCCGACATGGGTACAATCATTATTAAAAGATTCCGACGGGCAGAAGGAACGAGGCATCAGCATGATGCTGTTTGCAATCGGTGGATTATCAGGCGGATTTATTTCAGGCTGGGTGAGCAATGCGATCGGTATGAAAAAATCGATGATCATTTGTTTTGCCGCAACTTTTATCTGCAGCTTTATTTTATTCAAATTAAACACAACCATTACCATTTTCAGTTATATCGAAATGGCGGTGATCGCTTTATTTTTCGGCATCAGCCAGGGTGTTTTGAATGTGTATATTCCCGAATTATTCCCCGTCAATATCCGCTCCTCGGCAACAGGTTTCAGTTTTAATGCAGGCAGAATATTTACGGCTTCTGTTGTATTTTTTGTCGGCTGGCTCGTAAATACCCTGGGAGGTTACGGAAATGCATTATTTATTTTTTCCTTTATTTTCCTGATCGGATTGATCACAACATTTTTTGCAAAAGAAAAAAAATTAATTCCACAAACAATTTAATATGGCATATATCAAATTAGAAGAAGGTTTATACGGCATCCGCGGCCCGATGGCATTCAGACCCGAAACGGCAAAGCCAATTAATGAACTCGCAGAAATATTATTGCGCAACGATGATAATACACTCAGCCGCGGCGACCGCGAATTAATTGCAACCTATGTCTCTTATCTCAACGATTGTTTTTTCTGCCAGAATGCACATGGCGCCCTTGCGCAACATTATATGCAATGCGATATGCAGTTTCTCGATCAGATCAAAATGGATTTTAATGCAATGCCCATTACTGATAAAATGAAATCGTTGCTTGCAATTGCCGGCAGTGTGCAGAAAGGCGGAAAATATGTAACACCCGAACAAATTGAAAAAGCCCGCGGGCTCGGCGCCACAGATAAAGAAATTCACGACACCGTTTTGATCGCTGCCATGTTCTGCATGTGCAACCGCTATGTCGACGGATTAAATACACCTGCAAATCCGGATCGCAATTATTATGTCAATCGCGGAAAAATTCGGGCGGAAGAAGGGTATATTGATTTTGATCTGTATAAGTAGATAATGGTATTGAGATGCAAGTAGTGAGATCTGCGATATTTTCAGCGGAAATTATTTTCGGTTTTAATTGTCATTTAATTCTCGCTCCAAAGTAACCTTTGCGTATTCATTCAGATTTTATATAATTAAAAGTGATTTCCGCATAATCATCTGAAATTAAAAATACGGAATTTAGCAGTCAAATCAAATCATCATGCAGGAAACAATTTCAGAACTCGAGCATCTCATCGCAGATTTTTCAAAAAAATTTGAATCAATATCCGAATCTCAATTTAAACATAAGGTAAGCCCGGATAAATGGAGCCACCAGGAAGTGCTCGGGCATTTGATTGATTCGGCACATAATAATCTGCGCAGGTTTATTGTAGGGCAATATCAGCAGAATGATAAAATTGTTTATGATCAGGATTTCTGGAACATGATCAATGATTATAATCAAATACCGAAACAGAATGTGATTGATTTATGGGCGTTGATGAATAAAAGAATCTGCACCGTCTTAAAAAATATGCCTGCGGATAAATACCAAAATACCATAGATACGGGTAAAGACACCATCTCCCCGAAAACTTTGATCTGGCTTGCTGAAGATTATGTAAAACATATGAAGCATCATTTTAATCAGATGATTCCGGGCTCATTTGATGTAGAGTATCATTGATTCGTTAATTAGCATATTAGCAAATTGGCTTTCATCAAAAAAAAATCCCGCAGACTTAAAATAAAATCTGCGGGAAAAAATATGTAATCTTTTAATTATTGTCCTTCATCATAAGGAATCGGGTATTGCACCCACACGTCATCACCTGCACGATCGATCGGTAAATCTCCAAGCTTATTATAACGACGCATATCAATCCAGCGGTGTCCTTCTGCAAATAAAGAATATCTCCGCTGTTTTAATATTTCGTTGATCAGTTCATCTTCCGACATACCGCCACCATAAGGTGCAAGTCCTGCTGATGCACGAATGATATTTATTGATGCAACTGCACCACCGGCATCACCTGATCTTGCTTTTGCTTCCGCATCAATTAAAATCAATTCCTCATTTCTGATAATACAGATCGGCGCATCACTTGTTTGCCAAACCCATACATCATAATCAGAAGTTAAATCATCCTGAAATGCAGGTTCATCACGCAATACTGCTTTTGCCAAACGCAGATCACCGGCTTCAGCATCAGCTACCCAACTATTATGTGCACACCTTGCATTTCCACCCGGAGATGAATTAAGCGGATAAAAAAGAGGATTTAAAATATCACCTGCACCGGAAGAATAAATATTCCATGTTCCAACTGAAAGCGGTCCGGCAAGATCTAAAAATGATTCGCCAAGTGCCGTTAATGTGCCTGCATCATCTCCGCGATACAACAACACACGTGCTGCAATTGCACGATTAAACTGGCGGAATGTTGCCGGCGAATCAAAACCTGCAAATCCTGCAGACAAAACAAATCGGAAAGCATCTCCTGAATTGTCGAGATCTGTTGCTGCTTCATTTAATAATGCAATAATTCCCTGCAATGCATCATCGTATCCGACAAATGGTCCTAAATTATCAGGGTCTTCCGTATCTAAACGGATACCGCCTTCATACGTCATATTTAAATTGAGCAGCATCTGATAAGCCTGAATTGTTTTTGCAAAACCCAGGTAACCATTTTTTTCTTCATCAGTTAATGCAGCAGTTGTATTTGCAATTGCATGACGCAATATCCATCCGTTTGTTACAACACGATATCTGCTTGCCCAGGGATTACTTAAATAAAATGTATTGTTATCGAGTTCGGATTCACCTTTACCAAGTAAATCTGCAGTGAAACGCGGATCGGCACCGGAGAAGCGATAAAAATCACGTCCGATAATACCGACACCGTCGAGATAAGTATCGAGCGAAGGCCGCATACCTGCTTCCATTCCCGTTACCAGATTATTTAATTCGTCGATTGTTGCATCAGCTTCAATACCTTCAAGACTTGGATTATTTGGATCTACCAGCTCGTCGATTGTACAGGAATTAAATCCTGTAACCATAATTGTTGCCATTGATGCGGCAATTAAATATGGTTTTATGTTGCGTAAGTTCATTGTTCGATTTTTTTTGAATTAGAAATTAAGTGTTAAATGGCCATAATAACGTTTCGCAGATGGAAACGGATTTACTTCAATACCTGTTGAGATACCGGTTGTTCCGAAATTCGAAACTTCAGGATCATAACTTGCATAATCGAAGAAATTTAAAAGGTTATAACCAGATACACCCAGTTTCACTCCTTTCAAAAAATTATTTGTACTGCTTTGTACTTTTTCAGCATTCAATGTATAATACAAACCGATTTCCCTTAAGCGCACATATGATGCATCCTGAACAAACGTAGATGCAGTTACGCCAATGGATGTTAATCTGTATAATCCATTTGAATATGGTTCCGGTTGTCCGTATGTATATTCATCGAAATCAGGGCTCGTTCCAAAAATATCAGAAAGTAATTGTGTGAGGTTTACGTTGTCTCCGCCTTTTTTCCAATGAATTAAAAAGCTGAGGCTCCAGTTTGCATAGCTGAGTTCTTCAGAAAAAGACATTTGGAAATCAGGTTCTGCATCACCGAATACATCAAGTCCTGCTGGTAAATTATCACCGGTTTTATCCAGCTCAAATAAATTATCAGGATTTCCGCTTGCATCAACCGGTGCAATTCCAACAAATTGTGTTGCACTTGCTCCTTCCTGAATATAATAAGTACCTAATGTTGTTCCGAATGAACCGACCGCAAATTCAGGAATATCCAGACGTGTTACTTCAGATCTGTTCATCCAGAAATTAATATGCGAATACCAGTTGAATTTTTCCTTATCGATGATTTCTGCACCAAGGCCTAATTCAACACCTTTGTTTTGTAAGTCTGCTGCATTCGTTACCTGCGATGTGAATCCTGAAGATTCAGGTACCTGTGCAATCAATAATAAATCTGATACTGTTTTAATATAATATGTTGCTTCAACAGTTAATCTGTCGTTCCAGAAACCGAGATCAGCACCGAATTCCAATTCACTCTGGCGTTCAGGTGCAACTTCCGGATTTCCTCTTTGTGTATTGATTAAGGATCCTGCAAGGCCACCGATATTTGTTCCGCCGAGTGATGTAAATGCAGAACCGAATGGAGCAAAGTTTCCGGATTGTCCGTATGCAACACGCAATTTTGCAAAATCAAAATCCGTCATATTCCAGAAATCAAATTCACTTAATGTTAATGCAAGAGATGCTTTCGGATAAAAATATAATTTATTCGGATCGCCGTTGTTGGAAGATTTATCTCCGCGAACACCAAGTGTGATATACATCTGATCATTCATATTTACTTCTTCCTGAACAAATCCGCCGAGGTCGAGCTGTTTTGCAATAAACTGATATGTGCTTACGGCGCCTGCCTGGTTCACATTTGTTTGCGAACCGATTAATTCTGTTGCAGTAATAATGGTTGTATTTCTGTCGAATTGCTCGCGGGTCAAACCGGCTTGTGTGCGGAAGGTTAATCCGTTTGCACCATAAAAAGTATGCACAAGAAATGCAGACTCATTATTATTGAAATTATATGTTGTGCCCTGAATGGATGCACCATTTGTTCCGTTACCATTTTTTTCAAATTGCAGATCACGCGGGAAAATTGCAGTGGTGCGCAAATTATAAAAATCAATTCCGCCCTGTAATGTTAATTTCAGAGATTGATTATTTGTTGTGAAGATATCAGCCACGGCTGATCCTCCGCCGATATAACGATCCACCGCTTCATTATTTGTAATTAAAGCTGCTGTTTGTAAAAAATTGGATGCACTGTACGGATTATCCGGATAATTACCGAGTGCATCGGGATGCAATTCGGCCCAGGATGGAGTTGCCACCATTGAAATACTCATGGTGGTTCCTGTATTATCATTATTGAAAAATCCTCTGTCGGCACTGGATTTAATATAATTATTGCTGATGTTCAGTGAAATTTTATTATTCACTTTATGATCAATATTTAAACGCAATCCGGTTTTTTCATAACCTGTATTCGGAACAATTCCTTCTTCAGATTTAAATGAACCACTTGCATAATAGGAAGTTCTGTCGCTTCCGCCTGCAACCGATAATCTTGAATCTGATAAGAGTCCGGTATTGCCGAATAATTCATCTTCATAATCATATAATTTTCCGGCGGCTTGTGCTGCTTCAAAATTTGCAACTTCACCGGGACCATAAAATGCTTCAACATTTTCGCTTGTCCATGGTCGTGTGCCTTGCGGATTAATTATTTGTGTTGCACCAATGGACTGAGAGAAACTGATATTTGCTCCACCACT
Organism: uncultured Chitinophagales bacterium; assembly: GCA_964463165.1. Classification (GTDB taxonomy): domain Bacteria; phylum Bacteroidota; class Bacteroidia; order Chitinophagales; family BACL12; genus UBA7236. The sequence goes on from CAYXBK010000016.1 coordinate 69,188, forward strand.
TGTTTGCTTACCGCGTTTTGTTGTGATGATAACAACACCACCCGCAGCACGTGAACCATAAATTGCCGCAGCAGATGCACCTTTTAATATTTCTATACTTTCAATATCACCCGGATCAATATCCGCGATCCTGTTTGATGGATTATCCTGATCAAATTGTGCCTGGCTTCCACCTGCTGCTGCAGCAGAAACAACGTTTAAGCCGGCAGCAACTGTTGAATTATCTACATACACTCCATCAATAATAAATAAAGGTTGAGCAGGTGCATTGATGGAAGTGATACCACGCATTCTGATGCCGATACCTCCTCCCGGTGCACCGGAATTGGATGTGATCTGCGCACCCGGAAATTTTCCATAAAGTGCTCCGTCCAAAGTAGATTGTGTTGTGGTTCCGTTTATTGATTCGGAAGAAATCGTAGCAACGGAATTTGCAAGGTTTGTTCTTTTCACTGAAGTTGCCAAACCCGATATCACGACTTCATCGAGTGTAGACGTCGATTCTTCAAGTGTTACATTTACGGTTCCTGCTGAGCTTACTTCTTTCTCGAGTGATTTGTATCCGAGATATGAATAAATAAGCGTTGCAGATGCACCGGAAATTTGAACGGTGTAATTTCCATCAATATCTGTTACGGTACCGTTTGCTGTATTTTTTACGATCACTGTAACACCGATCAATGGTTCGCCCTTGGCATCTGTTACTTTTCCAGATACGGTAAATTGCGCCATCATGCTGAAGCTTGTGATGGTGAATGCAATAAGGGCCAATAAGAACTTAGGTAGATAAAATCTCATAGGCAGTGGTTTTAGACAGCAAGTGTAAATATTATTCATGGAGTATACAATTATTTAGTAAAAAATTTAAACAAATGTCACCATATATATATTGACATGAATCGGGAAGGACTGTAAGAATCAACCCTTAATGAATTCCGGCTTTATCGAGCGCCTGTATATAGAGTTGTCTGTTCCGGTTATGCTCGGCGAGTGTTTTGGCAAAATAATGATAACCCGAACCATCGCCTCTGGCGCACATAAATTTATAGTCATGATGTTCATAGTTCAGCACCGCATCAATATATGCGATGGGCGGCATATGGATCGGCCCGGGAGGCAATCCGTAATTTTTATATGTATTATATGGTGAGTCGATTTCAAGGTCGGTCAAATAAATTCTTTTTTTTGCAAAATCACCTATTGCAAATTTTACCGTTGGGTCGGCTTCCAGTTTTTCGTTGTCAAGAATCCTGTTCATATAGACACCCGCAATTCGCGGTGCTTCATCGGCTGCTTTTTCATTTTCAGAATACACAATGGATGCAAGAATATAAACCTGTTCGGGGGTTAATCCTATTTTCTTTGCCTGCGCTGTTCTTTTCTCCGTCCAAAATGCATCATGCTCTCTTTTCATGCGTTGAATAAAATTTTCTGTGGTGCTTGTCCAATATAATTCATATGTGTTTGGAATAAAGAGCGTCATGAAATTATCTTTTGTCAAACCGAGTTTTGCAAAAACAGTACTCGTATCAAAATATTGCATGAAGTCTGCTGAATCGGGTTCGAGTTGCTCACCGATCCTTGCGGCGAAATCCGTTTTTGTTCTGATATTATTGAATGTAACATTCACGGGTATTTGCCTGCCGCTTCCGAATAAATTCACCAGGTCGCGGTTGCTCATTCCATTTGTAACTAAATAATGCCCTGGTTGCAGATGTGTATCAAGATGGCGTTTCGCAGCCCACCATAAAAATGCATCTGGATCTTTGAGAAGATTATTTTCCTTTAATTGCTCGAAAAGAGTATTGAGGTCATCCTTTGAAGAAATATATACATCGCCTTTTTGCTCGCCGACGGAAACATTTGAAAGCATAATTTTTTTATACATCCCGTAGCCAAGTATTGCAGCGACGGCAATTACTAATACGATGCACAATAAAATTATTTTGACGATTTTCCTTTTAAAAAACGGGCGGCGCTCAGGCATATATTCCCAAAAATAAAGGATAAGTGGTATAAAATAAAAAAAGCCCCGATTCGGAGCTTTTCCTGCTATCTTACCTACCATTCAAAATTTCTTATGCAGCTTTTGCATTTATGACAAGCGTATAATGCGCTCCTTTTTCCGTACAATTTTTTAATTGTGCGCCTTCCAGTTTTTGGCGGATATAAAATTCAAATAAATTATCCTTTGTTACCACTTGTTCAATATGAATTTTATTTTCATCCGTAATGGTAAATGTCACCTGTGCCATACTCGTCAGTTCCATTTCTTTCAACGCAACTTTATCATTCACAAGCCCGGTTACTTCCGTATATAAATTTTGCGTATCGCCGCAATCAGGAGCTTCGGGTGTGAAAGCAGACAAAGAAATAAATATCGCACCTGAAGCCGACAATGAAAGAATTAATGTAAGGGCGGTTAAAAGATTTTTCATAATTGTATTTGTATTTTGCAAAATTGCCGGAAATGTTTCCTAAAATGCGATAAGAAAAATTAATCTTATCAGCTGATTTGTTAATTCTTGTTTCGGGATTTTAAATTAAACTGCTGTTTGGTTAATGTTTATTAATCTCCGGAAGATTTAAAAAAAGCCCTCTTTGTTTCGAGGGCTTTTGTTGCAACCGGATGGATGACATTATTCCGGCTGCACAGCGTTCATGATAAACGTAAATGTTTTACCTACTATTGATTCTGTTACTGATAATTTCATTCCTTCGAGAGCTTTGCGAATATGATATTCAAGAAGAAAATCATTTGACTGCACTTCACTGATATGCACATATCCTTCTGCGTCAACAGTGAAACTTACATCAGCCTGGCCGTTGATTCCAAGTTCGGTTACAACATCATCAGCACATATCTGGCTGCTGACATCATTAATTACCTGTTGGTTTTCAGTTGAAGCAGCTGCAGATTTAGTTTCAGTGCCTGCATAACTATTCAGGGAGATTGCGATTGCGATTATGGTTAAAAGCGATTTCATAATAATATTTTTTATTGGTTTAGTTATTTATTTTCTTGTGTTACGAACATAAGTCGCAGAGCTCCGCATAAAAGTTACAGGATTGCGAAAATAATTTGTTAAGACTTCGTTAAAGCGCCCGCATTGCGACTGAAATACAGGCCCAGCAAGGAATTGAAGAAAGCATAAAATACAACGCCGCTTTGCGTTTTGAACATCGACTCGGTAAAAATATTGATGAGAAACAAGAAAAGAAAGATGAAATAGATGGAGTTCTGCTGCCCGATGGCAAACCTGACGGAGTAGATCATCACAAAGAGAAACAGCGCAAAGCCGATCAGGCCTGTTTCAATGATCGTCTGCAAATACTGGTTATGCGCATTGTAGCGTTCCTCCACTCCTTTTGTGAAATTGTTTGTAGCATACTGATCGACCAGATACTGTTCGGCATCACCTGAACCAACACCAGTAAATAAATGGTCACCGGAAATTTCCAATCCGCTTTTCCAAATTTCCTCCCGCGAATCGGTGCTGTTTGCATAATCCACCTTATTATAGGTAAACAACATCAGAAAACGCTCACGTGTTGTGGGAAGAGAGAGGATCAATAGCAGGCCCGCTGTTAAAATGGCGATCAAAAAACCAATTGTTTTTATTTTACCATACACCGGAACAAGTGCTAGATATAACAGGATGCACACTAAAATAAAGAGTGATAAAATCGCCATTTTGGATGAAAGCAGAAAAATAAAAAATGCCAGAAACAAAATGGTGCTGATATGCAGCAATTTAAATTTGCGGGGAGATTGTTTCCAAACCTGTAATAAATTGAAAAGCAAAAACAGCAATGCAAATACTTCGAACATTGCAATATAGGATGGATGGATGAATGTGAATTCTACCAGGTCTGTATAAAAAAAATGATTCACTCCTTCCGTAAAATAATCGTAGGATGCTTTTGAAAGTGCGGCTATTGCAAATAAAAAACAGGAAATAACAAAGCAGCGGATAATCAGTAGTATTTCTTTTTTTCGCAAATCGATATAAGCACCTAATATAATTGGGATGAGGGCGATGGATATTTTTACCTGGAGATCTCTTGCAGCGAGTTCTTTATTTGCAGATAACACATAACCGAAGAGTGCAATGAGGTACAAAGAAGCAAATACAAATATCGACCGGTTGTTTTTGAGCCGCTGCCATTTCGCCGGAAAATTTCCGGTACATATTGCGATAAGCGCTGCAAGTGTGAGCAGCGGTGAAGGCAATACTTTATGAAACGGCAATACAAGTGCAACCGCACATAAAAGCCCGATAAATATTTTTTCGGCAAGATTTCTTTTGGTGATTGTTTGCTTCGGCTCCATCAGGTACCCTTAAATTTAAGGATAACGGCGATTGTTTTAAAAATGATCTGCAGATCAAGCAGCAATGAACGGTGTTTGATATAATATAAATCGTATTGTAATTTGATTAGCGAATCATCTACATCGGCAGCATAATAATGTTTTACCTGTGCCCATCCGGTTAATCCGGGTTTCACCGTATTACGCAAATTAAAGAAAGGTATTTTCTTGCTCAGCTCTTCCACAAAATAAGCACGCTCGGGACGCGGGCCGATCAGGTTCATTTCCCCTTTCAGAATATTAATAAATTGCGGTAATTCATCCAGCCGGGTTTTACGCAAAAATTTCCCGACGGTAGTAATGCGTTCATCGTCTTTCGTTGCGAATTGCGGTCCGGAATGTTTTTCTGCATCAACGATCATGGTCCGGAATTTTATAATGCGGAATAATTTTCCGTTTTGCCCGACCCGTTCCTGCGTATAAAAGAGCGGCCCTCTGCTGAAAAGTAAATTGCTGATCCAGACAAATGGAAGCACAATTAAAAAAAATACTGCAGCCAGCAAACCGCAAAATAAATTCATCACGCGGTTGATAAGCAAATAAAAATTATCCGTATGCAAAATGCTGTATGGATTTGTCAGATAATAAATTCCCGCTTTATCTTTTACCATGAGTTTACCGGTGAGCTCCTCGTACAATTCTGTTGCCTGCACAATTATTATCCCGCTCTGCTCGCATGCAACGATCTGCGCATAGAGTTTTCCGGAAAGGTTTTCCTGTTCAGGAATTGCAAGTATGATCTCATTTACATCCAGCCTCCTTGCAAATTTTGTAAGCCGGTCGCTGTTGCCGAGCACTTTTACTTCATCATAAATTTTATTGTGCTTTTCAACATCCTCATCGATGTACCCGTAAATTTTATATGCGGTGCGGTGATAGATTGCCTGATCGTGCAATAAGGTACGCACAATTTCTCTTCCTGTATATCCGGCACCAATTACAAGTGCTTTTTTATTCAGGATCGGATGACTTAAAAAGAGAGCATAACATAAACGCCATATCAAAACAAGAATAACGATCGCAGCAATTAATACAAATGCGGGGAAGCGGTTCTCGGGTAGTGTGGGACTTAAAAAGGGAATAAACAAATATGTGATACCGGTTAATAATGCCGTGAATGCGGTATTGCGAATTGTGAGATAAATCCGGTCGACATTTGCGAGTTTATATAAATTAAAAATATAACTGTAAAAAAACCAGAGGGCAACTATTAATAATACCCATAGTATATTTTCAAGGAATGTATGGTAATTATTTAATGCGGATGGATGAAAGAATTTCAAATACACAAATAAGGCCGCAAGAATGAGCATTACATCCACCACGATCAGGACATACCGCCTGAATAAAAACCCGAAATCGTATTTCTTTTTTACTGCCATTCTCAAACTCCATCGCAAAAATAAGGGATTGGACTGAGGATGCGTGATGAGGGGTGAGTAGTGAGTGGTGAGAACTAAAGTTTCAAATACCTGATACCTGATACCTGATACTTGATACCTGATACTTGATACCTGATACCTGATACCTGATACCAAATCCCATTTACCGGCACCGGCCCACGTTCCTTGATTCTTTCTTAATTTTGCAAAAAAAATATTTTATGAAAAAAATTACGCTATTGGTTATTTCATTCATTACCGTCTTCACATTACAAAGCACGGCGCAGGATCTGAACTTACCGCAGCCGAGCCCATGGGCACAGGTTTCACAAAAATTCGGGATGGCAAAAGCCACCATTACATATTCAAGGCCGGGAGTGAAAGGCAGAAAAATATTCGGCAATGTTGTTCCTTATGGTGAAATATGGCGTACAGGTGCAAATCAATGTGTGCTGCTCCAGCTGGAAGGAAATGATATTATGATCAACAATGTAAAGATCAATGCCGGTACTTATTCATTATTTACAATTCCGGGTGAAAATGAATGGACCATCATCATCAATAAAAACACCGAATTATGGGGAACAGGTGGTTATAAACAGGAAGAAGATGTGATGCGATTTACAGTGAAGCCATCTGTAAATACAATGACGGAATCATTTACAATTGATTTTGCTAATGTGAAAGATAAAAGCACAACTGTTCAGCTTTATTGGGAAACGACGAAAGTAAGTTTTGATATCACAAATGATTATATCAATGAAGGCATGAAACAAATTGAAGAAGCGATTGCTGCAGCAGAAAATACAATGGGTTTATACAATGATGCTGCTGAATATTATCTCGATAATAATCTCGACTCAAAACTCGCACTGGAATGGGCTAAAAAATCGGCCGCACAAAAAGAAAAATACTGGAATTTATATACACTGGCCCGTGCATATGCTGCAAATGGAATGAAGAAAGAAGCAATTGAAACAGCGAATAAATCTCTTACACTTGCAAACGAAGCGAAAAATACCGGATTTGCTCTTACAATTTCCAAAAGCCTGGATGAATGGAATAAAATGTAAAACAGAATTTGTTTTAATGAATGCATAAAAAAAAGCTGATCAAATGATCAGCTTTTTTTGTATAATTTGAAAGCAAATAAAGATGCAGCAATTAAAATATTCAGTACTCCTAATCCATTAATCCTTTAACATTTTCAGCGGTATTGATAAAACTGAATCCGATTCCCCAGTAAAGCGGTTTTTCAGGAACATTTAAATTCCAGCCGCAATTCAGAAATACCTGTTCGTTTAATAACCCGACGACAAACCCTGCGCCTACCTCTACATTCTGATCTGTCTCAAAATCGAGAAATGTGCTGTTCACGCCAAGCGACGGCCTTAAAAATGTGCCGATACCTTTCTTGCCGTATTTACTTCCGTCGTATTGCCAGAGAATGGAAAAACCGGGTTCAATTTTAAAATGCGATGCGGTTGTATTTGGTAAAAATGATTCGCGGTCGCGATCCACAAACAAAACAGATTCGCTCGCCGTAAAATCCCAGCCCCTTGCAAGTATTTTATATTGCCCGATCGGAAACCGCTGCGATTTTTCACTTTTGGTGGAAGTTGACCCATACATATGATTTGGTTTGGTCCAGACGAGGTAAAATCTGATCACATCATTTTCCTGCGCATCAGCGGCGGTGAGAGAAATATGTGCAGTTACAAGGTCGTCGTATAAATAATTTTTGATCTGGGTCTTTAAATCATCATCACTATTTTCATCTATTGGAAGTAATTCAATGATATTATATAATTCATGATCATATTCTTTGAGATAAATCGGGATTGAATCATCCTTCGTGTCTGATGAACTAAACCTTTCATTATAGAAACGCAACCGCAGAAGGCTTTTGTAAACTGACAAAAATGTGTAATGATCAATTTTAATGCTATTGAGGAATACGTCATAAACTTCTTCTGACGAATCCTTTAATGCTTTGTAATAGCCCATCTTCTCTAAAGCATCTTCTAATGATTGTCGAGCCTCTTTAATTTCCTGTACCCTGTACTCGGTGATTGTATCTTTAATTGAATTTTTGCCCACAATAATAATATCCCTCATTTCTATTAATTCATCCTGAAATTCCTTAATCGTGTAATTATCAAAATTATTGATTAATTCATAATATATGCTTTCATTGATATACGGTTTGAGATAAAATTTCAGACTATAAAGTAGGTTCTCAGGATAATAAGAATTCTCAGAGTTTTTATTCTTTTCAAACGTTTCCCTGAATTTTTTGGTTTCGCTGGAATCCGCAGTCATTTCCTTGTATTGCCGGATAGTCCCGTCTATAAAATCAAAAAGGTCGTCAAAATCCGTGATGCTATAATAACTATCATACGAATAGTTAAATGAATAATCATTATAAATAAGCTTGTTCATGGTATGTTTAAAATTGGTGATCCCTTTTTGAAATTCACTTATATCCACATTGGTTAAACCGATTCTTGTTTTTTCTTCTCCGATCACGGAATAATACGGAAGAATCTCAATTTCACGATCGCCGATAAATGCTTTTAATGTAAGCTCACCCTCAAATTCGGCGTCGTTCACTATTTTCTGAAGATCAAAAAATATTTTCAAGTCACTTTCCTTATCAATATAACTTTTGATCTGCGTAAGCTTATACGGCTTTTTTATATAAGCACTGTCGTCGAAAATATTACCGGTTTTATTTTTCTTATAAGTTTGATCACGGGTTACCAGGTACGGATAAATCTGAATGGAATCCGGTTTTTTCGCGGCATCTTTAAAATATTCATAGATCCGCACATATTTTGTCGGATTGAATATTTCATGTGTATTCGGATCAATGGTGTTTTCTATATCATAAACACCATTATCATATCCAGTCCGGTAGCCATCGTAATAACCATCTTCGTATGTAGCAGGATATGCTGTTAATGAATCATCTGCATCTGTTTGACAAAATGCAGGCAGGCTGGCAAGAATGCACAGAAAAGTAAGCAGGGTTTGGGTTCTCATAAGTTGAATATAAAATAAAAGTAGAAAGATATTAAATAAAACCAATCCCCGGGTAAGAACTATTGATTTGATACATACGCGGGGCAAATGATCAGTTCAATGCATATGTGTTTTAAAGTGAGCCTGTTCTCCTGAAAAATAAAATAACCCATCAGATCAATTCAAGATCGGTTTTCGTAAGATCATTTTTTATGTCACCGGTATTTACTGTTCCTGCCGGTTCAAATAAAAGAACGCTCACTTCTTTTTCCGCAACAGGACGGTGTTCAACACCATGCGGAACAATCAAAAATTCTCCTGCATGCAATTCAACCGTCCGATCGCGGAACTCCATTTTAAAATTTCCATCTATTACCAGAAATAATTCATCCTCACTATTGTGCTTATGCCAGATAAATTCTCCCTGAAATTTTACAAGCTTTACATGCTGGCCGTTTAATGCACCTGCGATCCGCGGGTTCCAGTGATCGTGAATCTGTGAGAATTTATTTTCGAGATTTATTTTATCCATATTGCCGAAAGACATTGATATCATATCCATTCAGACCCGCGATTGAAATCGTGGGTTACCAAATTTTTACCCGCAAACTATCCGGCACATATAATTTATCACCGGGCTGTACATGGAATGCGTCATAAAATTCCTGGATATTGCTTACCGGTCCGTTCACACGTAAAAAATTCGGTGCATGCACATCTGTTTTTACCCGCAAAGCCAATGCTTCATCGCGGTATTTTCCGTACCATGAAAGTGCAAATCCGATAAAATAACGTTGCACAGGTGTATAACCGCCGATTATTTTTCCTTCTTTATATTGATCCGTCATTTTAAATGCATCCAAACCAAGCAGCATGCCACCGAGGTCTGCAATATTTTCTCCCTGTGTTGCATCTCCGTTTACGTGTAATGAATCGATCACAACGTAACCGTTAAATTGATTTACAATTTTTTTAGTGCGGTCAATAAATTGCGCCCTGTCCTGCGGCGTCCACCATTCAACCAAATTTCCATGTTCATCGAATTGCGAACCCTGATCATCAAATCCATGTGTGATCTCATGGCCGATTGTTGAACCGGCTGCATATCCGTATGCAATTGCATCATCCACATATTTATCCGGAACACCCGGAACAATAAAAGCTGCTGCAGGTAAAACGATTTCATTATTGCTCGGGTTATAATAGGCATTCCATGTTTGCGGTGTCATTTCCCATTCGGTGCGGTCAACCGGTTTAAATAGTTTTGAAACTTCATAAGCAACATAAAATTTATTTGCACGGATTGAATTCTGCACATACGAATCACGTTTAATTTCCAGTGAAGAATAATCTCTCCATTTATCAGGATAACCTACTTTTTTCATCACCGTATTTAATTTTGCAAGTGCTTTCTGTTTTGTTGAATCGCTCATCCAATCCAGATTATTGATACGTACTTTGTATGCTTCCATCACATTGTCCACGATTTTTTCATAACGTGCTTTTTCTTCAGGCGGGTAATATTTTTGTACATATAATTCACCGAGCATAAAACCCATCGCTTCTTCCTCCGCATCAAGCACTCGTTTCCATCTAGGCCGTTGCTCTTTTGTACCATTCATCACCGTACCGTAAAAATGAAAATGCTCTTTATCAAAATCTGAACTCAGTCTGTCGGCATATGCATTCACCAGATTCCATTTTAAATACACGATCCAGTTTTCAACTTTTTCTGTTGAAAGGCTTTTATTTAATTGTGTGAAGAATTCAGGCTGGCCCACGATCACAGAATCAATATTTTGAATGCCGGCATCTGCAAGAAATTTATTCCAGTCGATCACTTTGCATAATTGATCCATTTCTCCAATACTCATTTTTTTATAATTCGCATACGGGTCACGCAGGTCAGCTAATTTCCTTGAAGCGTTTGCAAAATTTGTTTCGATCTGCATGATGATATCTGCATTTTTCTTTGCAGTTTCCGCATCCGTTCCCATCAGCTTGAACATATTTGCAATATGCATCAGATATTCTGCACGGATATTTTTTGTCCGTTCATCAGTATCAAAATAATAATCTCTGTCGGGCAAACCGATTCCACCCTGATAAAAATGCATTCTGAATTTTGCACTGTTCATTTCATCCTGAAAAATATAATTTGAATAAAGCGGCTGCACGCCGATCGACTGCAGATATGCTGCTTCGCTGATCACATCCTGAATAGTTTTTAAGCCTTCAATGCGGTCGAGTTCAGATTTCAGCGGGCTGATACCCTGCTTTTCAATTGCAATCGTATCCATACCGGTGAACCAGAAATCACCGATCTTCTGTGTATTGCTTCCAGGTTTTGCATTTTTATCGGCTGCCGCTTCTTCATTAATCTGCCGCATCCTTCCATAATTCTCTTCATTTACAAGCGACCAGATTCCCCATGAACGTTCACTCTCCGGTATTGGATTATTTTTCAGCCAGGTGCCCATGGCAAATTTGAAAAAATCATCGCCGGGCCGCACCGATGAATCGATATAGTCTTTCAAAAAATTATCATAATTGTTTTCTGCAAGAGCCGGTTGTTTTTGTTTGCATGAAGTGATTACGAGAAGTGCAATCGAAAAAATGTAGACTTTATTTAACATATTGTGAATTTGAATGCCAAATATAGGCAAATTCAAATGCGGCCGGTAACCTTAGATAAATCAAAGATCCTGTCCGGCCATGCGTATCAAACGTAGAAAAATCGCCCTATTTTACATTCGGCGGCGAAAATGAAACAAAATAAGAATCAGCAAGTTAGAAATCAGGCAACATTCTTGGATTGAGTATACTGGCAACTCAATTATCCGGCGAGAAAATTCAAAGTGAACCAGTGAACAAATTAACCGACGGATATGAAAAGATTATTACCTGTATTCCTGTGCCTGCTGATCCTTCAAAAAACAAACGGACAGCGCTTTATAAATAAAATGTATTACCGCCATGAAATCAATTTGGATTTCACAACAATGTATTCAAGTATTGATTTTCAAATTGCGGACGGAAATAAATTAATCGGTGAACCGAATATCGGTTATGGTTTGAATTTATTCTTTACAAATAATTTCAATAATTACCTTTCTCTGAAAACCGGCCTCATGTATCATTCCCTCTTTAGTTATATCCAAACACCTGAACGGGAGGAATACAGAATTCATTTAAACAATATTCACATTCCGCTACTCTTTCAACTCAATACGGATAAAAATAAATTTGTGAATTATTCAATTTTTGCGGGCCCGCAGGTTTGTATCAATATTTCATCTTCATACAAAGCAATAAAAGTTTTCGATATCACAACTACTGCAACTGTACGCGTCCCCGGAAGTGAATTATCTGTAAATATGTTCGACTATGGATTTGCATACGGCGGCGGAGCGGAAATAGCGCTTAACCGCACACATTCTGCGCATCTTGATCTCGGATATCTGGGAACATTTGGATTTGCAGCAGTGAATGGTACAGATGAAACAAGTACTTCGATTTTACCTGACAAAACCACTAAAAAAACCTATGGTGGTTATCTGGGTTTGAGCTGCTCATTCTGATCAGAAATACGTGCATGATCTGTATCTTTGTGCAGATGAAACAAATTTATTTTCCTGTATTTCTTTTAGCGGTTGTGTTTGCTGCATTTGCTGTAAATGGTTGTGCAAATAATTCTCATGCAGGAAATATTGAAAAGAGCAGCGGAAATAAATTGAATTCTGATCTCACCAACAATAACATTACTGTTGAAAATCAGTTTGCATCACCTGTTCATCAAAATATATCTCCGTCAAATGGACCCGATGGAATGGTTTGGATCCCCGGTGGTGAATTTACCATGGGAACGGATACGGATCCGCAGCGCAGATCAGATGAATCACCGGCGCACCAGGTAAAAATTGACGGGTTCTGGATGGATATTACTGAAGTTACAAATGCGCAATTCGCAGCTTTTGTAAAAGCAACCGGATATAAAACCACTTCAGAAACTCCGATCGATTGGGAGGAATTAAAAAAACAGGTGCCACCTGGTACGCCAAAACCTGCGGATGAAATGTTGCAGCCCGCATCTATGGTTTTTACAAAAACAGACCGCGAAGTTGATCTCAATAATTATTTATTGTGGTGGAAATTTATTCCCGGTGCAGACTGGCAACATCCATACGGACCAAATTCAAATATTTCCGGGAAAGATAATTATCCTGTGGTGCATATCAGCTGGGATGATGCAGTTGCATATTGCAAATGGGCCGGCAAGCGTTTGCCAACTGAAGCAGAATGGGAATTTGCTGCAAAAGGCGGAATGGAAAATGCAATTTATCCATGGGGAAATGATAAAGATCTTGCGAAACACACAAACAGCTGGCAGGGACATTTTCCAAATGAAAATACAATTGAGGATGGGTACGAAAATACCGCACCTGTAAAATCGTTTGAAGGAAATGGCTATGGTTTATATGATATGGCCGGCAATGTTTGGGAATGGTGCATGGATTATTATGCCGATGATTATTATACAGAATGCGCTGCAAAAGGAATTGTGTTGAATCCGGCAGGACCGGATGCGCCATATGATCCGAATCAACCGTATAATATAGTTCGGGTGAAACGGGGCGGTTCATTTTTATGCAACGATGTTTACTGCGCAAGTTATCGTGTTACGGCCCGCATGGCGACTTCCTTTGATACAGGGCAGGACCACAGTGGATTCAGAGCTGTCATGACGCAGGCAATGTGGGAAGCCATGAAGAAAAAATAATAATGCAAATTCTTTTCACAGTATTAAACAAATACAGCAATTTCTTGTTTGCCCCGGTATGAAAACATTTTTTTCGTTTTTATTTGTTTTATTTTCCACACAATTATTTTCTCAGGAAGGAATTATTCAGGGCAGGATCACAAATTTGATCAGCAATGAACCCATGCCTTTTGTAACGGTGCTCATCAGTGGTACCACATCAGGAACACAATCGGATATTGATGGAAATTATAAATTGGAAAAACTGGAACCGGGTTTATATAATCTTGAATTTTCGTTTGTCGGGTTTAAAAAGAAAACTGTTTTTGAAATTCAGGTTTCAAATGCAAAACCAACTTTTTTGGATGTACAACTGGAAGAAGATGTACAGGTGTTGGAAGATATTGTTATTAAGGCAATTCCGAACGATAAAACAGAAGAATCACCATTATCGCTGCGAACGATCGGAGTAAATGAGATACAGCGTAATCCAGGTGGCAACCGTGATATATCAAAAGTTATTCAGAGTTTACCCGGTGTTACATATACACCTTCTTTCAGAAATGATATTATAATCCGCGGTGGTGCACCAAACGAAAACAGATTTTATTTAGATGGAATTGAGGTACCGAATATCAATCATTTTGCCACACAGGGTTCGAGCGGCGGGCCGGTTGGATTAATTAATGTTGATTTTATAAAACAGGTTGAATTTTACGCAGGGGCATTTCCTGCAAATTTCGGTAATGCGTTAAGCAGCGTGCTGGAATTTGAACAACGCAACGGCAGAACCGATGAATGGGGAGGAACATTTACGCTCGGTTCAAGTGATCTTGGGCTAACACTCGAAGGCCCTACAGGTGAAAAATCATCGCTCTTATTTTCTGCACGCAGGTCTTATCTCCAATTTTTATTTAAAGCGATCGGTTTGCCGTTTCTGCCAACTTACAATGATTTTCAAGTGAAAGAAAAAATCCGCTTTAATGATAAAAATGAAATCAATATAATCGGGCTCGGTGCAATAGATCAGTTCGCATTAAATCTTGAAAATGATTCCACCGCTTTTCAAAAATATATCCTTGGTTATCTTCCTGTGCAATCGCAATGGAATTATACAACAGGTATCGTTTATAAACATTACCGTGAAACCAGTTTTGCAACAATTGTCGCCAGCAGGAATATGCTGAACAACCGTTCATATAAATATCTGAATAATGACGAAGCAAATGATGCGAATTTGATTTATGATTATATCAGCCGGGAGGCAGAAAATAAATTCAGATATGAAGAAACCATGCAGGTTAAGCAATTGCGCATTCGTGCGGGACTGAATTATGAATTTGCAAAATATACAAACGATACTTATCAGTTGATTCCTGCCGGTGATCAGATTGATTCAATTGATTATACTTCATCACTGGATCTCCACAAATGGGGAATTTTCGGAACCGTATCACGGGTTTTCTTTGGCGGAGATCTCACATTATCTGCAGGGCTGCGTGCTGATGCAAATAATTATTCGGACGAAATGCGCAATTTGTTGCGTCAATTATCTCCTCGCTTTTCGCTGGCATGGCAATTTTACCCGAAGTGGAGTTTTAATGCGAATACAGGAATTTATTATCAATTACCAGCCTATACGGTTTTAGGTTACCGCGACAGTACCGGCTCATTGGTTAACAAGCAAAATAATATCACATATATCGAATGTGATCATCTCGTAGCCGGGTTTGAATACAGGCCTTCATACAGTTTACGGATATCATTGGAAGGCTTCTATAAAATCTATTCGAATTATCCGTTTTCGCTGCGGGATTCTGTTTCGCTTGCAAATCTTGGTGCAGATTTCGGTGTGATCGGCGATGAACCTGTCAGTTCAACAAGTGATGGAAGAAGTTATGGTGTTGAATTATTTGCGCAGCAAAAATTATTTAAAAATTTTTACGGAATAATTGCAATTACTTATGTAAAAAGTGAATTTAAAGATGCAGCCGGAAATTTTGCACCTTCGTCTTGGGACAACAGAACGATCATTTCACTTACTGCCGGAAAAAAATTCAAACACGACTGGGAGGCCGGATTGAAATTCAGATATTCAGGAGGCTTGCCGTATACACCTTACGATATCGGATATTCGGCATTGACTTATGTATGGGATATTAACCGGCAGGGTGTTTTGGATTTCAATAATTTAAATTCGGAACGCTTATCGCCTTATCATCAGCTCGATCTGCGCATTGATAAAAAATGGTTTTTTATTTCCTGGAATCTCGATGTATACTTAGACGTGCAAAATATTTACAATTATAAAATTCAATTACAGCCATTTGTTGATGTAGTGAAAGATGCGGATGGAAATCCGGTAACCGATCCATATGATCCGGCAAGATATCAAACCTATCAATTGGAAAATGAATCGGGCACGGTGTTGCCAAGTATCGGAATTATTGTTGAATTGTAATCAGTAATATCTGCCCGTTAATAAATAATTCTGAACATAATCTTTCACGCCGTCTTCCAGGCTATAAAAAGATTTTTCATAACCTGCTGATCGCAGTTTGGCCATATCGGCTTCTGTAAAATATTGATATGTATCTCTGATATCTTCCGGGATATCGATCCAGTTTATTTGCAGATCAATTTGCATTGCAGCAGCAGTTGCCGACGCCAGATCATAAAATGCCCTCGCTGTTCCGGTGCCAAGATTATATATTCCGGAAGCCGCTTTTTTCTGCATAAGCCAGCTTATCACCTGCAACACATCTTTCACATAAATAAAATCGCGAAGCTGCATACCGTCTGCAAAATCTTTCCTGTGCGATCGGAATAATTTTACGGATCCTGTTTCTTTGAATTGATTAAATGCATGGAAAATTACGGATGCCATGCGGCCCTTATGAAATTCGTTTGGCCCGTATACGTTAAAGAATTTCAAGCCATACCAAACAGGGGGCGCTGCTGTTTCTTTCAAAACAAATTTATCAAATTCATTTTTTGAAATACCGTATGGATTGAGTGGTTTTAATAATTCAGATAATGCATGTTCGTCTGAATAACCAAATTCTCCGGCGCCGTAGGTTGCTGCAGAAGATGCATAAATAAGCGGTATCTGAAATGTTGTGCAAATTTTCCAGATGGATTTCGAATACTGCAGATTTAATTCTTCGAGTACGGCATAATTAAATTCCGTCGTATCGGTTCTTGCGCCTATATGCAGAACAATATCTATTTTGGAATGATTGGCGGCAAACCATTCAATAAAATCTTTCCTGTCGATTTTCTCAGCAAATTTTTTGTCCTGCAGATTTCTGTTTTTTGCTGCATTTGAAAAATCATCAACGATCACCAGGTCGGCTCTGCCCTCTTCATTACATTTGCCAACTAAACAACTTCCAATAAATCCGGCAGCGCCGGTGATTGCGATCATTTCTGTAAATTTGTTCAAAGTTAACGCAAACAAATTCAATGAAACCCTATACGCTTATCCTGTTTTCATTTATACTGCTTGCCGCATGCAAGGGTAAAAAACAAGGGCAACTCGCAGCATATAACGATGAGATCGTGAATATCATTGAAGAAGCGGATATCACAATGAAAACCTGGAATAATTCAGACATTATGCAAAATTACCAGCTGAATAAAGATGCGGCAAAAAATAAAATAACGGGTTTACAGGATTCGATTAAGCAGATGATCCCGAATGGAAAAGATGATACATTGCGGATGGCCGGCATTTCGGTACTTACAAGTTATTTGCAGGCATTCAGTATTTATGATACGATCTATGCAATACTTTCCGACTCGGTATTTCTGAAAGAAGATTCGGTGCGTGTGCAGAATTTATTGCAGACAAATAAAAATTTAATTGAACAGCAGTCAACTTCCTTCGGCGAAATTCAAAAAAGATTTGCCGGCAGATACGAACTTGATTTTATGCAATAATAATTTTCTGTGTTATTGTGTATCCTTCGGAATACCTAATTGCTCACGGAGCACCCGATCCGAATTTGTATGCGTGCGCCAGTAATCAACTATTAATTCTTTCTTTTTAACGGCAGTTGTGGTGAGTATTTTACCATCAATGCCCGGATATGTATCTTCCCAGCCAAGAATGCGATATGGGAAAGTTTGTTCAAACCGGATAGACAATTTACGGTTGAGTGAAGGCATATCAATTACCAGATTATTCACGCCGTTTTCATTGCGCAGATCAAAATTAGCTTTTACCGGTTCGAGTGGTTTATGTGAAAGACGAAGATAAATTGCGCCCGGCAAAAATGTTTGCGCACCGGTGGGAAGTTTACCCGGATGAATTCTGATCATGTTCCATAATTCATCTTCTTCAACTACCTGATCTATCTTCGTATTGAGATCACCTTGCTGTTCAAAATAGGAACGCTGTTCTATATCAAATTTATCTCCTCGGTTATTCATTTGATAATACGCCATGCCACACCATTCCTGAATCGAAGCAGTTACTTTTACGGCGTGCGGATAATTATTGATATCAACAGGCTGAAACGAACTCAGCATCATCGAATACGGATAAATACCAGTGATGAATTTTGTGGATTGATTGAATTTTAATACCGGCAATTTATCATTCCCTGCTGTTGAGGGATCGTCGAGTTTTACCTGTTTCTCTTTGGAAAAATCTTCCGTAACAAAAATATTTACAACCGTTCCCTGATGCAATTCGCCATACCGCGACTGGATCAGATCATAACTGGTTAATTCGGCTTTTCCCTGATACCAATAGGCATTCCATTCGGTGGAAGTTTTGTAGGGCTCTGTGATTTCCGAACCTGAAGAAGCCATTTTGCTTTTCGGATCGCTGTCGTTTGCATTAGCACGTTGCTGGCATCCGCTTGATCCATACATGAAAATGGATGCTAAAACCACGAATACAACCGGAAAGAATTTGTTTTTCATAAGCGCTTGGTATAAAAACTGAAAACAGTGATGAAATTTAAAAAGTTCATAGCATACTCCTGCTACTTATCCAATTTAAGAATCTGCACTCTTGCGACCGCATTCTGAAATATTTTTATTTCCTGCAATTTGTCCGCCTGCGGAATAACATGATCAAATGCGCCCGGATCGGCAAGCATAAAATAATTCGCAGAATCAATGTCCGATTTTCGGATGATTTCAAATTTAATTTCTGTTGTGTCGCAATATCCGAATCTTGAATCCCTCAAACTATAAATGGCGGGGAAATTTGCAAATAATGCATCTCCCTCCTGCAAGCTGCCGACAACATACTCCACAGCTTCTTTCTGCACCACAACATATTTTTTATAATTCATGGATATATCGTAATCAAAATTATTGTTTGTAAAAATAAAAGGTGCGATAATAACCATGGGTAGAATAAATTTAAAAATCTGATGCAGATGGGCAAGTGCAGATAAAACCTGTCCGGCAAGTATTGCAGACGCAGTAATAATAAACAAGGTATACCTGTTCATATAAAAATTAACAGAACTGAATAAAAGTCCTCCCGCAATTACTACTATTAAATAATATACGATTGCATTGCTCTTTGTTTCAATTTTTCCCCTTAAACGCAACACCACAAAAAGGAGAATAAACAATAACATGATGAAACGGCCTTGTTCAATAAAAACAAATGCAGCATATTGCCCAAGGAATTGTATAAATCTTTGAGGCTCAAAATTGAGGCTGCTTTCATGCAGAGGAAATAAATACCAGCCGTTTTGTTGCTTTTGAATAAGCAGAAATAATCCGAAAATAATCCATGGAGCAAGCAGCAGAAAATAAGCAGGTTTGATTGTCATTTTCCGATTAGAGAAAATCACGTGCAACGTATTACCGCAACCAATCACGAGTGGGATAATTACAGCAGTTTCTTTGGTGAGAATTCCTGCGGTTGCCGTTAAAGCAAATAACAGATATTTTTCCTCCAGCCAATAGTAAATGCTTAATAAAATAAATAAGGCAAGAAGAATTTCAGGCAATACCATAACACTTTGCGCATAAAATACCGGCTGCACTGCAAGAAATATAATTGTAAAGATTGCAGTTGTGCTGCTGAAATATTTTTTTGAAATATGGTAAATACAAAGAAGAAAAATGAGCGAGATACACAATGCTGTGATGTGACCGGTTAAAACGCCATCACCAAAAATTTGAAATGTCAAACCAAAAATAAAACTGAAGAGTAAAGGATGTCCGCGTGATAATTCGGGCGGTAATGCAGATGGAAGCAACCCGATGCCATGATCGTTTAAGTACAAAGCTGCTCTTGCATATACACCTAATTCATCCCAGAAATAGGGCAATGATAATTCTGAAATTTTACAAATAATAAAAACCAGGAGTATACCTGTGAGAATAAATCGGGATTTGTGTTTTGTTTGTTTCAAGTATCTAGTATCTAGTAGCTAGTAGCTAGTGGCTAGTGGCTAGTAGCCAGTGGCTAGCAGCTAGCAGCCACTCCACTAAACTTCCACTTCCTGTTCCATGTATTTGCCGATTGCATTTTCATATAATTCGCGATAGCTTCCTGTGGAACCGAAATCTTCTCCATCAATTTTAATTGATCCGGAATTCACGGAACCAAGCACATTAACCGGAACACCAAATTCTTTGCAAATATTTTCGATCACAAATACTTTTTCACTGGAAGTTGACACAACAACCCGGCTTTGGCCCTCACCAAATAAGTACGCATCTTTTCTGATCAGATGATCTGTTTCAATTTCAAATCCTAAATTATTCACCATCGCAGATTCGAGCAAAGAAATAAACAAACCACCTTCGCTGATATCATGTGCCGAATCAACCAGCTTATTTTTAATGAGCTCTTTAATTGTTTGCTGCAATAAAAATTCTTCCTGCAAATCAAAATGCGGGGCCGGCGATTGTAATACTTTATGAATATCTTTTACATATTCGCTGCAGGCAATATCATTTGTTGCACGGCCGATTAATAAGATCACATTTCCCGGATGGATAAAATCCAGTGTCATCTGATTTGCATAATCTTCAAGCACACCTACCATTCCGATTGTTGGTGTAGGATAAACCGGGCCTTCTTCACTTTGATTATAAAATGAAACATTGCCACCGGTTACAGGTGTATCAAATTTCCTGCAGGCTTCTCCCATTCCTTTAATTGCATTTGAAAATTGCCAATACACTTCTGGATTGTATGGATTTCCAAAATTCAGACAATTTGTAATTGCAGCAGGTTCGGCGCCGCTGCATACAATATTTCGTGCCGCCTCACTTACGGCGATCATGGTGCCTATATACGGATCTGCATAAACATATTTCGCATTACAATCTGTTGTAACCGCAAGGCCTTTGTTTTTTCCGATAATCCGAATTAATGCTGCATCACTTTGCAAATTCGTTGAAGTATTTTTTACACCCACCATACTGTCATACTGCACGGTGATCCATTTTTTACTTGCAATATTTACATTCGATGCTAATTTTTTTGCAACGGATTTTAAATCTGATGGAACAGGAATTTTATCGGCATTGAATTTTTTATTTTCTTTAAAATAGTCCGGCTCTTTTATTTCTCTTTTATAAATAGGTGCACCGCCGCCGAGAACAAGGCTTTCTGCCGGAACATCTGCAACTAATTCGCCATGCATATAATAGAGTAACCTGTCGCCTTCAATTACCTCTCCTATTATTTCGCAATGCAGATCCCATTTATCAAATACTGCTTCAACCAGTTTTTCTTTTCCTTTCTCCACAACAACAAGCATGCGCTCCTGACTTTCACTCAATAAAATTTCCCAGCTTTTCATATTCTGCTGACGGGTGGGCACTTTATCGAGATTGATTTTCATTCCATGTTTTCCTTTTGCGCTCATTTCGGAAGTAGAACATGTAATACCGGCCGCACCCATATCCTGCATTCCCACAATTGCCCCCGTTTTAATTGCTTCCAATGTTGCTTCAAGCAATAATTTTTCCTGGAAAGGATCACCTACCTGCACACTCGGTAAATCTTCATGGCTTTCATCATGTAAATCACCGCTTGCGAAACTCGCACCGTGAATGCCATCCTTACCCGTTGCGGAACCAACAATATAAACCGGGTTTCCCACGCCTTCCGAAATTGCGGAAATTGTTTCACCCACTTTTACAATGCCGACGCTCATCGCATTGACGAGGATATTTGTATTATAACAATCTTCAAAATATACTTCACCGGCAACAGTTGGAACGCCAAAGCAATTTCCGTAATCACCGATTCCTTTTACAACACCTCGCATGAGATGACGTGTTTTTTTATTTGCAATATTTCCGAACCGCAGACTGTTTAATGAACAAACCGGCCGTGCGCCCATTGTAAAAATATCGCGGTGAATCCCGCCGACACCGGTTGCAGCACCCTGATAAGGTTCAATGGCGGAGGGGTGGTTATGACTTTCGATTTTAAATGCACAGGCAAGCCCGTCGCCGATATCAATTAATCCGGCATTTTCTTCGCCCGCTTCGACAAGCATTTTTGCGCCGCTTCGCGGAAGCGTTTTCAACAATGAGATTGAATTTTTATAAGAGCAGTGTTCGCTCCACATCACGCTGTAAATACTCAGTTCTGTAAAATTGGGTGTTCGGCCCAGGATCGATTTTATTTTTTCAAATTCTTCTTCCAATAATCCCAGTTGGCGGGCCTGTTCTAAAGTGGCAAGTTGTTCGGACATGAGGGCAAAGTTAAATAATTTGAAAGGTTTGTCGGTGATTTAACCCGTTCGGTGGTTGAAGACCCCGAACGCGGTTGTTTGTTCGATATAATTTTCAAAAAATGAAATTGCCCTTCTTTAGCCATTTCAATAATAAGCATTTAAAAATGCCTATTGATCTGTTTGAATTATATTTTTAATCATGCGAATTATACCACCACTTGAACAGGGAATTTATTATCATATTTATGGACATGGGACAAATGGTGAAATAATATTCCGGGAGGAGCGGAATTATGATTATTTTTTAGACAAATGGAGATTTTATATCCCGTCTGTTGCCGACACATTTGCATATTCTCTTTTAGCAAATCAATTTCAAGCTTTGATTCAAGTCAAAACCGGTGTGCTTATGCATAAAAATAAAACCGGTATTGAATATCCAGCTGTTCCGGACCGTCAATTTTCACATATGCTGAACGGTTATGCGCAGGGATTTAATAAAACATATCACCGAACGGGGAGTTTATTTGAACATCCCTTCAAAAGAGAACCGCTCGAAAATAAAAAACAACTACTGGATGCACTTGCAAATATTCTTATTAAACCGCAAAAACTTGGTTTTGCCACTGATTTTCGAAATTATCCTTTTAGCTCATATCAGAGAATGATGTGCGAAACGAATTCCTTCATTCAAACAGAAAAGTTATTTGAATGGTTTGGCGGAAAAGAAAAGTTCATTGACTTTATGAATGCCTATGAGAAAATGCAAAAAGTGAATTTCGGAAAATAACGAAGGAAATTCATTAGCAACAATCGTCAACCGCCGAACGGGTTTGCAACCACGTTCAGGGTTATACGAAAATTTAAGAAACACTCCCAAAGCCTTCCCTCATCGAGGCACCATTTTCACAATGAAATTTGTAGCATTTACTCAATACTGCTGATTTTATTTGGAATCGGATTTATCGGAACGTAACTTTAACTAAGTTTCAGACTTATGCTCCATTCACACAAAAAATTATTTTCGTATTCTGCAGCTGCTGCTGCATTCATACTGCTTAATTCAAAGGCAGATGGGCAGGTGGTGTATCACAATATCGATCCGGATACAATGATAGAAGAAAACGGAATTTATGAACTCGATTTTAACAACGATGGAATTACAGATATCATTTTTAAAGGTGAATTTTCATCGTCGTCTTCATTTAGCACTTCATCTTCAAGTGTTTTTTATCAACATCAGAAGTTCTATATATCCAATTTTGATGCAGTAGTTGATGATCCATCAATGCCGACATCTTTTGGTGTGCAAAATCTGAACAGTGGCTATGATATAAGTGAAGCTGTCGTTTGGAACATGACTGATGAGATCAACCTTGGAAATTTTTATACGCATTTCAATGATTTTTACCATGATGACGCAAACTGGTTTCATGATGATGAGCAATTAGGTGTGCGATTTCTGATCGATGGTGAATATCATTACGGGTGGGTGCGATTAAGCATTAATGATATCAATAAATACGAAGAGCTGCCAAAATTAATTGTGCAAGACTATGCTTATGAAGCTATGCCAGGACAACCAATACTTGTCACCAGTTATACTGCTTCTCCAGCTACAAATTTGAAATTGATTGATCGAGGAGAATTAACAAGTCCAACAGATTTAAATATAACTTTTAACAAAGCAGAAAATGAATCATACGTGAGTGCCTATCAAATTTATTTATTTAAATACAGTTTTTTCCCTGATACCATCCCTAGTATTTCATATTTGTCGGGTTTGCCCGCTGACAGACATACCGAAATAATTCCAGATGGTGAGAACGTTTCTGTTTTTTTGAATGCTGATGCCTTAGACGTTGAAGGGTATCCAATTGAGCCTGGCATAAATTACAGAGCGATTATTATTTCCATTGCGGACGGCATCAATTCAACAACAGACAATGTTTCGCTCGTCTCATGGAACGAAAGTTTTTATATCAGAAGCACTCCTTCTATTTCGAAACTTCATCTCGATGATGAAACAGATAATTGTGATATTTCGGATTATCATGTTTCGTTTATTAGTTACAGCGATCTTTATGGCGTAATTGAATACCGTGTTTATATAACAAGCAACGGTAATGAATCAATACCTGATTTACTTGGACTCGACGATAATTACTATTATTCTGTATTGCCGCACGCAGAAGATGAGCACTACGAATTGGATATGCCTGCGGATAAATATATATATGATGATGACGTTCCTATTTTATTTAAAGACTATTTTTCTGTTGTAGTCGCAATACCTGACGGCATCAGCACAACAAATACCAGTTATGACCGCACGTGGTATGAGGATGATGAGGGTTATATATCAGGAGGTTATCTGTTTTATTGCACAGAAAATGATTTAGTACCATTTGCAACAATAGATGCGATGGATGATGATCCTTCTTCCATCAGAGTTCAGTTTGACGAATTTATAAATGCTGGTGAGATAGAAGATTATTATGTGGTCGCTGTTAAACATAGCGAAGTAAATGAACTTCAACCATCAGATATCTGGGAACTTAATTCAACGCAGTATAAAATTATTCACCCCGGTTCTCCAAATTATGACTTTCATCTTAAAAACTCAATGAAAGATACTGACGGAGATGATATTTTACCGGGAGTTGAATATAATATTGTTGTTGCATTAAAATATGGTTACAGTACATATTCTCTTTCACAACCTTCCAATATTGTATCATTATATGTTCCTAATACTGTTCAAAATGATCCCGCTACTAATGAAATCCATTGCACAAACAATATTCTTCAAATTAATAATTTAGAAGAAATAAAGAAATTATGTATTGTGAATATATCAGGTGCAGAAATTTACGTCGCACATAATAAATTTGAATCGGGTATCGATCTGAATTTCCTTTCGGACGGCATTTACTTCGTGGTCCTATATAAAGAAAAGGGAAATGAAGTTGTAAAGATTGAAATTAATCATTGAAGAATTCTGGTTATAACTCCCTATTCAATATCTTTACTTCATGCCCGAATTCCTCATCACCGCAAGCTGGATAATTCTCTTTCTGTTTTTTATTTATCGCTTCCGTTTTTTTGAAATTGAAGGGATACATAAAAAATTCAGTTATGCGGCATTTGGATTTAAACTGCTGCTCGGCTTTGCAAATTATTATATCTGGCTGAATATTATCGGGCATGGTGATAGCTTGCGCTATGTACACGACAGCGATTTGGTATATCAGACTTTATGGTCGCATCCGGCCGATTATTTTCAATTGCTCGTCGGGCATTCGAAAGAACATGTTCCGGAGCATTTAAAATATATCACCGAAAATTTAAGTATTGAGTGGCATGTAGCAGAATATAATATGGTGCGGTTACTGGCCATATTAAACTTATTATCCTTCGGAAGCGCATGGGGTAATATCGCGATCATATCTTTTATATCCTTAATCGCTTCCATCACATTGTATGAAATACTCATTAAATATTTTGAAGCTGATCAAAAGAAAAAGAATTTGTTGTTCCTTATCATGTTCTTTATACCTTCCATTGTTTTTTGGAGCAGTGCGTTATTAAAAGAAGGCCCCACACTAATTCTGCTTTCCGTTTTATTTGTACAACTGCTTCATTTAGAAAATAAATTTTCATGGCGGCGGGTTTTTTATATCTGCATTGCGCTTTATTTATTATGGCTGATCCGCGATTACCTGTTGTTTTTAATTCTTCCCAACCTGATCATATTTTTTATCCTTCAATTTTCACAATCTAAAAAAGTATGGCACCCTCTTGCCTTAACTTTTCTCTTTATTCTCATCATTTTCGTAATTAATACACAGAATCATATTTTCACTTCTTTACTGCAAGATCAACAAACCTATTTTCTCGAAAACCCAACCGATCCCGATTATAATTTTCCCCTGCTTGATGGTTCGATGATAAACCTCATCTCCAATTTTCCACATTCTCTCAATAATATATTCTTCAGACCAAATCTGCTGCACAGTTCTGATCCATTCAGGATTTATCAGGCCATTGAATTGATGCTCACCTGGATTTTTGCAGCACTATTTCTTTTCAGATTTAAAAGGTCGAAGGCAAATCTCCATACCCAAATATTTTTCCTCCTGTTTTGCCTGGAATTACTTTTTATTTATGGCCTGTTGGTTACCGATGCGGATACCCTTTCCCGCTACCGGACCGTTCCGCTGTTTTTCCTCTTGATTATTCTGATTGTCGGCAGCAAAAGAGTCAACAGTTTACAAAAATAAATATGTGATTGATTTCGCTCTGTTTTAAGTTTTCAACGGGCTGTCCTGAAAAAAAGCTTTAAGATTTCAGGTGTTTTATTCATTTTCCACATGAAGTCTCTAATTTTGCAGCTTCATTATTGAAGATGAAAAATACTTTTGTAACAAAATCAACCATCATGTCCACTTCAAGATTAGCCGCCATCGAGCAGGTGCTCAACCGCCAGAATGTAGAGGTGAAGCTGCCCTCTTCCCGTATTTCAGAATACTATGGCTCCAATATTTTCAGCGATGATGTTATGCGCAAACACCTTTCGGAAGAAGCGTATTACAGCGTTAAATCTTCCATTCAAACCGGTGAAAAGATCGACCGCAAGGTTGCCGACCAGGTGGCCGCAAGTATGAAAGCATGGGCACTGAGCAAAGGAGCCACGCATTATACCCACTGGTTCCAGCCTCTTACAGGAGCAACAGCTGAAAAACACGACAGCTTTTTTGTTCCGACAGGGAATGGAAAAGGTATTGAGATTTTTTCAGGCGGATCACTTGTGCAACAGGAACCTGATGCATCAAGTTTTCCAAGCGGCGGGATCAGAAGCACTTTCGAAGCACGGGGATATACCGCATGGGATCCATCCTCCCCTGCTTTCATTATGGAATTCGGCAGCGGAAAAACACTTTGTATCCCTACGATTTTTGTTTCTTATACAGGTGAGGCACTCGATTATAAAGCGCCACTTTTAAAATCTTTACAGTTATTAGATAATGTTGCCGTTCCGGTTGTCAATTATTTCGATCCGAAAGCAACACATGTAACTGCAACGCTTGGCTGGGAACAGGAATATTTTTTAGTGGATGAAGCTTTATTTGTTGCACGTCCTGATTTAAGTATTTGCGGAAGAACATTGGTGGGGCATTACCCGTCAAAAGGCCAGCAATTGGAAGATCATTATTTCGGAGCAATTCCTGAGCGTGTGATCAATTTCATGGTGGATTTTGAAATGGAATGTCATAAACTCGGCATTCCGGTGCGCACCCGTCATAATGAAGTTGCACCCGGACAATTTGAATGTGCCCCGATGTTTGAAGAAGTGAATCTCGCGGTTGATCACAATCAATTGGTGATGGATGTTATGGAGAAAGTTGCACGTCACCATAAATTGCGTGTATTATTTCATGAGAAACCTTTTGCAGGTGTAAATGGCTCGGGTAAACATAATAACTGGAGCATGGCGACAGATACCGGAAAAAATTTATTAAGCCCTGGAAAAACACCAAGAACAAATTTATTATTCCTCACATTTTTTGTGAATACAATTAAAGCGGTTCATGAATATGCGGATTTATTGAGAGTATCGATCGCATCTGCAAATAACGATCACCGCCTCGGAGCGAATGAAGCACCTCCTGCAATTATTTCCGTATTTGTAGGAACTGCATTGCGTGCCGTGCTGGATGAAATTGAAGCGAGAATCGATTTAAACAGTTTTGATGATTATGATAAAGCGGATCTCAAACTTGATATTCATAATAAAATTCCGGATGTATTGCTGGATAATACTGACCGCAACCGCACATCGCCATTTGCGTTTACCGGAAATAAATTCGAATTCCGTGCAGTGGGTTCCAGTGCAAATTGTGCAAAAGCAATGACAACATTAAATACAATTGTTGCCACACAATTAATTAAATTCAGGGAAGAAATTGATGCTTCGGTAAAAGGTGGTGAGAATAAAGATTCTGCTATTTTAAAAGTGCTGCGCAGATATATTTCCGAAAGCAAGGATATTTTATTTGAAGGAGATAATTATAGTGAAGAATGGCAGAAAGAAGCCGTTGAAAAACGCGGATTGCACAATGTAAAAACAACACCTGAAGCAATTGATTTTTATGCAGAACAAAAAGCATCAGATGTATTTGTGAAAAATAAAATTCTGAGCAGTCGGGAATTACACGCCCGTCAGGAAATTGAATTTGAAGAATACGCAAAGAAGATTCAGATCGAAGCGAGAATTTACGGTGAGCTGGTGTACAATTATGTTTTACCTGCCGCAGTTGGTTATCAGAATGAATTGCTCAATAATATCATCCAGCTGAAAGAAGTTGGTTTGAATGAAGATCATTATAAAGAGCAACTCGATCTTGCAAAAACAATCACCCTGCATTTAAATCATTTGCGTCGCAGTCTTGAAAATATGGTGGAAGAAAGAAAGAAAGCAAACCGTATCGATCATGCACGTGAAAAAGCATTTGCATATTGCAATGATGTAAAAACAAAATTCGACGAGATCCGTGAACATGCTGATATGCTGGAGCGCTATTTACCTGATAATAAATGGCCGCTTGCAAAATATCGGGAGTTGTTGTTTGTGAGATGAGATGTGTCAGGTTTCCAAACCTGACACCATCACAGATCACATTCACGAGTCAGGTCCCCAGACCAGAAATCCGTGAACAGATTATAATTGAGTCAGGTCTGGGGACCTGACACAACAATTTAAAAGCCTCGCGACTGCGGGGCTTTAATTTATTGTATTAGGTCTTAGAAGTGACTGAACACATCACACTCCCAATTTTTCCAACTCCTTTTTCATCTCTTCAACTGAATATTCCTTGAATTCAGGCTCAACAATTAAATCGGCCGTAATTGTGATTGGCTGTACACTTAAATAAGATTTCCCGGCTTCAAATTTCATGGCGACAACAAAACATTTTTCCCCTTTTGCAACATTTTGAAATGCGAGATTGTCATTTAAATAATTTGCTCCCATCATACTTTTCATGCTTGTAAAAACCAGGTTGGCCGTCACATTCGGAGCAGGTGTAACCGCCACAACAACATTTGTTTTTTGTTCCTCAGGCAAATCATAAAACCGGTCACAATTCATCCAGCCTAAATTGCCAACACTTGTTACATAATAATTCCATTCACCCACATGTGCAGTGCCTTCTTCCAAAGCTTTTTCAAATGCTTTGTTTTTCTCATTCTTTAACACTTCACATAATGCACGGTAATCACTTACGTTGTAAACCGCACAAAGGCTGTCGATATATTTTTTATAACCTGCTGTTGTAAAATAGTATTGGTCGCGATATTTTCGTGGAACTTCCCCACCGGTAAATATCCGCCCAAGCCCGCAAAAAAATAAGGGGCAATTTTCACTCTTTCTTTTCTCAAGAAAATCATACCGGTACAGTAAATCATCAAGTGCAGAATAATAAAATGGTATCAGCTGATTATTCGAAACTTTCCAGCTGATAGTGCCCGAATTATCTTTCGATCCTGCATATAATTCCATTCCTTCTTTAATCTGATTTGTCGGCAGAAAAAATGTGAACTGCGATCCTTCCTTTAAAGTCAGGATCCGGTTGCATAATTGCGCATTCACAAATATCATCCCGTCTGATTCAAGCTGATGGCCATTTGTGGTTGTTGTAAGATTATTACGCAGAATGGAAACCGCATCATAGGATTCCTGCAAAATGATATCCACCAATTCTCCTTCACAGCTTTTCGGAATATAAAATGAATTTGCTTTTATCGCAATCAATGTTCCGTTTCGGGCAGCAAGAATTGTATCCCGTTTGGGATCAATCCGGAATTTCTGAACCGGAGTTGATAATTGTTCAAACAGTTGTGAAATATTTTCTTTGCTAACCTGTTTCTGAATATAATGTATAATCACATCCACACTCCTCGAAGAATAATTCAGGTTTTTCACAATTGATTCGGGTTTTAATTCACCATGCCAACTGACAATGGTTTTATTATTTAATTCGGAAGATAGTTGCGGTAAAATAATTTGACTTACCGCATTTGCACGCTTCTTTGAAAGTTCTATATTATAATTTACAGAAGCATTTGAATCGGCAAACCCGTAAATTTCAATTGAAGAAATAATTTTTGTTTCATCATTGATAAAGTCAATTATAGTTGCGATGATCAATTGATCATTTTCATCAATAATAAATTCATCATTTTCAAAATGAATTGTTTTTTGAAAAATTTGGGATTTGGCAGGAATTGTTACAAGTAATAAAAGGAAGAAGCAGAGGAAGGCTTTCATACCGAGTGGGTTTAGAGGATAAACGCCGGTATGAACGTATTATTGCCGTTCCGTCTGGTTTGGAAACCTGACAGATAATTAATCTACACTTTTAAAATAGGATACTTCAACAACAAACCTGTTGTCGAGTACATTCAGCCGCTCTCCAGCACCTGAAGATAATTTCACCATCACTTTTGCATTTACTTCGCTTTCGCTTAATTTGCCAATCACTTTTGCATACACAACTCTGTTGTTCATCATATTCCGCACTTTAATGATGGAACCAACCGGTGCTGTATTGCTCAACGCATAAAACCTGTCGCCGCTTGTTTCAATATTATTATTTTCAATCCAGGTTGCAGCACCTTTCTCTGAAACTGCAATCATATTTTCTGATTGATAATCCGCATACAACATTGCAAAACTTTTTGTTTTTTCGCCGCTGTATTCGCTGGATGTAGATTCCGATACAACATTATTTTCTGTATTTGCAATTACTGCTTCGGGTTCCGTCCTGGTCTCACTATTTGATTGCGCTATTGATTCGGTTTTATTTTCAGTCACGGCTGGTGATGAAACAGTTTGCGTTGTTTGTGAAGCAGATGTTTCTTCTTTTGCAGTATTTAAATTTTGAGTGGTTGCAGTACTTTCAACCGGTGTTGCATTATGAAATGAAACAGGAACAAGAATTTGCTGGCCTACTTTCAGTGCACCCATATCAACCCCGCTATTTGCAGCTGCAATATCCTTAAACGGCACGCCGAATTTCCGGCTCACCGCATATGCAGTTTCGCCTTTTCCCATTTGATACACAACAAACGATTTTCCTTCTATCGTTTTAATTCCGATCGAATCGCCAGGTGCTGCATATTCGAAAGCAGATGTCGAAGCAGTTGGAAGCGTATTATTTCCAATTACACTCCAGGCCCAAAGCGACAAAATGATGATGATACAAATACGTTTCAAATTCTTGTCTTGTAGTAGTGCTTCCATATATAACCTTTAATTTTGTGCATTTAGTGTTGATACCGCAAAATTAAATTCGCACAGGATGACAAAACCCTTATCCCGCTTCATATTATTAACCGGACTGGTCATGACTGTACTACTATGCACACAGGCACAGCAGATGCAACCGGTTGATAATCCGCAAAAAACAAAAGTGTATTATTTTGAATTGCACCAGGATATTACACCGATGGCGGTGCGGCTGGTAGATAAAGCAATTGCAGAAGCGAAACAATTGCAGGCCGATTATATTGTAATGAATCTCGACAGCTATGGCGGTTTACTTGATGCAGGTGATACGATCCATGTCAAGTTATTGCGCTGTCCGATTCCGGTGATGGCAATGATTTCAAATAATGCGGCAAGTGCGGGAGCGCTTATTGCAATTTCGTGCGACAGTATTTATATGTATCCGTATGCGAAGATCGGCGCCGCAAGTGTTGTTGATCAAAACGGGACTATTGTGGATGAAAAATTTCAGGCGTATATGCGTGGTATCATGCGCTCAACGGCCGAAACAAATCACCGCGATCCCGAAATTGCCGAAGCGATGGTACAGGGTGGCGGTGCGGTACCGGGCATCATCGACAGTGGTAAAATTCTCACATTCACTACCTCTGAAGCAATCCTTCATAATTATTGCGAAGGACAGGTAACAGATTTAATTGATCTGCTGAAGCAGGCACATATTGATGATTATCAAATAGTGGAATACAAGCCGACGGCAATGGATAAAGTGATGAATTTTTTCCTGAACCCGGTCTTGCGTGGTTTATGCATCACTTTTATATTTCTTGGTTTATATTTTGAATTGCAATCGCCCGGCATCGGTTTACCTTTATTTGTTGCAATTATCGGCGCATTGTTTTATTTCGCTCCGCTCTACCTGGAAGGCCTTGCATCGAATTGGGAAATTTTGATTTTTGTTGCCGGATTAATTTTAATTGTGCTTGAAATTTTTGTTGTCCCCGGATTTGGCGTCACGGGAATTCTGGGAATTATTTTCAGTTTTACAGGACTTGTGCTCAGTATGTTGTTTAATGCAGGATTAAATTTTGAAATGAGCGGAACAGGAGCCGTTACCCAATCTGTCTTTATTGTGCTCAGTGCATTTATCATTTCATTTGCAGTGATGTTTGCTTTTTTCGGAAGATTTACAAAATCAAAATTATTTAAAACAATTTCTCTTGAAACTGCAGAACACGCTTCAGAAGGATATTCCAGCACCATGTTTTCAAATCCTGCAGAAATGATCGGAAAAACTGGAATTGCCATGAGCGATTTGCGACCTGCAGGAAAAGTGGAAATAGATAATACCTATCTGGATGCACAATCGGAGGGAGACTATATTTTGAAAGGTGAAACAGTAAAAGTGATTCAGGTGATGAATAGTTTTGTTGTTGTCAGAAAAGTGTAATGATCCGTAATCACTAATTTGCCCACCGATTCATTGGTAGATTGATTAATTGATATATTGGTATATTGGTACATTGGCACATTGATACATTGATAAATAGGTACATCTTACTTTTAAATTAAAAACAATTTATTTACACATCGTGAAAATTCTTGCAATCATTCCTGCCCGCTATCATTCAACAAGATTTCCCGGGAAACCGCTTGCTGATATAAACGGTAAATCAATGATCATGCGTGTGTACGAACAGGCGAAGCAGGTGCAGGCCTTTTCAAAAGTGATTGTTGCAACAGATGATGAAAGAATTTACAAACACATAAAAGATTTAGGCGGTGATGTAATGATGACCTCTACCGATCACCAATCCGGAACAGACAGATGTGGTGAAGTGAATGCGGAATCAGAAACACAATTTGATATTATAGTAAATATGCAGGGAGATGAACCCTTTATTCAACCTGCGCAACTTGAATTATTGTTGACGGCATTTCAGGATCCGGTAATTGAAATTGCCACATTGGCAAAACGGATCACTGCACCTGAAGAGATCGAAAATCCCAACATTGTGAAAGTTGTGTTTTCATCAGAACATGATGCTCTGTATTTTTCGAGATCCGCAATCCCGTTTCCACGAAACAGGTATGAAAATTATTTCAAGCATATCGGTATTTATGCATTTCGTTCTGAAATATTATCCGAAATAGTAAAACTTGAACAAACACCACTTGAGATTGCCGAGTCACTCGAACAATTGCGCTGGCTGGAAAACGGATATCAGATCAGGATCGTGGAAACAGAAATTGAAACAATTGCAATTGATACATTGGAAGATCTGGAAAAAATTATTTCCTAATTATTGAAGCACTTAAAGGCAAGATCTGCAATTAATAAAAATCAATTTACAAATAAGGTTTAATTGCTCTATTCCTCAAGCTGTATGTTTTTTACAGGCAATATTGTCTTATCTATAAACTTTACAACAGTCAATGTTTCAATTGAGCCTGCTATTTTCATGTCCAATGAATTGATATGATCAACCGACTCACGGCATTCCTCTGCATTTGCATGGTTGCCGATTGTAATATGCGGGATATACGGTAAATTGGTTCGCAGATATTTTTTAAATGCTCCTGCATATATCCGGTCATGCATTGCCATAATTTCATCATAGCCTTTATCGGGCACGAAAAATTGCATGAACCTGCCTGTCAGCGGATCAGCATGCAAAACAACTTTATTCAATTCAAATTCAATGCGCTGTATATTACCGGTGGAATTCTCTGCAATTTGAATAAATTCGGATTCGCTTAAATCGTCAACAGGAAATACAATGGTAAAATGCGGTTCTATTATTTTAAACAGCTCCTCATCACATTGTGCTCTTACGATCTGAATCCATTTAAATTGAACCGGATCTAATTTTGGAAAAGCAACAATGAGTAATGACATCAGGTGTGCGCAGAAAAAAATTTAATTACAAGTGTATATTATTTTTTTTCACCGTATAGCGAATTGAATTTTCAACCATTTGCATCAAAACAGCCGTATCAATATCCTCAAGTTTCTTCACATAAATACATGCTTTGCTGGTTGTATGCTTTCCGAATTTTGCGAGTAATTCATCGCGGTCGTCGAATTTGGAACTCAAGTACAGCGTAATTGCATTTACCCGCGGCGAAACGCCTACAAGCGGTGAAGTTCCTTCCCTCCCGCTTTCATATTTATATGCAAAACTGCCAAAACCTATAATAGCAGGCCCCCACATTTTGGGTTTTATGCCGGTATGTTTGCTGATCATGCTCACAATTTTGCGGCAATCGGATTGCCGTTTCGGGTCCTGCACTGTTTTCAGAAATGCAGCAACACTTGCATTTGTTTCAACTGTTTTATTTGTTGCCATAAAAAATATTCAGAGTTATGAATTAAACTTTCATTTCAATCATCCAGATATGCCCGAATGGATCTTTGATTTCACCCTGGCGATAACCATAATCATAAGTTTGTGCTGGGGAAATAATTATTCCGCCGGCTGCACTTGCATTATCCATAACTACATCCACATCCGGCACAAATAGTCCGATTAATGTTGTTGTTCCTTTTATTCGCTCCGGGTTAAATTCACCTGCAGAAATTTTCTCTTCGTGCAAATGAAATATAGCACCATCAATCGATAATTCTGCAACATGAATACTGCCGTCTTCATTTAATATTTTATTCACAATTATTGCATCAAAGGCATTCTCATAAAAACTTATATCAGTAACTCCCTTCCGGATGTAAAGCTGAGGAGCAAAAAAAGTTTTTGGTTTTGAATTCATCAATTGGAGTTTTTATTAATTTCATCAGATTTCAAAAGCATTTTCTTTAGTATCACGATCTGACCTAAATGATAATGTGTATGTTCAATAATGCCATGCAGATTTTTATAATAGGTTCCATATTTCGGGTCCATAAAATCTTCCCATAATTTCTCCTGCGGGATTTGTTCGGCAAGAGAGGCCAATAATGCGGCGTTTGTAAATAATTTATTTTTCAGATCCTCCCAATCTTTTTCCGTGTGCATTGGCGGCAGATCAAAACTATATTTATCATGCGCATCGAGCCGGCCCTCCTGCAATACCCGCAACACTGCCTCCACAAAATAATTGATATGAAATACCAGAGCAGCTATCGAATTAAATGAATCAATTTTTCTTGTTGCCTGCGAAAACTCTATTGCAGACAACGTATCCTTCAGATTCACGTCGGTCCAGTTGCCGCCAAAGAAAATGGACCTGATATGGTTTCCAATTGCATCCCTAATTTGCATTTCTATTCATTAAATGGTTTAATCATTCTTCCGGTTTTCCTTACAAACCATACACTACACCGGCGACCTTTCAATTTCAGTAATATATCCTTCTGATTTCAGCCATGTATTGATATAATCGAGAAGGCCGTTAAATATGTCAGGTTTTATTTCCTGCTCAAATTTTATTGAAAGATAATATGGCCATTCCGCATCAAAATATTGCACTTCTCCTTTATTTTTAATCAGATAAATTTCAAGCCCCAGCAATTCGAATAAATAGTATTCACCCCCACCGATATTCAAACCGTATCGTTCCTGTTCTTTTTGCCACGCCGATCTGTTTTGTCCGGCAACATTTAATAATTCTTTTAGATGTTGTGCAAAACTGTTGAAACCGGAATCGGATTTAATTTTTATATGACCGAATGCCATTGTTTGCAAAAATATTTTCCCGTAATAAAATTAATTAATTTGTTTTTTATCCGCATTCATTTCAAATCAATAATCATTAGAAGAATGCTGCAGGTAGCATGTAGCGGTATTAAATATATTCACCTGGTACTCCCCTGCTTCCTTCTCCCTTCGCCCTTCTTCCTTCTTCCTTCTTCCTTCTTCCCTCTCCCTTCCCATTTCCCCACAT
>CAYXBK010000017.1:0-100421 GCA_964463165.1 uncultured Chitinophagales bacterium
TTAATTATTAAAATGGAGAACTGTTGTTATAAAAAAATTGATACCATGATTTGAATTGTTTTATTAATTTTAAAATTACAATCTCAATATGAAAAATGTATTTAAATCAGGCTTATTATTTCTTATTATCGGGATATGTTTTATCATCTTATCTATTTTGCCATTTATTAATTTCATTATTTTTGCCAAATCGAGCCCTGATCCAAGTGCAATTTCAATGGGCATCGGCTTTATGCCACCAGCTTTTTTAGTATGCGGACTTGCCCTTTTCGTTTTGGGAATTATTCGGATGGTTATAAAGCGAAAATTAAATCGCAATTGAAATTACTCTCGATTTTTCTAATGGCTTTCGGAGGCCTTATTATTATTTCTGCCGTAGTAAGTATTATCGACAAATATGCAGCGACAGACTGGGGCAGTTCATTATTTATGATGATATTCGGTATCTGGTTACTTAATTACGGTAATCGAATTTATAAAAAGCAGAAGCCTAAAAAAGATGATAAACCTTTTGATCAGGTGTAACTGCAAATAAGAATTATTTGTGAGAAATGATTTGATCCAAAAATTTTGAATCTCATAATTAATTAGAAGCGGATTGGTGAGGACACCAACCGCGGAAAAATGATTTGATCCAAGAATTTGAATCTCATAATTAATTAGAAGCGGATTGGTGAGGACAACAACCTCCAACAAAAATCAATTACCCGGAACAAGTTACTTGAATAAAATATCTTTCTCTACCATAATGCCATCTTAATAATAAGGAAATATGAAACCTTCCAATGCAAGTATGTCCATTTAATCTTGCCGGCGAACAGCGGGGGAAATCGACAAACATTTTTTCTAACTGGCGCTTCCTTTTCTCAATTAATGGTTCGTAGTATATTATTGAGTCTATTCGTCCTTCATGGTCAATTAGTAAATCAAACTCTATCAAAGAATCATTTTTGAATATTTTTTTCAGGCTTTCATTCTCATCAACATAAGTTTGAAGCTTATTTGCCATCCATTTATAACCACCCGGATACTCGCATAACTGAATTACATAATTAAATATTTTTCTTTCATTCTCCTCAGTCTTTGGTTTCTCCACTCCTGAATACAAACCGGTTATAACCATAAGATCTTTAGAAAACAAATAGGTGCAAAAATAAATTGAATCATTTGTTTTAATATTTAAAAATGAAGGATAATTCCCATCATAATAAAAAATTCGTTTCCCGGTAATTATACGTTTTGTACTTGAAAAAGTGAAAGAACTGTCTGGGTAAAATACAATTTTATTAATCCCGGCTGAATTAGAAATCCGGTTGCAATATATATTTGTTCCAGAAATCCAATCCTGACTTGTATACCAGGTTCCGGACAATGCCTGTGCATTTATTTCAATGAATGAAAGGCAACAAATTAAACTAAAAAGTGTTTTCATTTTGCACTCACCATGAAAGTAATTCATTTATTTTCTGTTCCAGCCTGCTCTCCGCCAAAAAATTATTTTCCAGTTCAATGGAAAATGGTATGGGTGTATCGAGACTTCCACAACGCATTACGGGTGCATCAAGATTTTGAAAAAAATACTCGGAAATATAAGCGGCAATTTCACCGCCAATGCCACCGGTTAATGTATCTTCATGAAGCACCAGAACTTTTCCTGTTTTTTTAACAGTTGTTTCTATAGCTGTATAATCGAGCGGCAATAATGTGCGGAGGTCTAAAATATCTGCAGAAATATTTTCTTTCTCACAAACTGCTTTAGCCCAATGCACACCCATACCGTAGGTGATAATTGAAATTTCATTCCCTTCGGTTTCCAGTTTTGCTTTCCCGATTTCAATAGTATAATAATCATCCGGAATTTCATCTGTTAATTTCCGGTACAACGCTTTATGTTCGAAAAACATAACAGGATTCGGATCTTCAATGGATGCGAGCAATAATCCTTTTGCATCATACACATTACTCGGATAAACCACTTTTAATCCGGGCGTATGAAAAAACCATGCTTCGTTGCTTTGCGAATGAAAAGGCCCCGCACCCACACCTGCACCTGTAGGCATACGCACCACGCAATCTATATTTTGTCCCCAGCGATAATACATTTTTGCCATATTATTTACGATCGGATTAAATCCGCTCGTAACAAAATCTGCAAACTGCATTTCAATTACGCTTTTCATTTTTTTAATGGAGAGGCCGCAACCGGCACCGAGAATTGCACTTTCACAAATCGGTGTATTGCGGATGCGCTCCTTTCCGAATTCCTCAACAAATCCTTCCGTTACTTTAAATGCGCCGCCGTATTCCGCAAT
The DNA here is from genome assembly GCA_964463165.1 of uncultured Chitinophagales bacterium. Classification (GTDB taxonomy): domain Bacteria; phylum Bacteroidota; class Bacteroidia; order Chitinophagales; family BACL12; genus UBA7236. The sequence goes on from CAYXBK010000017.1 coordinate 2,313, forward strand.
ATCCTGCCCCATGATAATTAATTCAGGATATTTTTTTAATGCGAGATGTAATGCATCGCTGATCGCATTGATCATTTTTTTTGAAGATGCATTATTTGTTGCAGGAGAAATTATTTCCTGCTCATAAGGTGCATACACATCATTTATTTCTTCTTCCGTATCCGGTTCAATATCCGGTTCATTAAATCCGGCCTCCAATCCCTCTTCAATTTCTTTTTTTATTTCGAGGCGATAAGCAATTTTAATTTCTTCATTTAAAATTCCCTGTTCAAATAACCAGGATTCATAATTTAATACGGGATCCTTTTTTCCCCATTCATCAAATAATTCTTTCGGCACATATTTTACACCGCTTGCTTCTTCATGACCACGCATGCGAAAAGTATTGCATTCCAGTAAAACAGGTTTTTGTTCGTTGATGCAATAATTTCTGCATTCATATAAAACATGTACCATCTCCAGAATATTATTTCCATCCACACTTAATGCTTTCATACCATAACCAATTCCTTTATCTGCAATTCTTTCACAACGGAATTGTTCATTGGTTGGAGTAGATAAGCCATATCCATTATTTTCAACAATAAAAATCACTGGCAGGTCCCACACAGCTGCAACATTTAATGCTTCGTGAAAATCACCTTCACTGGTACCGCCTTCGCCGTTAAAAACAACTGTTACTTTATTTTCATTTTTTAATTTACATGCCAAAGCAATTCCATCGGCAACGCCATTTTGCGGACCGAGGTGAGAGATCATCCCGACAATATGGTATTCGTTTGTACCGAAATGAAAGCTTCTTTCTCTTCCTTTACTGAATCCGTTTTTCTTTCCCTGCCATTGATTAAATAATTTTCCGAAAGGAATATTTCTTCCGGTAAACACGCCGAGGTTGCGGTGCATGGGTAAAATATATTCATCCGCTTCAAGCACAAAAGGAACGGCACATGCAATTGCTTCCTGTCCGATCCCGCTGAACCATTTACTCACTTTTCCCTGGCGCAGCAGGTTGAGCATTTTTTCTTCAATCATCCTCGGTTTGAGGAGAAGTTTGTACAATGCAAGCAATTGATCATTGCCAAGATATTTCCGGTCGTAGTTGATGACTCTCTGAAAATTTTGCGTCATTTCCATACCGCAAAGGTAAGATGATTGTTTGGGCAGTTATAGAAATAAAAAAGGGCACGCTCCTCTCGTGCCCCCTGCATTTATCTGCAGATCAAGTATGAAAAGTTTAATAATTTCTGTTTTTCAAAAGGCTGGCCAGGTTATGTTTCAAATGCATCGGGTTTCCTTCAGAGTCAATGGCTGAAACCTCTATGTCTGTAAAGTTATTAAAATTCTTTTTCAAATTTAAAAATGCGGGCTGAAATTGATTAAACACAATTGGCGCCATGCCTTTAGGCTGATCCCAGTTACAATCGCCCACTTCTGTGCCGTTACTGTAGAACACAATATTGCGGATATAGCTGATCGGTTGTGTGAGCGCAAGTTCCGTAATCAGGGTGGCAAGAAGGTTCGAAATATTTTGCATGGTTTTCTTTTTTACTAATAGATTCAAAATTGGTGCCTTTTAAAAACCGGGTCAAATACAAAATTGCCCGGTTCTCATACATACGCATGATCAGCCGTGAAGGATTTTTATCAGATGAAAGTCAGAATAAGCGCAAAAACCCCTGTTTTCGCCATTGATAAAGCAAGTGCCGGCGACAAATTGAAAGTCATATCAGTAAATGTTAAAATGCGGCGGAAAGAATTATTCGAAACCCAGCAGTTTTGAGATCATCCCCCATGATTTGTTCCGTGCAGATTGAAATGCCTCGGAATTTTCGGTAGAAGGATTATTTACATAACTTTTCATTGCCTCTGCCTGTTGGCCCAGCATATCCATGCATTGTATGACCTGTGTTACATAATCCATATCCGATGGATTTGTGAGAAATCCGGAATTCTTCAGACTTACGAGTGAGTTCGTGATATTGGTGATCATTTGTGCCTGCTCGTTTGCAATTGTGAGTGTGAATTCAGCCTCGTATGATTTGTTCATATAATTATCCCAAACAGAGCCAAGTACGCTATATGTATTATAAATTTCCGCACCTGCCAGAGCGCCAAGTGCTGAAAGTGCTTCATCTTTTCCGGTTTGTGCCTGGGCAACAGCTGTTGAAATAAACAGTGCGAAAATGATTGAGAATTTTTTCATAACATGTGTTTAGCAGACAAATATAAAAAAAAGCACGGATCGAAATCCGTGCTGTATATCGCGTTCCTTGATCGATTGGAAGCCGCAGGATTATCACTGCGTGTCGTCGCTCAGTATAACCCTGTCGTTTCCGTGATCATCATTTACGTCATGATTAGCCGATGAATTATTATCGTCGATCACATCATCCAAAAAATCGTCGGAACACGAGATCATCATGATCATTAAAATTGTTGCAATCAATACCGGCACCCAACGCATGGGTGATTTTATTTCAATTTGCATTGCTTATCGTATTTGAGAATCCAAAAGATGTAATATGTGTAAGCGGTAATGAAACCAGAATGTTTTTACCCTGCGCATCGCGACCAGATATTTCCACTTCTGTTTTTTTATAATCCGCCGTATTCTGATAGATATAGCATCCAGGATACACATCCTGCCCGATTTCAAGAATATGCTGATTCTGATCTGCAGTTTGTTTTGTCCAGAAGCAAGCGGCGATCAATTTATTTCGTATCAGAAACGAAACAGAATCGATATAAAAAAAAGGATATGTAATTGCGATTCTTGTGATGATCGCAGGGATCATATGTTTTAAATTTTCCGGCCCAATCATTTGATTCATTTTTATTGATGATACAAAATTGCGTTGGCCTGAAAGAGAAATCAAATACAGTTTATTTCAATTTCCATACCCTGCATGCCGGATTATTGAGGAATTTGAAAGATTTTAATTGATGCAATGATGAAAGCCCCGCAATTGCAGGGCTTCCAGTCATTTTTGCGGATAGCGTTCCGGCGACAGGTTTGGAACGCTTCCGCCTGATTTAACCATCAACTGATGGGTTTAATGATATACGGAAAGTTGTTTATTGATTTCAGTTACAGAAGTTTCATAAAATTGCAGTTTTGCAGGAGCTGTTGCAGCAATGCATTCATTTTTCGTAAAATACAATTTCCCTTCTCCTGATCCGACGCCGGTAATTATTATTTTTTGATTTTTCGGAACACCATAAAAAACCAATTGGCCTGGAACTGATTTAGAAGGCTGCACCATTGCTTTAAATGCATCGAATATTAAAACAATATTCGGTTGCAATGCAGGATCATAATTTACATAGATATCCATTTTTTCCTTTTCATTATAAAACTGATCGCAATTTAACCAGCCAAGTTTTGTTGCCTGTAAAATAATTTTATTCTTATTAATTGTTTTATCGATGATCGTGGTATCGTAGGTTGTCCCTTTATTCTCCACCCATTTTTCTGTTACTTTTATCCGCTGGCCGTAATCATTATATTCAAGTTTATTCCGCCATCGCTCAATTGTATCACTCATAAATAATTTCACCCCCGAATAAAACCAGCCTTCACCTTGTGTGCGGGTATCAACTGCCGGCACCCAGTTAATTGCATCGCTTGACGGATTTTGATTTCCGTAAAACATGCCGAATCCGTCGTTTTCTTTTCTTTCTGCAAAACCCACATCCATGACGGCGCCGCTTTTTAATTGCAATCCTTTTTCATTCCGCGACGCTTCAATATTTATCATCCCTGCAGAAACCAATAATTCTCCGTTCGAACTGGTTGTTAATTTATTCTGAATAATATCATTCATGCTGTAATATTCCGTAATTGCAATTGTGATTTCACCCAGCGGTGCCGATCCGTTTTCATATACAAGTGAATTTGCAGGTATTTTAATTTTTGTTCCTTCCGCAGCCGTAAATTCAATATTCCTGTTTGCAGGAAAAGTAAATATCTGCGGCTTTTTTTTGTTATTCCCCAATGCATAATTTGTCCAGAAAATAACATCCACCCGGCGGTTCATGGATTTTTCATTCTCGTTTTTATTTTTATTGATCGCTTCTTTTTCACCATAACATTTTGAATCAACTGCATATGGATTTCCATAAAAATAATTCTTCACTGCATTTACCCGCTGCTGCGATAATTCGAGATTGTATTCGTCACTGCCGTCGTTATCGGCATATCCTTTTATGAACACCGAATTATACGAAGAATCTTTTGCGAGTAATTTAAAATCATCCAGCTTTAATTGATTTTCCACCGATAAATCAGAACCGGCTTTTTCAAAAAAAATGGATACTCCGAATGAAGTTGATTGGGCAGAAAGCGTAAAAGTTGAAAACAAAATGAGTGTAAACCAAATCTGTTTCATTGTGTGTTCAATTTCCAAGGTAAACGAATGTTTTGAATTTTTCGTATGCTGTAAAAGCTAAAGAGCAAAGAAAAATAAAATAACAAGGAGGCGCTGAGACGGGGTACTTTAATGAAAAAAAACAACTCGAAGACACTAAGGCACAAAGAATATTAAAATTGAAAAGCAGAAATTGGAAAAAATTTAAGGCAATTTATCTGTAAGTCTGGAAAGAATTAATCAAAAAAGTATTTATTCATCACCATCACACGCATTGGCACATTAACACATTGGTATATTGATAAATTAGTTTCACTCCTGCGGCGGATATTTTTCCATCCATTGCTTATAAAATGATTTCGGCGCCACTTTAAACATTTCGCGGTGCTTGCCCCATGATTTATTGAATGCAATTTTTAAGAAGAAATTTTTTATTCCCGCATTCGGGCTTTCCATTTTTTTTCTGTTCAGCATCGTTCTGCGCCAAACTCTCCAAATGGTATTTTCAGTAAAATCAGATCCGCCTTTTTCCACCGAGTCGTTCCGGTTGTAAAGCAAAAGGGAATGCAGATCAATATGTACCGGACAAACTTCCGTGCAATTTCCGCAAAGCGAAGAAGCAAAACTCAAATGTTTAAATTCTTCCATGCCCTTAAAATGCGGAGATATAATAGAGCCGATCGGACCCGAATAGGTAGTTCCGTAAGTATGGCCTCCGATATTTTTATAAACCGGACATGCGTTTAAACATGATCCGCAGCGAATACAATACAGCGCTTCACGCTGCCTTTGTTCGGCAAGTAATTTTGAGCGGCCGTTGTCGAGCAATACAACATACATTTCTTCGGGGCCGTCTGTTTCAATTTCTTTTTTTGGGCCAGTGAAAATAGAATTATAAACCGTTACCCTCTGACCGGTTCCATAAGTTGAAAGTAAAGGCCAGAATAAAGTGAGGTCGTTTACGCTCGTCAGCATTTTTTCAATCCCCACAATTACAATATGCGTTTTCGGAAAACTCGTGCTCAATCTTCCGTTCCCTTCATTTTCAGTTATTGCAATTCCGCCGATATCAGGCAAAATAAAATTCGCACCGCTGAAACCAACTTCGGCCTCCAGATATTTCTGACGCAGTTTTTCACGGGCAACAAGCGTTAATTCCTGTGCCGTAAGATCGAGTGAAGTGCCGAGTTTTTCATTGAATAATTTCGCCACATCATCTTTCGATTTATGCATTGCCGGCGTAACAATATGATAGGGTGGTTCGCCGTCCATCTGCTGAATATATTCACCCAGGTCGGTCTCAATACTTTGAATACCGTGTTCCTCCAGAAATTCGTTGAGATGAATTTCTTCACTTGCCATGCTTTTGGCTTTCACAACCGAGCGTGTTTCTTTTTTCTGCAGGATCTTTAAAATTTCGGTGAGTGCCTCTTTATCGTCATTCGCCCATATCACCTTTCCGCCGTTTGCGGTAAAATTTGATTCAAATTCGATCAGATATTTGTCCAGGTTTTCAAGCGCCTTCCATTTCAGGTTTTTGGCCTTTTTGCGGACGTACTCGAGGTCGGCATATTGTTGCTTTCCCTTTACAACCGTATCGTTGTATTTGCCGATGTTGAACAGCAATTTGCGTTTATGTTCAGCATCAAATGCCTTTTGTTCGGATTTCTGTAAGAATGTGTGCAGGTTCGATGACATTCCTTTCGGTTAACGCAAAATTAAACTATACATCACGAAAGAGTTGTGATATATCCACATGCCGGCGTATAAACCGTAAATTATCTAATTTTAATTCTCAAAACACTGTGCGGCAGATATTTTCATTCAGAAAAAAGGGCTTAACCGATACCGGCGATGATGTGCTGATCTCGGAGTATAAGAGCACGGGTGACAATATCTATATCGGTGAATTGTATAAGCGGTATGCACACCTTGTATTTGGTGTATGCCTGAAATATCTGAAAGATGAGGCCTCCGCCCAGGATATGGTGATGGAGGTTTTTGAAAAACTGATCACCGACCTGAAACATCATGATGTGCAGAGTTTCAAATCCTGGTTGTATATGGTAGCCAAGAACCAGTGCCTGATGTTGCTGCGCAAACAAAAGGGGAAAGAACCGCTCGAATTGAAAACAAATCAGGGAGATGATGATGACGGAGCTATGGAAAAAGAGGTGGCCGAGCATCTTGAAGATGTTGACCTGAAAGAAGCACAGTTACAGTATCTTGAAGAAGGGATCACCACCCTGAATCACGAACAAAAGATTTGCGTGGAATTGTTTTACCTGCAGCATAAATCGTATGTGGAAGTTGCAGAGATAACAGGATATGACCTCAAACAGGTGAAGAGTTATATTCAGAATGGGAAACGGAACCTGAAAATTTATCTGGACAGAAAAAATGCGTGAACAAAAATTACATATTGAAAAAGGAGAACTGATCAGCCGGGAAATATTATTCGCTTATCTGAATAACGAACTGGATGCATCGGAAAAACTGCGCATTGAAAAACTCATTGCAAAAGATGAATTTTTAAGTGATGCTGTTGAAGGATTAAAAAATGCGGATCTTAAAACAGTAAATGCATCATTGGATAAAATTTATCGCGATATTGATATTCTTACCGGTGCAAAAAAACCGTTTGTCATATCTCAATCTGTAAGAATGTATGCCGCAGCAGCATCTTTGATTTTAATTGTGGGGCTCACATTTATTTTGATCGGCAGATTAAATGAATCACAAAAAAATACGGAAGTTGCTTTCGAACCAAAATCAGAAATTGCAGAAACAATTGTCCCCGACACCGCTTCAATGAATTCGGATATGGGCGGCGGCATGGCTGAAGCGGAAAAAATAAATGCAGCTGATACATTTGTCGTTTTGCAGAATACAGCTGATGAGATTTCACCAGCATCAGGAAATATAATTGCCCTGAACAAAGTCAGCACAACAAATACCGAATATAATCCCGGAGATGTTTTATTGGACAAAGCGCTGGATATGGAAGATGCAAAATCAGATCTTGATCTTTCGATCGCAACTCCTGCAATTGCAGAAGTGGAAGTCAGCGAAGAAACATTAAGCGGTGCAACCATATCTGCACCATTTACAACATCTAATGTCGCAACTACAAACGAGTCTTATGGTTTTATGGGGGAAAAAGATCTGGCGGTTACAAAAACAACTGAAGAAAATTATAAAAAAGAAAAAAGCCGGAAAGAATCAAAAAAGGAATCTGTAACACCTTCATCTGTTGATCGTTCGGAAGCACAGATGGATGAATTCTTATTTAGCGATGACACAAAACAAGATTCCGCTGAAATTTATTTAATGCCGGAAATTATGCCGCAATATCCAGGCGGGCAGGATTCATTGATGAGTTATCTTAAAAGAACCATAACATATCCCGATGTGCAGGCAGATTATGAAGGGAATGTGTACGTGAAATTCATTATCAATGAAAACGGAATTATTTCCGATGCACAAATTGTAAAGGGGCTTGCACCTGCATTTGATATGGAAGCATTGCGTGTTGTAAACATGATGCCTGCATGGATACCTGGGAAACAGCATAATATCCCCGTAAAAACTTATTTCACATTGGTTGTGAAATTTTCGGGGGAATAACATCTCTTTTGTAAATCAAATTAATGAAGATATTTACATTTGGCCTTTTTTACTCACTCCTGTTTTTATTTAGTTGCAATAATTTTAAATCACTTAAAGAGACTTCCAAGGTCTCAGAGGATGATCCTTTTAAATCCGAAATTGTTGAAAGCCAGTTTATTTCTGTTTCCGCAAAAGAAGATAATATTGTGGAAGGAAATAATGGCACCATCATCACAATTCCAAAAGGTGCATTTATCAATGCCAGTGGTGAAGTGATTGAAGACAGTGTGATGATAGAGCTTGCAGAAGCATATGATCTGGATGAAATGATCCTGTCGAATCTCACCACAACTTCAAATGGAGAAGCGCTTGAAACCGGCGGAATGGTTTTTTTCAATGTCACGTCAAATGGTGAGCAATTAAAAGTAAATCCGGACAACCCTGTTTATATCGAAGTACCAACTTCGGATAAAAAACCCGGTATGATGGCCTATGCCGGGGAACGTGATAAAAACGGAAATATGAATTGGGTTGATCCCAAGCCTCTGGAAAATTATTTAATTACCGTTGATCTTGATCTGCTCGATTTTTTGCCTCCGGGATTTGAAAATAAAGTAATTGAAGGTTTGCCTTTTCATGGATATGAAATTGCTACCAGAGAATTTGTAGATAGTTTATATTATTCATTGTCAGTTGTAGATCCTAACGTTTTGACACAAGGATTTCAAAATAGTAATCTCACAGAAGCATATTATAACCGTGACAGAATAGTATTAAATGGAAAATATACAGATAAATCCTATGAAGGCTCAAGTTTAGCAGGAGACACGTCCTATCGGGGAATAAGTAACCTTTGCGGAATTGATCCGGCAGTTATTAAAACAATTAAAAGCAAAGAATATCAAAACACATTTATTGCAACAAGGGAATTTGAAAAAAGGATGAAGGAAATTCATTTATCAAATAGTCAGCAAATTCTTGATATATATTTAAAGAATCTCAGCAGGAATTTATGGGAAACCGATTCAATTGCAGCAAGTCAAATTGAAAATTATAAATCAGAATGGAGATGTTATGATACTGATATGGAATTAAAACAAACCTTCAATGATTTTGCATCAGAAAAACTCACCAATGTAAAAGACGCATCGAAATATTCTGAATTATTAAAAGGATTTTACGAAAAGAAATACGATGAAATCAAAAAGGAATTAAATGCTGCATTGAAAAAAATGGAAGCAGAATTAAAACAGCAAAATAAAATGGCAGAACAAACTGTAACAGAATACAGGGAAGTGCTTTGGAAAAGGGAAAAATCAAGAATGGAAACATATGGATTTACCTGGACAAATACCGGTTGGATAAATATTGACAGGGGAACGATACCAAAAACCTGGGGACCGAAAAAACTGGAAGTGGAAGTTGACAATGCCGTTGAAATGGACCGCACATATACTTATATCGTTTACACTTCCATTCAAAGTATTTACCGTCTCAATTCTGATGACAGTGAGCCAACCAAATTTTATGTGGGAAACGAATATGAAAAAGAAATGCTGATGCCGAAAAAGCAACCGGCTTTGATTGTTTCAGTTGGTTATAAAAATGAAGATCTTTTTATTGCTACAGATGAAATTGAAACCGGGTCTGTTGAGAAAGCAAAATTAAATTTGGAACATTCAGATAAAAATCAGCTGGATAAAATTCTGGCCCCTTTTAGTTCATATAAAGATGAAAATCTCGTTTCAACCGATCTTGATTATCAGGCTAAACTATACACAGAAAAAATGCGTCAGCAAAAATTAATGAAGGAACAGGTTTATATAACCGGTCTATGGATTTTTGTTTATAACAGTTGTTGTAGTTATGCGGTAGAAAGATGAAACAAATTCAATCACTCACTTTCCTGAATCGACTGAATCTGATTCAGAATATCTTCTTTCAGTTTTTCGCTGCAGGGTTTGCGCTCCACTTTGGTGGTGATAAATTCTTTGAAGGTTTGTTCGATATGATAATGATCGAGGCAGGATTTGCATCTGGTAATATCCATGATGAATAATTTTTTTTCATCGTCAGGTATTTCGCCGTCGAGGACGAGAAAAACCTTCTTCAAAAAATTGCGGCAGTCATGCTTGGGTAGTTGTTGTTCCATATATCACCTGTTTTCTTTAAATCCTTCTTTCAGAGCGTATTCACGTAATTTTTCTTTTAATATATTTCTGGCCCTGTGAAGGCGTGATCGAACTGTCCCAATTGGAATATCGATAATTTTTGCAATTTCCTCATAACTGAACTCTTCAATATCACAGAGCAAAATTATCGTTTTAAAATCAACCGGCAACTCATTTAATGCTCTGGTAATTTCATCACCCAGCATACCCTGGAATAATTCCTGCCGCAAATCAAGATATTCTACATGCCCGTCATCGTCCGTATCATGATAACTTACAATTTCATCGTAATCAACTTTTGATGGTTGTTTTGATTTTCGACGATAATCGTTGATGAACGCATTCTTTAATATCTTGAAGAGCCATGCCTTTGCATTTGTGCCCTGTTGATACGAATCTATAAAGCGATAGGACTTCAAAAAAGTTTCCTGCACAAGATCATTTGCATCATCTTCATTGTAAGTCAGGTGAAATGCGAAATTATAGAGTGCATCCGCATGCGGTAAAAATTCCTTTTTAAAAATCCTGTCCCTTGTCTTTTTTGACGAATTTCCATTTTCCACGAGCATAAAATTAGGCTTTTCACCTTATCTCGCAAAAAATATGCTTGTGCCGGCCAATTGTTTAATATTCCTGTAATTGCATACTTTTGATCCTAAACCTGACAAATATGGCGTGATCTTTACGAACCGACTGTCAAAACATGAGATCCATACTCCGCGTTTTTCCCAACCGCTTTTTTGCATCCCTTGCCTTATTCGGCCTCATTGCCGGGCTCGTTACATCGAAACTGATGCTGAGTGTTGCCACCATCACAATCATGTGCAATGCATTTATCAATATCAATGCAGCCGAAAATTTTAAAAAATGGTTCAGCGATAAAACCAATTTATTATTTATCGCCGTTTTCCTTATTTACCTTTTATCGGGAATATATTCCTCGGATTCCGCTTATTGGGTAGATCGTTGCAGAATGAAACTTCCGTTCATCGCAATTCCGCTCGGATTTACCGCAATCAGAAAATTCACGAAAAAAACTTTTTTTATCTGGCTTGCCGTTTATTTTTATACGATCATAATTGCCTCGCTCCTGGTATTTATAAATTACCTTTTTCATTTTGAGGAATTTAATCAAAGGCTTTCGCAGGGCCAGCCGATACCAGCACCATTAAATGACCATATCCGCTTCAGTATTGAAATTGCATTTGCAATTATCACAGGTGTTTACCTCTATATGCATAACTATTTTCAAAAACGGACTCTTAAAATTTTTGCCGCGGCATGTATTTTATTTCTCATCATTTTTATTCATGTATTTGCCGTGCGCACCGGTATTGTTGCTTTATATCTGACCGTATTCGTTTTAATCTGCAGATGGATAATTATTAAAAAACAATATCTGCGTGCAGTTATTTCAATTGCCGGCATCGTACTTATCGCATTTTTATCCATTCAGTTTATTCCATCGCTGCACAACAGGATGGGTTATTTTAAATATGAACTGGATCTGATCAGAAAAGGTGAATTAAACCCCGAACACAGCGATGCGCAACGCATTCTCAGTATGGAATATGGAATGGCGATCGCAAAGAAAAATATTTTGATCGGAACAGGTGCCGGAGATATTAAAAATGAAATGGATGCTTTATATCATCAACAGTCGGGCGATGTGAAATTAAAATCGAAATTGCCGCATAATCAGTTTATTTACGTATTTGCTGCAACGGGCATAACGGGCCTGATCGTGTTTTTGATTTCTGTATTTTATCCCTGGTTTACCCAAAAAAGATATGAGCATGTGCTATTCACTTCCTTCTTTTGTATCATCCTGTTTTCCTTTCTCACCGAACATACACTGGAAATTCAGATCGGAACTGCGTTTTATCTTTTATTTTTGCTGCTGATCAAAAAATATATTGACGATACAGCTTCAGAAAAAGAAATAACCGCTCATGCATAAGGTCACCGCCATCATACCATGTAAAAATGAAGCGCATAATATTGAAGCGGTGCTCGAATCTGTTAAATGGTGCGATGAGATTTTAATTGTTGATTCCTTCAGCACAGATGCAACATTAGAACTCGCCAAAAAATATACAAACCGGATCATACAGCGGGAATATGTGAATTCCGCAAATCAGAAAAACTGGGCAATTCCGCAAGCCGCAAACGAATGGATCTTACTGGTTGACGCAGATGAGAGGGTAACACCGGAATTAAAAAATGAGATTCAGCAAATATTATCGTCGGGAGATATTGTTTTCGACGCATTTTCAATCGGCAGAAAAAATTTCTTTCTCGGCAAAGAAATAAAATACAGCGGATGGCAAAGGGATAAGGTTATCCGCTTATTTAAACGTGATACATGCCGTTACGAGGAAAAACATGTGCATGCGGAAATTATTACCAATGGAACTGTAGGCAAATTAAAAAATAAATTGCTTCACTATACCTATAAAGATATTTTTCACTATCTCGAAAAATGGGACCGCTATTCAACCTGGAGTGCAAATGATGCCGCAAATAAAATTCAAAATCCGAATTTATTTCACTTCATAGTAAAACCCGCTTTCCGTTTCTTCAAACATTATATTATTGATCTCGGATTTTTAGACGGTTATGCAGGATTTATTATTTGTTCGCTCGCAGCAAAAGGTGTGTTTATGCGGTATGTGAAATTGTACGGAATGAGGAAGAAATCTGATTAGCAAATCAGCTGATTAGCTGATGGGATTTTTAGATACTAAAAAATCATTTATCTTTTATCGAAAATATTTAATTTTTATAATTGTTACGCAAACGCATTTGCACATTGGTAAATTGGTACATTGTTACATTTTCATTTAACAAACTTAATCACATATATCTCCTGCCGTTGGCTCACCACCATAAAATAAATACCGTCCGGAAAATCTGAAACATCAATTGAATAGGTTTTTACCGGTGGATAAAAATCAAATGTTTCGGCTTCAACCTGCTGACCAAGTGCATTATAAATCCAAAGTTCGACATCGCGGTTGCGTGTGCTCGAAACTTCAATTAATATTTCATCGCCAACAGGATTCGGATAAACCGGTTGTATATATAATTCACCGTTGTTTGCAACGGCACATCTCGATTTTCCGATGACTCTGTATATATCTTCACTTGCAACATCCGCACATAAAATATCTTTAATAAAATCTTTTGCATAATCAGCAATTGTGTCGGGAGGAGCAACGTCATGTCCGGCGCCTTCACCTGTATAAAAATGATACGTTTTATCCAGCTCATTGAATATGCGCACCTGCTCAAAACTTCCGTAAAGCGTTGGATATGTTACAGGTGTATAACAGGAAAATGTGGGACCTGCAAAATACGGAACAATGGAATCGCACGTTCCGTGGAAATAAAATGTGGGGTAATTTTTATTATATAAAATTGTTGTGTCTTCTACACCGGCGGCTTCAAAAATCAATCCTTTTGGATCGAATGTATGATTATAAAAATCGAAAGTTGAAGAATCAATACTGCCAAGTTCATCATAATACAGCGTATTAAAATCACTTTGTTCTGCGTATGATGCCCACAATAATAAATTGGAACCTGCACTGTTTCCTTCTACAAAAATATAATTTGTATCAATCTCATAAATTGCAGCATTTGCTTTAATAAAACGGTATGCTGCTTTTGTATCCTGAATGCCCCTGTATTCCGCACGCATCAGATCAGCAATATCACCGTCGCAACCACCTTCTGTGCCGCTGTTCCACCCGACACGATAATCAATACTTACGAAAACAAAACCAAGCTGGGCATAAAGTAATCCGAGGTCGGCTGCACCTTCACTCTCTTTGCTTCCGCCAACCAATCCGCCGCCGTGTACAAAAAATATGCATGGTTTTAAATCAAGCGGATCTGCATCGGGCTTCGGACGGTATACGTCAAGATGCAATTCCTCCAGGTTGCCGAGATTGTTTACGGCAAGTCCGTATTGAATATTTGAAATGAGTTCTGTTTGTGATGCGGGAAATAAAAAATCCGTGAAGCGGTCGCCTGAACAATAATCCTGTGCAAGCGAATACGAAACCGGTAAGAATAAAATAATTGAAAGAATAATTTTTATCCGCTTCATCTGCCTGTTCATTCTGCTGCAAAGTTAATAGGAGTGAAGAAGAATATTTATTTTCAAAACAGGCTGTCTTCCACCCAATGCGATTTTTCAGGATAATCAGTTGTAAAATGTAAGCCGCGGCTTTCTTTTCTTGCCTGTGCACCACGGGTAATTAAAAATCCGATTGTAATTAAATTGCGCAATTCACAAAGCTGCGGTGAGATCGTAGTTGTTTCATACATTTTTTCCGCTTCTTCATATAATAAATGCAAACGCACAAGTGCCCGTTCAAGTCTTTCATTACTGCGCACAATGCCTACATAGTTTGTCATGATCTCTTTTAATTCGCGAATGCTCTGCGTGATCATCACCATTTCTTTCGGATCATTTGTTCCTTCGGCATTCCAATCCGGAATTTCATTCATGAATTCCACTTCATGAATCTGTTTTGAAGCATCTTCATAAATACGGTGTGCAAATACGAGTGCTTCAAGCAATGAATTACTTGCAAGTCTGTTTGCACCATGCAAACCGGTGCAGGTGCATTCACCGCAGGCATATAAGTTTTGAATTGTTGAATGGCCGAATGCATCTGTCATAATTCCGCCACACATATAATGCGCTGCGGGCACAACCGGAATAAATTGTTTTTCAATATCAATTCCAACTGATTTACAGTATTCAAGGATATTCGGAAAATGATTATGCAATTCTTCCGCAGGAATTTTTGTACAATCGAGATAAACAAAATCATCTCCACGCAATTTCATTTCATTGTCGATGGCTCTTGCAACAATGTCTCTTGGTGCAAGAGATTGGAGTTCATGATATTTCTGCATGAATTCATTTCCATCCGCATCACGCAAAATTGCACCCGACCCGCGAATTGCTTCCGTAATTAAAAAGGAGGGCGATACACCGGGTTGATATAATGATGTTGGATGAAATTGCACAAATTCCATATTTGCCACTCTTCCTTTTGCACGATACACCATCGCCATTCCGTCACCTGTTGCAATAACGGGGTTGGTTGTATTTTTATACACCTGCCCTGCTCCGCCCGTTGCCATAATTGTGATTTTCGCAAGAATTTTTTCGATGGATTTATTTTTTTTGTTCAGCACATACACACCATAGCAGGTAATATCCGGTGTATGCCGTGTTACAATTCTGCCGAGATGATGTTGCGTGATGATATCAATAACAAAATGATGTGTAAAGGTTGTAATATTCGGAAGCGAGTTTGCTTCATCGATCAATGTTTTTTCAATTTCTTTTCCGGTAACATCTTTATGATGCAACACTCTAAATTCGCTGTGGCCACCTTCCCGCCCCAAAGCATAATCACCGGTTTTTGTTTTATCGAAATCTGCCCCCCAGTTGATTATTTCACGTACACGTTCAGGGCCTTCCTTTACAACAATTTCAACGATCTCTTTTTTGCAAAGGCCGTCGCCGGCAATTAAAGTATCTTCTATATGTTTTTCGAAACTGTCTTTTTCAAAATCCCAGACAGCAGCAATACCGCCCTGTGCATATTTTGTATTTGTTTCGTCTTCTTCCGCTTTTGTAATGATTGTAATTGTTTTATCCGGAAACCGCTTTGCCGTTTTCAGGGCGAATGTTAAACCCGCTATTCCCGAACCGATCACAAGAAAATCTGTTTGATGCATATGGCGAAGGTACTGCCTCCGTTGAAAATATTTAATTTTAATTATGTAAATCAATTTTATGCAACAAACCGAATGGACAAAGCGGACGTTCAATTTTGATTTCCCTGCAGGATTATTTCCGGTAATCATTGGAAGAATTAAAGGAGCGTATCCACGCATTGCAGATTTAACGGAAGATATTTCAAAAAGAAAACTGATCGAACAACCAAATGGAAAATGGAGTATCCAGGAACATATCGGTCATTTGACGGATCTTGAAGAATTACACCGGGGAAGGATCGATGATTTTAAAAATGGTGAAAAAACGTTGCGTGCCTGGGACGGATTAAATCTGAAAACGAAAGAAGCACATCATAACGAAAAAAGCATTGAAACAATACTTGATGATTTTTATAATGTGCGCTCCGAATTTATTGATGCATTGCTTTCATTTACAGATAATGAATTAATCCGGACCGCCATCCATCCGCGATTAAATATTCCAATGCGTGTGGTCGATATGGCTTTTTTTGTCGCGAACACGACGACCATCATATTGCAAAAATTATTGAGATCAAATTGTCTTAATTTTTTTTATCCGTCCCGATAAAATTTTTGGAACTGTCTCGGCTTCAGATTAATTTTAAAAGTATGATACATAAAAAGATAATTATAACCGGAAATGTGCAGGGTGTATTTTTTCGTCAAACGGCTTTACAAAAAGCGCAGGAATTAAATATAAAAGGCTGGATTCAAAACGACCCTTCCGGAACAGTTACCGCATCTGTTGAAGGAAATGAAAATGATGTTGCAGAATTTATTAAATGGTGTCATCGCGGCCCGTCAGGCGCAACGGTGGAACATGTAATTGAAGAATTAATGCCGGTTGAACATTTTTATCATTTTGAAATAAAGAGGATTTAAAAATCAGAAGCGATTAAATATTCAACAGACTCCCTTTTTCTCACTCCTTCCTTCTATATTCATACGTCGCTTCCATCGCTTCATAATATTCCTTCCCGTATTTTCTGATGATGGCATCTTTCACAAAACGGAATACCGGAACGTTTAATTCTTTGCCATGTGTGCATGCAGGTTTGCAGATTTTCCATCGCTCATAATTCAATGCATCATGGCCATTTACTTTTGTAATGCGGATCGGATATAAATGGCAGCTCACCGGTTTTTTCCATTTTACTTTTTTATCGTAATATGCTCTTTCAATCCCGCATATTGCAATTCCGTTTTCATAATTAATATAGGCGCAGGGCCCGCCGTTGATCAATGGTGTTTTTAATTCGCCGTCTTCATTCGTCACATAATAACCCTGTTTTTCAACCGCTTTAATTCCTTCTTTGGTGAGATATTTTTTTATTTTCGGATAGATGCGTTTTAATATTTTCGTTTCTTCTTTTTCGAGATAAGCGCCTTCATCACCTTCCACACAACAGGCACCTTTGCAGGCATCGAGATTGCAGACAAATTCCTTATCAAAAATATCATCGCTTACCAGCGTTTCCTGAATGATGATCATGATGCAAATTTACCAATTAAAAAGATTGCCGGAATTTTCCCGGGCTCGGGTTTTTGTTTCCGCCATTCGGCAATTGTTTTTGTTTTGATTGATTCCTGCGGGCCTGTAAGATCGGTTGCAATACAAAAAGCTGTGGACGCCGCACATATTTGCAGAATGTCGTTGATCAATCCATTATTGCGATACGGCGTTTCAATAAATATTTGTGTCTCGCCCGAAGCAGCCTTTTGTTCCAGTTGCTGGATCTTTTTATTTCTTTCCGGTTGCCGCACAGGAAGATAACCGTGAAATGTAAATTGTTGTCCGTTTAAACCGCTTGCCATTAATGCAAGAATTATGGAAGAAGGGCCGCTCAGTGGAATTACCTGTATATTATTCTGATGCGCTTTGTGCACGAGCAAATGCCCCGGATCGGCAACGGCGGGCACACCCGCTTCACTCATTAACCCGCAATCATTTCCTTTCAACAGATAATCAAGATAAGTTGAAATTGTTTCCGGAGAAGTATGTTCGTTGAGAGGCTGCAATATTACTTCATCAAATGATTTTATAAATCCCGATTTGCGCAAATACCTGCGTGCCGTCCTCTCGTTTTCAACAAAAAAATGAGTGAGTGATTTTGTAATTTCATGCACATAGGCCGGGATTACATGCACTGCATTTTCATTGAGCACGGTTGGTATCAGATATAATTTTCCGGGCATCTCAAATATCTTTACAAACTATTTTTTGAAGAATACAATTGCTGTTAAACAGAATGGCTAAACTACAAAAGGAATTTTATACCGGAACCGATACCGTAAAAATTGCAAAAGCGTTATTGGGTAAATATTTATGTTCGCGGATTGATGGTGTTTTAACCGAAGGAATTATTTGTGAAACCGAAGCATATTGCGGAGCTGAGGATCGCGGATGCCATGCATTTAATCGTCGTTTTACAGAGAGGACAAAAATTATGTATGCAGAAGGCGGTGTTGCCTATGTTTATCTCTGTTATGGGATCCATCAGTTATTTAATGTGGTTACGCATGGAGAAAATGAGCCGCATGCAGTTTTGATCCGGGCCATTGAACCGGTTGAAGGAATTGAAGAAATGTTGTTGCGGTCGGGCAGAAAAAAATATTCGGAAAATATGGGTGCGGGCCCGGGACTGGTTTCGCAATGTCTCGGTTTTAAAACAAATCATACCGGCGAATCGTTAATTGGGAATAAAATCTGGATTGAGGCCAGAGGGAAAGAATTAAAAAAATCAGAAATAATTGAGAGTGCGAGAGTGGGGATGAACTTTGAAGGGCCGTATAAATTAATTCCCTGGCGGTTCAGAATAAAAAATTCAAAATTTACTTCGAAGGCAAAATAAATTCCTGCGATTGAAATACAAATTAAAAATCGTAATCCTCAAAACGACAGACGGCAAACTGGTATTCAATTTATTTGGCTACCATAAATTATTGCTCGCAATTTTCGGCGCATTGCTCGACGGGCAGCGTGGTGCAATTGCCGGATTTATCATTGGTTGCTTTTTCGACATGCATTTTATTAAAAAAATTGAACCGCCGAAACATGCAGACCTGCGTTTGAATTTTTTAATGCTCGGCGCTTTTATTTTACAGGTCACCGGTCTGGAAGCAGCATTTTCATCTGAAACGATCCGGACCCGCCTCTCGCATCAGTTTGGAGAAGTATACGTAGACAGGCGTATGAATTTTTTTAAAGAATTATTGCGTCAGCGCATTCAGGTTGAAAAAATTTGCGATCAGATTAAAATAAATGCATCACTGGATGAAAAGATTTCTTTGTTCAAGTTTTTATTTGAAGTTTCATCACATCCGAAATTAGTAACCGAGCAATTAATTAAAACCGTTGAATACCTCGCAACAAGAATCGACCTGGATTCAAAATATATCAAACAATTATCTGCAGAATATACTTCGCATAAAACAAATTCATCTGCTCAAAATTTCCGGAACGAAGATCCGCTTCCAAAACAAGATGCATATACTTTATTCGGACTTACTTCTGCATGCACCGAAAAAGAATTAAAGAAAGCATATCATACACTTGCAAAAAAATATCATCCCGATGCACATCCTGATTTATTGCTCGCCGAAAAAAATAAACTGCAGGAAAAATTCAGACGCATTACGGAAATGTATGAGAAAATAAAAGAGTCGAGGGGATGGAAATGATGAATGGTGAGTGGAGAGTGGAGAGTGGTGAATATTTAAAGGTTTGAAATAAGAATTTTAAACTTCGGTTTGAATTTTATTTTAATACAGAAATTAATTTTTAAGCAAATACTTTATTTCACGACCGCCTGACTTAGTAATCCGTGGAGAAGCGCATACCACTTAGAAATAATACTGTGAAAATCCGAGAAATCTTTTGTGCGGTTTTTAAATTTCGCTTTTGAAGTGAACAATCCTGACGGCGATCGGGTGCGCATTAAAATTTATGAAATGAAATTAATTATGAGGGAAGATTTTTTCAAGTGATTTATTTCATTCATAGATCAACTCTCGCGTCGGCCTGTTCATCATTCTTTATTCCTTGTTCGATACCTGCCCGCCGACGCTCCACACTGCGCTGAGGCAGGCGGGTTCAATATTTTTTCCTTTCCTCCTGAATCCCGCTACCTGATACTTTATACTTTCTGCCTTTTACTAAAATAAAAACCCCCGACTCCATCAGAACGACTTTGCCGGGGGATCCCCATGAAAACACAAACTTTAATCTGAAGCGATTATCTGCTTTGGATTTTCTAAAGCGATTATCTGCTTCGGATTTCTGAAGCAATTATCTACTTCAGGTAAATATTTTAATTACTGTGCAAGATACGCTTTTAATGCTTTATTTCTTGCACTAGAGCGCAATTTATTTATTGCATTGTCTTTTATCTGTCTTACCCGCTCTCTCGTCAATCCAAATTCTTCTCCGATATCCTCAAGTGTCATAGCATAAGGAACACCTATTCCGAAAAATAGTTTAATTACATCTCGTTCTCTTTCTGTTAAAGTTGCAAGTGTTCTTTCCGTTTCCACTTTTAGCGAGTGTGTATAGTCCAGTTTTTCATCTGTTCTTTCCACTTCACGGTTTTCGAGAACGTCGAGCAATGAACTGTTTTCACCATCATCAAAAGGTGCATCAACGGATACGTGACGGGTTGAAACACTCAAGGTATTTTTAATTTCTTCAGGAGCCAGCTCGAGCACTTCCGCTAATTCTTCTGAAGTTGGTTCACGTTCAAATTTTTGCTCCAGTTCAGAAAACGCTTTATTGATTTTACTTAATGATCCTACTTTGTTCAAAGGCAAGCGCACCAGACGGCTCTGTTCTGCCAATGCCTGCATAATACTTTGGCGGATCCACCACACTGCATAAGAAATGAATTTGAATCCTTTTGTTTCATCAAACTTCTGCGCCGCTTTCACAAGTCCGACGTTCCCTTCATTGATCAGGTCGTTCAGCGATAAACCGTTGTGCTGATATTGTTTTGCAACCGATACAACGAAACGCAGATTGGCTTTCACCAATTTTTCCAATGCCGTTTGATCGCCCTGCTTGATCTTTTGGGCGAGGGTAACTTCTTCTTCAGCAGTCACAAGATCTACCTTTCCAATTTCCTGAAGGTATTTTTCAAGCGATTCGCTCTCGCGATTGGTAATCGATTTAGTAATTTTTAGCTGACGCATTTATATTAGTCCTGTTGATTTAAAATTAGATAGCAAGCAATTGTTGAACGAAGAGAGGTGAAAAAAGTTTCCAAGTGGCTTTACCTGAGTTTTTTCTTAAGTAAGGCAAAGTTACACACAATTTACACACGAATCAACAGTCTCCCTCTTGTTTTATCTGATTTTTTTTCAATAATCCCTACCATTCGTTAAACTCTTATTTAAATTTGAACCACGTATGCATTCTCCAAAACATGTAACCACAACACAAAAACCCCTTATCAGCACGATCATTTCCGTCCTGATCTTCCTTTTTTTCAATCAAAGCATTTCCGCACAGCCATATTATGAAGGGGCGGGCTGGGCCGAACACGGTGAACTCAACTACACAGCGTTCGGCTGGAGTATCAGCAACGCCGGAGATGTGAACGGCGACGGATATGAAGATATGATAGTCAGCGCCATCGATTATTCCAATCCGGAAGAAACCAATGGAGAGGAGGGAAAAATTTACGTTTATTATGGCGGCCCGGATGGTTTGTCTGAGACACCGGGATTTGAGTATGAAACCGATAATGATAGTTCCGTTTTGGGATTTTCGGTCGACGGCGGTGATCTGAATGGCGATGGATACAGCGATATCGTTGCCGGTTGTCTGCAATGGACGAATGGTGAATACAGCGAAGGAAAAATCTATTTATGGTATGGTTCTCCAACAGGCCCAAGCCTTGCTGGCCCCGACTGGACATTAGAATTAAATCAGGTATTTGCACTCCTCGGTGCAGGTGTGGCAATGAGCGGAGATATAAACAGCGACGGCTATAACGATTTATTCTTTTCGGCGAAAATGTGGGATGAAGGAGAAATTGACGAGGGCAAAACATGGTTATATTGGGGAAGTCCCGATGGCCCTGTTGAGTCTGGTTGGTCGTGGCAGCCAAACCAGAATTATACGATTTCAGGGTTCCCTGTAAATTATGCGGGCGATGTGAATGCCGATGGTTACGATGACGTGATCATCGGTGCAAATAAATATGATTATGATGCGGTTGACGATGGTTTGGCAGTTTGCTTTTATGGCTCTGCAACAGGTTTAGAAGATATTCCCGATTGGGAAGCAACAAGCGGGCAGGCCAAGGCAAGTTTCGGACATTGGGCAGATGGTGCCGGAGATGTAAATGGCGACGGTTACGATGATGTAATTGTTTCTGCATTGTTATATGAAAGTGATATATCGGAATACAATGAAGGGAGAGTGTTTGTTTTTCACGGAGGACCGGATGGTCTGGAATCTGCAGCTGCCTGGTATGCAGAAATTAATCAGGTTGACGCACAATTCGGATACTGCACAGCCGGGGCCGGAGATATTAATAACGATGGTTACGATGATATAATCGCAGGCTCAAAGTATTGGGATAACGGCGAAATTGATGAAGGTGCCGCTTTCGTTTGGTTTGGTTCGAGCAATGGATTGGAAGCAGATCATTGCTGGGACGGGGAAGGCGATCAGGAATATGGTTATTACGGAAGAGAGGTTGCCGGTGACGGTGATTTCAATAATGATGGGTATTCTGATTTTATGGTAGGCGCCTATCGTTATTCCGACAGCCTTATAGCAGATGGAAAAACCTTTGTTTATTATGGTGCACCACGTGAAGCGCAATTTCACTATCTCCAGGATACATTTTGCATTGGCGACGACAATCAGTTTCCGGTTATCGAAGGAATTACCGGGGGCGTTTTCAGTTCGGATGATGCCGTCGTTAATCCGGTTACAGGTGAATTAAACATCGATGCATCAGGCAGC
This sequence comes from uncultured Chitinophagales bacterium, assembly GCA_964463165.1. GTDB lineage: Bacteria > Bacteroidota > Bacteroidia > Chitinophagales > BACL12 > UBA7236. The sequence continues at coordinate 25,217 of CAYXBK010000017.1, forward strand.
GGATTGAAAACAATCCATTATACCAGTACCGGAATGTGCCCTGTGGGAACGGTGCAGGTATACATTTATGATCCATCCGGTGATATTTCATTTATTGATTACGCAGAAACAAATTATTGTTTATCTGCCGACGACCCCACACCTGATATAACAGGAGGTGGTGCCGGATATTTTTATTCACCGGATGCAGTGGTCGATTCCATAACAGGAAAAGTAGATATGGATGCAACAGGATACGGCGGGCCTTATATCATCTATTTTATTGAAACAATTGCAGCAGGTTGTGAATTAATTACTTCCGATACGATTTCAATTGATTATGATGCTTCATTTTATTACACGCAGGATACTTTTTGTATCGAATTGATAAATCCTGCTCCCGTAATTGATGATATTGCCGCGGGGACTTTTTCCAGTGATGATTGTTCGGTGAATGCCATTACCGGAAAAATTAATTTATTGGCTTCCGGCGTGGGTGGTCCTTATACAATTTATTATGAATCTTCCGATGCATGCGGTATGGATTCTTTTATTGTCTGGATAACAGATATTGATACTACCGCTGATGATTTTTATTATGCAGATGATTTGTATTGTATCGGCGGTTTAAATCCCGTTCCGGTTGTAACCGGTATAAGCGGTGGTGTATTTTCTTCTGCCGATGCTGTTGTTGATCCCGCAAGCGGTGAAATAAATTTAATCGCATCCGGTGAAGGAATTTATACTATTACATATTCCGTACTGGATGCCGGTGGTTGTGCATACGAACAATCTTTTGTAATTGAAATTTATGAGATCGATGCTTCTTTTAATTATGGAAGCGATTATTATTATCAGGATGAAACCGATCCCACTCCCGTTGTAGTTGAAAGCGGCGGTGGATTTTATTCCGTGCCTGCGGGAATATTATTTTCTGATGCGAACGGAACAATTGATCTCACTGCATCCACCCCCGGAAATTACATGGTGTATTATTCAGTTGAAGATGCTGTTTGTTCTGCAGTAGACAGTTTTGCAGTTGAAATTCTTCCTCCGTGCCAGGCGCCGGTTACAATTCTGATTGAATCATTAACAGCGACAACCGCACAGGTTTCATGGAATACAAATGATTTTTATACAAACTACAATGTGTATCTGGTTTCAGATATTGACTCCGTTTTATTTGTTGTAACCGATGATACTACCATCCTGTTTACAGGACTTACACCGGGAGCAGATTATAAAGTGTATGTTTTCACCGATTGTATTCATATGAATTCCGGCGAATACATCAGAACTGAATTTACTTTACCGGTTGCAATAGAAGATGTTTTATTGAATAATTCAATTTTTATTACGCCGAATCCGAACAACGGTATTTTTATAATTCAATATCAAAAGTATTATTCAGAAATATTCATTTCAATCATGAGTGCAGATGGACGCATTCTGCTCACCGAATTATTGGATTCAGGTGAAAAATTTGTTGTTGACCTGCATGGACAACCGGCCGGTATCTATTTGATTAAATTTGAAATGGATGGATATACCCTGTCAAAAAAAGTACTGATACAATAAAAAGTTGTGTCGGTTAAACCGCTGATTGCTTTTTGAATTACAAAAAAATTTATGAACTTGTTGGTTTTTAGGAAGCAACGCGGCAATAAATAATTTTATCCGGACTTTTCAGATATCCGGATGAAGTTTATCGCCTGCTTATTTTTAAATTTGAAATAATAATCTAAATATTCTTACGATGAAACAATTCGCTTATCTGGTTTTTCTAATTTCAATTGTATCAATTTCCTACTCACAACCCTATTATGAGGAAGCCGGTTGGGCGGAACATGGCGAACTCACCTATACGGCTTTCGGCTGGAGCCTCGGTAATGCCGGAGATGTGAATGGTGATGGATATGTAGATATGCTGATCACAGCAATCGATTATTCAAATCCGGAAGAAACGGATGGAGAAGAAGGAAAAATATATCTCTATTATGGCGGCCCGGATGGTTTATCCGAAACACCGGCATTTGAATATGAAACAAATAATGACAGTATCGTATTGGGATTTTCTACTGATGGGGGCGATCTGAATGGTGATGGTTACAGTGATTTTGCTGTTGGTTGTATTCAATATATGGACGGCGAATTTAGTGAGGGTGCTGTTTTCTTATGGTATGGATCACCCACCGGACCTAATCCTGCCGGCCCTGACTGGATGATTGAGTCAAACCAGCCCGTTGCACTCATGGGTTCAAGTGTTGCCCTGGGCGGAGATATTAATAGTGATGGCTATGATGATTTGTTCTTCAGTGCAAAAGAATATGATTCGGGTGAAGAAAGTGAAGGGAAAACCTGGTTGTATTGGGGGAGTCCTGATGGTCCTGTAAATTCCGGATGGTCGTGGGAAGCAAATCAGGCAGTTGCCATTTCGGGATACCCGGTGAATTATGCCGGTGATGTGAATGCTGATGGTTATGATGATGTTATCATTGGCGCAAATCGTTATGATTATGCTGCTTACGATGACGGTATGGCCGTTTGTTTTTACGGTTCACCTACAGGCCTGAATACAACGCCGGACTGGGAAGCCAGCAGTGGTCAAAGCAAAGCAAATTTTGGCCATTGGGCAGACGGAGCAGGTGATGTAAATGGGGATGGATATGACGATGTGATTGTTTCCGCCTTAACTTATCAAAGTGAATTGGCACAAGCTGACGAAGGAAGAGTATTTGTTTTTCTGGGGGGTCCGGATGGTCTCGAAGATACTTACTCATGGTTTGGCGATACGAATCAGGGCCAATCTAACCTGGGCTATAGCTGTGCAGGGGCCGGTGATATTAATAATGATGGTTATGATGATATTATTGCCGGTGCAAAATATTGGGATAACGGTGAAGATGATGAAGGCAGGGCATTCGTTTGGTTCGGCTCAAGTGAGGGCATAGAACTCGATTATTGCTGGATGGGTGAAGGAAATGATGAAGGTGCTTATTATGGAGAGCATGTTGCAGGCGATGCCGATTTTAATAATGATGGTTATTCCGATTTTTTGGTTGGAGCCTATCGTTTTTCCGATAGTCTTGAAGCAGACGGGAAAGCATTTGTTTATTATGGTGCGCCGCGGGAAGCGCAGTTTCATTATCCCGAGGATACATTTTGTATCGATGATGAAAACCCGTTTCCGCTGATCGACGGCGTGAGTGGCGGAAATTTTTATTCTGATGATGCAGTGGTAAATGCAATTACAGGTGAATTGAATATCGCGGCATCCGGCAGTGGTTTGAAAACAATTCATTACAATAGTACCGGTTTATGCCCCGTAGGAACTTTCAAAGTGTATATTGATGATCCGGGAGATGAAGCAATTTCATTTAATTATACTGAAACAAATTATTGTTTATCTGCTGAGGATCCGGTTCCGGATATAGAAGCGGGTGGCACGGGATATTTTTATTCTCCGGATGCCGTGGTTGATCCTGCTACCGGTACAATCGATCTCGGCGCAACAGGTTATGGGGGCCCTTTTACGGTTTATTATCTGCAAATTGCAATGTCCGGCTGCGAAGTAATTACTTCAGATATTATTTCAATTGATTATGATGCTTCATTTTATTACACGCAGGATACTTTTTGTATCGAATTGATAAATCCTGCTCCCGTAATTGATGATATTGCCGCGGGGACTTTTTCCAGTGATGATTGTTCGGTGAATGCCATTACCGGAAAAATTAATTTATTGGCTTCCGGCGTGGGTGGTCCTTATACAATTTATTATGAATCTTCCGATGCATGCGGTATGGATTCTTTTATTGTCTGGATAACAGATATTGATACTACCGCTGATGATTTTTATTATGCAGATGATTTGTATTGTATCGGCGGTTTAAATCCCGTTCCGGTTGTAACCGGTATAAGCGGTGGTGTATTTTCTTCTGCCGATGCTGTTGTTGATCCCGCAAGCGGTGAAATAAATTTAATCGCATCCGGTGAAGGAATTTATACTATTACATATTCCGTACTGGATGCCGGTGGTTGTGCATACGAACAATCTTTTGTAATTGAAATTTATGAGATCGATGCTTCTTTTAATTATGGAAGCGATTATTATTATCAGGATGAAACCGATCCCACTCCCGTTGTAGTTGAAAGCGGCGGTGGATTTTATTCCGTGCCTGCGGGAATATTATTTTCTGATGCGAACGGAACAATTGATCTCACTGCATCCACCCCCGGAAATTACATGGTGTATTATTCAGTTGAAGATGCTGTTTGTTCTGCAGTAGACAGTTTTGCAGTTGAAATTCTTCCTCCGTGCCAGGCGCCGGTTACAATTCTGATTGAATCATTAACAGCGACAACCGCACAGGTTTCATGGAATACAAATGATTTTTATACAAACTACAATGTGTATCTGGTTTCAGATATTGACTCCGTTTTATTTGTTGTAACCGATGATACTACCATCCTGTTTACAGGACTTACACCGGGAGCAGATTATAAAGTGTATGTTTTCACCGATTGTATTCATATGAATTCCGGCGAATACATCAGAACTGAATTTACTCTACCGGTTGCAATAGATAATACGGTATTCGAAAATAATATTTCAGTTTATCCGAATCCGGTAAACGGAAGCCTTACAATCGAATTAAACGATATGAGTTTAAATGCGGGAATATCAATTATAAATGCAGAAGGAAGAACTGTATTCGAAACAAGATTTTATTTTTCAGCACAACAAAATCACACAAGCATTAATGTAGAAAATTTTGTTACGGGAATTTATATATTGAAAATTTCCGGCGAATCGGAAATTTCATGTATTCCACTCATTATTGAACATTGATTTGAGCAAGATATCAAATAAAAAAACCGGCATAATAACCGGTTTTTTTATTTTACACTTTATTCTTTTTTGCAACATCCGTCCAGATGATCATATGCAGCGGGATCTGCCAATAATTCATCGGCATCATATCCGGCCTGCACAATTGCATTTTTAATTTCTTCCGCATTTGTTTTATCAGCATTATAAACAACTGTCACCACTTTTGTTTTCAGATCAAGTGTTGCAGATTTAACACCATCTTCCGAAATAATTGCTTTTTCGATTGTTGCTTTACAAGTGCCGCAAACAGCAGATGTTTTTATTTCAACAAATTTTTTATTGTCTGAGCCTGTTTGTGCATACAGCGAATTGATTCCGCCTGTTATGAAGAACAGCACGAAGGCTGTGATCGATAATTTCATTTTATTTTTCATTGTTTATTTTTTAAAGATAAATAATTTAATAAATACGCCTTTTCTTTTGTTCATCATGACATCAATTGATCACCATTCTGAAACCCATATAAAATTTCCTCTCCATAATCGGCGCATAAATTACAGAAGCGTCGAAATTCTCTCCAAACGGATCATCATACCCGATGATTGGAAATTTTTGCGTATAATTCGTCAGGTTTTCCGATCCTGCATACAGATCAAACCATTTGAATTTTTTCGTGATCTGCATAAGCAATAACGCATAGTCCGGCGAATAGTTGCCGATTTCGGTTGCTTCCGGATTGCCGCTCAGGTCGGGCAAACGGGCTGCTCCATAATATTGAGTTGTGAAATCAAATATCCAGTCCTCTTTTTTTGTTTTGTAAGCCAGGTTAACGAGGCCCCTGTTTTTGCTGGTCAGCGGAACTTCTCTCAGCAATCCGCCGGTTGTTTCTTTTGCATCAATATATTTATAGGCAATTTTAAAATCAAAATTCCTGAAGAGCTCATAATTCAATTCGGCCTGTAAAACATTTGAATAGGATGTGCCGTGCAGATTGCTGATATAAATTGCATACGCACTCGAATCAACATCCACTACTACCTGATTTACAAAATCCGTCCGATACAGATCCAGCACAAAAGAACCTTCGTGTTTATTGATATCAATTGCCTGTATAAAGGTGACCCCGTAATTCCATCCTTCTTCAGGAAGGAGATCGTCAAGAATGATCAATTCACGGTTGCTTGTAAGTAAGCTGGTATTCTCGGCAAAAACATTGGCTGTGCGATAACCTTTTCCCGCCGACAAACGGAATGTTGTTTTGGGTGTTGCAGTATATTTCAAATGAAGACGGGGAGAAAAGAATGTGCCGTATAAATTATGAAAATCAACACGTGCACCAGCAAGAATGCTCCATTTATCAGGCTGATTAAAATAATATTCCGTAAAAATACCGGGTACTTTTTCTGTGCGTAAATAAGGAAGGCTGTCGTAATGCTCATTAAAATCATCATACATAAAACTTGCACCCGCTTTCATCAAATGATTTGTATTGAAGATAAAAGTTTGTCCGATGATATTCACGTTTGCATAATTTTCAATTCCGTTATAATTATTTAATCCGAAATAAGAACGCTGATCATGATAATTATAATTCACAATTGTACCGATGGAAGTGCTTGGGCGTTTAAAAACAAAACCGTTTTTCATAAACAATTCAACTCGGTTGGTCAGAACATTTACACCATAACCATTTTCCGTTGTCCGCTCTGCATCTTTGTTAAAATTTAATTGTCCGCCCAACAGATTTGAATAAATGTATTTCACACCGAATTGTGCTTCATGCGATTTGTTTGAAAAATAATTCCATTTATTCAACACCGTATAGGTTTCATTTAAAGGTGCATCAAGAAACCCGTCGTTATTATCATCCATTTTATTATGCAGCTGACTTGTATTGGTAAGTAATTCTGTGCTCCATTTTTCATTAAATAAATGCTTTGCATTTATATTCGCTTCAAATCTCCCGCTGTTGCTTCCATACAGGTTAAAAAGAAATAATTGTTCATCCACATCAAATGGTTTTGTGAATTCGGTATTAATTGAGCCCGTGATGCTCTCATAACCATTAACCACCGACCCCGGCCCTTTTGTGATTTGAATGGATTCAACCCATGGCCCTGGAATATAAGTAAGTCCGTAAGAGGAAGCGAGCCCGCGAACATTCGGCATATTTTCCACCATGATCTGAGAATACACACCGTCGAGCCCGAGCAATTTAATTGTGCGTGCACCTGTTACCGCATCGCTGAATTCAGCATCCACCGTTGCATTTGTCTCAAAGCTTTCACTCAGATTGCAACAAGCTGCTTTTAATAATTCTTTTTTATTTATCGATTCAAGATTCACAGGCCCGGTTGTATTGATCGATGTTGCAGAACTTTCACCTTTCACAATTACTTCATCCAATTCTTTTACAGGCCTGAGCATAATATGAAAAAAGGTTTTGTTCCCGATTTCAATTGTATCATTTTCATAGCCCACGTATTTGATCAGAAGAAATTGTTGATCGGCGTTTGATTTTTCTATGGAAAAATTTCCGTTATCATCGGATACCACCCCGTTGTTATCATTCAGCCATTTAACGGTTGCGCCGGGTAAATTTATCATTTCATTTTTCTCATCTACTCCCATCACCATACCACTGATGGTTTGACTATAAGAAAAAATGGAAAGTGACAGAGAAACAAGTACGAACAGATATTTTAATTTCATTTTAATTCATTTGACAGATTAAAAAATAATCAGCCGCATTTTCAATTCTGAAAATGCGCATAAATTAAAATGCATATCAAATTCTGAAAACTTTTATAGAAGATAAAATTTCCCTGCCTGATTTTGGCGGTGGTAAATTGTTGTAATAAAGAATAGAAGATGTTAATTCTTCATTTCCATTGTAAACCGAAGAAATAAGAAAATCTGCAGGAAGAATATGTTGCTGGGCCTGGTGTTGTGAAATCAGTGAGGTAAAATCAAATTTAATAAACCGCACATCATCGTTGCAACAATCTGAACTCAACTGGCTGGCAGCTGTTTGTGTTTCGGCGGAACAACAGGAAATAATTTGCTTTGAAGATATTTCCCTGGCACCGCCCATGAAGCAGACATGTGAAAAAAGCGTAAATCCGCTGCTCACGGCAAATAGAATTGCCAGCATCATACCCGCGGTAATATTTTTAACTGCTCTTTTCACTTTTGCAAAATTACGATTTTTACAATCGAATGACCAAAGACTTTCAAACCAGCCCCCGGTTTTACGTATATCCACATGAAATAACGACTAACTTTACATAATCGTTTCTATGCCTCAATAATTTCCTTTATGAAGAATAATCTGCTCTCCTCCGGTTTTATGCTGTTTTTTTGTTTTGTGCTTTTTGCCGCCTGCAACAAAAAAGAAGGTTGCACCGATCCCACCGCAGTTAACTACGATCCCGAAGCCGAAAAAGACAAGGGCTGCGAATATTTGAGCACGCATCCGGTGGAGGCCCATTTTCATCCCTATGTGAACGGAATCGCACATATTGAAGGCGATACATATACAATTGGCGGTGTTCCAACAGAACTGGATTTCACCCGTTTTTATGTTTCTAATATGCGGCTGGTAGATTCGGCAGGAAATGAGACATTGGCGGAGGTGAAATATTTATACGTGGTTACAGATCCCGATGAATACGAGATTGGTGAAATACCCGATGGGAATTATGCGAAACTGAGATTTGAGATTGGTATTGATTCGGCAACCAACCATGGCGATCCTTCGCTTTATGCAATTGGTGATCCGCTCGGGGCACAGTTTCCGAATATGCATTGGGGATGGAGCGTTGGATATATTTTTCTACGGATAGACGGAGTTGCAGATTCGGATGGCGATGGAACCCCGGATGATGGGTTTGAGATCCATCTTGGCACCGACGAATACCTTGCAACAATTGAAATTGATTATCCGATCACGATCGGAGCCGGACATGAAAATATTTTTCATCTCGATGCTAACTGGGAGAAATTATTTGAAGGCATCGACTTGTCGAATACTGCAAATAACACAACACATACAACAGATAATTTCCCGCTTGCTGATATTGTATTTGCAAACCTCCAGAGCTTTATCGTTGCAGAATAATTTCAATGTTTTACAAAAATCAAAATAGCATTAAATGCACTTTCAGTAAAATACGCTACAGGAATATTATTTTGATTTTCATTTTTGCATTTTTATGGAGCTCATGTAAAAGAGATGCGTTGCTGATCGAAGATGCATATCAATTAAAAATTCCGGTGGGTTTTGATGCACCGTTAATTCCCGACGATAATCCTTTAACAGCAGAAAAAATATATCTCGGTAAAAAATTATTTTTTGATCCTGCGCTTTCTGTAGATTCAACAATCTCATGCGGCAGCTGTCATAAACAGGAATATGCTTTCGGCGATAATCTGGCAATCAGCAATGGAGTAAATCAGGCCGCCGGTTTTCGAAACGCACCTTCTCTTGCCAATATTGCATGGAGTCCTGTGATGCTGAAAGACGGCGGCAACCCCAATCTGGAAATGCAGGTGTATGTTCCGCTTGAAACACATTTTGAAATGGATTTTAATATGGTGTTGCTTGTAGAAAGGCTCAGTCAAAGTCCGGAATATGTGGAATTATTTTATGATGTATTTGGAAAACCCATTGATCCGTTTGGCATAACACGGGCCTTATCCGCTTTTGAAAGGACTTTAATCAGCGGTAATTCAAAATATGATCAGTACGTTTACCAAAGAAATTATTCTGCCTTGAATCAATCGGAAATAAAAGGGATGGATTTATTTTTCAGTCCGGAATTAAATTGTGCTTCCTGTCACAGCGGTTATTTATTTACCGACAATACATTTCAGAACAACGGATATTTTTCAGATTATTCTGCAGATTCGGGACGGGCGAGAATTACCTGGCTACACGATGATGTTGGAAAATTCAGAGTACCGTCACTCAGAAATATTGCTTTGACAGCACCGTATATGCACGATGGAAGCGTAGCGGATTTGGATGCATTAATTGAACAATATGAAAATGGAGGAAGCGGCCATGAAAACCAAAGTGATAAAATAAGATCATTTACATTAACAGAAAATGAAAAAACCGATCTGATCAATTTTTTGCATGCTTTAACCGATGCAACTTTTATCAGCGATCCGTCATTTAAAGAATAAGTCGATGAAAAAATATTTATTACCGGTATTTATATCAATCCTTTCTTTGGTTTTATTGCAGCAATGCAAAATGGACCCGGAAATTATTGACCCTCCTCCGGGTGATGAATGGATTTATGATCCGACACCATATGTCGTGGTAAAACCGATCGGAATTCCGCCCTTTCCATATGATCTGCTCAATCCACTCAATTCATTTACTATTGAAGGTGTAAGCCTTGGGAAAAAATTATTTTACGATCCTGTTTTATCGGCCGACAGTTCATTGTCCTGTTCGAGTTGCCATAGCGTAGCACATGCATTTTCTGATACTGTTCAATTTAGTATCGGCATTGACGGGTTGCCCGGCAAGCGAAATGCAATGCCGATTTATAATCTCGCATATTCGCCTTTTGATAATGGGTTTTTCTGGGATGGCAGATCTGTAACATTGGAAGAACAAGCTTTAAAACCAATTCAGGATCCACTTGAAATGCATGAAATATTACCGAATGTGATTACGAAATTATCCCGCAGCACGTTTTATCCGGAATTGTTTTACAATGCCTTTGGAATTGATTCTATTACGCCTGAATTTGTGGGAAATGCAATTGCGCAATTTACAAAGTCAATTGTGTCCGGAAATTCCCGCTTCGATCAGGCATCAGCCGGAGAAATATTTTTAACCGATCAGGAAGTGCAGGGATATGAATTATTTAATGCATTGGATGGCGGCGATTGTTTCCATTGTCACGGAATTAATGCAGGATTGTTTACAGATTTTCAATATCGGAACAATGGTTTGGATAATGCCGTTTTTTATACTGATTTTGCGGATGGCGGTTATGGAATAATCACAGGCGATACGGCGGATTATGGAAAATTTAAAACACCATCTCTCCGCAATATCGAACTCACCGCACCTTATATGCACGACGGAAGATTTAATACACTTGAAGAAGTGTTGGACCACTATAGCGAAGGGGTAAAAGACACACCTTTCACAGATAATTTTATGCAATTCGCATTTCAGGGTGGAGTGCAATTAACAGCAGAAGAAAAAGCCGCGATCATTGCATTTCTAAAAACATTAACGGATGAAGATCTGAAAAACAATCCGGAATATCAGAATCCGTTTTGAGGGTTCTGTTGGGTTCCCAAACCCGACAAATCATTCTTTCTGCACAGTAATTGAATCACTAAACGGCTTCATAATTTCGAGCACTTCATCAATTAATTCTTTTTGAATTACCGGTTCTTCATAATTAAAATCAACTTTCCATTCATCATTAATTTTTACAAGCATCAATTTCATTTGCATAGAATCAAGAGAAGATTTTACAACCATAAGCGCAGAATCATTTTCAATTTTAGATTGCTCCTTTATAACTGAATATTTATATGTTGTTTGATTGGATGCATCAATAATTTGCATGGCACCTTCAATCGCACGAATTGTTGTTTTTAATTTCTCTTTACTTTCTTCGGTGCAATACGCTTCTGCTTTTTCAATATCATGTTCATTGTAGAGCACATTAAAAAAATCGATGGCCACCTGTTCGGGTGATTGATGTTTTGTTGCGCATCCGGAAAAAATGATCGCGAGTGCAATAAGGCAGAGTAATGGTTTTTTCATCGTATGAATTCATTTCAAAGGTAACGGAACAAAATAAAATTAATTGCAGGCGAATATGTTAAAACCGCGAAGTCGCCCACGATATATCCCGCATGCGAAAAAACGGTTTCAACCGTTTTCAATAAAACCATGAAAATGCTCAAGTGATCGGGCATGGTTTATCGGCCCATAACTGAAGTCATGGGTTTAAAACAATAGCCGATTCAATCTCAACGTTCAACAATAAACACAATATGAAAACAAGTTTTCTTTGTTTCATATTGATCGCATCTGCCCGATTTTCCAATCAATTAAATGCCCAGATAAATTCCGATGAGCGTGTACATCAATCAACCGCTGTTGTGTTTCCTTCAGCCATGAATGTTTTATATGTCGGTGTCGACAATCCTGTTCAAATTGCAGTTCCCGGTGCATCTCCCGGCCAAATCACCGCAACAGGCTGCGGTATAAAACCGAGCGGAGGTATAGATTATATTGCGAGGCCGGTAAAAGTGGGTTTCGATACGATTACTGTTTCGGTAAAAAACGGAAAGACTGAAACAACATATCAAAATGTTTTCCGTGTACGGCGTATTCCGGATCCTTATGTTTATATCGGTAAAATCAGAGCAGGCCGCATTTCGGTTGGAGAGTTTAAAGCCAGCGATAAACTTGTAGTGGGTAATCCCGACTTTATTTTTCAGTTGCCTTATAAAATAATTTCATTTGAAATGGTATATGCTCCCAAAAGCGGCAGCGTAGTGAGCGATGTTTCCACCTCAAATATGTTCACCAAACTGATGCTTGATATTGTTGCAAAAGCAAAACCGGGAGATATTATTGTTTTTCAATCCGTAGTTGTTCAAATGCCGGGCGGAGAAAATGTAACATTGAATACTTCTTATAAATTGACAGGTTGATGCATTGAAGCTGTTTGTTTTGATCCACTCCGCAAATGTTTCAATGCTATTAAATAATTTTGCATGAAGAATCTGACGCACGATGCCGATTTATATGGATATACATGTGATCCCTGGTGTAAAAGCCCGGGACGTGGCGGAAGCGCATCAGAAAGATTTATTTCATGCCTCGGAATACGGTTGTAAATGCATGACTTACTGGATCGACGAAGAACGTGAAAATGTTTTTTGCCTGATCGATGCGCCGGATAAAGAAACGGTAAATGTGATGCACAACCGTGCTCACGGACTCATCGCAAATAAAATAATTGAAGTAAGCAGTTCACTCGTTGAATCTTTTTTGGGAAGAATTTATGATCCCGACGATGCTGCAATAGAAAAAGACGGATTAAAAGTATTTGCAGATCCTTCCTACCGCATTTTGCTTGTTACAAAAATTATTGATCCCGTACTATTGCAAAATCAATTTGGTGCAGTGAAAACATTAGAATTTCTGAACCATCATAATAATGTTATCAGGAAAAATATTTCCTTTCACGGTGGCCGGGAAGTTGAACTAAACGCACCGGGATTTATTATTTCTTTTGATTCGGCAACAAAAGCGGTGAACTGTGCCTTACAAATCCAAAATGCATTGCAATCTGAAATTGCAGAATCGATCGGATTTAAAATGAGCCTTCATGCCGGCGAACCCGTGGAAACAAGCGATCAGTTGTTCGGTGATACAATTCAGTTTGCAGGGTATTTATGTGGTATTGCAAAAAATAAGCAGCTAATCATTACATCCGATGTGCGGGATCTACTATCAAATACATATTTGCAAAACAGCGGTGATCAGGTTGTTGTAATTTTACCGCGGGATAAATCATTTTTGGAAGTCTTATTTGGTGAGTTGGAAAAAAACTGGCAGAATCCGGAATTGAATTTAGATGATTATTGCAGGTCGATGGCTTTGAGCAAATCCCAGCTTTACAGAAAAACCATCGAACTCACCGGCTTATCTCCAAATAATTTATTAAAAGAATTCCGGTTGGAAAAAGCAAAAGATCTTATAAAAAAACAAAGTGCTACAATATCTCAGGTCACTTTTGATTCTGGTTTCAGCAGCCCTTCCTATTTTACCAAATGCTTCAAAAAGAAATACGGATTATTGCCTATGGCCTATCTCGATCTTCTGCATTAATTCTTTTTTTGAATCAATTTTACCATTCTCTGACCTGTTTTTTTTATTTGCTGCATTCATCAATTAAATAAGGTTGATTCTTATCATTTATTGATTGAATTGTGATAGTTGTGTGCTGATGCATCAGAATACCTTTGTGTCATTAATTCATACAAAAAGAAAAGAAATGAAAAAATCAACTATTCTACAAAATGTAATCGCGATAATTATTTTATTGAGCGGCTACACAACCATGGCACAAACAACAAACAACGAATCAAATTTATTAACAAACAAAAATGAAACAGAAATGAAAATGTATGTAATCGAAAGGGAGATACCCGGAGCGGGTAATTTCACACAGGAAGATTTGAAAGCCATCGCCATTAAATCATGTGGTGTTGTTGCAGCAATCGGACCCGACATTAAATGGATCCACAGTTATGTTACGGACAACAAACTGTATTGCATTTATGAAGCAACCAGCGTGGAAGTAATTAAAAAGCACGCAGAAATGGGAGGCTTTCCATGCAATAAAGTGAGCGAGGTGGCAAATGTTTTCAGCCCCGCCACTGCTGAATTACAATTGGCGGATTAAAATTCAATTTTAGTGTTTATCAATTGCAACCGGCGCATGATATGTGCCGGTTTTTGCATTAAATTTATTTTTCATTCAGAAGAATATCAAATGACAACATTTATTTTATTGCCGGCAGAAAAAAATCATTTTCACGTAATTGAAAATCTGATGCAATTTTATATTTATGATTTTTCAGAATATCTGAATCTGGATGTGGATGAGAACGGATTGTTTCCCTCTTATCAAGATCTGGAAAATTATTACAAGGATGAAAATAAATTTTCCTACATTATTAAAAGCGATGAAAAATATATCGGATTTGTGCTTGTGAAATATATTCATACCACGGAGCGTAATTATTTTTCCATTGCCGAATTTTTTATTCTGAAAAAATACCGCCGCGGTGGAATCGGCAAATCCATTGCAAAAAATATTTTTGATCTGCACAAAGGAAAATGGGAAATATTTCAATGGGAGCAGAATAAACCGGCCCGACTGTTTTGGAAGAACGTGATCAATGAATATGCAGGCGGGAAGTATACAGAAAAATTGAAAGATGGAAAATATTTCCAACTATTTGAAAACTAAATCTGCCGCATATCCTAACCCACGATTTTAATCGTGGGCAAATAACTAAACAGAATTGGTAATAACGGTTTTAACCGTTTAATTAATAAACCATTAAAATGGCTGGTGAGATCTTTTTATTTTATTCCCACGGCTGAAGCCGTGGGTTATGTCTGGGATCGGCCAAAATTATGATCATGAAAAATGAACACTGTATTATAACCCTCGATTCAGCCCACGATTTAGCCCACGACTTAGCCCACGACTTCAGTCGTGGGTGGGTAAACGCACATCAAATTCGCATTAACGGTTTTAACCGTTTAATTATTTAAACCAATAAAATGGTTAGGGCGATATCATTTTATTCCGTTCCCACGATTGAAATCGGGCAAAAAAAACCGCCGCGAATTTCTCCGCAGCGGTTTTATTTTTTTTCCTGATTTCACCAATCAGCTGCAACCCAAACTTTCGCCGCAATTCAAGCACTTATAGCAAGTGCCGTTGCGGATGGTTGTGTTGCCGCATTTAGGGCAAGGAGGTGCATCGCCCATTAAATTTGAATTGGCTGCATTCAGATCACTCATAACCGTATATTTCTCTACATTGGCTTTACTTGTTGTCTTCACTTCTTCGGTTTTAGCAGCGGGTGTTTCCGTAACCGGATAATTACCGCTTGTTTCTGATGAAATATCCTGCGTTAATTTTTCACGCTGTTCCATTTCTTCAGGTGCAATATGCACAAGATCTGTTCTGTTCAGATATTCAAATGCGAGTAACCTGAAAACATAATCAACTATGGATGTGCTGAATTTAATATTTGCATGATCTACCGGGCCGCTTGGTTCGAAACGGGTGAAGGTGAATTTATCGGTGAATTCTTCCAGCGGCACGCCATATTGCAATCCGATTGAAACGGCAATTGCAAAACAGTTGAGCAACGATCTGAAGGAGGCACCTTCTTTATGCATATCAATAAAGATCTCACCCAGTGTATGATCTTCATATTCACCGGTGCGGACAAATATCGTCTGCCCGCCGATCTTTGATTTTTGTGTAAAGCCCGAACGTTTGCCAGGTAATTTTTTGCGTTCAACAACCCGCGATAACTGACGTTTGAAAATTGTATCGGTTGATTGTGCAATTAAAGTTCTTGCAGCTTCCAATACTTCTTCTTCCGTCCACACATGTCCTTCCGGAATATCGGTTCCTTCTTTTTTGTCGCTTTTTGTTGAAAGCGGCTGCGATAATTTTGAACCGTCGCGATATAAAGCATTTGCTTTTAATCCCAATTTCCAGCTCATCATATAACAGCTTTCAATATCTTCAATCGTTGCTTCGTGCGGTAAATTAATTGTTTTGGAAATGGCACCGGAAATAAATGGTTGCACGGCACCCATCATGCGGATATGTCCGTGTGAATGGATATAACGCTCACCGATTTTTCCGCATTTATTTGCACAATCAAAAACAGGGTAATGTTTTTCCTGTAAATAAGGTGCACCTTCAATTGTCATTGTTCCGCAGATATGATCATTTGCTTTTTCGATCTGCTCTTTTGTAAAGCCGAGTGCTTTCAATAAATTAAATTGCGGATCGAGATATTGTTCGGATGAATATCCGATGCGTTGCAATGTTGCCTCACCGATTGTGAAAACATTAAATGCAAAACTTATTTCAAATGCAGATTGTACAACTTTATCGAGATGCAATAATTCAGATTCGGTAAATCCTTTTGATGTAAGTGATTCTAAATTTATAAACGGTGCATCTTTTAATGTTCCTGTTCCTTTTGCATAATTTACAATAGCCTCAACTGAATCATCCGTATATCCTAAATTCTTTAATGCAAGCGGAATGGATTGATTGATGATTTTAAAATATCCGCCGCCTGATAATTTTTTGAATTTCACCAAAGCAAAATCAGGTTCAACACCCGTTGTATCGCAATCCATTAATAAACCGATCGTACCAGTTGGTGCAATAACGGTTGATTGTGCGTTGCGGTAACCGAATTGTTCTCCTAATTGCAAAGCGCCATCCCATGCATCGCATGCCGCTTTTAATAAATAATCAGGGCATAATGCCTGATCGATTCCCATCGGTTTGATTTCCAGGTTTTCATAATTATCTTCTGCATTATATGCTGCATAACGGTGATTGCGCATTACACGCATCATATCTTCCTTATTTTCTTCGTAACCTTTAAATGCGCCGAGTGCGGCAGCCATTTCTGCAGATGTTTTATAAGAAATTCCCGTCATGATCGCAGAAATTGCGCCTGCAATTGAACGTGCCTTATCACTGTCGTACGGAATTCCGGAAATCATTAATACAGAGCCGAGATTTGCAAAACCCAATCCGAGTGTGCGGAATTTATAAGATAATTCAGCAACTTCTTTTGAAGGGAACTGCGCCATTAAAACAGAGATCTCCAATACAACTGTCCAGATGCGTGCAGCATGTTCAAATGCTTCCACATTAAAGATCAGTTTGTCATCATCATAAAATTTACGGAGGTTGAGTGATGCGAGATTACATGCGGTATTATCGAGGAACATATATTCCGAACATGGATTGGAAGCATTGATTCTTCCTGATTTCGGACATGTATGCCATTCATTGATTGTGGTATCGTATTGCACTCCCGGATCAGCACAACGCCATGCGGCATAGGCGATTTTTTCCCAGAGTTTTTTTGCTTCAACTGTTTTAAATGTTTTTCCTGTGCTTCTTCCGATCAATTCCCAGTTTCCGTTTTCTTCGAGCACTTTAAAAAATTTATTCGGAATGCGTACGGAGTTATTTGAATTTTGTCCCGCAACCGTGCGATATGCCTCGCCTTCATAATCCGATGGATAACCTGCAGCAATTAATGCGGCAACTTTATCTTCTTCTTTTACTTTCCAGTCAATAAAGTTTTCAATTTCGGGATGATCGAGATCAAGGCAAACCATTTTCGCAGCTCTTCTTGTTGTGCCGCCTGATTTAATTGCACCTGCAGCAGCATCACCGATTTTTAAGAATGACATTAAACCTGATGAAGTGCCACCACCTGATAATTTTTCACCTTCACCACGAATTTTTGAGAAGTTTGTTCCGACACCAGAACCATATTTAAAAATTCTTGCTTCACGGGTCCAGAGATCCATAATACCGCCCGGATTTACAAGATCATCATCCACACTCAAAATAAAACAAGCATGTGGTTGCGGGCGCTCATATGCTGAAGTTGATTTTTTTAATTCTTCTGTTTCAGGATCCACATAATAATGGCCCTGTGGTTTCCCCTTAATTCCATAGGTAGAATACAATCCCGTATTAAACCATTGCGGCGAATTTGGCGCACCCATTTGTCCGATGATCATATACACGAGTTCTTCATAAAATACCCGTGCATCGTCTTTGGATGCGAAATAATTATGTTTTTCACCCCATTGCATCCAGCAATCAGCAAGGCGGTGAGCAACCTGTTTAATTGAATTTTCTGAACCTGTCGAACCATCAGGCTGTGGCACTCCGGTTTTACGGAAATATTTCTGCGCAAGAATATCTGTAGCAACCTGGCTCCATTCTTTTGGAACTTCTACATTATTCATTTCGAATACAACACCGCCGCTTGTGTGTCTGATTACAGATGAGCGTGTGTCGTACTCATACATGTCGAAGGGGCTCGTACCTTCTTTTGTGAAATAGCGGCTGAATTTTAAGCCTTTGGTCTGCTGGTTCTTTGCCATTCTGGTTAAGTTTAGTTAGGTTCTCAAAAAGTTCTGCGGTTGGTTAGACAGAAAAACCTTCCGGTATTTTTCCGAAAGGTTTTCCGAAAGTAGTTAAACAATCTGTTTACAAACAAGTAACATTTTTACACAACCCTGTTTATAACAAACCTTTTGTTTTGATTCCGCTACATCAAACTTGTTGAAATAATTATTTCAAAAATTGTCAACCTTCCAATGTGCATTTTGCATCGAATAATTATACACATGATGTTGGAATTTAAAACGATGAAATGATAGATTTCGTTTGGAAAGTTGCGGAAATTTTGTACATCAGAAACGCAATATCACTGCGAAACAGGGCTGTTACCGATGAGTGGAAATCATCTCTGTTTATTGTAATCCTGCAATGAAATTTATTTACGGCCTGAGGGCCTGTTTTAATTTCGGTATAAAGCCGTTTCAGCATTGAGGAATACTTCAAAAAACTTAGAATAAATTACTCAGATATCACACTGTCCTTTAAAATGTAATTGACCGAAAAACATGTGCATCCAATCTATACACAGCCTGATAAATTGTGAACAGGAGGATTGCCTGTGCAGCAGGCATAATATCCGGCAGAAGGCCGTCTTTAAATTTAGAGGCATAACATAAATACCCTATTTTTGCCCTAAGCCAGTTCTATGCAAACCGCCGTAACACAACTTCTTCAAAACAACCACCGCCTTCAAAAAAGGCAGTTTGCTGTTTTGATCGACCCCGATGAAGTGGACGAACCGGCTCTCAAACAACTCGTACGGGTTGCAGTGGATTGCGGAGTGGATTATTTTTTTGTCGGCGGAAGTTTGGTTGTAGGCAATTACCTTGGGCATACAATACAGTATTTAAGGGCGCATTCAAATATTCCGGTCGTCATATTCCCCGGCAGCATTCAGCAGGTAAATCCGAATGCCGATGCGCTTTTGTTTTTATCACTTATCAGCGGCAGGAATCCCGAATTATTGATCGGCAATCATGTGCTTGCTGCACCATATATCAAAAGATCGGGCATCGAAGCAATACCTACCGGTTATATTCTGATCGATGGCGGCGCACCAACTACCGTTTCTTATATCAGCAATACAAATCCCATCCCGCACGATAAAAAAGAAATTGCCATAAGTACCGCAATGGCCGGTGAATTACTGGGAATG
The DNA here is from genome assembly GCA_964463165.1 of uncultured Chitinophagales bacterium. Taxonomy (GTDB): domain Bacteria; phylum Bacteroidota; class Bacteroidia; order Chitinophagales; family BACL12; genus UBA7236. The sequence continues at coordinate 44,952 of CAYXBK010000017.1, forward strand.
AAAACAATTTATATGGATGCCGGCAGCGGTGCAAAAAGGAATATTTCGCCTGAAATGATCAAAGCGGTTGCATCCAGCATCAATATACCGCTCATCATTGGCGGTGGTGTGCGCACGCCTGAAACAGCGTACGAATTATCCAGCGCCGGCGCCGATGTGGTGGTGGTTGGAAATGCCATTGAAAAAGATGCTTCGCTGATCAAAGAAATTTCTCTTGCTATTCATTCGGTTACTGTTACCAGCAGCTAGAGGCCAGCAGCCAGCAGCCAGCGGCTAGTAGCTAGTAGCTAGAGGCTAGCGACTAGCATCTTCCTCCTTATTTTTGTCCCATGCTCGGAACTGTTATCCAATCTACCGGAAGTTTTTATGATGTGCTGCTGGAAAATAAATCCCTGATCACATGCCGGTTGAAAGGGAAATTCAGAATGGAAGATAAAAAACTCACCAACCCGGTTGTGGTGGGCGATCTCGTAGATGTGGATCTGGAAGAAGGCTCTTCCGTTATAATTGAAATTCATCCGAGAAGAAATTATATCGTCCGGTCCGATACCCATAAAAAAGAATTCAAAAATATTCTCGCGGCAAATATCGACCAGACAATTGTAATTGCATCTTTAAAACAACCGCGAACACCTTATGGATTTATCGATCGCATTTTGCTCACCAGCGAAGTATACGATATTCCGGCTGTTGTAATTTTTAATAAACACGATCTCTATGGAAAAAAAGAAAATGAATTGCTCGAACAATTTATGTTCGGTTATAATGAAGCGGGATATCTTTCATTTTCAACTTCCGTATTGAAATCTGAAAACCTTGAGCGCTTAAAAGAATTATTAAAAAATAAAACTTCTTTAATTACGGGACCTTCCGGTGTCGGAAAATCATCTCTTGTAAATGCAATTGAACCGGGCCTGGACCTGAGAGTAAAAGAAATTTCAAAATATACAGATAAGGGTCAGCATACCACCACATTTTCACGCATGCACCTTTTGAGTTTCGGCGGATATATTATCGATACGCCCGGCATAAAAGAATTTGGTTTGGTGGATATCGAAGCATATGAAGTAGGACATTATTTTCCCGAGATCAGAAAATTAATGGGACAATGTAAATTCAACGATTGCTTGCATATCAATGAAGAGGGTTGCGTGGTCAAAGCATTATTGGAAGAAGGAAAATTTTCGCCATACCGTTATAACAGTTATGTGAATTTTCATGAAGAAATTAAAGCGGAGAGGAGGTGGTAAAAAGGAGGGAGGAGAAAGGAGTTGCGCTTTTGATTGATTAAGCTAAAAAGGGCGACATTTGACTTTTAATTATGAGAGCCGTAATTCAAAGAGTAAGTGAAGCAAGTGTTGAGATTGAAGGAAAAGTTTTTTCTTCCATCAAAACCGGTTTATTGATTTTATTGGGAATTGAAGATGCGGATACGAAAGAAGATATTGAATGGCTGGCAAGAAAAATATTTCAATTGCGCATTTTTGAAGATGAAAATGAATTGATGAATTTAAGTGTGCAGGATATAAATGGAGAATTATTGGTTGTGAGCCAGTTCACATTATTTGCATCCACCAAAAAAGGAAACCGGCCTTCATTTATCAGAAGTGCAAAACCGGAAATTGCAATTCCTTTGTATGCATCATTTATTAAAGAACTTGCGGTTGTTTCAGGAAAAGAAATCAAAACAGGTTCATTCGGTGCCATGATGCAAATTAAATTAATAAACAACGGCCCGGTTACAATTACGATCGACACAAAAAACAAAGAATAAAACGTGAAAAAAATTCTTTCAAAATATTTCGAATTCATTTTACTTGGTTTGACATTCTTATTTCTTATGATCAAATCATCCATGCCGCAATACGGTGAGCGTATCAGCATGTTGTTTTTCGGCAGTTTATCATTTTATTATCTCGCATCTGCTGTTTTGGTTTTTCTTGATAAAAAAAGAATCGGCCGGATGATGCGGCTGTTGTATTTGATCGGCTTATGGGCGGTTTCGTTTTCAGTTATTGCCGTTATGGCAAGAACATTATTATTGCAACTTGATATTGAATTGTTGATTATTGCTTTATCAGCCGGTATCGGCACATTATTATTTTGCTGGGTTTATTTCCGCGGGCTGGAAGAAAAAGATAAAGAAATTTTCAAAGATCAGATTCCGCCGCTTGTAATTCGAAATATCATTTCAACATTTATTGTCATTGCATTTCTGGTGATCGGAAATTATGCCGTTTATGATCTGTTCGGCACACATAAAAAAGATCCTGTTTACACTGAAAAAATTGTCAATGCGTACGAACATCCGAATGATACAAGTATTGTAAATGATTTTAAAAGATATGATGCGGCGATGCATAAAGTGGATACTGTAATGATGGAGAATCAGTAGGCAGTCCTCAGTCGGCAGTCGGCAGTCGGCTGACGCAAAAGGAGCTGATGCAAGGGAATAAAGAATAATGAACAAGGAATAATAAATAAAGAACTGCTGACGCAAAAGTAGCTGACGCAAATAGCAAGAGTAAACGACTCGGGCACATGAACACTCGAACACACGAACACGCTATATGACAATAAAACAAGCCCAAACCACCATCGACACCTGGATAAAAACAACAGGCGTTCGCTATTTTAATGAATTGACAAATATGGCAATGCTCACAGAAGAAGTGGGTGAAGTGGCGAGAATCATTGCACGCAAATATGGCGAACAATCATTTAAAGAATCTGATAAAGAAAAAGAATTAAGTGATGAATTGGCTGATGTTTTATTTGTATTAATTTGTATTGCCAATCAAACCGGTGTGGATCTTACCGAAGCACTGGAAAAAAATCTCGAAAAAAAAACAAATCGTGATGGAACCAGGCATCAGGAAAATGAGAAATTACAATAACCCGGATTCATTATTATTTGAACAGGCATTTACCAGAGGCACCTTTTATTTAGTTCTGTACTTTATAATTTTCATAATTATTTGGCTTTGTTGTGTCGTCAACTTTGGTAACCCGCTATCTTCCAGGTATTTCCTAATTTGTTTGTTTGCATTCCCCTACTTCGGTTATTTATTGTTTGTTTATGGTTATTTCGAAACCGGTATTGAAATAGATTTTATAAGCAACCGTTACAGAAATTATTTCAGCAATGGAAAATTACGTTTCGGAAAATGGAATGCACTTGAATTGCCTGATTTTTTATTGATTGAAAAAAATACAAATCCTTTTAATTGGTGGAGGACAAAAACAGGATTTTCACGATTGCGAAGAGATGGTTTATTCAGCAGCGACCCTTATTTTTATTATCAATTATTTTTGATCACAAAGGGAGATAAGGATCATTTAATTTTTACAACTGAAGGATTTGATTTTAATCTCCTGACAGCTAAAAATCTTTCAAATTATTTGCGAATTCCCGTATATGAGCGGACGATCAAAGGTGAAAATTTAATTTATTCTCCTACTCGGGATCAACATAATAAATGATCTCTTTAATGTCCGCATCGGTTAATTGCGGAAAAGCCGGCATGATGCTGTTGTATTCACGAAACAAGGTATTGGCATATTTATCGCCTGTTGCCAGAAATCCCTGCGAATTTTTTACCCATGCATAAAGAGCAGTTGAATCGCTCCATCTGTCTTTTACATTCATCAATGGCGGCCCTGTTAATTTTCGCTCCACCATATGACAGCGTGCACAATTTGCAATAAATAAATTTTTTCCTGCGAGTGTTTCTCCTGTCATATAAACCGGTGCGGGAATATCATCTGCATCTTTTATTTCATTTTCTTCAGAAATAATTCCGCTTGCATCTTTAAATGCACCCCATAAAATACCGAATGATAAAATCAACAACAACAGAAGTGCGATTGTTGCCGTGGAAGAAATTGTTTTGAGTTTCTTTTCGTCCATGGAAATGTGCATTCAAAATTACAAAGCCTGTTTGATAACATCTATCTTTGGTCAACAATTTTTGTGAGCGTTAACAGCAAACTACTTCCGCTTCAAAACAGGGAATTCCGCTTTTTTCTTTATATGCGGGTATTCGTTACCATCGCATTTATGATTCAGGCCGTTATCGCGGGCTGGGAGATTTACAGCATCACAAAAAGTCCCTTATCGCTTGGGTTGATAGGCCTGGCAGAAGCAATTCCTGCCATCGGGATTGCGCTGTACGCCGGGCATCTGGCGGATATCGGCAATAAAAGAAACATCCTCATTGCCGCTTTAGTCGGTATGTTGCTTTCATCGCTTGGTTTTTTAATTATCACAACAGATTATATGCGCAACATCAACAGCGATGCAACAACAGTCGGGCTGATGTATGTATTTATTTTTTTCACAGGGCTCGCCCGTGGTTTTTATGCGCCAACAGGCACCGCTTTTTTTTCTCAGCTTGTAAACAGGGAATTGCTTTCACAATCTGCAACACTTACACAAACCGTTTGGCAAATGGCTGCGATTGCCGGTCCGGCAATTGCAGGTTTTGCTTATGCAGGATTTGGAATTACAATTTCTATGTGTCTGGTGCTGGCAAGTTTAGTAACCGGCATTATTTATCTCGCATCCATTAAATCAAAACCCATTATTCAATTAAATAATACCGAACCGATTCTACCGCGGTTAAAAGAGGGATTGCGATTTGTATTTAACAATAAAATCATTTTAAATGCATTGAGCCTCGATATGTTTTCTGTTTTATTCGGTGGAGCTGTTGCATTGCTTCCCATTTTTGCAGATTCAATTTTAAAATGCGGGCCGCAGGGTTTAGGTATGTTGCGTGCAGCTCCGAGTGTTGGCGCCGCAATCACCATGATCACTTTATCACTTTATAAATTGCCGGGCAAAGCAGGAAAAAATTTATTGTATGCCGTTGCGGGATTCGGCATCACGATTATTTTATTCGGGCTCTCAACAAATTTTTATCTCTCTTTATTTTTATTATTTCTCAACGGCGCATTCGACAGCGTGAGTGTGGTTACACGTGCAAGCATTGTGCAATTGCTTGTGCCGGACGAAATGCGTGGAAGAGTATCTGCTGTAAACACCATGTTCATCGGTTCAAGCAATGAGATCGGCGCATTTGAAAGCGGTGTAGCTGCGAGATTTATGGGAACGGTTCCTTCCGTCATTTTTGGTGGCACGGTTACATTATTAATTGTCGGATTTACTTCGTTAAAAGCAAAAGCATTAAAGGCATTTGATTATTGATCTTTCTTGTTTGATTTAATTCACAGCAAGCGCATCTATTTTCCGCTTTTTATAGAGTGCCGCTTTTTGTATGGCCAAATCCTTTTTTTCCAGATCAACAACATGCTGCATTTGTTTTTCAATATTTAAAAAAAGTAAAAGAAACCAGGCCATTGCAATAAAAATTGCAAATGCAAAAAGAGAAATTTGCCAGCTGAAATTCGAAGTGATGGGCCCGATAAAACTTACAAAAGTCATTTGTCCGAGGTTGGCGATTGTCATATATAATGTAAACTGGCTCGCGGACACTTTTTTCCAACAACATTGCATTGCCGCTGCAAATATGGCAATTGATGAGAAGGTGTAAATTGCATTGTGAACAAGCATATAAGTATAAATAAAACTTCTGTCGGCCCAGAATGCTTTTGAAAAAGCCAATATGGAAATTAAAAATATCGCACCGAAAAAATAGATATTCAGCATTCGCTTTTTACCGAATTTGTCAATTAAAAAACCGCCGATCAACATACCGGCAATACCACCGATGAGCTTTGCGCTCGCATAATTCTGCGAATAATCAATATCACTCCATCCCAATTCTTTCACCGTAAATATGGGCATGATTGTACCTATATATTTAAAAGCCCCCTGGCATATAAATAGTATGATAGCAATTAATAAAGAATTGCGTAAACGAACTACTTTGAATAAAGATGAAAATATCTCTTTCCAATTTGTTAGTTGCAGTGTTTGGGATTCATGTGATGCTTTTCCTTTTGTCCATGGCGCAATTTTTTCACCTGCTCTTTCCCTTAAAAATACCGGCACCAGCATGATGACAGCAATTGCAGCAGCCATTGTCAGCATGGCCGTTGTTAAATCATATTTGTTCAACAACAAACTCCCGATTGCCAAAGCGATGGACATACCGCAAATTTTTGAGCCCCACATAAAACCATTCGCTTTTGCCTGCTGTTCGGCCGGTATAACATCTACTGCCATTCCATCTGTTGCCACATCCTGAAAGGCTCCAAAAAACGAAACCATAAATGCACCAATCATTAATTGATTCATATTATTTAACGGATCGGGAATAAACGCCATGTAAATACAACTCAACACAAGACCCAACTGGCCAATCAATATCCAGGGCCTTTTTCTACCCATCGATAAAAATGTATAGCGATCCATTAATGGCGCCACAACAAATTTAAAACTCCAGGGGAGCACCGTAATAATTGCAAAGCCCGCAATTTCTCCGGCAGATTTACCATTCATTGCCATCCATGCCGGTATGCCTAAACCAACCATTCCTTCGGGGATCCCTTGCGCAAAATACAATGCGATGAAATTGAAATATCTCAGAACGGGATTTTGAGAAAGTGCAGGAATGCTTTTATTTTTCGTCAGGCGGATATTGATTGTTGTTTTCATTTTATAATTCATTTTTCAATTGTAAATCCGGAAATGCCTTTTGATTAATTTTTATGAATAAATGTCTTCGTGGAATTTAAATCCACGAAGACATTATTTTATTTCTGTTTTATTTTGAACTTAAATCAGGGCGCAGAAAAAGTAATTCGCTCCAGCTTTCATCTACATTTTCCGAGAGACTATTCAGGTATTGCGCATAAGAACCCTGCCCGTAAATCGATTCATACACTTCTTTAAAAGGTGCACGAAATCCGACTTCTTTTTCCTGCAAACCTTTTTTATATCTCGTTACCAAAGTGTATTGCAACCTGCCTGAACTATTGGAAACATAAACGGCAACTGTTACACCCGAAGCCAACCATGCTTTTTTCAAATTCGAAATGATTTTTACCACTTCATCGCCTTTAGCTACTTTCGGATATATATGCGTGATATTGATTTTATCGGTATAATCATTAACAGCAATAGTGCTCAAAGTATCGATATACACAAAATAGGATGCTGATTGCCTGTCGGTTAAATAAACGGATACGTTTTTATTCCAGTCCAGTGTATGTTCATCACCCAAATCACCTCTTGCATCTTCTCCGGCCCAGCTCGTTGGCCCTTCAGAGATATGATAACCTCCCGCATCGGGACCGGACTGAATAAAAAATACCCGCCAGCTTACATCACCTGTATGATATTTCTGTGCATGTGCCGCCAGGCCTTTTTCAAATTCCAGCACTTTATCCATTTTCGGAAAAACACGATGCGTGGATATTACATTCTTTGTTTGTGCCATACCTAAAAAAGGTACCAGCATAATGAGGGCTAAAAACGCCGCTTTGAAGTTTTGTTTCATATCAATTTTTTTTGGGTTAATGAATGTGCCGGGGATTTATTTCCGACAGGACAAAGCTCCGTTCAAGCCGTTTTTTTTGTGAAGACAAATCAGTCCTTTCATATCAGTTTTTCGACATTCATCAGGACATATTGTGCATGCATAGGATTATTTCATCATTTTGCGAATACACCCTTGGTTTTATTCCGGTTTAATGCATTAAAAAACCAAGCTGCTCTTATCTTTAATTTTAAATGCAGATTGCCCTTCTCCCTGTCAAACGATGGCTCGTTATTTTGATCTTATGGTCGGCGCTGCCTGTCTACGGACAATTTCAGTATGAATGGTTAACCACTTCAAATGGTTTGTCGCAGGGCTTTATATATGATATCCTGCAGGATCAGGATGGCTTCATGTGGTTTGGGACAAAAGACGGGCTTAACAGGTATGACGGATATTCATTTAAAGTGTATACCCACGACAGTTATAATTCCAATTCAATCAGCAACAATACAATCAATCATATTTTAGAAGACAGTAAAGGGAGATTGTGGATCACCACCGATGACGGTATAAATATTTACGATAAAAGAAATGACAGTTTCCGAAAAATTCTGAACGACCCTGAAGATAAAAACAGTATTTCCGGTAATAAAATAGAATTACCGGTAATTGAATTGGGAGAGGGCCGGTTTTTGGTATTTCCGCACGAGAAAAATTTAGAAATTATTTCCCTTCCCGACGATTTTATCGAAAGTAACAAACCTCCATCCATCACACATTTATTTGCTCCCGAATTACGCAACCCCGACTATATTTTTAAGGACGGCAATGGTAAAATATATCTGGTTTCCGAAGATAAATTATATGAATTCCTGCCGGATGAAATGCAAATTAAATTAAGAAAAAAGGATATGCATTTTAATCAATCCTCACTCAACGCGGACGGCAGTTTATGGTTAAATGATGTTTTTTTCAGTCAGATGAAAGACACCATTCTTTATCCCTTGTTCACAAAAACTATAACGCATGGACATGGAAATTTTTTCATGTATGAAGAAGATAAAAAAAGATTGTGGGTTGGAATTACCGATATTGGAAATCTGCAGATTTACGATATTAAAAACTGGAAAAGAGGCGCTCCCCTTGATCCGGACAACTGCAAAATTCAGGATGAATTTGGGATAACCGTTACCAAATTTTATACGGACAGATCCGGAATTATCTGGGTGGGAACAAATGGCTATGGAATCCGGAAATACAGTACCAACGCTGAAAAATTTGCACAGTTTGCAAGCGGTATGAGTATTCGTAAAATTGAAGCATGTCAAAATAATGAATTTTATTTAAAAGGCTGGCACGAGGTGCGGCGGTACGATTTAAATGGGAACAATATAACCACATCAAAAGATCAGGAACTGCACTTTCAACAGGATTTTATGGTGGGAAAAGATAATTCCATCTGGTTTTTACATGGCAAAAAAGATGAGAAAAATAATCGGGTAAATGAAGTGCTTGAAAATTATGATCCGGTAACAAAAACAAGTAAAGATTATTCATTCACTCTTGATATTTCACAGGAATTGATTGAATCAAAAATGGAAGACAGTCATGGGAATATCTGGATATGCGGAGCAGGAGGAACAATGCTTGTCCTTCAGCCTGAAACAGGTCAGCATAAAATAATTTCGATAAATACCGATCTAACCAATCCCATGCTGAAGAGCGCTGAAATAACTGCATTGTATGAAGATGAAAAGAATATATATTGGGCAGGAACTGAAACCGGATTAGTAAAATTGATGTATGATCCTTCTTCCGATGCGCAACCAAAAATAAAATGGTATAAAACAAATCCAAATGACGAAACGGGGCTGAGTTATGCGCATGTTTTGTCCATTGTAAATGATCCTTTCGATAAAAACATTTTATGGGTGGCAACAAAAGGTGGCGGAATCAATCGTTTGGACAAAACCAAAAATCAGTTTTCTCATATTACCACTACAGATGGTTTATGCAATAATGTCGTTTACGGTTTATTGGTTGATGATGCCGGTAATATTTGGGGAAGTACCAATAAAGGGATTTTTTGTATGACGGCCATATCAAAAAATAATGTGGTAAATTATAGTTTCAGAAATTTTACGAAAACCGCAGGCTTGCAACATGATGAATTCAATACGGGCGCATTTAAAAAATTATCGAATGGCAACCTTGCCTTCGGCGGTGTAAACGGCGTAAATATTTTTAATCCGGCCGTTGTTCTGCAAAGTGAATTTACACCCAAAGTTTTTATTACAAATATTTTAGTGGGCAACAAAATAGTTACGCCCGATAACAAAATTATTTCAACACAAAAATCAAATAACAAAAACCAATCACTTACCCTTGATTATTGGCAGGATATATTAACGCTTGAATTTTCATCACTCGATTTTACCGCACCCAATCAAAATAAATACAGGTATCAAATGGTTGGTATGGATAAAACATGGGTGGAGTCGGGCACCCGGCGATCAGTAACATATCTGCGTTTGCCGGCCGGTAATTATACTTTTAAAGTACAGGGAAGTAATAGCCAGGGAGTTTGGAGCGATCATATTGCAGAACTGAATATTATTGTGAAACCGCCTTTATGGTTTACATGGTGGGCGTATTTAATTTATGCAATTTTAATTGCCATCGGTGTGAGAGCATATTTCAGGTTCAGAATAAATAAAGCAAAACTCGAATCACAATTAAATTTTGAACAGCAGGAAGCAAAACGTGTAAAAGAACTTGACAGCATAAAAACGCAGCTTTATGCAAATATCACCCACGAATTCAGAACACCGCTGACGGTTATTTTGGGTATGGCAAACCAGGTGAAAAATAATCCGGAAAAGCATCTGGAAACCGGCGTGGATATGATTGTGCGCAATGGTGAAAATTTATTAACCCTTGTCAACGAAATGCTCGACTTGTCGAAACTGGAAGACGGCAAAATGGCTTTGCATTTAACCAATGGCGATATCATTTCTTTTTTGAGATATATGGTTGAATCTTTTCAATCACTCGCGGCAGGACAACTAAAACAATTTCATTTTTTATCGGAGATCGATGAACTGCATGTTGCATTTGATGCTGAAAAAATCCGGCAGATCATCAGCAACCTTTTATCAAATGCATTAAAATTTACAGCTGCACATGGAAATATTTATGTGAGCATTTCGCAGGAGAAAGATTTAATTAATGATTTGTCGATCGTTATATTAAAAGTAAAAGATACAGGCATCGGCATTCCCGAAAATCAGGTGGAATATATTTTTGATCGTTTTTACCAGCTTGATAATAGCCAGACACGAAAAACCGGTGGCACAGGAATCGGCCTTGCGCTGACAAAAGAATTAGTAAAGCTGATGAATGGTTCCATCCATGTAAAAAGCCCGCCGGTTGGTGCCGTAAAAGGAACGGAATTTACCGTGACAATTCCATTGACAAGAGCAAGCATTGCAGAAGAAAAAACGGTTATTCTGCAACAGGTTTCGAAAGATGAAAATACATCATCAACAAAAATTAAATCTACCAACGGGTATTTAATCAATTCCGAAATCGACGATGCCAATCAACCATTAATATTATTGGTGGAAGACAATGCCGATGTGGTGGCATATACTGCCAGTTGTTTGCCCGATTATAAATTATCAGTTGGGCAGGATGGTGCGGAAGGTTTTGATATTGCAGTAAATATTATTCCCGATTTAATTATCAGCGATGTGATGATGCCTTTTGTAGATGGATTTGAGATGTGCCGTAAATTACGTTTGGATGAGCGGACAAGTCATATCCCCATTATTATGCTCACAGCAAAAGCTGATTTGAAAAGCAAACTCGAAGGCATTGAAAAAGGTGCAGATATTTACCTGGAAAAACCATTTCACAAAGAAGAATTATTGTTGCGTATTAAAAAATTATTGGAGCAACGTAAACACTTACAACAATACTACAGCAGGCAAATCGGTATTCTGCAAAATGGAGACACTTCTGCAATACCGGAAACAAAAACTATTTCGGAAGAAAAAACCGAACATGTATTTGTAAAAAAAGTGCGGGAAATTGTTGAAGCCAATTTCAACAATCATGAATTTAATGTTGAACAATTGTGCAGGAATATATTTATGAGTCATTCGCAATTGCACCGGAAATTAGAAGCGCTTACAGGTTGTTCACCCAATAAATTCATCCGGATTGTCCGCTTAACCAAAGCAAAGGAATTACTTGCCGACGATTCATTAAGCATAGCTGCAATCGCACTTGCATGTGGCTATAGCGACGCCGGATATTTTGCCCGCGTATTTAAACAGGAAACCGGATTCACACCGCAGGAATGGAGGGGGAGAAAGGAGGAAGGAGAAAGGAGAAAGGAGGGCTGACGCAAATGGTGAGTGGTGAGTCGTTTGCGGGAATTATTTAATTACTGTTTAATAAATTTTCCACGGAGAGTTTGGTTATCGTTTTTTAATTCGAGGATATAAATGCCGGGGATTAAGTTTTCAATGGAAATAAAACCATTTATTATTTCTTCCTTCATAACCAGTCTTCCGTTCAGATCATAAATACATCCGTTTTTAAAATCTCCTTCACCAATCTGAATAATATTAACTGCAGGGTTTGGATTTATTTCAAAATTTTCAACTTCATTGTTTTCGATTGTTACAGTAAAAATATCTACGTCTCCAAACAATTCGCCATTGATGTAATATCCGATAAGAAACCATGAATCATCCGATTTAGAAACAGACTTGTTATAATTTGTTATACCGATATTAGTTTGCATCGTTAACCCATATCCGATATCTGCTATTGACCATACTAAACAATCAGCGTAAGTATCTAACCTATTAACTCCGGTTCCAAAACTTCGCTCAATTTCAGGCTTAACACCGGCAGTATAAATTATATCAAACATACACCATATATCAGTCTGATATTCGGTAAAATAATTTCCATATTGATTATTTGCAAATCCTATAAAATCCGGATGAGCCAAAAGCAATGGGTCAAATCCTGCTCTTTCGAAAACTACTTTCTGATCCGGGAAAGAAATTATTGCATCAGCTGTATCTTTTTTTAATCTGTCGAAATGGTAGACAATGCTGTCTGTATAAATTATTTTAGAAATGATCGAATCACGGTAATATTCAAAATAATTTACATATGAAAACGGGTCGATATTACTTACATCTCGTCTCCACATTAAAATATCACCTTCAGCATAACCAAAATAATCTTCATAATCAGGGAGATAAAAACCTTCGCTTATATCTTCATCAGAAAAACCTTCCAGATAATAAACCGGCGGCACACCACTACCATCATAATTTGCAAGGAAATTAAAATCGACGAACTGAATTAACCCGAAATTCTTGCTGAGTTTAATTTGCAGGCCATCAATCATTCCGGCTCCCGGTTCTGAAAACGTAAATATTTTTACACTATCTGTAATTCCAAAAATTAATTCTTCCATAATTCCGGTGCATTCAATTAAGACATCTTCCATTCCCGGTTGTAAAATGTTCCAAGTATCGCCCGCCTGACTTTCTTCAAGGAAATACATGCTATACGAAATAGATCCTGAATAAATAAAAGAGGTGTCGTTTCTTACAACGATTGAATCAATAAACGGAAATTCATTTAATTTCTGATGATCACAATATAAAGATCCTTCATCAATTGCAAATTCAACTGCATGAATGCAATCATTGCTTAGTCCATAAAATCCCCATGCATCAAATTTGAATATTGATGAAATACCATCATCTATGAATTCATTAACTGCTGCAATTTCAAAACTATCGCTTATTGTAGATGCTGTATAAAATGATCTTTGCGAGGGCGGAAACAATTCCCAATTCTGCGCAAATCCAAATTGAATAAAAAAAGAAAATAATATGAAGAGATTTTTTTTCACAGGTGGCATTGTGAAAATAAATGTAGGAAAAATATCTTTGAGAATCTACAGGGAATTGTAAAAATCGATAAACGCCCTCCCTTGTTTCTCATATGGGTACCGCTTTTACTATTTGAATATACTTATCAGAGTTTTGGTGAGATTGGAAAAAATTTCGGCTTCTTTAACTGAAACCGATTTTCTTGAGCTTCTGAACAGGCATTCATCCCCGTTGAATTCAAGTTCCATCTCGGGAAATTCAATCAGTGAATCAAGGTTTTTAAATAGCATCAGCGATTCGAGTTTATCCGGCTCTTCGCTAACCACCTGAAATTTTCCTGAAAACTTTTTGCTATGTGTAAAATCAATATCACGGTTTGAAATAAAATCCGACAGTCTGGAGCTGAGTGTCTCTTTTTGAATATATGTTTTGGGATATTTCTCGTTCAATTTTATGCTCCCGAAAAAATATTCATCCATTGTCATTAAAATCTGGATGTTCAGTCCTTCATAATCCGATTTCAGCACTCTTACCACAAAACTATTCAGATCCATTGTCATGTGAAATTCAGCGATATCGTATTCTTCCGTTTCTATTGCACTGAATTCAGACTGAATTTTGGAAATGATCTCTTCAATAAAATTTTTATGCTTTTCGACTGCAAGGCGGCTTTTTTGTATTTCTTTATCATCACCAAGATCGTCAACAGAAAAATCAGGAATGTTAGTTTCATCGTCGAGAAACTGAAGATAGTTTTGGAAATTTTTATATCCGTCTTCTGAAGGATTTTCCAAATTTATTATTTTCAATTTATGTGCATCATATATTTGCCATCCTTGTTCTCTTGCAAGAATAATTAATTCAAACAAGGCATTCTCTCCTGTTATGCTGATCAGTTTACTGGTAACTAAATTGTTTTCCTTTATAAAAGAAATTATAAAATTTAATCCATCAATTTCTATACTGCTTTTTTTTTCTATGAAGTAATCAAAATAATTTTTAATGGCAGAATCAAAATCGGTTGGCTCTAATTGATTTTCATCAATCATTTCAATTGATTGAATTTTTTGTTTCGTATTGAATAAAGTTATTTCCCGGCTCAATTAAAATTATTTTTATTGTAGAATATGAAATTGGCTTACCACAGATTACGCAGACTTTACAGATTTATTTCCCGCAAAAGCACAAACCAAATAAAGAATTTTTTTCTGCGCCTCTGCGACCCAGCCTGCCGCAGCACAAGCCCACAACTCGGCTGGCAGGTCCCTGTTATTTTATTTCGTGTCTTCGTGCCTTGGCGTCCCCGCCTGCGGCAGCACCCGGCTAAGCGTCGGCGGGCAGGTTCGTGTAAAAAAATCTCCCACAAACGAATTGCCGAAGGCAATTCAACCATTCTTCGCAGCATCTTTATTTACCATTACGGTCTCGGCTTCTTCATCGTACCTCACAAATCCTTCCCCGTCGAAGATCGGCACCACATCAAATTGCGGATTGCTCATGCAGAATTTAATGTCATTTTCGATGCCGAGGCGTTGCAGTCTTTTAAAATGTGTTGCCTGTTTGATTGTGCGCAGCATATTTTCACGCACGTGCCTGTATAATAATTTTGCAGATAAGGCGGCGTCATCAATAATTCTGAAATCATCTGAAAGTTCACGCACAACAGCGCCGGCAAAAAGTGCATCATCCATCACATAATGATCTTTCCATCCTGCACAAAATAAAATCGTATCGCGGTTTTCATTTCTGATCCAGTCGATAATTGCATCCTGATTTACAAAACTTCCGGCGACAATATTTTTTGCACCCTTACTCATTAACACGCATCGGGTTCCGTTGGTAGTTGTATGAATAATTGTTTTTCCGATCACATCATCTCCCATAAATTCGAAAGGCGAATTGCCGTGATGAAAATGCGGGATCTTGTAACCATCTCTTTCGCCGGCCACAATAAATCCTTTTTCCAAAAAAGTATTTGCTTCTTCGATTGTTTCAACCGGGATCATTTTCTGAACGCCGTAATACAAGGCTGCTGCAATTGTGGAAGTTGCCCGGATAATATCAATTACCACCACGTTTTTTTCTTTCGGGTCGAACTGATACCAAAGAGCGGGTGTGAGGCACACCTCAATAATCGGTCTGTTATCCTGTTGCCGGGTTGTCGCCATTTTAACAAAATACTCGGAGAGCCAATGCGGTTGCCGTTTGTGTGTGTTACTGCTGACCTAAAAACGGAATTTTCACCACTTTGGCCTTCACGGGTTTTTGGCGAATATCTATAAAAATTTCGGAATTCACAGCAGATTTCTCCAAAGAAACATAGCCGAGGCCGATCGCTTTATTGAGCGAAGGAGATTGTGTTCCTGATGTTACTTTGCCTATCACATTGTTGTTTTCATCCATGATCGGATAATCGTGGCGGGGAATACCGCGGTCTATCATTTCAAAACCAACAAGTTTTCTTTTTAAACCGGCTTCTTTACCGGCTATGATTTTATCCTTGCCAACAAATTCATTGTTCTCTGCTTTCAGTTTTGTGATCCAGCCCAGGCCCGCTTCCAGTGGTGATGTCGTATCGTCGATATCGTTCCCGTATAAGCAAAATCCCATCTCCAAACGCAACGTATCTCTTGCCGCAAGGCCGATCGGCTGGATGCCGAATTCTTCTCCCGCCTCAAATATTTTATTCCAGATCTCGAGTGAATGTTCTTTCGGGAAATAAATTTCAAATCCACCCGCACCAGTATAACCCGTTGCAGATATGATCACATTTTTTACGCCCGCAAATTCATGTTTTTGAAAAGTATAATAGGCAATTGCACTCAGGTCGATGTCGGTAAGTTTTTGCAACGCCGCAGCAGCTTTTGGCCCCTGCACGGCAAGGAGGCTTGTCTGGTCGGAAATATTATGCATTTCAACATTTCCTGAATTGTATTTCACAATATGACCCCAATCCTTCTGAATATTTCCTGCATTTACAACCAGCATATAATTGCCGTCTTCGAGATGATACACAAGCAGATCATCCACAATGCCGCCGTTTTCATTCGGCAGACAACTGTATTGTGCTTTGCCTGGCGTTAATGCATACACATCATTGCTTGTTACCTTCTGAATCAATGCCGCGGCACCATCTCCCTTCAAAATAAATTCGCCCATATGGCTCACATCGAAAACACCAACGCCATTGCGCACGGTATTGTGTTCTTCCACCTGACTTGTATAAACGATTGGCATTTCATAGCCGGCAAATTCGGCCATTTTAGCGCCGAGACTTTTGTGTAGATCTGTTAATGCGGTTTGCTTCATAACAGCGGCAAAGATAATTGGATTGTTATAAAAAGGCCATTACATTTTGAGCCGGATAAAGCCTGAAATGAATTAATTTTACAAGATCAATATACTGATATGCTGATTGAAAGAACAGATAAAGAAGTGATAATTAAACTGCCGGCAACAATTAATACCGAAGGCCTGCAGGAGTTCATTAACTATCTGTATTATAAGGAAGCTGTCGCCAATTCGAAAGCGAAACAAAGCGATATAGATAAACTTTCAAGGCAGGTAAAAAAGGGCTGGTGGAAGAAAAACAGAAACCGATTTATACAGGATAAATAAAACCCCGCTCCTGTGCTTAAAATAATTATTGATACAAATATCATTTTCAGCGCACTTGTAAACTCGAAAGGTTCTATTGGAGATATTATTTTCAACTCCGAAGAAATATTTGAATTCTATTGCTGCAATTACATGCGCATGGAAATTGAAAAGCACGAGAAAAAATTAATTAAAATTTCAAAACTTTCCGAAATTCAGCTTGAAGAAAGCAAAGACATGTTGTTTTCAAAAATTAATTTTATTAATGAAGAGCTGATACCGCAGAAAGTATGGGTCAAAGCAGAAAATATTTTAATTGATATTGATGCAGATGACATTGATTTTCTTGCTTTGACAATGCATTTGAAAGGCCGGCTTTGGACAGGTGATCTTAAATTGTTCAACGGGCTGCGTAAAAACAAATATAAATCTGTCTATACCACTTCGGAATTAATCAGATTAAAAAACAGAAGGTAAAATAACATGCAATTAAAAACACCAATTTCTTTAAAAGATTGTGCAGAATTAATTCAGGCGGAATTTGCAGGGGATAAAAATCAATTGATCACGGGCATCAACGAAATTCATAAAGTGGTTGCCGGCGATATCACATTTGTTGATCATCCGAAATATTATGATAAGGCCTTGAACAGCGCCGCGACATTTGTGATCATAAATAAAAAAGTGGATGTGCCCGGAGGAAAAGGATTAATATTTTCAGATGATCCGTTCCGCGATTATGTAAAACTGGTTAAACATTTTTCTCCATTTAATCCCTCTTTAAAAAATATTGCAGATAATGCCGTGATCGGTGAAGGCACTATTTTATTTCCGGGTGTATATGTCGGCAATAATTGCATCATTGGAAAAAATTGCATCATCCATCCGAATGTTGCGATTTATGATAATACAATTATTGGAGATGATGTGGTGATTCATGCGAATTCAGTAATTGGTGCTGATGCATTTTATTTTAAAAAACGCACTGATCATTTTGATAAATTAATCAGCTGCGGAAGAGTAATTATTCATAATGGTGTGGAGATAGGCGCCTGTTGCACAATTGACCGAGGCGTAAGCGGTGATACAATTATCGGTGAGCAAACAAAAATGGATAATCATATTCATATCGGACACGGAGTTGAAATCGGTAAAATGTGTTTGTTCGCAGGACAGGTTGGTATCGGCGGAAAAACAATTATCGGAAATAACGTAATTGCCTGGGGCCAGGTTGGCATTTCAAAAACATTGCATATTGCAGATAATGTTACAATCCTCGCACAAAGCGGTGTTGGAAATGATCTGGAAGCAGGAAAAACATATTTCGGTTCGCCCGCAATTGAAGCAAGAAAAAAATGGCGGGAAATTGCGGCTGCGAAAAGTATGCTTGAGATTTGGGAGAAGATGAAAAATAATTAGCTGATTTGTTGATTAGCAAATTCGATTCCGGAGATTAATTCAAAACAAGGAGGCACAGAGGCGCAGAAAAAATTTCTTTGTGAGCTTTGTTGACCCCGCCTGCCGCAGCAAGTGGCGAAACGTCGGCGGGCAGGTTTGTGGAAAATTCATCTGTGTAATCTGTGGTAAATATTTTTAAACCAATTTGAGGTAAATAATAAAATTTCTTTATGAGACAAAACTTCAGCTCCGGGGCAAAATGGGAAGATATTGTGGGGTATTCCCGTGCCGTTAAAATCAATAATCAGATATTTATTACCGGCACGGTTGCCGTTGATTCGGAAAATAATTTAGTGGGGGGAGATTCTGCCTATGAACAAACAAAATTTATTCTGCAAAAAATGGAAGCGGTTTTAAAACAATGCGGCGCCGGATTAAAAGATGTTGTGCGTACAAGATTATTTGTAACTGATATTGCAAGATGGGAAGATTATGGCCGTGCGCACGGCGAATTTTTTAAAGACATAAAGCCCTGCACCACCATGGTGGAAATCTCAAAATTAATTGCACCTGAATATTTAATCGAGATTGAAGCGGATGCTGTGATTGATCTCTAAATACATTCATATGAAAATATTTTTCTCTCTTGCCGTGCTTATTTTAATTCTGTTGAACAGCAATAGAATTTCTGCGCAATATTATTCCGATACAACCGAAATTGACCTAAAACTTTCAGACTGTTTAAGCATCGGAGAAAATCAAACCACCTATGGCATGATTCAATGTATCGACAGTGCAAATATTTCTTGGGATGCCGAGCTGAATAAATATTATAAATTGCTCATGAATGCTCTGAATCCTGAAGAACAGGATAAATTAAAAACAGCGCAGCGCAGCTGGCTTGCCATGCGGGATGCAAATAATGCATTTGTAGGGATATATTGCCAAAATCTCGGCGGCACCATGCATATTGTTTCCGCAAATTACCGGGCAATGGAAACTGTTCGTTTGCGTGCGCTTGAACTGAAATCATTTTATGAAGAAATTTTTGAAAATCATTGATTATTCGTTTTCGAATAATTGCGGTTGATTTTCTGCCAGCAGTCTGAAAGTTTTCCTGTGATATTTTGAATCTCCGAATTCCAAAATTCCTTTCCGGTGTTCTTTTGTGCCGTAGCCTTTATTTTGTTTCCAGTTATAATGCGGAAATTCTTCGTGTAATTCTTTCATGATTGCATCGCGGTATGTTTTTGCAATTACCGATGCGGCTGCAATGCTCGCATATTTCCCATCTCCCTGAATAATGCATTTATGCGGAATATTCCGGTATTTATAAAATCTGTTTCCGTCTATCAATAATAATTCAGGAAGTTTTTCAAATTGATCCAATGCCTTGTGCATTGCTTTAAAAGATGCTTTTAAAATATTGATCGCATCAATTTCATCATTATCACAAATTCCGATCTTCCAGCAAATTGCATTTTCTTTTATGATCGGCAATAAGAAATTTCGCTCTTCTTCCGTTAATTGCTTTGAATCGTTGAGTAAAGGATGTGAAAATTTTTTCGGCAGAATAACAGCGGCTGCAACAACAGGTCCGGCAAGACAACCCCTTCCGGCTTCATCGCAACCCGCTTCAATTAATTTCCTTTGATAAAATGATTTTAACATATAGATGCAGGCCACTAGCTGCTGGCTTCTTGCGGCTAGCAGCCAGAAGCCAGTAGCCAGTAGCAATTAACTTCTTATTTTTACCTCAAACTTAAAACACTTTGAACATCATCTTATCCACAAATCAACTTTCAAAAAATTACGGGCCGATTCAAGCGGTAAAGGGTTTGAATTTAAATATTGAACGAGGTTCTGTTTACGGCATTCTCGGCCCCAACGGAAGCGGAAAAACCACAACGCTTGGAATGGTGCTCGGCATCATTAAACCAAACAGCGGAAGTTTTTCCTGGTTCGGGAGAGGAACGGATGATAATAACCGCAAAAAAATAGGCGCTTTATTGGAACAGCCGAATTTTTATCCATACCTCAGCGGCGAACAAAATTTAAAAGTGGTTGCAAAAATCAAAGAGGTGGATGAATCGAAAATTCCCGGTGCACTTGCGGCAGTGAATTTACTCGACCGCAAAAAGAGCCCTGCTAAAACTTATTCGCTCGGAATGAAACAGCGGCTTGCACTTGCATCTGCAATTTTAAGTGAGCCGGAAGTTTTGGTTTTGGATGAACCGACAAATGGATTGGATCCGCAGGGAATTGCCGAGATCCGCGATTTTATCCGTCAGCAATCGGCGCTCGGTAGAACAATTATTCTCGCCAGCCATATTCTGGATGAAGTTGAAAAAGTTTGCACGCATGTGAGTGTCATTAAAAAAGGCGATCTCCTCGCCGAGGGTCGAGTATCTGAAATTTTAAAAGGAGAAGACCAATTGGAAATAGCGGCAGCTGATCAGGAAAAATTAATTTCTCTGCTCAACAATTACAAAGGCATAAAAAATCTCAGCCGCGAAAAAGATTCCGTTCTTCTTGCCATTGCCGATAATTTCAATGCAGCAGAATTAAATAAATATTTATTTGAAAACGGCGTAGTCGTGCATCAGTTGAATGTGCGTAAAAAACGTCTTGAAGAACATTTCCTTGAATTAACAGCCTGAAACTTATGATGCGATTATTAAAGATTGAATTATCAAAAATATTACCCTATAAAACATTCAGGATACTTTTCCTGATTTATCTTGTTTTACAGTTTTGCATTCTTCTTGTTGCAGATGATTTTTTTGGAAAAATCGGAGCGCCCAAAGAACAGGTATTGCAATTTCCGAATATCTGGAATTATTATACCTGTATTGCCGGCTATCTGAATATTATTTTGGGAATCATTATTATTTTTATTACCTGCAATGAAATAACGTATCGCACACTGCGGCAAAATATTATCGACGGACTTACGAGGACAGAAGTGGTTTTATCAAAAATTTATTTAATTGTATTTTTTACGATATTGATCACACTGTTTGTATTCATCACCGGTTTAATTGCCGGTACCATCAACGGAACAATTCCGGGCGGTGGATTTTTTACCGACCATATTGAATTTCTGTTTGCGTTTTTTATACAAACAATGGGTGTAATGAGTCTTGCATTTTTATTGGGGAATTTATTTAAGCGCTCTGCAATTGCGATTATACTGTTCCTGATATTTCTATTTCCTGTCGATCTTGTTATTCGTGAAGCAATTCTGCCGGATGGCGGCGGCGATTATTTACCCGTTGCAACGTATTTTTTAAAATTGATGCCCGCACCAACCAGTCATATATTAAGCCATGGTGAGGAGCCGACACCGGACCTCCCGACCGCATTGGCAATGGGTGTAGGAGCGGCTTATGTCATCGTGTTTTTTTTCCTGAATATTGTAATGATCCGCAAACGTGATCTTTAAAGCGTTTCGATTTTAGCCAGAAGCCATTGCTTATTTGCTACAAGATTATTGTCTGTAATGGCATTATGCAATTCCGATATTTTCTGCTGAAACTCTTCCGGATTGAACAGCATTTTATGGAGGCGTAGTTTATAAAGCCGAAGCGTGTACCGGAATAAATATTTATACTGCATATGCTGGCTCTTGCTCAATTGCTTTTCACGCAAAAGATAAATTTTCATCGACTCTGTCAATGAAACGAGTGCATCAAATTCATTCAATTCAAAATAAATTTTAATTAATATACTTTTTGCATCCAGATAATAATTTGCATCCGTAAAATGTATTTTATTGAGCAATTGCATTGCACGGTTCAAATCACCGCTTTCGTAATAAAATACAGCAAGGTTATATTGATATGCATTGTCGCGGTGTGCAACCGGTAATTTCAGATAATAGGAATGTATAAATTGTTCCGCCCAGTCGTATTCGTGTAAACGCAGCGCTGCAGTTGCAATATTTTTATATGTCCATTGCGACAAATGCGGACCTTCGTTTAATAAATTCAATGGCAACATAAATTTGGATATTGCCAGCCATTCGCTTAAAAATTCATTGCGCCCCTGATTAATTCTCTTTACACAATAATTCTGGACATACGCAATAATTTCCTTTGCCTCCTGTTCGGGAAATTCTGTAATATGCAGAAAGAGCTTTTCCCTGAATCCGTTATACCAGTCATCATTTTCGGTATCCATTAACCAGCAAAGTATCGGATAATAAATTCTGATGGAATAATGATCCGGATAATCGGGCATCACCAGTTCAAGAAAATTTTTAAATCGAATTAATTTATTTTTCTCATAACTGAGCGATAAAATATTCGATCTGTTTAGCAATTCACACCATATTTTAAGTTGTGCGCTGATATAAAAAATATCGAGATGCTGCTGGCTGTTCAGCAAAAAGGAATTATCATTTTTTCGCGATTGCTGAAAATGGAACTGGTCTGCAAGCTGGTTAAATTTATAACCGGTTTCCGCATTCAATATTTTTTTCTGATTTATTTTTCTTTTGATCATTTTACCCGCGCTCTGCACAATATCCTTCTCAATCAGGTTTTCAATGATCAGCAATTCCTTTTGATCGTTGTTTTTTTCAAACTGCTTCCATGCAAGAAATTTCTGCAGCAATTTAAAAAGATCGCTCATCAGGTTGTTAAATTGTTTCTCGCCTTCAGGCCCGGGTTTGCAGCCTAATTTTTC
Source organism: uncultured Chitinophagales bacterium (assembly GCA_964463165.1). GTDB lineage: Bacteria > Bacteroidota > Bacteroidia > Chitinophagales > BACL12 > UBA7236. The sequence goes on from CAYXBK010000017.1 coordinate 68,011, forward strand.
AAGATGTTGTTTTGACCATCCTTTCACCGATTCATTTACCGGTGTTTGTTCGATCAAAGACAATAATTGAACAAGCCTGGATCTTTTATTTACAAACGGGCTTCTCACAAACCCTGAAAATTCCATTTTCAGAGCACTTTTGAGTGCATCATACACCAGGATGAATTTGGGAGTTGCCATACTTGAGTGATCTCTGTCAGTAATCAAAAATACTTAATAATCAATCAATCTATATTTTCAAATTATTTGAATATCTATTAAATTGGATATCAATGTTTTAATTTGTTTTTATCCTTATATGTCTTTCGGTTTTAATGGAAAATTGTTCTTTTATTTTCAATAGATACGGTAGATTTTTGTAATTGAAAAATTGTCTCCGTAACTTTCTAATTCACGACTATGAGAAATCTATACAAGTCTTTCGTTTTGTCGCTCATGATGGCAGCGGCTCTAAGTGGCTCAGCACAAAGCTGGGGTTTTGGTACACCGGGTAACTGGTTTTGGGATGTTGCAGTGGCCGCAGATGGAAATATCTGGGCTGTAGGTCTCGCGGGTGAAGACCCTGGCATGTTGGACGTAACCGGAAATTACGTGGTTAAACTAAATTCCGACGGCGAAAAAATATGGGGCTTGACTCCTGCCGGTTTACCATGGGTTTCATCAACCGCATACAGCGTTATGCCGACTGCAGATGGCGGAGCAGTTGTTTATTGCACGGCAGATCTCGGTTTGCCTTTCGCCTACAAGCTGGATGCAGATGGAAATGTGCTGTGGACCACTGATGGTTTATGGATGGGTGAAGCGCTCATTTATGGAGGAACGGCCGCACAACTGAATGACGGACGAATCATCATCGGAGGCCTTGGTTACCTTGGCTTTTTAGGCACCATTGAAAATAAATTTTATGAACTTGATGCCTCAGGTAACCTCCTGTCATCTTTCTCAACACCTGTAGATACTACAGACTGGGGTTTCGGTTATTGGAATTATAAAGAAACCGGCCTGATCGCTACAACCGACGGCGGGTTTGCGTATTCTACAGGAAATGATGTGAACCGGATTCTCCAAAAATTTAACAGCGACCTTGATGTTGAATGGACCGGCATTTACGATTGGGTGGGCGAATGGGAATATGGATATCAGAACAGTTTAAAACAAACTTCCGACGGCGGATACCTTTATTCCGGTTCCGGAACCAATCCGCTTGCTTCATCTTATTTTGGCGTGGTGAGAAAAATTGCGCCTGATGGTTCGCTTGAATGGGTAAATACATATAATCATGGTTATTTATGGGAAGAAGGTGCCTGGGCTGTTGAGTTGGGTGATAATTCAATCGTATGGACGCAGGACGGAGGTGATAACAGCTCGAATGGATGGGTGGTTGATAATACCGGAACAGAGATCGGATCTGAATTTATCCCTATCGTAAATTGTAATTGGGGTTTCGGTGAAAACGGCATGGAAGTTTTTGATGTTGAAAATACGCCAGACGGTGGTTACCTGATCGCAGGCCGCCAATGGCTGGAAGATTGCAATCAGCGGTCAACCATTTTAAAATCCAATCCTGACGGATCATTTGACCCTTGTATTTTCAACTGCGTTTGGCCGGGCGATGCAAACAATGATGGCCTTGCCGATGCATCCGATTTATTTGAAATCGGAATTAATTACGGCGCTTCAGGTTTTTCAAGAGATGATATGAGTATCGATTGGTCGGGTAAATTATCACGTGCCTGGATGGAACCCGATTCATTATACTGGTATATATTCAATGATTTAAAATGGACAGATTGCAACGGCGACGGAACAATCAATGCAGACGACACAACAGCGGTTTCGCTGAATTTCGGATTGGACCATCCGATCAATGATTTAAAAACATCCGCTGGTGACGTGCCTCTTTATTTTGCGCCGGAAGATGCCGTATTACATGTAGGATTAAATACAATTCCGATTATGTTGGGAGATGATATGAATCCCGTTGATGAAATTTATGGATTAAGTTTTACAATTGAATTGAGCGGTTCTGAAAATATTGATGCGAATTCTCTGAAAGTAAATTTCAATGATTCATGGTTGAGCACATCTGCAACAAGACTGAGTATTTCTAAAACAGATGCCGATAATTTAAAAGTATATGCAGGTGTCGTAAGAAACGATCGTGCAAATGTTGGCGGCAGCGGTGAAATCGGAACATTAAGTATCGTTGTGATCGACAATATCACAGGTAAAACTGAATCAGAAGATGCAACACTTTCATTTGTTGAAAGCAATGCAATTAAAATCAATCGCGAAGAAATATCGGTTGAAACATCGGGTGTTACTTTCCCGGTTGAAAGTTCAGAAGATATTCTGGATCCGTCTTATTACGGTTTGCATATGTATCCGAACCCTGCAAGCGATATATTATATGTAGATAATTTATCCGGAATTGCAATTGATGTTTTTGAAATCAGTGATCTTGCCGGACGTATTATTTATTCAGGAAACTTAAACACAGGAAATTCTATCGATCTCTCTCAGATCGAAGCTGGAAATTATCTGATCAAAGTGATCAGCGGAGAAAAGATAATTACCGATAAACTTACAGTTCTCTAGATGTTTGAATTGTAGATCAGAGTCGCAAAACCGCATCAGCTCCTCGATGCGGTTTTTTTTATGAAATTATCTCTCCGATAAAATTGATTAATATCATCACAATTCCGCTAAATGCCCGTTTTAAATAAGCCTATACTACAGAATATCAATAAGTTATGAAAATATATGCCGGTAAAAGCTTCCAATAAATGCAAATATTTGTCTTTTCCTGATTCATCTTATCATCACATCTTTACATTCGTTAATTGTTGATAAGGGTTAACAAAAACAATTAAGTGTAGTTTCTTCTTAGTTCTCATATTAGAGTCGCTAAACCGCATCAGCTCCTCGATGCGGTTTTTTTTTGCCTTCAATTTTATTATTCCGCTCCGCCGGCTTCCGCATTGTTGCCATTTATATTCCCATGCACTGAAATGAATTTCCATCCTTCAGGCAATTCACATTGCACCTTGCTTTTTGTTCCTGCAATACGCAATTTCAGATTTTCATTTTGCAGATTCACTGTTCCGTCTGTATGCCCTTTATCTTTTACGGCAACTGATTTTGTGATGTCCCATTTTCCGCTCGCAGATAAAAATGATTTGATAATTGTATTGCACGCATCATTTTCAGTGCCCATGGAAATAAACATGTTTTTATACTCCTGTTTCCATGCAGGCATATAGGGAACACCATAATATTTATTTTTTTTATCAGGACAAGGTTCTGTTCCGCAACAGGGTTCATTACATAATGCCCCGATCGAATCGTTGATATGGATCCAAATTTTTTCATCCGGTTTTAACGGATACTGAAATGCGGTATAAAATGCATCAATAAATTCTTCATTGATATGATCATTGTGATAATGCGGAACGATAAATTGCAGGACAGCCGAATCCCTTGATATTCCAAAAATATTCCTGATCACCGAATCAATCGGTTTTACATCTTCTGTAGCAGGCCCCGTTCCGTAAAAATTTTCACCGAGATAATAATTATTATCATTACACGCATCTTCGCATGGCTTCGTAAAATCTCCATACCCCGATCCAAACAACCAGACAGTATCCCCCAAACCCTTAATTATATAAATATTTGAAGTTGTCCACGGTTTATCGTTTGCATAAATGAGACTATGCATTACATATACATTTCCTTCAACAACCGCTTCGAGCCCGTCGGCAAGTGGTTCGGTTGAGCCTTTTTGTTTATGACATGCCGCAGAAAAAATGCAAAGCGCTGCAAAAAAGAATGTTGTCGTTATGTAATTTCCTGTTCGTTTCAATTTATTCAGAAAATGCCGTGAGCAACATTTTAGATTGCAGTTTTCCCTTATCGTCAAACGATTCCATTTTTACATTGCCGACATTTTTAGCCATATACATAATTGAATGGCTCTTTGATTTAAACATCATCGATTTTACTTCGGAATCAGATGAATATTTTACACAATGAAATGTGCCTGCAGGAGTGGTTATATCTTCATAACCTTCAATTTTTCTGTTTGTCATTTTAATCGACATCGTCATCATATTCATACCATTCATTTTCATTGTCATGGTACTTTCCGCATCCGGCAAAGTTTGTCCCGCTGTAGGATTAGACGGGAATTCCATGTACTCATTCGTCATTTCAATTTCAGCGCCTTCCATTCCGGCCATCTGATCTTTTGGAAACATATTGCTCATATCCATATAAAACTTATCGTCGGTACATTTCATTGTAACGCTTCCTTTCGAAAGGGATTTATTCTTATCGTCGAATGTTTCGATATTTATTGTTGCCGCAAGCCCGCCATCAATATCATCCACCGAGATCAGCTCGCTTTTGGATTTGGACATGATCTTGTCCTTATCGTTATAATTTGTCATCTCCCATTTTGTTCCAACTTTTTGCGGGAAAAACGACTCACATGTATTTCCTGATCTGAAAGAAAACAAAATAAATGCGGCGAGGAGATAGCTGGTGTTTTTTAAGATGCGCATAGATGTAAATTTTAGAAGTCAAATCTAATATATTCCCGCCACAGGTTTTATGATTTTCGCCGTCGGGTTAGTTGGATATCGAGCCCTGCTCTGTATTTATATCCGTATAAATCTTTTCGAGCAGCCTTTTTGCATGGTCCATATTCTGAACATGTTCGAAAACAAGAATTAAATGTTTGTCGGTTTGCTTGATAATGCCTGTTGATTTTTTATCGGCGATATACTGCACGATTTTCTGAAAGAATTTACTGTCATAAAACACACTCTCGGGATTATCGACAAAAAAGCAGCGCAGTTTTTTATTTTTAAAAATTATTCTTTCAAAGCCGAGGTCTTTCGCCACCCATCGCAGACGCAATCCATTAAATAATTCTTCCGCCTGTTTCGGAATTTTTCCAAACCGGTCGACGAGCTCGTTTTTAAAGGCAGAAAGTTGTTCTTCATTTTCAACATTATCAAGACGTGTATAAATACTCATCCGTTCACTGATATTGCTGATATATTCATCCGGAATCAGCATTTCAAGATCCGTATCAATCTGCACATCTTTTACAAATTCCTGTTTTTCTTCAATCTGTTCTGCGTAGAGCGCTTTGAATTGCGTATGCTTTAATTCACGCACAGCTTCATCCAGAATTTTATGAAATGTATCATAACCGATTTCTGCAATAAATCCGCTTTGTTCTGCACCGAGTAAATTTCCCGCACCGCGGATATCCAGGTCACGCATTGAAATTTGAAACCCGCTTCCCAGTTCGGCAAACTGCTCGATGGTGCGCAGGCGTTTCCTCGCATCATCGGGCAGTGCATGCAAAGGTGGGGTGATCAAATAACAATAAGCTTTTTTATTGCTGCGTCCTACACGGCCACGCAGCTGATGCAGATCACTTAAACCGAACCAATGTGCATTGTTGATGATGATGGTGTTTGCATTGGGTATATCGAGTCCGCTTTCAACAATATTTGTGCAGACTAATACATCATATTCTTTATTAATAAATTTCAGCATATGGTCCTCCAGTTCATCTCCTTCCAACTGACCATGTGCAACACCGATATTTAAATCGGGGCAAATCTTTTTAATAAATGCCGCTGTTTCAAAAATATCCCTCACCCGGTTGTGAATAAAATAAACCTGGCCTCCGCGATAAATTTCAAAATAAATTGCATCGCGGATAAAATCGGCGTCAAAGGTTTTTAATTCCGTTTGAATGGGTTGCCTGTTAGGCGGTGCGGTATTAATAATGGAAAGATCTCTTGCTCCCATCATTGAAAATTGAAGCGTTCGCGGAATTGGTGTTGCCGTTAATGTGAGCGTATCGATATTCGACCTGAATTCACGTAATTTTTCTTTTACCGTTACGCCGAATTTTTGTTCTTCATCAACAATTAATAATCCGAGATCTTTGAATTTTACTTTTTTACCGATGATGGCGTGCGTGCCGATGAGAATATCAATTTTTCCTTCCGCAAGTTTTTCGTAAGTGATCTTTTTTTCCCTATCGGATTTAAACCTGTTTACATAGTCAACAGTAACAGGAAATTCCTTTAGCCTGTCTGTAAATGTTTTATAATGTTGCAGCGCAAGAATGGTTGTCGGCACCAAAACGGCAACCTGTTTCCCGTCAACGGCCGCTTTAAATGCGGCACGAATTGCAATTTCCGTTTTCCCGAATCCCACATCACCACACACCAGCCTGTCCATAGGAAACGAACGCTCCATATCTTTTTTTACATCCTGTGTTGCCTTCAGCTGATCAGGTGTATCTTCATAAATAAAACTCGCTTCGAGTTCATTTTGCAGATAGCCGTCGGCAGAAAATTTAAATCCTTTACTCGCTTTTCGTTTTGCATACAGCGCAATTAATTCTTTGGCGATATCTTTTACTTTCGCTTTTGTTTTTCTTTTCAGTTGTTCCCACGCATCGCCGCCCAGCTTATTTAATTTCGGCTCTGCACCATCCTTACCGGAATACTTCGAAATTTTATGAAGTGAATTAATGTTTACATACAATAAATCTTTATTCTGATAAATCAACCGCACTGCTTCCTGCACCTGGCCGTTGATCTCAATTTTTTCCAGTCCGGAATAAATTCCCACGCCGTGGTCGATATGCGTAACATAATCTCCCGGCTGCAACTCCATTAATATTTTTAAAGTAACCGCATCATTTTTCGAATAACCGGATTTTAAAGTGTATTTATGATAGCGTTCAAATATCTGATGATCGGTATAGCACAATATTTTCTGATCGTGATCAATAAATCCATTGGCAATCGGATGTGCAATGGATGTGTATTTGAATTTTGCATCGAGATCGTGAAATATCTGTTCAAACCTGTCGGCTTGTTTTTGATTGCATGTAAATAAAAATAATTCGTAATTGTTTTTACTATGTTGTGTTAAATTGGTAATCAGCAATTCAAAATTCCGGTTGAATAATGGCTGTGGTGCGGCGTCAAAAATGATCTCTTCGGAGTTTTCAATAGTTGAATGTAATCCGAATTCGAGAATTTTAAATTCTGCTGTCTGTTTTAATAATACAGACGAGTCTATCAGCATTTCATCCGGAGCATGTTCTTTAAATGGATGCTCGTCGGGTAACACATCCGAACGCTTATCTTTTATTTTTTCATTCGACGCATATTGATACCATTCAATTGCTTTTTCATACGACTGGTTAATTACTTCAAAAGCATATTTCGCATCTTTAAACCAGATGATTGTGTTTGTTTGAAGCGATGTAAGCAGCGATGCCTTTTGTTCTTCTCCGAATTGCGTTTGAATATTCGGGATGATGGTAATTTGCGAAATTGATTTCTGAGAGATCTGTGAGCCGGGCTCGAATACACGGATACTTTCCACTTCATCGTCATTCAATTCAACCCGATACGGCAAATCATTCCCAAAAGAAAAAATATCGATAATTCCTCCCCGCACCGAAAATTGTCCGGGTTCATAAACAAAATCAGTTCTTTCAAAACCATGTTCAATCAAAAGATCAATTATGAAATGGTCGTCGAGCTTCTCCCCTTTTTTCAGGAAGATGATGTTTTTATTTAATTCTTCGGCAACGACAAATTTTTCGACAAGTGCTTCCGGATACGTAATAATTATTTCTCCCCTGGTTGAAGAGTGTGTGATCCGGTTGATCGCTTCAGTTCGCTGCAGCACATTGTTGGTACTCACCTCTTCAAAGCTGCCGGGTTTTTTAAATGAATCGGGAATAAAAAGAATATCCTTCTTCTCAAGTAATGTTTCAATATCATTTAAAAAATAAGCTGCTTCCTCTTTATCGTTGAGAATAAATAAATGGTGGTGATTGAGATTTTTATAAACGCTGCATGCAACAAAGGAAAGTAATGAGCCGGCAATGCCCTTCAGATGGAGATTTTTAGCGTTTTGTTTCTCAATCTGTCCGATAATATGTTTCACCCGCACATCTTCCGCCGTATAGCGGGAGAGCAATTCATTCAAATTCATGTAGCCGGTGTAAAATTACTTAAAACAATATTGATTTGATTTTGTTAGCTATGAATTATACGGACAGGATACAATGATTCTTGTCTGATTTTTCCCGAACCAAACTGATTCATAATAACTTAGCATTCTAAAACCAATTATGCTAACCTGGCAGATTTCGAAAGTTCAAGATATTGTTCAGCAAACTGAAAACACGAGAAGCTATTTCCTGGAAGCCGAAGGGATTGAAAATTTTCAATATCTGCCGGGCCAGTTTGTTTCATTGGATCTCCCGATTGCCGACAGGCCGAGCCAGCGTTTGAGGAGTTATTCCATCGCATCATCTCCCAACGGTTCGAATATTTTTGAGCTGCTTATAAGCCATAAAAAAGACGGAAGGGGTTCGTCGTATCTGTTTAATGAAGTAGGTGTCGGATCTGAAATTAAATTTCGCGGGCCGCAGGGTATTTTTGTTTTACCTGAAAAACTGGAACGGGATATCGTAATGATCTGCACAGGTACCGGTATCGCACCGTTCAGATCACAGATCAATGATTTATTTCTGCATAAAAATCCTGCTGTTCAGATCCATTTGGTTTTCGGGACAAGGATTTTTAAAGATGTTTTATACTATCATGAATTAACGGAGCTCGCTGCAAAGCATCCGAATTTCCATTATCATGTTGTGCTTTCCCGCGATCATCCTGAAAACTGGAACGGCAGAAAAGGATATGTGCATACTGTTTATGAGGAAATTGCTGAAGGCGGGAAAAAAGATTTTGATTTTTATTTATGCGGCTGGCGGAATATGATCACGGAAGCCCGCGAACGCATCGCGGCAATGGGCTATCCGAAAGAAAGAGTACATTTGGAGTCGTATGATTAACGCATGCTGATCGCAATTGTATTTATCACATTTATTTTTTTGTATTTAAATTTTTCGTGCATTCATCAATTTCGTGATGGCAGCCCGCAGCATCGTTATTCATTTTTATATAGCTTACTATTTCTTTCCGCATTTGTTGTTAGTACGACGGAATTGCTCAGTGCTTTTAATCTCATCTCTCCTTCCGGCATTTTAATTTGCTGGGCAGTATTGCTGTTGTTTTCAGTTTCCTTTTGGTTGAAATGGGGTAAACATATACCCGCAATTAATTTTAAATTGAAATTTTCCGGTCAGGAAAAATTCATGGCCGGATCAATTGTATTTATTTTTCTGATCACACTGGTTACAAGTCTGGTTGCTTATCCCAATAACTGGGACAGTATGACCTATCATCTCGGACGTGTGATGCACTGGATGCAGAATAAAAATGTGGATCAGTATCAGACACAGATCAGCAGACAGATCACACAGCCGCCGCTGGCAGAATATATTATTTTGCATTTCAGATTATTATCCGGCAACGACCGTTTTGCAAACCTGGTGCAATGGCTTTTTATGGCGGGGTCGGTTGCAGGCGTTTCATTGATTGTAAAAGAATTCGGCAAAAAAAGAGCAACGCAGTTGCTTGCTGCTTTTTTTGCAGCCACCATCCCGATGGGAATTTTACAGAGCAACAGTACACAAAATGATTATGCGGTAAGTTTTTTTATTATCGCCTCCGTTTTATTACTGGTGAAAATAATTAATTATCAATGCCGCAGAAACGATGTGCTTGCTTTCATCCTTTGCTGTGCCCTCGCCATTACAACAAAAGGCACGGCACTTATTTATTTAATGCCCGTTGTATTTTGCTTTGTTCTTTATTTGTTTTGGAGATTAAAATGGAAAGCATTTTATTTTGCCCTGCCTGCCGTATTTATTATTGCAATTATTTACGGCCCGTCGGCCAATCGGAATTATCAAACCTTCGGTAGTCCGTTTGGAATTACTTATGGATTAAATAATGATTCATATGGTATCGCACCCATGGCTTCGAATGTTTCAAAAAATGTGGCACTGCATTTAAAAACACCATTTCCTGCTGTAAATGCATTTACCGAAAAATCGGTCGAAAATTTTAATTCCCTGATCGGCATGAATGTGAATTCGCCACGCTATAGCTGGAGTTATTCTCCGCCTTTCCAGGTGCAGCAATTTTCTACACATGAAGATTCGGCCGGAAATTTATTGCATACCCTGTTATTCATAATTTGCTTTTTTATTTTTCTGGTGAAAAAAGAATTCCGTAAAAATAAATGGATTCAATTCCTGCTATGGATAAGTGTTTTTATGTTTTTGCTCTTCTGTTATATTCTCAAATGGCAGATATGGCATTGCCGCCTGCATTTACCCATGTTTATTTTAGCATCTGCGTTTCTTGCGCTGATTGCGGAATCATTTAAACCCAAAATGCAAATTATTCTTCTTCTTTTATTTTCAATTTCAGCTTTTGCATTTTTATTTTTAAATCAATCAAGGCCCTGGTTACTGAAAGAAAATATTTTCAATCAATCAAAATACGATCAGTACTTTTCCAATAACAAAGAATTAAAAAAACCTTTTACTGATATTTCTGCAATTATCCATGCACAAAAATTAAAAAACATGGGCTGGATAACCGGCGGTGATACCTGGGAATACCCGATGTGGGTGATGCTGGATGATGTGAATGATCTGCGGATGGAAAATATCATGGCGGAAAATGCATCTCTCCAATATTCAGATCATTCATTTATCCCCGACGGGATTATTGTTACACGTTACCCTGCAGATTCGACCGGGACATTTAAATATCAGGATCATATTTATAAACAGAAATACAGTTTTCAAAACTGGACTTTGTATTTAATGAATTGAATTTTCACCACAGATTACTCAGATTTTCACAGATGGTTGGCGCTGCATTCATATAGAAATTGCTTTCACTTTATCTGCGAAGATCTGTGAGATCCGCGAGCAATTTGCTTTTACTTCTTAAACAATTCCTCCAAAATATTCAATGAATGCATTTCACCGAATTCGGCAACATGCAGTTTATAATATTGAAGCAGATAATGCAATAATTGTTTTCTCTCCCCTCCGCTCAATTGGATCTGGTCATAATTAATTAATTCGGGGTCGATGATATTGCGCAGTTTTTTTGATAATCCTTCGGGAATAAAATTCATATGTCCTGGCATGGTGCGCACAAATACACCTTCTCGCAGATCAAAATAACTACCTTCATCTGAAGCCAGATAAAATCCGAGATATTTTGAAAGTGCAAGTAAAAACCAGATATGATGATTTGCGGTCGGCCGGTCGGTTTCATCAAGTGCGATAAATATTTCAAATAAAAAATCAAACAGCTCTTCATTTTGCTCGTGCTCTTTCAATGTTTTATTCAGCAATTCGATGTAAAATAACAGCAATGAACTTTTAATAATCTGAAACGGAATTTCCTGGTAGGCATGCGCAAATTTCGCTTCGCTGATGCGCATAATATTTCGGGTTTCTTTATGATAAACCACCAGTTCAAGTAAATTGCCGTGGCGATACAATGCTGCTTTGGATTTTGATTTTGAAGACCTTACCCCGCTGATGATATACGTCTGATTCCCGAATTTTTCTGTGTAGATGGTGGTGATAATACTCGTTTCCGAATATTTCACAGTTTTAAAAACAATACCGCGGGTTTTGTGAAGCATGTTTTGGAGTCAGGAGTCAAGAGTCAGGAATCAAGAAGGGTCTAAATTAAATAATGGATATTAATTAAAGTTATCCAGTCTTGGTTCCTGACTCCTGATTCTTGATTCTAATTTATCATTAATATTTTCGCAACATACGTTTGTGATCCGTCTTCATTTGAACTGTATACCAGATAAACACCGGTTTTTGCACGTTCTCCGTTATAACCATTTCCATCCCAGATCGCCTGGCCTCCCAGTGCAGTAGTTTGATAAATCATGCGGCCACTGATATCCGTAATTCTGATCTCTGCGTCTTGTGTCAATCCGTTGATTGCGATTGGCCCGCTGTAATTTTCACGCACGGGATTGGGAAATACATTTACTTCAGTGATTTCCCCTACACCTTCGGTTGCAGTATAGCGATATGAAATTATTCCTTTATCGGTGCCGAAATATACATCACCTGTTTTACCATCAATTTCAATTGTGAGAACCGTATTTGAAAATAAAGGTGAGTTATCCTGATTAAAATATAATAATTGTTCGGTGCCGTCTTCATTAATTAAAAAAGCGCCGCTGTTTGTACCCACCCATTTTCGGTTTGCTCCGTCAACTGCAATTGTATTTACAATATCATTGCGCAATAATTGTTCATAATAACCACCGAGATTAACGAGTGGCTGTGTTGCATCGCCGGCAGTAGTCCCGGAAAATACTTCAGAAGGATTATAAAAAATCGTTATGCCTTCATTTGTGCCGACCCATATTTCACCTTGTTTATCAGCAGCGAGACAATTAATATAATTTGTATGCAGGTTTCCTTTTCCGGCTCCGCTCGATAAAAATTTTACTTTGTCATCCGACTCATCATCAATCGTATTATTATCATTCAACACTAAAACTCCATTCCCTCTCGGCATCTGAACCCATTTCTGATTATAATTATCAATTACAACCTGCCCTACCTGGTTCCCGAATGCATTCAGCGAAAACCCTGTAAATGTTTTCCATGTGCCGTCCGATTTTTTTACAACAATCGGATTTTGTGCGCCGTAATTCGTGATCCATAAATTATTATATATATCCAGCTTTAATCCGGAGACACGATATTTCGATTCATCACCTACGGTTCCATCCACATATCCCTGCTTATAAACATTTGCTGATTGATTGTCGCGGTGATATTCGAGCAGGCCGCCGCCAAAAGATGCGATGTATGCAGTATTTGTGTTTTCGTCAATTTCAATTGCAAAAATATCAAGCAGGGTATCCAGCGCCGGCAATGAATTTCTATTCACGGTTGTCCAGTAGCCAAAATCATAAATAAAAAATCCGTCGCGGTTATACGCATAGGTCCATTGCGGAGTAATTTCTCCGGGTGCCACCCAAACAATTGAATTTGAAATAGCCATATCAATTACTTTCGAGGAGCCCGGGCCGTTCGGCAAATAATAATTATAATTTGCACCATCGGTTTTAATAAGTCCGTTGTAACTATCGGCGATCCATATATTATTATTTACATCTATCACCGATTGCATCGGGTAACTTAATTGTGTCGACGATTCAATTACATTTACCGCACCGGTTTCATCCAGCACATAAATTCTTGAATTATCAGACGGAACAAGATCGCCGTGTTTTTCAGTAATTAATAAATGATCGTTTACAGAATATAAATGTGAAATATGCCAGCCCTCTTCCGATAAAAAAGTATTCCATACGCCGGCTGAAGAACTGTAAACAGTATCGCCGATTACGGCATATAATTCATTTCCGAGTGAGGTAATAAATTTTGTATCGCCATCAGGTAATTCTTCGGTGCCGCTTATTTTTTCCCATGCGCCGAAATCTTCGAGCAATGGATAATTCAAACTGCCGCGATATATTCCTTTTGCTGTGCCGGCATAAATATATCCTTCGAATACAGTTGCAGAATTTACTCTGAAATTCGCTCCGGTTATATCATTAAAATAATATGTTGCCGGGCTTTCTCTTTTTGATATATCAAATAATACAATTCCAAATCCGCAGGAAAGAATCACGCTATCGCCTTTGAATGTAGCGCCGTAAATATTTTTATCTCCGGAAACATTTCCTGATTTAATTGCGGGGAAATTATATATCTCACCATCCAGCAAAAAATCAATATTGCTGTTCGTATAAGCAATTACAAGAGTGTTTTTTATTTCATCGTAATAAATCCCCTTTACACCGATATCCGAAAATCCGGTGGCCGTGCTGAGGCGTTCATACGAATTATCGGTTTTATTGAAAGAAAACAGGGAAGACTCGTTTGCACAATATACTTTATCTCCTGCATCCACAACACTCATTGCTCCGTTATAGGCGAGATGTGCTTTCCACTGGCCGATTGTAACATTTTGAGCAGATAATCCGGCTCCGCAAAACATGCATCCCGTGAAAACACAAAATATGCATCCCGTCAAAAAGTAAAAGCTCTGTTTCATATTGATCCGGCAAAGTTCAGAAATAGAAAGCTATAACGCAGAAATGAAATCTATATTTCAGAATTCCGGCTGATGCAAATCAGTTCATGAGGGGCTGTTTTTTAGTATCTTTGGCCACTTTTTATGGCTGTCTGGCGATATTTGGGAAGCATTATTTTACGCAACCGGTGGGCGTTTCTGATAGGTTGGGCTGTGATCACGGCATTCATGACCTACGAAACCACAAAGGTGAAACTGAGTTATGAGTTTTACCGCACCACGCCGGAAGATGACAAAACCTTTACAGATTACGAGAATTTTAAAGCTGTTTTCGGGGAAGAAGGAAATGTTTTGTTTCTTGGCGTTCAGACCGATCAGTTTTTTAACCTTGATTTTTTCAATGCCTGGTACCAGATGGAAAAAGATATCCGGGCCATTCCGAATGTTGAAAGTACGCTATCGGTTCCGACCACCTATAATCTTGTAAAGAATACAGCGGAGAAAAAATTTGATATCCATCCGCTCATTGTTTCTGCGCCGCAAACACAGGCCGAACTGGATTCAATTCACAATGAGTTTTCGCGACTGCCTTTTTATAAAGAGCGCATCTACAGCCCTGATTCAAATACCTATGTGATGCTCATCGCCCTGAACCGGGAAGTCCTGGATTCGCCGATGCGCATTACATTGATCAACCAGATCCAGGATATCACAGAAGCATTTTCCGAACAAAAGCAAACAGATATTAAATATTCAGGCCTGCCGTTCATCAGGTATTATCAGCTCACAACCATTACACATGAAGTGCGGCTGTTTCTTATTCTCGCAATTTTAATAACAATCATCGTCCTGTTTATCTTATTCAGATCATGGGACGCCGTCGTTTTCCCTTTGATCATCATCGGCAGCGGCGTGGTTATTTCAACCGGCGTAATGGCATTGCTGGGTTATGACCTGACCGTCCTCACGAGCCTTGTTCCGAGTTTACTGATCGTTATGGGGATCCCGAACTGCGTGTATCTCCTCAATAAATATCATCAGGAATACCGCCGCAACGGCAATAAAATAAAATCGCTCACCTTAATGGTGGAGAAACTCGGATTTGCAACAACAATTACAAATCTTACAAAAGCCGTCGGCTTTGCTGTTTTTTGTTTTACGAATGTGCGCATACTCGAAGAATTCGGTTTGATCGCAACAATAGGTGTGCTTGCCACATTTTTAATTTCCATTATCGGTATTCCGGTGGTTTATAGTTTTCTCCCTTCACCGAAACAAAAACATACGGCTTATCTCGAAGGCAAACAATTAAAATTCATTCTCACCAAACTTGAATTATGGACCGCCAATCACCGCAAACAAATATTTATTGTTGCATTGCTGGTGATCACGGTTTCGATTTTTGGTGCTTCCCGGTTAAAGTCTCGTGGTTTTATTTTAGATGAGGTAAGAGAAACTACCGATGTGTATCAGGATATGAAGTTTTTTGAGACCGTATTTCATGGTGTAATGCCTTTTGAAATAATGGTGTCGAAAAACCAGGTGGTAAGTTTTGTGCAGGATACAATTGTAAATGAACAAATGGATATTGCGGGGATTGATACAACATACCAGTATGATACAATTATTGTAAAACGTCCTGATACCTCATCAATTAAAGTAACAAATATGGCAACGCTGCAAAAAATTGCAACGCTGCAGGATACGCTTTCACATTATCCGCAATTATCATCTTCCATTTCATTGATCGACGGATTAAAATTTGCACGCCAGGCATATTTCAACGGCAGTCCGCGATATTATGCATTACCTGATTTCAGTACGCTCACATCAAACGATCTGAAAGTAAAAGAATATCTCGAAAACTCGGGCCAGAAAGGCGTTTTGGAAAACCGTTTTGTTGATTCCAAAGGAGAGATTGCAAGAATAAGTGTGCATGTCGCAGATCTCGGATCTGATTCGATGCCGAAATTTTTAGCGGAACTGCAACCCAAGATCGATTCGATTTTTGATAAAGAAAATTATAATGTGGTACTTACCGGAACAAGTGTGGTGGCTGTATCGGGATATGAATATTTAATTGACAGTTTATTTGAAAGTGTGATGCTTGCATTAATTGTGATCTCTTTAATTCTTTTATATCAGTTCCGCAGTTTACGCATGTTGTTTATTTCGTTCCTGCCGAATTTAATTCCGTTATTTATTACGGGTGCCATCATGGGATTTTTAAATATTGCAATTAAACCATCAACGGTTTTAATTTTCAGTATCGCCTATGGGATGTGTGTGGATTTCACCTGTTATTTTGTTGCAAAATATAAACATGATCTCATCCGCAACAGTTTTGATATTCCGAAAACAGTGAACAGCAGTTTGCAGGAAGCCGGTGTGAGTATGATCTATACTTCGCTTATTTTATTCTGCGGATTTTTCATTTTCGTTTTCAGCAAATTCGGCGGAACTGTAAATATGGGATTGCTCACTAGCATCACATTGCTTGTTGCGCTCTTCAACAATTTATTATTATTACCTGCATTAATTCTTTTATTCGAAAAAGGATTGAGCAAATCGCACCGGAAAACAATCCGAAAAACATCTTCCTTTACCGATCTGGTGGATGTGCAGAAAGAGGAAGAGGAAAAAAAGGACTAATCTGCCGGACAATTTTCCAAAAACTCATTACACTTCTTTAAATTAATTTTGCGCCTCTAAATATTGAATATACCACATGTCAAAATATCCGGAATACAAGCAACTCAATATCCCAGAATTTGAAAAAGAAATTTTAAAATTCTGGAATGCGGAGGGCGTTTTTAAAAAATCGGTCTCGGGCCGCGAGGGTAATCCTGATTTCGTTTTTTACGAAGGCCCGCCCAGCGCCAACGGCACGCCCGGCATTCACCATGTGCTTTCACGCACATTGAAAGATCTGTTCTGCCGCTATAAAACCATGCAGGGTTTCCAGGTTAAACGCAAAGGCGGCTGGGACACCCATGGCCTGCCAGTGGAATTAAGCGTGGAAAAATTGCTCAATATCACAAAAGAAGATATCGGCAAAAAAATATCTGTTGAAGAATATAATGCGCTCTGCAAAAAGCAGGTGATGCAGTTCAAACATGAATGGGAAGAATTAACAGATATTATGGGTTATTGGGTAGATATGGAAAATCCATACGTCACCTACGATAAAAATTATATTGAAACACTCTGGTATTTATTAAAACAACTCTACGATAAAAATTTATTATACAAGGGATATACAATTCAGCCTTATTCGCCGGCTGCAGGAACCGGATTAAGTTCACACGAATTAAATCAGCCCGGCACTTATAAACCGGTAAAAGACACAACGATTGTTGCGCAGTTTAAAATAATAAAAGATGATCATGCATTGCATCCGAAAATTTTCAGCGGCTTCAATAATTCCCTCCTTGATGAGGGGCAAGGGGGGGTGTATTTTTTAGCATGGACAACCACACCATGGACATTGCCGAGCAATTGCGCATTAGCCGTCGGGAAAGAAATTAATTATGTGCAGATCGAAACATTGAATCCTTATACAGAAAAATTAATTTCTGTTATTCTTGCAGAAGATCGTGTTGCCGCCTATTTTAAAGATGAAAATAAAACGCATGAATTAAATCCTGAAAATAAATCAGGATGGAAATTAATATCTTCCTTCAAAGGAAAAGAATTAGCCGGCATACGCTATGAACAATTATTGCAATTTCAAAAACCCGAAAGCGGTGATGCGTTCAAAGTAATTGTTGGAGATTTTGTTTCCACGGAAGATGGTACCGGCATCGTGCATATTGCACCGAGTTTTGGTGCAGATGATTTTCGTGTTGCAAAACAAAATAATATCGGCACATTAACATTAGTGGACAAACAGGGAAAATTTATTGAATTACCCGATTTTAAAACTTTGCATTTAAGCGGCCGTTATGTAAAAAATTATACCGATGATCCCGAATGGAAAAATCCGGATGTAGACATCGCAATTTTTTTAAAAGAAAATAACGGCGCATTTAAAGTTGAAAAATACGAACATAATTATCCGCATTGCTGGCGGACGGATAAACCGGTGATTTATTATCCGCTCGACAGCTGGTTTATTAAATCAACCGCTGCAAAAGACCGTTTGATCGAATTAAATAAAACAATTAACTGGAAGCCGCAAAGCACCGGTGAAGGGCGTTTCGGCCAATGGCTCGAAAACCTGGTGGACTGGAATTTATCACGTTCACGTTATTGGGGAACACCGCTTCCAATCTGGCGGACAGATGACGGCGCAGAAGAAATTTGTATCGGATCATTTGAACAATTAAATGAAGAAATTGACAAGGCAATAAAGTCCGCAGTCTTCAGTCCACAGTCTTCAGTCGACAATAGCAAGCAATCATCTTTCGATCCACATAGGCCATTCGTTGATGAAATAATTCTTGTCAGTAATTCCGGAAAACCCATGCGCCGCGAACCGGATTTAATTGATGTCTGGTTCGATAGCGGAGCAATGCCTTTTGCACAATGGCATTTTCCTTTTGAAAATAAAGAAGCATTTGCAAATTATTTTCCGGCAGATTTTATTGCGGAAGGTGTAGACCAGACCCGCGGATGGTTTTTTACATTACATGTGATCGCAACATTAATTAATGATTCGGTTGCTTATAAAAATGTTGTGAGCAATGGACTGGTGCTCGACAAAAACGGAAATAAAATGTCGAAGCGTTTGGGCAATGGTGTAAATCCGTTTGAAACAATTTATAAATACGGTGCTGATGCAACACGTTGGTACATGATCACCAATTCCCAACCCTGGGATAATTTAAAATTTGATTTTGAAGGAATTACCGAAGTGCAGAGAAAATTTTTCGGAACACTTTATAATACCTATTCATTTTTTGCACTCTATGCGAATGTCGATGGATTTAATTATTCCGAAAAAGAAATTCCACTTTCAGAAAGAACCGAATCCGATCGGTGGATCATTTCTGTTTTAAACACATTAATAAAAGATTGCACGGATTATTTTAATGACTACGAACCAACACAGGCGGCAAGATTAATTCAGGATTTTGTGTGCGATCATTTAAGCAACTGGTATGTGCGTTTAGGAAGAAGGCGTTTCTGGAAATCGGAAAATTCGGAAGATAAATTAGCAGCATATCAAACTTTATATACATGTCTTGAAACCGTTTCAAAATTAATGGCGCCGGTTTCGCCATTTATGGCTGAATGGTTATTTGGTAATTTGAACAAACAAACCGGCCGTGAAAAATTTTCTTCCGTGCATCTCACAGATTTTCCGGTTTATAATGCATCACTGATCAATAAAGACCTGGAAGAGCGCATGCAAATGGCGCAGGAAATTACTTCCACCCTGCTTGCCCTGCGCAAAAAAGTAAATATTAAAGTGCGTCAGCCACTGGCGAAAGCGATGATTCCGGTTTTGGATGCAAGAATCCAGCATCAGCTGGAAGAAGTGGAAGGCCTTATCAAATCTGAAGTGAATTTAAAGGAGATAGAATATATCCACGATACAAAAGGTCTACTTACAAAAAAGATCAAGGCAAATTTCAAAGCGCTCGGGCCGAAACTGGGTGGAGAAATGAAAACCGCCGCGAATTTAATTGCGGGATTTTCACAGGAACAAATTGCCGAGCTTGAATCAAAGGGAAAAATTAATCTTGCATTGGAACATAAAGAAGTTGAAATTGCGTTAGAGGATGTTGAAATTCAAACGGAGGATATTCCGGGATGGCTGGTTGCAAATGCGGGTTCGGTTACGGTTGCTTTGGATATTACGCTGACAGATGCATTAATTGAAGAAGGAATTGCACGCGAACTGGTGAGCCAGCTGCAGCGTATCCGCAAAGAAATGAACCTCGAAATAACCGACAGAATCGTCGTTTCAATGGAATCGGAAAGTGAACTGAATTCAGCTATACTTAATTATAAGGCGTATATTTGCGCCGAAATTTTGGCAGATAAGTTCGAGCTGGTTGAACATCTTGATCAATTCGGACAAGCAGAGGTAAATGACATACAAATAAAGGTATCTATTCAAAAAAGTTAAGGTTATGGCATCAAAACCCACTAAGAAAAAAGTAAAGGCAGCAAAAGCCAAAGCTGCTCCAAAAGCAAAAATTAAAAAAGCAGTTAAGAAGCCGGCAAAGGCCGCAGCTAAAAAAGCACCTGTGAAGGCGAAGCCTGTAAAAGCAGCGGCAAAAGCAGTTAAGAAAAAGAAAGTGGCGCCAGCAAAACCGATAGCTAAAAAAGCAGAGAAAAAGCCAGCAAAAGTTTCGAAACAACCTGTTAAAAAAATAAGCAAGCCGGTAAATGTGAAACCTGCTGTGAAAGAAAAACCTGTTGTGAAGCAGCCGGCAAAACCGGTTGCAAAAGCAGTTGAAAAGCCCGTGGTTAAACCGATCGTGAAAGAAGAGAAACCCGTAATAATTGAAAAACCGGTAGTGAAAAAGGAAATTAAGCCAGTGGTTAAACAAAAGCAGCCGATTCAAAAAGTAAATGGTTTTGTCGATAACAGAACCCGCTACAGCGATGAAGAACTGAAAGAATTCAAAGAACTCATCACAAATAAACTTGAAACCGCGAGAAGTGAATTAAAATATCTGCAGGAACAAATCAGCAGAAGCAGTGAAATGGGTGATGATTCTGATGCAAGGTTTAAAGGGCTTGAAGACGGTACTTCAACTTCTGAACGTGAATACCTCAGCCAGATGGCATCACGCCAGATCCAGTATATCGGTCACCTTGAAAAAGCAATGATCCGTATTGAAAATAAAACCTATGGTATTTGTCGCGAAACCGGAAGGCTTATCTCCAAAGAGCGCCTTCGTGCCGTTCCGCATGCAACACTCAGCATAGAAGCGAAGCAGGGAGGCAAAGGCTGATTCATAAACGGTGAAACGCTCTCATTTAGCAATATTAATTATTACCCTTGTCCTGATCATTGACCAGATCATAAAAATCTGGATCAAAACAACCTACCAGATCGGTGAGGGATTGAATATTCTCGGATTAAGCTGGGCCCGTATTCTTTTCGTTGAAAATGAAGGCATGGCCTTCGGGATGCAGCTTGGAGGAGATTATGGTAAAGTTTTGCTCACAATTTTCAGGCTGATCGCTGTTTTCTTTATCGGATATTATCTCATGACCCTTATTAAATCAAACGCTTCGAAAGGGCTGATCATCAGCATTGCGCTCGTTTTCTCCGGTGCAATGGGAAATATCCTCGACAGTATTTTTTACGGCGTATTATTTTCCGATTCAACTTCAGGTGCGGTTGCGCAATTTTTGCCCGAAGGGCCCGGATATGCAACATTACTGCACGGCCATGTAGTCGATATGTTTTACTTCCCGATGTTTGAAGGAAAATATGCCGACTGGATCCCGTTTCTTGGGGGAAAATATTATTTATTCTTCCGGCCCGTATTTAATGTAGCCGACAGCGCAATCACAATCGGTGTTTTATCAATTCTTCTTTTCCAGCGGAAAATATTCGGTCATCATAAGGATGATAATAAACCTGAAGAAGAGAATGAACCCGTTTTTCCGGTTGAGGAAATATCGAATGGCGATGGATTTACGGGCTCATAATTCCATTTTGCTTATTACTTTCGCTTTTATAAATTCACCAATTACCTCTTTTTTTTATGAAATCTCTGGAAGAACTGCGCCCGTTTTATGATGCTGAGATTGTTCCGCAACTTGAATATCTTGAACATCTTCGCAAAGAACAATTAAAACGGGTGCGCTATATGTGGATCGCCGGAATTTTATCTGTTGTTCTCGGACTTGCAACGATGCTTCCGTGGATGATCCTTGTTTTTTTATTGATCAGCCTTGTGATTTATTATGCAATGTTTGGTTTTAAACGCGACCGTCCGAATTTCAGAGCGGAGTATAAAAAAATCGTGATCGGGAAACTGATCAATTTCGTTTCAACCGGACTTGCATACGAACCAAATCAATTTATCGGAAAATCAATTTATGATACAAGCAGAATATTTCTCACCAATCCTGATATTTATAATGGTGAAGATCTGGTGACGGGAATGATCGAAAAAACAAAAGTTGAATTTTGTGAATTACACACGCAGGACCGGCAAACAGATTCAAAAGGAAATACACGCTATGTAACCATATTTAAAGGTTTGTTTTTTATTGCCGATTTCAATAAAACATTTCACGGACAAACATATATTCTCAGCGATTTCGGTGAAAGATTTCTTGGAATGTTTGGAAAAATGATGCAGAACCTGAGCATCGGTAGGCCCGACGTGGTAAGGCTTGAGAGCCCTGAGTTTGAAAAATATTTTGTTGTATACAGTACGGATGAAGTTGAAGCACGATATATTTTATCTACCACATTTATGGAGCGGATTGTTGAATTCAGAAAAAGAATGGATGCTAAAATTCAATTTTCATTTACCGGCTCAAATATTTATATGGCGATACCGATGAAACAAAATTTATTTGAACCATCGCTTCGCAAAACGGTAATGAATTATGCCGATGTGGAGAATTATTATAAGCAGGTATTATTTTGTACAGGCATTGTTGATGAAATGAATCTCAATACCCGCATTTGGAGTAAAGTCTGATTATAAATCACCGAGGTCGTAAACTCTGAATATCAACGACCATTTTGGTCCGATCACGTTGCTCATTAATTCAATTTCGAGTGTGAGATTTTTATATTTCTCATTATCATATCCATCGGCGATCATAAACGTCAGCCAATAAGTGAGATAACTTTCATATGAATCGCCCTTGTAATCATTTGTATCATACACGAGTGTACAGCAATTGATCGTGCAATTATTCATCATTCTGATGTATTCATCATATTTCGCTTTTGCAGCGGTAAAATCATCTGTTTCAAACAAGGTATTATAATATGACCTGGAGCCGGTGAGCATATCTTCATTAATTCCTGCGATCACCGAATTCTGCGCCATTAAATTTGCATACCAGGAATTCCCGAAATCAAAATAACTTTCCTGTTTCGGCCCTTTGAGAGATTCAAAATCAGATCCGTATTGATTTACTACCGTTTGCGCAAGTGCACAAAAATCTTTTTTTAAAGCGCTTCTCACCGCTTCGGCCTTGGCAAGATTATCGGCCTTTGTTTTTGCATCCATTTCTGCCAGCATGTTGTCCAGCGGTTTTTCGTTATTGTCTGTAGCGGTAACATCAGCATCTGATTTCATAAATTGATTGTTCTCAAATGTTCCGATCATTTTCGTTCCATCCGCCGAATAATAGGAACCCTTTCCATGCAGATTATTTTCAGAAAAAAATCCGATATAATACGAGCCGTCTGCCCAATCATATCTGCCATAACCTGTCCGCATCGAATTTTTCCAGTCGCCAACATAGATATCCCCGTTGTTAAATTTATACGTGCCGTTTCCATTCGCACAATCGCCGGAAATACAACCCGAGGTAGGCACCAATTCGCCGTTTTTAAATTTACCTTCGAGCACGGTTCCGTCTGCGCCTACATATTTACCCTGACCTTCCCTGTGTCCGGCGGCAAAATAACCAACATAATACGACCCGTCGATCCAGTCGTATCGTCCATATCCCTCAAGAACACCATTTTCCCATTCACCTGTGTACATGTCTCCGTTGCTGTATTTGTAGGTGCCGTTGCCGCCATTGCAATCACCGGAAATACATTGTGCCTCTGCAATTCCGCCGGTTAAAAACAAAAGACAAAAGGGAAGAAAAAGATGTGATTTCATACCTGCCGATTTTTGCGTCAAATTTACAATTTGTTTCTGCGTTGTATAGCCTGTGACAAGCGCCTGCAGAATGATTTATAGAAATGAAAACTAATTTTATAATTTTACCCAAACAGAGTATGCAAAAACTATCGGGCAAATTTCTTTTTTTGATATTGATCACAAGCGGGCTTACGGGATTTTCGCAATCAATTTTGTGGAAAATTTCAGGGCCGGGCAGCACTGCTCCTTCCTATATTTTATGTACTTCTGAAGTAAGCGGGGTTGAAAATTATGATATCGTAACTCCTGCAATTCCGATTCTTGATAAAGTAAATACGGTTGCATTTTATTGTATACCCGACGCATCGGATAAACAAAATATCCCGACATTAATGGCTGCGCCCGAGGAAAGAACATTGAAGGGTTATTATAAACGTGAAGACAGGATCCGAATGGAATTAATGGTGCGTGATAAACTTGCTGCCAATATCGATTCGATTTATACTTTAAAACCATTATATATTTTACAATTATTCAGGGATAAAGATTATAAAAGAGGATATCCCTTTCAGCAAACCGAATTATTTAACAGCGCTATTCATAAAACAAAACCCACATTATCCATTCTTACACTGCGGCAAATTGCATCCATCATGGATCAGGTGGATTACGATACACAGGCATTTATTTTAAGTAATTATATGGCAAATGAAAAAGCCGTGCTTGAATCTGATAATCTGAAATTACAATTATATAAAAATCAGCAAACAGAAGAATATGCCGATGAGGTTTATTCCCGTGAACAATCTGCCTATATTGAAATTTATATTAATCAGATAACCGATCTGGTAGCAAAAAAAATTGAAGCACTCAGTGCTCAGCAATCTGTTTTATATGTTTTAAATACTGAATATACTGCAGGTGAAAAGGGATTGCTTGCCAAATTGAAAAGCAAAGGATATACGGTTACGGCAGAAACAGTGCAGCTGAAACAACAAGTTGCTTCTGCACAAACACAAACGAATAATACAGTTACCACACCGAAGAATACAAATCAGGCGCCGCCCGATGGTTTTCCGGTGATCGCACTCAGCACAACAGCAAATACAATTATTAATCCGGAGGAAATTACAATTGTGCAATCGGCAGATATTACCGAATCGTATAAAAATAAAAAGTATAAAGCTTACAATGATCCGTTTAATGATATGTTCGATTATGAAGGGTCGGATACTTTATTCCTCGGTAACTGGTATAAAATGAAAGGTGCAGATGCGAATTTTGAAGTGCGGGTACCCATTAAGGGAGATTGGGAGTCAATTGTGGAAGACAATGTGCTTGGTACGATCAAGCAATATATTTATCAAACAAATCACGCCAAAACGGATCTGTTTTATTCCATTGGTTATACCGTATATCCGCCGACATTTAAGGCCGCGGATAAAAATACTTTTTACAACGATTTCCTTGAACGGTCTGTAAATAATATCGGAGGTAAACCTCTTGCTCAAAGAATTATTTCCACTCCATATTATACCGGTCGTGAATTTACTGCAATAGTCGGTGATTCATTTTTCGTTCGTTCTGTGTTTTTTCTGCAGGATAATATTTTATATCAAATGCTTGTCGGTGGTCCGGGTGATAACGCATATTCTGTTTTTTCAGAAGCTTTTTTCCATTCCTTTCATACAACAGGTGCATCAATCAGCAATTGGTTTTTATTTGAACAGCCGGCATTTAAATGTTATATCCCCACACCTCCTTCCAAATCAACACAGTCCTATAATGTGGGTAGCGGTGCAATGAACCTCATTACATATACGGCAGAAGATTATAAAGAAAATATCACCTA
Organism: uncultured Chitinophagales bacterium; assembly: GCA_964463165.1. Taxonomy (GTDB): domain Bacteria; phylum Bacteroidota; class Bacteroidia; order Chitinophagales; family BACL12; genus UBA7236. The sequence continues at coordinate 93,687 of CAYXBK010000017.1, forward strand.
CAGCATCAGCGTATATAATTATCCTCCGGGCTATAAATTCAAGGGAAAAAATGCATTTTATGAAGAGCTGATCGCAAATGCCGAGCGCCAGTATTTCGGAAAAGCGCAATCCATCACAAAGGTGACAAAAAATGGAATTGAAGGCCGGTATGTTGTAATGCCTTTGATGAATAAGAAAACATATCTGATGTATTTCTTCTTCGATAAAAACGCAGTTTACCAATACATTGCCGGAGGAGAACCTGCAGCTATTCAGTCTCTGAATGTAAATCGCTTTTTCGATTCGTTTGAATTTGCGGGTGAAGGAGAAAATAAATAATCCTGCCGGTTATGGCATGATTTTGATCTTCAATTGCTATAAATTTTTTCACATGAGAATTTTATTTCCGGTCATCTTAATTATTATTTCGGGTACAATACAATCATCTGCACAAACATTTGAATTTGACTCCATCAATTATAAAAAAATGGAGGTGGGCGTGATTGTTTTAAAAAATAATACCTGGCTCATCGCTGTTCCTCATTCAAATTTTACGGAATATTTTATGCCTGTAAATCTTCCTGAAAAATATCATGTGAACAATCAGGATATTGTTTTTGAAGGAGCGCTTGGCCGCATTCCGATGGAAAATAAACCGGAAGGCACACCGATCAGATTATCAATGATCAGAATACTTTATAAAACAGAACCCCGCAATGGAGAAGCCGAGCATATTTCCGGCGATAATGAAAATGCTCTTATTACCGACAGTATCGGATTTATACAGAACCAGAAAGGTGTGATAATTAAAATCGGAGATACCTACCTGATAGAACAAAATATAAACGGAGAAATAAAACGGTTTGTCCCGGACACTTTTCCTGAAGAGTTTAAAAAAGAAAACGCAGAAATTTATTTTTCCTGCGTTCTCCGTAAAATTCCTGAAAATGTCCGGATGATGGGAGCGCCAATAATTCTCCGGGAAATAAAATTTTCAGAATAAGTTATTCTACCATTGTAATTTTCATCTTAACATCTTCTACCGGCCGGTCTGTTTGCGGTGAAGTTTTAACAGCTGCAATTTTATCGATTACATCAAGTCCGGAAATCACTTCACCGAATACAGTATAATTATAATCTAAAAAAGGAGTGCCGCCGACTTCACGATACGCTTTCTTTTGTTCGTCGGTAAACAATGTTCTGTACGATTGCTCGAGTTGCGCAATTTCTTCAGGCGTATATTTTTTTCCCTGCACAATATAAAATTGCGATCCCGAAGACGCTTTTGTCGGATTTACATTATCGCCTTGTCTTGCTGCTGCGAGAGCACCCTTTTTATGAATGAGATTTGTGCGGAACTCGGCCGGAATTGTATACCCCGGGCCACCTCTTCCAAGCATTTGATTGGGTGATGCATTTTTTGATTCGGGGTCTCCGCCCTGAATCATAAAATCTTTCATTACCCTGTGAAACAAAAGATCATTGTAATAACCTTCTTTTACAAGCTTAATAAAATTATCGCGGTGTTTTGGTGTTTCATTATAAAGTACTAAAATCATATCACCATAACTGGTGGAGATTTTTACTTTATATTGTTTTTCATCATTGTTGTTTTCCATTGTATCAGTTGAATTTTTTAAAGTGTTTTGTTGCTGCGTTGTTTCTGAATTTGTTGTATCGGCATGTAATACCGTTTCCTGTGATGGTTCGTTTGTTTTTTTATCTGAACAAGATATCATGCACAAAGAAATACATGCGGCAAAAATTAATTTTTTCATAATTGTTTATTTGCTTCAAAATACAGAATGATATTTTTTTTCAATAATATTTCCTGTTCTTCGTTTGTCATCGGTGGTAGTTCTTTTACGGGTTCCCACTGCGGCCATCCGTCGTCGTCAATTCCGGCATATTTAAAATAATTACTCATGCTTAATAATTTGCAAACGGCAACATGCATGAGATCCTGTTTTTCCTCTTTGGAATATTTTTCTGCAACTTTTCCAACTTCGTTTATTCCGATCAGAAAAAGAATTGTTTCGAGTTCCGGTTTTTTTCCGAATTGTTCTTTAAAACGATGCAATAATTGTATCCATCTCGGATCAAAATCTATCGGGACATCTTCGTGGGTCAATTTTTGCATGATGCAAAATTAATGATATCGCCCGGTTTTTATTTATGAAATTGTCGGGTGGATTTCATCATACCGGCATCGAACCGTTTAAAGTTAAATTCCGTTAGCAACCAATATGTTTAGCTTCAAAATCGTTAATATTGTTGAACTGAATGACACAACAGAATAATTACAATCTGCTGATTCAAAAACTCGATGAGTTTACCAGGAAGTATTACCTGAATTTACTTATCCGTGGCTTCTTGTACACAACAGCTATTCTGCTGAGCGCCTACCTTCTGTTCAGTTTTCTCGAATACAAATTATTTCTCTCTACAACGGTCCGGAAAATTCTTTTTTACGGATTTATCGGCGGCACGATTACCATGATCTGGTTTTGGATCGCTGTGCCGTTGATGAAATATTTTCGCCTGGGTAAATTGATCAACCACGAAACGGCAGCAAAAATTATCGGGAGCCATTTCGGCGATGTCCAGGATAAACTGCTGAATATCCTTCAACTAAAAGAACAATCCTCAAATATTGCAGATGCTTCGCTCATTGAGGCCGGTATCAATCAAAAAATTGAAAAAATTAAACCAGTTAATTTCCCAACTGCAATCGATCTGAAAAAAAACAGATCCTATCTTAAATATGCATTACCGCCTCTCGCCATATTGGTATTTCTTCTTTTCGCAGCACCCAATATCCTGAAGGACAGTAATTTGCGGTTTTTAAAGAACAATACGCCTTTTGAAAAACCGGCCCCGTTTTCTTTTATAATTGTAAACGACCAGTTGCAGGTTGTTCAATATGATGATTTTGAACTGACAGTTAAAACCCGCGGATCCGTATTGCCTGAGGATGTGAAAATCGTTTCAGAGGCTGGTACTTATACAATGGTGAAGAAATCGGCCGATGAGTTTACCTACTTCTTTAATAAAGTGCCTGCGTCTTCTTCCTTTTATTTCACTGCAAATGGATTTAATTCAAAGGAATACAAATTGGAAGTGATTCCGAAACCTACTTTATTGAATTTCAAAGTGGATCTCAACTATCCTGACTATACCGGAAAAAAAGATGAAGTGCTTGATAATTCAGGTGATTTACTTATCCCGGAGGGAACAAATGTAGGTTGGTTCTTCAAAACGGAAAATGCTGAAAAGATTGAAATGTTTTTTGAAGGACAGAAAATTCTTGCAGATCAGGAAGATAAACAGGCTTTCAGTGTAAAGAGGAAAGTGTTTCATAATGAAGATTATAAAATTGGAATCGGAAACGGCCATGTTTATAATCGCGATACAATTAATTACCGCATTACCATAATTCCTGATGCTTATCCTGAAATTCAGGTGGAACAGTTTACCGACAGCATTGACAACAGGTCCCTTTATTTCTTCGGTCAGGCAGCTGATGATTATGGCTTTAAAAATTTAAATTTTGTTTATTCTGTGCAGTCGGTTGATGCGGGCGGAAACCCACTGCCATCCGAAAATAAATCAACCGGCCTGCCACTGAATAAGGGGTTGAACAAAACACAATTCACGCATTCATTTGATTTAAGAAGCCTTGGTTTAAAACCCGGTGACCGTGTAACTTACTTTTTCGAAATCTGGGATAATGATGGTGTGCACGGAAGCAAATCTGCAAGAACACCGGCAATGCAGTATACAATACCAACACTTGAAGAATTAAAGGAGATAAAGGATGAGAACAATGATAAGATCAAAGATAAACTTGATGATTTATTGAAAGATGTGCAGGAGATCAAAAAACAGACAGAAAAGCTGGAAGATAAATTTTTCGATAAAAAAGAGTTGAACTGGGAGGATAAAAAATCTCTGGAAAATCTCCTTCAAAAAAATCAGGATGTTCAGGATCAGATGGAACAACTGAAGGAAGATGTCAAGAATAATATGGAAATGCAGAAAGAGTTTCTCCAACCGGACCCTGAATTATTGCAAAAACAGGAGCAACTTGAGAAATTGTTCGATGAAGTAATGTCTGAAGAAATGAAAAAGTTAATGGAGGAACTTCAGGAATTACTGGACAAATTAAACAAAGAGCAGTCGATTGAAGAAATGCAGAAAATGGAAATGAACAATCAAAATCTTGAGAATGAATTAGATAGGATGTTGGAATTGTTTAAGCAGCTTGAAATGGAGCAGAAAATGCAGGAATCAATTGATGATCTGAAAAAATTATCAGAGCAACAGGATAAGTTGAGCGAGCAAACGCAGGATAAAAAATCAGACAACAAAGAAAATCTGGAAGAGCAGGAAAATATCAATAAAGAATTTGAAGAGATCAAAAAAGATCTGGACCAGCTGCAGGAAATGAACAAGGAGCTTGAAAAACCAAAGGATCTTGAAAACACAGATTCTCAGGAAAAAGAAATTCAACAGAATCTGCAAAAATCATCTGAACAGATTCAACAGAATAATAAAAAGCAGGCCTCGCAAAGTCAGAAATCAGCGTCGGAACAAATGAAGCAAATGGCGCAGAAAATGGAGAGCCAGATGAATCAGTCTTCAATGGAGCAGCAGCAGGAGGATTTAAAATCTCTCAGGCAATTGCTGGATAACCTGATTAAATTATCTGTAGACCAGGAGGCACTGATGGATGAAGTGAAGCAAGTTAAATCTTCAAACCCAAAATTTGTGGACTTGATGGCGCAGCAGCAAAAAATCAAAGAGGACACAAAAATTGTTGAAGATAGTTTGACGGCACTGGCAAAACGTGTGATGCAAATTAGCACATTTATCACCCGGGAAATGAGTGAAGTAAACTTGAATCTTGGAAAAAGTGTTGAACAAATAGGCGACCGTCAGGTAAGTCAGGCAAATCTTTATCAGCAATTAACCATGACTGGTTATAATAATCTTGCCTTAATGTTAGACGAAGTAATGCAGCAAATGCAGCAGCAGATGGCTCAAAAGATGCCCGGCTCACAAATGTGCCAGAATCCGGGCGGGTCAAATCCTTCAGATTCTCAATTACCTTCCATGAGTGAAATGCAGAAGCAATTGAATGAACAGATGCAGAAGATGAAAGGTGAAATGCAAAACGGGCAACAGAAGGGAAATAGCCCGGGGATGAGTAAAGAGCTTGCAGAAATGGCTCAAAAACAGGCGGCAATCAGAGAGGCTTTGCAAAAAATGGCCGAGCAGCTCGGGGGTGGAAATACGGAAGATGGAAAACTTGCAAAACAATTACAGCAAATTGCCGATAAAATGGATCAAACGGAGGAAGATATCGTCAATAAGCAATTATCAGAAGAAACACTGAAGCGCCAGCAGGATATCCTTACACGCCTCCTTGAAGCTGAAGAATCTGATCGTCAGCGTAAATTGGATACCGAGCGTAAATCCAATACTGCGCAGGAAATTTCAAAAAAACTTCCGCCCGAGATTGAAGAATATTTAAAACAAAGGAATGCACAGCTTGATCTTTATAAAACTGTGCCCCCCGATTTGAAACCTTTTTATAAAAATTTAGTAGAAGATTACTTTAGGTCAATCAGCTACTGAAATGTTGGTTTCGGATACAAAAAATACAGATCAGCTTCTTACCATTGATTCTTCACCCGCCAACATTGTTTATGTTGAGCCTTTCATCGTTGAATTCTGCAACAATCACAGTATTTGTGATGAAGTATATGGGAATATGCTCGTTTGCGTAACGGAAGCAGTAAACAATGCAATTCTGCATGGTAATAAAACTGATAGCAGCAAGCATGTAACACTTGAAATCAAGTCTGCCAATAATCTGGTAACCGTATTCATCAAAGATGAGGGGCCCGGATTTGATTATAATAATATTCCCGACCCTACTGCGCCCGAAAACATTGAAAATATGGGTGGAAGGGGTATTTATCTGATGAAACATCTTGCCGACCTGGTGGTTTTTTCAAACGAAGGCAGTTTTGTAGAAATTCAATTCAAACTTTAATGGCGGTTGTCAGCTTCACTGCGCACCAGATCGATTTTCGACTTAAGAACAAGAAAAAGCTTTCCGACTGGATTCAAAAAGTCGTCCTTGCCAATAAGAAATATCCAGTTTCAATTTCATACATATTTTGTGATGACCGGTATTTGTCAGAACTCAACTCAAAATACCTGAAGCATAAAACACTCACAGATATCATCACCTTTAATTACAATTCCAGTTATCAGGTTTCCGGAGACATATTCATAAGCATTCAGCGTGTTCGGGAAAATTCGCTTAAATACAAGACTTCCTTTGAAAATGAATTACACCGTGTAATGGTGCATGGTGTATTGCACCTTTTAGGTTTTAATGACAAATCTCCAATTCAGAAAAAGAAAATGGTGAAGATGGAAAACGAATGCCTTGGATTTCTCTCAATTTGATTTTGTTCCACGTGTAACGAAATCAGGATTTACTTTTTGGGTTTCACATGAAACAATGCTTCCATCTTTTAATACTAATTTTGTAAAAGCATGTTCAAAGAATACGATATAATTGTTGTTGGTGCCGGTCATGCCGGTTGTGAAGCAGCGGCAGCGGCCGCTAATTTGGGATCGTCGGTATTGCTTGTTACAATGAACATGCAAACCATTGCTCAAATGAGTTGCAATCCAGCAATGGGTGGTGTGGCTAAGGGTCAGATCGTAAGGGAAAT
>CAYXBK010000018.1:0-97926 GCA_964463165.1 uncultured Chitinophagales bacterium
GACACCTTCTCTATTCCATAGAGAAGGGGCTTACGCATGAGCTGAAAGAGCAGCATTTAATTAAAAAAAAGCATTTATCGTTTCAGGTAATCTCGCGAGAGCATCCCTCTCCTGCGTAGCAGAGAGGGTGGATCCGCCGTACGGCGGAGACGGGTGAGTCAAAACTTCCGTTCGAGAATTATACTTCCAATAATCGCATTTCTTAAATCAAGCTGGTAAGGTTCGAAATATTCTTCTTCCGCAGTAACAAATATTTTTTGTTCGAGATGGCGCTGCTCGGCATCGTGTTCCTGTTTTCTCAATGCCTGCACAGATTTTTCGTATTCCAGTGCTTTCTTTTTCTCCATTTCCGCAACCTGGTTGCGCTTTTTTTCCTGCACGGTATTTATTTGCTGCGCCTTAATTTGTTTCACTTCTTTTTTCACCGTTTTTAAATCCGGATATTTTTGCGGCTCGGCATAAGGCGGAATATTTTGTTTCTGCTGCGATTCCTCGATTTGCTTTTTTAATTCACGGAATATATCCTGGAACGTCTGCGGTGTTTTATTCTGCGTAGTTGTAGTTGTTTTATTCGGATTTGGTTTGCTCTTATCTCCCCCACCCAGTTTTTTAAAAAATCTTCCGATGGCGCTTACAATAAACACCCAGAAAATGAGCATGAGAATGGTTTGGATAAATTCGGGCATAGGAAGTAGATTATTTTATCAAAAGTAAAGAAATATTGGGTAAGAATTGAAGATTTGAAGAATTGAAGGGATGAAGGTAAAGGAAAAGAAGTGAGAAAGGTTTAAAGAAGTGTCAATGGATTAAACAAAAATACCAGTAATCTTAGTTTCCACCTGCAAAACACTTAATCCGCTTTTTCACGCTCTTACAGCTTATGTGTTCTTGCCGGGTATTAATTATACAATGAATGGCGCTGGGGTTGGTTCTATTTGTTTATTTTTTTGTGAACCGAACCCAGCTGAGAAATTCCGTGGGCTACGTAATTTTGGAATGAGTAGCTCCATGACTGTAAGAAAACGACGTAATGATCAGCAGCGCCCCCCCCACGAGACGTGAGTGGGAGATACTGCTGGGCTAAAAATTAGATTTCGACTCGCAGGATTTACTCAGCATATTTAATTGCTTGGCGTGATTAACTTTCCTGAAAACTATTTGGGATATAAATTTTTGCGGAACAAAACTGGGGAAGGCAAAAAATGGCAACAAAAAACTTTGAAAAGTTGCAATAGTACAATAAATAGTTTAGGTTTGTTTTCACTCATTTCACTAAATATGGATACAGAAGAGGATATAAATCAAAAGATAAGTTCTCAAAAAGTTAAAGAACTGACTGACCATCAAAATAAACGTGCCTACAAATGGCAAAGGAAATTATTGCCATGGATAATTATAATGCCAACAATTTTAATTTTGTTATTTATCTATTTAGCTACAGTTCAAGTTAAAGTATTTAATGACAATGTATATGAAGAAAAAGATGAAATAATTGCGAGTATTATCAACAATTACGGGGATAGTAGTTATGTCATAAACAACCGAGAATACCTTCAGTGGTTAACATTATCAGCACTTGAAGAAGAAACAATTAACAATAGATATAAACAAGGTGGATTGCTACTAATATCAAGAATTTTTACAAAGTATCTCGGATTCTTTACTGGTATGATATTAGCGATCGTTGGAGCAGTTTTTATCATTAGCAAATATTCTGAAAATGAAACAAAATTAGATGGTAGTATTCATGAGAATGCAAAATTTAATCTTGTTACGTCTTCGCCTGGAATTATTTTTGGTTTATTAGGGACTATTTTGATGGCAATATCTGTTTTGGAACACAATACTATCGAAGTTACTGATGAAGCACAATATTTAACCCCGTCAAACACTTACATTTTATACTTACAATCTCGTAATTCAAGCCAGCAAATAATTGAATCCATTACTCCTGATGATCTCAACATCTTTGACAATCAAATGAAATCATTAAATTCAATTGACAGCATAAAATAATTTAAATTTACAATCGTGAAATTTTTATTATTTATAACCTATTTGAGTGTAACAATTAGCGGAAATTGTCAATTGAAAATTGATTATAAACATTTCTATGATTTGCTTACTCAAAAAAAATATGGAACTGTTTTTCGGGAAGCACAAATAATTTTCCAAGAACCGTATGGAAAAACCCCCTTTGTAAAATACCTTTTAGCAAAAAGTTTGTGTGGTGATAATTATCAAGAAAGGGGAATTTCTATGTACGACGATATTTTACAGCATTATGCTTTAAATTCTAATGATTCGATTTTTATCTCCACAGAGAAAAAACGGTGTCAAATCGACCCTGCAATAAACATCAGCACCAGTTCCTCTACTGAGTTAGAAACACTAGTTTATTTAAATTCACTTCAAAATAATCGATCAGGGGGTGTGGGTGGCAAGATGGGATACGCAGATTGCAGCAAGTTACCTGAATTCATAAAAATTGTTGATACCATTTCACTAGACGAATTTAACTCGAGGCTTTTCACTATCGAGAATAAAAGTGAAGCATTGAAAAAAATGCAGGATCTAGTAGGTTCACAACATTACACCGTTGAATTTCGTGGGCGATTTATATTTGTATCCAAGGTTACAAACCAATATGTTATTAATTATAAAAAGATGACCGAAAACTTGGAGCAAGTATATCAATTCTATTATATGTATTATGGCATACGACCTCCAGATAAGCTCATTACAGTTTATTTTGTCCCCGATAAGCAGAGCCTACAAGAACTTGCTTTAAGGATACATGGAATACGATTACCTTATACATTTATTGGCTATTCAAATGCTTTAGATTTAAGTATTGTGGGAATAGGCGATAATGATGACAATATTGGCACATTCAAACACGAATTATTTCATTTAATGGTAAGAACCGACCTTGGTGACATTCCTACATGGCTTGATGAAGGTTTGGCTTGTTTATATGAAACCAGTAAATTTAAAAACGATACACTTATTGGATTATCACAAAATTGGCGAACTGATGTTTTGGAAGATTTTAGCCATTTTTTCGACCTTAGCAGGAATGCGACCATAGCTGAACTCATAAATTATTCTCCGATTGAGTTCGAAGGTAAATTGTACGGCGAATATTGCGTTGGATCTTATAATTATGCACTCGCTAAACATTTCATCATTTATGCACAAGAATTAGGCTGTACGCAGAAACTTGTTTCTAATTTTAAAAATCGAAATAATTACCTCTTTGACACCAATAACCAGTGGAAATCTGATATTGAATTAGTTGAAGAAGCGTTTAATAGTGATATAATATCAATTCAAAAATCGTTTTCTAATTGGCTGAAGGAAAAATATAAAGTAACGCTTTGGGGCTATTACACAAGTAGTTTCAATATCAGCAAAGAAATCCAAGAATATTTTAATACTATCGATTCATTAATTTTTTCTCTTGATCCTCAAATTAAAAAATTGAACGCAAAAATAGAGTTGTATGACTCAATTCCTAAATACCACCCAAACGAAATTGCTTATAATGCTGCCAAAAGAATGCTTGTTGATTACAAATACTTAGTTAACAAAAATACTAATATCCGAAATAAATATTTCGAAACTTACTCGCCTAATAATCAAAAAAATGTAGACCAAAATAACACACCCATGAATAAAAATATGATTTATGAAATAAGTTTTATTGTTGATGCGCTAGACTTTACAATGGAAGCCTTGCCAAACATACTTTATATGCTTTAGAAGCGACGATATTCATTTTTAATAAAATTTGTATTGCACCTAAAAACTAATAAATTATTAAATTCATAGATTTATCCCTAATATTTGAAACTCAGGAAAATATTATGTCGAAATCTTAAAATTTACGGCTTCCGGTATTCCAAGATTTATAAATCAATCGAATTTATTTTCTACTCGTAAGGATTCCCCTCGTTCCAAAGTTACCCAACTCAAAGAATTTCGCAGCAGGGTTCTTCTCACTTAATAAATAAACATTCGGTGACAACCCTACGTTTTTTACCCGGCAGGGTTCCCTCTTTCCAAAATTACACAACCCAAGGAATTTCTCAGCAGGGTTCTTCTCACTTAATAAATAAACATGCAGAGAAAACCCTGCGTCTTTAAGGTAATTTATTAAGAATGAAATTAAAATACCATCATTCCTTCAAATCATACGAAGCGAGGCGCAATAATTTAGCACTTAATACCGACACTGAATTTTCCATCATATAATCGACAGCTATTTTACGGTCTGATTTATTAAAGTAGGCCATGGCAATTATATCGCCGGTTACAGCATCAACAAAAACACAAACCGGGTACCCGACATGCATGGGGACGGATACGCTCGTCATGATGTAGGCATAATTTTGTTTTCCGTTCAGCACAATTTCATCATAGGCAACTTCATTCAACAATTCCATACTGAGGCCGAAAATGGAATTCAGGCTTTCAGTTGTCATTTCTGAATCAACATGCCGTTCATTCACGGCGATTGTATAATTCTTTAAATCATCCATTCCGCCGATCTCCTGCGGTTCAAAATTTTTCGGGTCGGGATCGGCGGTTAATAAATCAATAAAATATTTGGAAAACTGCATGGCGAATTTAATATCGGTTTCCTCCGGCAACTGATGTGTTAATCCGATCTCGCAGATCATGCCCTCCTGACCAAAAAAATCGTCGGCGAGTTCGATGATGAGTGAATTATAATCCTTATATGAAACAATTCCGTTTTTTGAGTCGTCCGGTTCCGTATAAACCGAAAGGCATTTTGCCGGCGATTCAGGTGCGCTTTCTGAAAATTTAAAATTCAGGTTCGTAAACACTTGCGGCCCCGAATAATTCTGTGCCGTATTAATGCCTGTGCCGAGAGAGTGATGCAGAATATAAATTACAACCGCATTGCCACCCAATTTGCTGATTTCAGCTTCGGTTTTCCCAACCACAGTTTGCTTGTACGGCCAGTATTTTTGAATATTGGACAACAGGTTTTCATTATATACCGAAATAAATTCCCTGTAATTTTCAATGGCTTTGGTTTCATTTTTTTTCTGCCATTTTTCGATCAGTTTCGGGTCTTCGGAATCGAGTATCACATATACTTCTGTTGCCTGGTGAAATGCTTTCAGTTTTCTGCCCATATCCATGTATTGGGCATTTACTGTCTGTACAAAAATGCAGGAGATAAAAATTAAAAGGAATTGGTTTTTCATTTTATGAGATTTTAATTTCAACAAATTTAGAGTTTTAATTTTGACACACCCCTAGCCCCGTCGCGGCGGAGGAAATCTTCTGGCTGCATTATTCTTAAATTATAAATCAATATTTTTCTCAAGCCTTGTTCCATGCTTGCGCAGTGTTTAAATAATTGCGATAAAAAAAACACACCCCTAGCCCCTCTCGCTCACCCGCAAAAAGCCCGTGCGCAGAGGGGAAGTCTTCTAACGGAATTATTCTTAAATAAAAAGTTTATACTTTTCTCAGGCTTTGCTCCATGCTTTCGCAGTGTTTCGACAATTGCGAAAATAAATAAACACACCCCTAACCCCCGCCGCGGCGGGGGAAATCTTCTTCAGGCATTATTCTTAATTTATCAATGAACACTTTTCTCAAGCCTTGCTCAAAGCCTGCGCTTTCAGTTTTCAGCAGTTCGATCTGTCTCAACCGCATTTCGTTAAGCACTTAATAGTAATTGTCACCCTGAGCTTGTCGAAGGGCAAACCGACTAATCCACAGCCCGCAAACGCAAGTTATCCACCATTGTTGATTTTAAAATCGCCGCAATTTTGATGTTGGCTGAACCGTTTGTTTTCTTTGTAATCGAGGAAAAGACTATGAAATTATCAACGCTCGAAATCAAGGGGTTCAAGAGTTTTGCAGACAAGACCGTTTTGCATTTTAATGAAAACATTACCGGCGTCGTAGGACCCAACGGCTGCGGAAAATCCAATGTGGTGGATGCCATCCGATGGGTGCTCGGCGAACAAAAACCCACCGCCCTGCGCACCGAACGAATGGAAAACCTGATATTCAACGGCACAAAAGCCAGGAAATCATCGGGGATGGCGGAAGTATCCCTCACATTTGAGAATACACGCAACCTGCTTGCTACTGAATTTTCAACCGTTACCATCTCCCGCCATTATTTTAAAACCGGCGAAAGCGAATACCGCATCAACGGCGTTCCATGCCGGCTGAAAGATATTCATAACCTGTTTATGGATACGGGTATCAGCACCGATTCCTATTCAATCATCGAATTGGGTATGCTCGATGATATCCTGCACGACAAAGACAATTCAAGAAGAAGATTATTTGAACAGGCTGCAGGTATTTCCAAATACAAAATGCGCAAGCGGGAAACCATGAATAAACTCAGCGCAACGCAAATGGATCTTGATCGTGTGGAAGATTTGCTTTTTGAAATCGAAAACAATTTAAAGGAATTAGAAAAACAAGCGAAACGTGCACAGCGGCATCAGAAATTAAAAGGCGAATACAAAGCAAACAGTATCGACCTCGCCGTTTTAATGCTGCAGTCGCATAAAGATATTTTTAAACAATTAAGCAATCAGCAGACCTACGAAAGCGATACCAAAATTGCGATCGAAACGGAAATTGATGCATTGGAAGCTTCCATTGCAGATAAAAAAGCATCCCTCCTCGACCGCGAACAGGCGCTTTCAAAATTGCAGAAAGATCTCAATCAGTTGATCAATGATATCCGCACAAAAGAAAACGACAGCAATTTAAGCAAGGAGCGGATTAAATTCCTGGAAGAAAAACAGGAAAGTTTAAAGAAAGCGATTGCAGATGCTGAAAATTATATCGAAGCAAATGTAAACGATATTACAAACCTTGAAAATCGTGCAGCGGAGGAAAAAGAAAAATTAAATGCCACGAAACAATCACTGCAGAAATTTCTCGAAGAATTAGAGGTTGTAAAAAATGAACATAATACGGCGAGAGAACAATTAGAAGAAACACAAAATAATTTCAAACAGGCTGAGCGTGAATTATATGATATCGATAAAAAGATCGCGATCAGCAAAGTGCGCCTCGAAAATTATCACCGCGAACTCGGCAATATTAAAACCGATAAAAGCAGTCAGAGTGAACGCCTTGTTCCATTAAAAGAAGAATTGCAAAAATGGGAAGGCGAAAAAGCAATTGCGCAAACTCAACTCGATCAGTTGATTAAAAGCGAAAGCGAATTAAAAAATAAGATCTCCCAACTGCAACGCGATATCGAGAAATCGAGAACTGATTTGGGAAATGCCCGCAGAAAATTAGACGCAAAGAAAAACGAATACAATCTCACCAAAAATTTATTTGAAAGTTTTGAAGGATTTCCGGAATCCATTAAATATCTGAAAAAGAATGTAGCCAATATGAAGGAGGCTCCTCTCCTTTCGGATATTGTAAGTTGCAACGATGAATATAAAACCGCCATTGAAAGTTTTCTCGATCCATGGCTGAATTATTATATCGTGAATGATCTTGCACATGCAATGGGAGCTGCCAACGAGCTTGCATCAAAAGATAAAGGAAGGGCGAATTTCTTTTTATTATCAGAATTCAAATCTGCGAATGCATCTTCCCAAAATATAGCTGGAACAATTCATGCACTGGATGTGGTGCAGGTAAATGATAAATATGCAAACCTTGTTAAACAATTGCTTGCCAATGTATTTATTGTGGAAGATGAAAATGAATTTTCCCGCATAGGCAATGCAAATCCGGATATTAATTTATTGCAGAAATCAGGCAAACTCATTAAATCGGGTAAAACAATTACCGGCGGCAGTATCAATTTAATTAAAGGTAAACGCATCGGCAGGGAAAAAGCATTGCAAGTGATGGAAGATGAAATTAAACTGATCACTGAAGAAGAAGTGAAATGCCAGGAAGAATTAAAATCAAAACAAACACAGCTTACCGAATTACAGCAATCGCTGCCCGATAAAGAAATTCACCAGGCACGTGAAGCATTGAATCAGGTATCTCAGCATTTTATTTCCACAAGGGCAAAAATTGAATCTTCCGAATCGCTCTTGCAGCAAATGGAAGAAAAGCAGGAAACATTTATTCGTCAGATTCAGCAAACCGATGAAGAAAGCATCAAGCTGAATGAGGCGCACGAAAAACAAATGAAGCTGAAGGAAGAGCGTCAGAGCGCTTTATTGGAAATGGAAATTTCGTATCGCGAAGTTGCGGATAAATTAAATCTCCACTCCAATAATTACAACCAGGAAAATATCAAATACCATCAGCAGTTAAATGTTTTCCAGAGTGTTGAACAGGATCTGAATTATAAACGAACAAGGCGTGATGAAACAATCCGCCAGATGGAGTCGAATAAAAATTTATTTGAAGATGCCATCAGTGAAATTTCAGAAACACATCAGAAAGTGGAGACATTCAAAACTGAATTGCTCACCATGTATGATGAGAAAACAGTGATGGAACAATTATTAAGCCGTGAAGAAGAAACATATTTCGGCAGCCGCGGGGAAGTTTCTGTTACAGAAGATAAAATCAAATCGCTCCATAAAAAGAAAGAATCAGTTGATGCAATTCTCGGAGGTATTAAAGATAAACTCAACGATTTAAAAGTACAACTCGCTGCAACCAAAGAAAGATTATGGGTAGAGTTTCAGGTTGAACTGGAATCTGTTTTAGAAAACGAACCACCTGTTGATGTAACACTCGAAGAATTGCAGGAAAAAGTGGATGCCGCAAAAAAACGGCTTGAGAATTACGGCGATGTGAACCCGATGGCAATTCAGGCATTTGAAGAAATGAAGGCACGTTATGATTTTATCAAAACGCAACGTGAAGATCTGATAAATGCAAAAGA
Source organism: uncultured Chitinophagales bacterium (assembly GCA_964463165.1). Lineage (GTDB taxonomy): Bacteria > Bacteroidota > Bacteroidia > Chitinophagales > BACL12 > UBA7236. Next base: position 8,888 of record CAYXBK010000018.1, read on the forward strand.
ATCGTTGCTCACCACCATCCAGGAAATTGATGAAACGGCGAGAAAGAAATTCGATGAAGCATTTGTGCAGATCAGAGATAATTTTAAAATGGTGTTCCGCTCTTTATTTAATGAAGAAGATGATTGCGATCTGATATTAAAAGATGATTATGATCCGCTGGAAGCATCAATTGATATTATTGCAAAACCAAAAGGTAAAAAACCACAGGTAATTGATCAGCTGAGTGGAGGAGAAAAAACTTTGACGGGTATGAGTTTATTATTCGCTCTCTATTTATTAAAACCTGCACCGTTTTGTATTCTCGATGAGGTGGATGCGCCGCTGGATGATAATAATATCATGAAATTCAATAATACCATCCGCAAATTTGCTGATAAATCGCAGTTCATCATAGTGACGCATAATAAGCGCACTATGGCAGAAGTGGATATTATCTACGGTGTAACTATGCCGGAGCAGGGCATCAGCAAAGTTGTTCCTGTTGATTTCAGGGGATTGAATTAAAAATGTTTTTAGAGGAATAATTTATTCATTAATAAAATAAAAACAGGGAGGCGCAGAGACGCAGAAGTAAATTTCTCCGCGTCTCTGCGCCTCCCTGTAAGATTTTTATTCTCAACTTTGCCCATCTTGTAAAAAAAGCAATACTAAAATTCGCATTCAGAATGAAATTGATTTCATTATTTTTCCTCCTGTTTTTTGCTATTACAATTACTTATTCCCAAACAATCAATTGCTCTCTCAATAAATTAAATTCACTCGATTTCTTTTTTGGTGGTGCGGGTGATGAAAAAATTATCTGGCCCGACAGCACAATTGCCGAAATTGAAAATTCACTGTCTGATTCAATTGAGGAAAATGTTGCCGTTCAGTTTCTGCCGCTTGCCATGCTGGAAATGCAAACGTATTTTGAAGAAGGAATTCAGCAGACGGAATTTTACAGGATCATCCGCTATTCAAAATTATTTGCAGCCGCATTAAAAGACAGCTCGTGGATCATAACGATCAACGATTTTTGTGGTGGCACCAATCATATGATCAGCCGGTTTAATGCATGGTATAGTAATGATTCGGTGATGACAAAGTTGCTTTATACAAACGACCGAGGGCCGTATTTTGGAAATACATTGCAGGCAATCAGTTTGGATGATGCCGATATTCGCGACAGTATCCGGATAGCGGAAAGCGAAAAGGAATTATTCTTCGGCCTGTCGGATGATAAATATGTTGTCTTCACCAAAAATGAAAACAATGCAATTGAAAACATCTATACATTGCTTGGCGACTATCACGATGATGATGTGATCTCATTATTTGCAGAAGTTAAATGTGTGCCGATAAAAGATTTCGGCTATTCGGTTTTACTATTTACGTCTGACGGAGCATGCCGCCTGTATCTCGATAAAAACGGAAAATTGCGCTTTTATTATTTCATTTAAAACCACACTGAAATGAAACAATTCAACACCGTTGTCCTGTTGATTTTTTCAAATATATTTATGACACTTGCCTGGTATGGGCATCTGCAATTTAAAAAACTGGGATGGTTTCAAAACAGCGGATTGTTCATTATTATTTTACTGAGCTGGGGCATGGCATTTTTTGAATATTGTTTTCAGGTACCCGCCAACCGGATCGGCAGTACGGAATACGGCGGGCCATTCAGTTTATTCCAGTTGAAGATCGTGCAGGAAGTAATTACCCTGATCGTTTTTACATTAATGGCGATATTTGTATTTAAAACCGATACCTTCAGATGGAATTATGCGGTGGGGTTTTTATTTATGATCCTTGCCGTATATTTTGTTTTTAAAAAATAATGCGGTACTGCTTTATGAAAACATTTTTCCTGCTTTTAATTTTCTTCTTTTCTAAAACGTGTTTTGCGCAGGATAATTTTTATATCGCTCCTGCCCTCTCGATGGGATATACTTTTGCAGGTGGTTTTAATATCGGGTTTGATATTGATTTCGGTATCTGGCAGGATAGCCTTGGGCCTGAGCGGGAATTGAATACCGGCTTTTCATATTCGATGGATTGGGCGATGGTATATTATGATCATTTTCACAGGATCAGTTCAGTTAATTTTTTTATGGCAACGGATTATTATGATGCAAAAATCGGTTTCGGAAAAGTAGTCGATCCGCATGGATATAATAAAGTAAACAAGTGCCGGACTTATGGTATAAATACAGATATCAGTTTTACTGACAATCAAATATATTTTCCATGGATCGGCCTGCATTTGTTTTTATATAACTGGAACAACTGGTACGGATTTAATTATCCCTATGCAACTCCTTATCTGAAATATAAATACGACCTGATGCAAACCTCAGGCATTAAAAATTTTAAATAATATATCTTTATAGAATGGTATGCATGCCCTATAACAAATCACTTATGAAAACATTTGTCTGTCTGTTTTCCATATGCCTCTGCAGTTTACTGTTGAAAGCAGATGTTCCCAATTTCACTGCAGAAACCGATTCAACAGAGATCATGGCATTTATCGATTCCATGACGGCCTTTTATGATTCGATTGAAAATTCAATTCAGTATCAGAGGGGTGAAATTCCGATCATCGACGGGCAGGGCACATTAAATATCCCGGACGGATTTAAATATGTTGGACAGGAGCAATCGCATTATATCATGACCGAATTATATGGAAATCCTGCCGACCCTACCATGATCGGCATATTAATGCCTGAAGAAATGGGCATTACTTACGGTGAGGGATATATTTTCGTTTTATATTACGATGCGATGGGTTATGTAAAAGATGATGATGCACAGGAAATTGATTATGAAGAATTATTGGATCAGATGCGGGAAGATGCGACCGAAGAAAATAAAGAACGGATCAGCAACGGCATGGAAACATATAAAATAATCGGTTGGGCGGAAAAACCTTATTATGATTCCAATAAAAAAGTATTGCATTGGGCGAAAGAAATAAAATTCGAAAGTGATACTGCAGTAAACACATTGAATTATAATATTTTAATTCTCGGCAGAAAAGGTGTGATCACCATGAATGCAATTTCAACAATGGCAGAATTTCAGGAGGTGGAGGCACAGAAACAAAATATCATCGGCATGTTTGCATTTAATGAGGGATATCAGTACGATGATTTCGATTCGAAAACAGATGATGTGGCGGCATGGACGATCGGCGGATTGGTTGCCGGGCAAATACTTGCGAAAGTTGGATTTTTTGCAATCATTTTGAAATATATCAAGATCATCGGCATCGGAATTGCCGCGGCAGGCGCTGCAGTTTGGAGATGGATTGCAGGTAGAAAAAAGAAGAAGGAAGAGGGCTTTAATTCTCCGGAAGTTTAATCTTTCTTTACAAATCCATGATTATTTCCTGACAATTTCATTACACCGTTTTTTACATATGTGCGTTTAAATAATGAAAACGACACATTATGAAAACGATCATCCTTATACTGCTTTGCTGTATCTCAGCAAATGCATTCTCTCAAATTTCAATTTCAGGAAATGTATATGATGAAAATTCAGAGGCATTGCCTTTTGTGAATGTATGGATTGTAAATTCCTCATGCGGAACTCCTACTGATATCAATGGATATTTTAAAATTCAATCTCCTGAAAGTAAATCAGGTGATACGGTAATTTTATTATTTACATCTGTGGGCTATGACTCAACAATCATTAAAGTGAAAGCAGCCGGTACTGAGGTTAGTAATTTGGCTGTTGTAATGGGCACATCATATATACTGTTAGAATCGGTCGTGGTTAAAAGTGAGATGCCTGAATTCCGTGTTGTGCAATCTGTATCAGGTGTTGTTGCAGCAAGTGTATCCGACCAATCAAGCAAAAAAAATAAAAACACTTACGCATATGCAGAAACTATTTCTTCAAATGAATCCTACAAAGGCAATCCTGAAAATAAATTTAAAAGCTCGAAAGAAGAGCCGCTTACCACTTTGTCGATTGATGTAGACAATGCTTCTTATACCAATATCCGCCGCATGATCAATACAGGTCAGACACCACCTGCAGATGCAGTTCGTGTGGAAGAAATGATTAATTATTTTAATTATAATTATCCGCAGCCAACAGATGAAAAACCATTTACCGTTTATACCGAATATTCCGAATGTCCGTGGAATCCGGAACATAAATTATTGCATGTCGGCATTCAGGGAAAGAAAATTGCAACAGAAAATCTGCCCAAAGCAAATCTCGTTTTTTTAATTGATGTGTCGGGTTCAATGGCCGATCAGAATAAATTACCACTTGTAAAATCATCTCTCAAATTACTGGTTGACAATTTACGTGAGGAAGACCGGGTTGCAATTGTGGTGTATGCCGGCAATGCAGGCGAAGTATTAAGTTCAACAAATAATAAAGAGAAAATTATGGATGCGATTAATCGACTTGAATCCGGGGGTTCAACAGCAGGAGGTGCCGGGATCGAACTCGCTTATAAAATTGCAGAAAAAAATTTGATAAAGAATGGAAATAACAGGGTAATACTTTGCACAGATGGCGATTTTAATGTGGGCATTTCTTCCGAAACTGATCTGGAAAAATTAATTGAGGGAAAACGTGAACTTGGTATATTTCTCACATGCCTCGGTTATGGAATGGGAAATTATAAGGATTCAAAACTTGAAATACTTGCTGATAAAGGAAACGGTAATTACGGCTATATCGATAATTTACAGGAAGCGAATAAAATGCTGGTAACAGGTTTAGGCGGAACTTTATATACAATTGCAAAAGATGTGAAAATTCAGATTGAATTTAATCCTTCAGAAGTAATTGCTTATCGGTTGATCGGTTATGAGAACAGGTTACTAAATACGGAAGATTTTACGGATGATAAAAAAGACGCCGGCGAATTAGGGGCGGGACAAACGGTTACAACCATTTATGAAATTATACCTGTTGGCGTGGAAGATAAATTCACCAAAAATCTACCTAAACTAAAATATCAGAAAAATGAATTAACGGCTGATGCGGATAATAAGGAAATTGCAACAGTAAAATTCAGATATAAAAAACCGGATGAAAAAGAAAGCATTGAACTTGTTTTTCCGATTGCAGATAATGCAGTATTACTTTCAGATGCATCTGAAATGTACCGTTTCTCCGCAGCCGTTGCTTTATTCGGCATGCTGCTCGAAAAATCAGAGTTTACCGGGACAGGAAATTTTGAAATGGTGATCGAGCTTGCTCAAAATGCAAAAACAAATGATGTGGATGGATACAAAGCAGAATTTGTGAGGCTTGCGCAGGTTGTGAAATAGAGGGATAGGGTGCTGGGCGCTGGCTGCTGGCAACTTCAACTATATGGTTACAACTGCCTGGCTATTGCCTGAATGAAATAAATAGTTTATTTTTCAAAAAAAACGATGAAATCATTCCTCCTGATTTTCACCCTTGCAATCACCACAAATATTTTCAGTCAGACACATTATGCGAAAACATCCGTTTATTTTGAAACTGATAAATATGTCCTGGAAGAAAACTATAAATTGAAGATCGACAGTTTTCTTTCAACACTTCAAGAATACGATCTTAAAAAAATAATATTAAAAGGAAATACAGACAGTGATGCCGACAGTATCTACAATATTCAATTGTCGAAAAACAGGGCCGAATCAGTTAAATCTTATCTCACGGCACATCATATTGAAAGCAATATCATCGAATACAAATATTACGGTGAGAATAAACCCATTGCAGGCAATTCAACTGAGTCGGGAAAACAATTAAACCGCAGAGTTGAAATTATTGTCGTTTATGATTTAAGGCCTGAAATAATTACAGAAAATAAACAGGAAGAAGAAAAAGAAAAAATTGCAATTGAAAAATGTAAAGGAGATACAACATTTACATTGGAGGGCGGAAGCATTATTACGATGGATAAATGTGAATATCTGAAAAAGAAAAAATGCATTGTATTGGATGAGATGGTGACTTTTGATCAGATTGTTGCTTCGGGAATGACGACAAACGACTCAAGAGGTAATACAATGGTTTCTACAGGCATGTTTGCATTATATCTGAAAGACAGTTGCGGTAAATGTCTTGATATGGAAATAACAGTCAGAATTCCGTTGACCGCAACCTGCCCGTATTCATTCATGAAACTATGGACCATCGGCCCGGATGGAAACTGGTCTAATCCTCAACCGGTGAATGAAGTTACCGTGAATGGCAAAAATTATATCGAATTGAAAATGCGTTGCAACGGTGAAAAAATAAACGGCGATTGCTTAACGCTTGATGCATGTTCATGCTGGCAATATGAATCTCCACTTGCTGATATCGGTGAATTTGAAATTAAAGCTTTCGGCGATTTTAAAATAAATGAAATCAGGGTGGTGTTTGATAAACCGATTTCGGCGGACGGTGAAATAAATGAGAAAGGAAAAAAATCTTTTAAAATAAATGCAATGCCGCATTCGGGCGCTCCGATTGTAAATATTACGGCAAAAAAATCCGATGGCACATTAATGATCATGTTCAGTAAACCACTTTCGGAATTGCAGCATACGGCAACAGTAGCCGGAAATAATTTATTTTCAACTTATTATATTACTGAACAGGATTTTGATATTGTTTCGGAGCGTGATTATAATTACCGGTTTTGATTTTCGTTAATGTTGCCACGAATGCACGAATAAAACGCATACAATAGCAGCATCCTATTTAACATTCGTGTATTCGTGGCAAATCATTTTTCATTCAAACTTTTGTAACAACCCAATTCTCATACTTGCATTCCAATGGCTTTCCAGACAAGATCCGATTCAAAGCCGCGGGATATTAAATATCGGCCGGTTTTTGTTTTTGTTTCAAACAAATTCGTGCTCTTGTATTTTTTGAGTGTTGCGGCAGTTAATTGATTTAATGTTTTTATATAATCATCTTCATCAATTTCAGCCATTCCTTTACGAATACAATAATCAGAAATTTTGCGCTGCTTCAATTCATTCATGATCTTTAACCTCCCCCATTTTTTCATGCGGAATTTTCCGCCGGCATAAGCTTTGGCAAACCTTTCTTCATTCAGAAAATCATCTTCAATTAATTTATTGATCACTTCTTCCAATTCATTGCCGTAAACTTTTAAGGAAAGTAATTTTGTGCGCACTTCTTCGTGACAGCGTTCCTGGTAAGCACAATAATGACGGAGTTTATTGAGGATATAGTCGGAAGGCATAGTGCAAATTTACCAATGAATCAATGTACCAATATACCAATATATCAATGTGCAAATGCGCCGATTAATGTCTTATTCCTGACGTTCTAAAGCACCTATGTCCGACGCAACACCAAACGGCCGTGAATTGCCGATCACATCATTTTCAATACCGGGAATTTCAATTGCAGCATCGATAGCAGGTGAACTTTCAATCGGTGTATAATTTCTTTCGTTGATATTTTCAAATTGCGGATCGGAATTGAAAATACAATCCGTCGCATTCAACAGGTCCTGCTGGATGTCGGTACGGATCAGGCAATTCGTAAAATTAAAATTAAATACAGTGGGCGTCAATGACGTATCAATTACAAGTTCATTCCCCTCAGGCAAACTGCCGTATAAAATACAATTTGTAAAGTTTGCATTGGTAAGATCTGCCTGCGCAATTAATTCCGTTGAAAAAGCATAATAATCAAGAAAACCAACTGTAGCCGATTGATGTGTAAGAAATTCCGAACTGTAATTTGCAAATGTGCAGAAAGTAAAATTATAATCTCCACCTAAAAATAAAGCGAGATTTGATAAACCGATATTATAAACCAACAAATTGGTTGCTGTTATTTTACTGTTGAGCGAAAATATTCCGTTATTCTGACAATCATAGATCATCGAATTCGAAATTGTTAATTCCGGCCTTTCGATCAAATAATCGGGAACATCTTCTGCAGTAAATTCATCATCGAGCTTTCCTCCCAGAGATATGCCGTCGATTGAATTAAAAATATGCGTGTAGTTTATATCACTTCCTGTACTGTTGCGCAAAATATAAATTCCATTCCACTGACCCGGAATATCTTTATAATAATCTTCCAGTCTGTCGCCCTGAATTGTAACAATGCTGTCTGCTTCTCCATTAGTTACAAATGCACCCTGCGCAATTATGCTTGAATATGCATGGACATAAATATTTACACCTTTGTCAATTGTGAGTGTGCAACCTGTATCCACATAAACATAACCGTAAATTACATGCGGCAGATCATCCTGCCAGAATTCATCGCAAACAATTTCACCATAATGAAAATGTGCATTTTGACCCCATGCTACAAGTTTTACATCCTGCACATTTCCGTTTGTTTGAAATACAATCGAATCTTCAATTACATATGGCAATGCAAGCGCATTCGGATCAACAGTCACCTCAATGAAAATATAGAGACTATCGTTTGGCGGAATTTCAATATCGTGAAATTCGGTTCCCGGATCTCCATCCACATTCATTCTGAAATTGGATGATTCACCACCTGCAAGTGTAATCGATGAGACAAGCATGGTGCTGTTGTAATTATTGAAAATCTTCAGAGGTAATGTAATTGACCCCACAGTTGTAAAAACCGTATCAAACTGCACGGTATCTTCACTAAACGCAAGTTTTGCATCCGCATCTGAATTTATGATTTCCCGCCTGCAGCTTTGTGAAAAAATAAAAATGAAACTTAAAACGGAAAGAAATAAAATACGCAGTCGGTTCAGCAGCATGCAGGAGTTTGAAATGAGTAACGCAAATAGTTGTTTGATTCTTGCCTCAAAATTAGAAAAAGTTTTACAGGGTTCATTTGCTAAAAATCACAGGCAGTGGCAACTTCATTTTATCTTCGCATCAAATTGAAAATCTATGAAGAAGGCATTCTCCATTTTATCGATCACAATACTGGCGCTCGCATTTACATCGTGCAAGGGCGGCAAAAAAGATAAAAATGAATTGAAAGATATTCCCGAGCTGAAACCGGTAACTGTTGCCGGTATGCAGCAGGATACCGTTGAGTTCCCTTCCGGCGACGGTTTGATGATGACTGCGGTAGTCTATGAAATTGACTCCACGTCCCCCGTTGTGGTGATGTGTCACCAGGCACGAATGAGTAATTATGAATATGCCGAGATCGCTCCGAAACTCAACCAGATGGGATTTAATTGCATCGCACTGGATCTGCGCACCGGTGGTACAATGGACACACATGAGAATATCACTTTTAACCATGCTAAAGAAAAAAATCTCCCTACTGAATACCTCGATGCAGAGCAGGATATTCTTGCAGGGATCAATTATGCGTACGACAAATGGCATCAGCCGGTGATTCTCTGGGGAAGCTCTTACAGTGCGGGTTTATGTTTGAAGATCGGAACCACAAATGATAAAGTAAGAGAGATCATTGCATACAGCCCGGGAGAATATTATGAAGGTAAAATGTCGTTGAAAGAATCCATCAAAGGCCTCAATAAGCCAACATATATTACTTCAACAGAGAAAGAAGCTGCATCAATTGAAAAAATTATTTCCGACGTGCCGGAAGGTGTCGTAACACAATATTTTCCCGATATGAAAGGAACCCATGGTTCGAAAGCGCTCTGGAGCACTGATCAGTCGAGTGCGGCTTATTGGGAATCGATTACTGAGTGGCTGGGAATGCATAAATAGTCGGCAGTCCTCGGTCTGCAGTCCACGGTCTGCAGTCTCACTCATCAGATCTTTATCGTTTTTTCCGCTGGCGCAGGTAGCACTCTCCAGCTGGCAGTCCTCAACCAAACACCGATGTCGCACGATATAATTCATTTATAAAAATAAAGCTTTCGGTTTTGTATGGTAAATAGAGAACCGGGAACCGATGAGTGAGACTGAAGACTGCCAACTGTAGACTGAGGACTTGTCTTTCATCTCCAAAATCTACCCACTTACCGAATGTTTTCCCCCGTTCGAATGTATTCAACCATTATCCCGGTTTCAATTAAAATAATTTTATACCTCCTTTCGTCAATTGTGTTTGTATGAACGAGAGTTTACATTTAGGAACATTCATGACAGAGCAGCAGACCAGAATCATCGAACAGGCCGTTACAAAAGAGCGGACTAAACTGTTCCGGTTTATAAAGAATCGTGTTGCAAATGAAGAAGATGCCCAGGACATTCTGCAGGATGTTTATTATCAGCTGGCTTCCAACCATGGTATTGTTGAAGGGATTGAAAATATGGCATCTTGGCTTTACCGTGTTGCCCGGAATAAAATCATCGACTGGTACCGCAAACGTAAAACCGAATCAATCGACACATCATCCGCATTTGATGATGAAGAAGATGAAGGCTATTTCACGCAACTTGCCGGGCTTTCAACAATTGATTCCGATAATCCGGATGAATTGTATGAACGCACCTTGGTTTGGGAAACAATGTATGAGGCCCTGAATGAATTACCTGAAGAACAAAGGGAAGTATTTGTATTGCATGAGCTGGAAAATAAAAGCTTTAATGAGATCTCAGAAATAACCGGCGTGCAACTCAATACACTCCTCTCGCGAAAACGCTATGCAGTTGTTCATCTAAGAGAACGACTGAAAGATATGTATGACGAATTTTTAAACAAATAAAAAAATATTTCAATGAAACGAAGAAATTGGATCAAATACGGTATCGGCTTCCTGTTTTTAGGCGCAGCCTTTATCACGATCATCGGATTTGCCACCATGTATTTATGGAACTGGCTGATACCAACATTATTTAATGGAAACACAATTACATTTATTGAAGCGATCGGAATTCTTGCCCTTGCAAAAATCCTCACTGGTTTTGCAGGCTGGGGACATCGCGGCTGGGGCGGACATCGCGGATGTTATGGCAACCGTCATCCCGGTATGTGGAAAAAACGCTGGGAAGAAAAAATGGAGAAAATGAGTCCGGAAGAACGTGAGAAATTTAAGTCCTATTATTATGAAAGATGCGGATTTAAATACGGGAAGCATGAGGCTGTAGTGAAAAGTGAAGAGTAGATAATGGATGTTCTTCGGTCCACAGATCGCAGTCCACAGTCGCTGATGCAAGATTATACGAAGACAAAATAAAACCTTTCGATATGCGGAAGGTTTTTTTATTTTGAATAAATCCGAGTCAGATAGCGTCTCAAAACTCGAATCCCAAATGTCATCTCTCCCCCACCCGTTCAGCGGTTGAAAACCCTGAACGCGGTTTTCAAAAATTAAATCTAATGCTGATACCTGACCAAATCATCCGGGTTCTTGATTCATGATTCCTGTATCCCTATTTATGGTGAAATTTTTGTAAAAATTTTAACTGTGAAAATTATTCCCTTACTTTCGGGCTTTATTCACTGAAAAAAAGAAAAACAATTATGACTACTCCACAACAAGTGCTTGACTATGTTAAGCAATTTATCCAGAGCGTAGGTGTGGATCCTGCACAATGCTGGAATGAGCAAAACAAAGCATACTACATTTACAAAGGCTCTGCAAGAGTTGAAGTATTTGTATCCAGCCATCCCAATAATGATGGAACAACACGTCACTACCTGCGTGTATTTTCAGGTTTAATGAAAGTTCCTGCAACAGACAAAGAAAGATTTTATCGCCGTTGTATGGAGATTACTGATCAGAGTTTAGGTGTTAAACTTACAGTTGTTCCGAATGCAGCCCCCGATAATGATTGGGTTTATGCTACCTACGAACGTGATATTGAAGGAATGGAATATTCTGAATGCGTAACATGCATCAGCGACCTTGGTTTATGGGCAGACTGGCTCGACGATCAGTTGAAAACTGAATTCGGCGGCGGAGCCGGCCCTTCTCAGCCATGAGTTGTTCTTCGTTTTCAAACATAATTACAATACCAATTTATTCATCAAATTCAACCCCGGCAATTTGCCGGGGTTTTAATTTGGTAATTTTTTATATCTGTCTGCTTTAATTCAATCCATATTATTTCTCCATAATTCAATCATAAACAATGAGCACAAAATCCTATAATTCTCCTGTTTTCCCGGCAGATCAGGCCGTTGCAACATTTGGTATGTCAAAATACATGCAGGTGCTTTTTAACAGCACTGCGCCCATGAATTTCCCTTCCTCCTATTTCACAATTTCATTTTGGGTGCAACCCGATGCACAAGGCACACTCCTTTTTTACGGCGATGCTGCACAAGCTTCATTTTTCGATTCGCAGCTAACAACAATGGAAATTCGACTCAATGGAACGTTTATCGAAGTATCGTTTATCAGCAGCAGCGAAATTCCCGCATTTATTACAGCAGAATTTAAGGGTAACCAGGCTCATTATGTTGCATTTACTTTTCAGCAGGAAGAAGTAAATCCGGGATACGTAACATGCAACCTTTTTATAGATGACGCAAACCCTGTTACACAAAAAATATTATTGAGAAATTCAAATGATCAGCGCATGTTTTTGCCTCTTAACGGCCCTATGTATATCGGTAACAAAGGTCCGGATCAAGAAAATCATTTTTCATTCAATGATATTTTCAAGGGACCGATTACAGATTTACGTGTTTGGATGCATCCGATGAACCAATCGGAAATATTGCACGATTCATTCAATGAATTATACGGAGATGAAGACGATTTATTTTTAGCCTTACCACTCAATTACGACACATTTGATCCGGCAACAAATACATCTGCAGACCTTGTTGGTTATCACAATGTTCAGTTTAATCAGATTTATGATTCACCCGGTTATGTTTCAATTGGAAATTTTAATTCGATGCCTGTCGGATCAAGAACGATTGAAATGTGGATCAGATGTGCTTCTGATGCAAACGGATATATTTTAAGTTACGGCGATTATTCAAATTCACATGACCATATGAATGATACAATAAATCCGGTATACTGGATTTATTCAGGTGGTTTGAATGTGAACGGTCGGTCAACAGGAATAACTTTTCATGACGGAGACTGGCATCATCTGGCAATTGTTACGACCGCGGAATCTGAGACAATTTATCTTGATGGTTTTGCAAAACAAACTTTAGCTGTTTCAAACGCACCTTTAATTCCCGACCAGCCATTAATGCTCGGAGCAAAAAACCCGGATAATACCGATATGGTTTTTAATGGACAAATTCAGGAATTTTATATCTGGAAAATTGCGCTGGATGCAGATGCCATTTTAGATCGTGCATTGCAATTACCGGCAGACGAGGAAGACATACAAAATATTGCTGGTTATTTACCACTCACATTATCCGGACCAGTCAGTGAAAAATTACAGTCAACCAGTTACAGTTCAAGCTCAGGTTTACTTTATCTGAAAGATATACAACCATTATCCGACGGAATAAACTGGAATCGGGATCAGAAAATTACAAGCCGCGTTTCATTAACCGAAGATTATACAGTTGTGGATGCAAAACTTGTTGCAACATCCGTTTACAGGATTTCATTAAAAGTTTCTCCTAATGTATCGGCAATTAAAATCTCAAGCCCTGAAACCATTCAAATTTCGATTGACGATGTAGCAACCACTTTAAATCCAAATAATATACTTGAGGCCAAACCAAATATATTTTCCAAACTTATTCTTTCGATCCCGGCAAATGATATACGTTGTCCATTGCTGAAAATTCAAACCGATCTCATGCCGGAAAATCAATTTCATTATTTATTTCCGGACATTGAGGTGCATAAAAAAATTACGGGATTGCAAGCCGGAGCAATGGCAACTCATGACGCAAGAACTGCAATGGGGATTTCTGATTCTGTTACGGACGATGATTTAAATAATATCCAGACAACAATTCAAAACCTTTCCAAATCCGTTCAACATACCTATAACCGTCAGCCCCACAGCATCCATCGCGACCGTGCCGTCTTGCCTGTAAACATGCAACACCCGCATTTCAAAGTTGACTTTACAAATAATAAACCTGTTTATTCTCCGCTGCAAGCGGGCGATGTGCCTGCTCTCGCCAATGCACCCGGAACGGTTGTAAAAAATAATGCCGGGCAAGAAGGTTTTTTCGATATCGGTAAAACTTATCTGCTCAATGCTTCGAAAATAATTTTTCACACTATTCAGAATGTAGGGGGAGAAATTATTCAGTCTGCAGAAAATATAGGGAGTGATGTGGCAAAAACTGTTGATCGTGTAGGTGAAGATATAATACATGGCGATGTGATGTACGCTGCCCAGGACTTGATGAAAGGTGGTGAAAATTTACAAAAGGATTTAATTATTGACGCCGGCGGAATAGCTGCCAGTGCAGTTGTAGGAGCAGGCAGGCTGATTGTTTTAACCATACATACCGAAGTGGAAATCGTGCAATATGTTTTATCACATACCGGTGATGTGGGAAGAGTAATCAGTGCTTTTTTACATAAAGTTGGTATAGAAATCAATAAAGCTGTAAACTGGCTGCTGGATAAAATGAAATGGGATGAAATCTTAATCACACAAAATTTTATTCTTCAGAATGCCACCGCAGGTATGGATAAATTAATTGCATTTATGCAAACCATGCAAGATGCCGGCGATAAAGTTTTTACCAATTTCACAAATAATTTTCAGGCAGATATTGAATCATTGATCCGATCAATCAAACCCATGCCTAAATTAACACAGCCTTCTCCGCCGTTGAGTCATTCCTCGGCGCTTGAGAAAACAGACTGGCTGATGAATAAAGTTTCAAAAAATATTTCCTCAGCTTCCGCTATCAATATTTCTCTAATGTCGGAAGCGCAGAATACAATCGCTGATCAATTACTCGGACTCATAACAACAAATTTCGGCGATCAGGGAACCAAACTTTCCGATCAGTTGCAGACTGCTGCGATCAGTGATTTTAATTCAATATTTACTTCCTTATCGCAAACTGCAGATTATCTTATCAATGCATTTCTCGAAATTGTGAAGGTCGCTGTTACATTTTGTCTGGATGTTCTGAAAAAAGTTTTTGACCTGATGATGCAATTAATGGTAAGTATGATTAATAATGTGAAAACACAATTATTACAGCAATGGTCCGTCCCGGTATTATCAGAATTGTATTCGACAGTAACGAATGGTGCAACATTAAATATCCTCGGCTTTGCAAGTTTACTCGTAGCAATACCGGCAAACATTATTACAAAAAGTGAATTGGGCTTTGTTCCGTTTAAACCGATATCGAATGTTGATGAAAGATTATCAACTACCATTCCTCAAAATGTCCTTTCATATGCTTCAACTTATGGAGCGATGCATATTTTGCTGACGCCGGTTTCCATGGTAATGGATATTAAATCACTCGTAGTGAATTTTAATACCGAAATGTCGGATGTATTTAAAGGAATTGGAACTGATATAGAACAAAAAGATCCGAAATCGATTGATGTGATTTTCGGACTCCTGAATTTATCTTTCAGTTTCATTGCGCAATTTATGGCGAATCCGATTCCTCCGGATCAACCTTATGCGCTTCCCGATCCCGCAACCAAAAACAGCGTACTGGACGCACCGAACTATTGGTCGCATGTGATATGGGTTTACCAATGGTTTGGTATCGGGCCGAATATTATTGGCAATCTGGTTTTATTCGGTTCGTTTAAAGTTCCTGCACGTTCGAATGTGGTCGGCACAATCATGTCTGTATATAATACTGCATTTGGGATCACACATATGGCTTTAATGGCAGTTCTTGATCAGGCCGACCGTCAAAAAATCAATTCATTGCTCATACGCGTCGAAAATCATGAAGATATTTCCACATGGCCTGTTGACCAGCAGAACTATTATAAATGGGCAACCGACGACGGCAGAATTGTTTTACATAGCGAAAATTTAGGCGGAATGGAATTTCCTGATCAAAATCCATTGTACCGAAAAACATTCGGGAATATTATGGATACTTTTCCGGAGATTGGACAGATTGGTTCTTTGCCCCCATTGGTGAAATACACCGCCGGACTTTCTATGGCAGGCACTTTATTTTTCGATTCAATGGGACATCTCGGTGAAGGAATAACCGTAATTGTCCGAACAGAAAATTTTGAATTGTATTAATTTAGTAGGCGTCAATAAATACAGTACTATGAAAAATATTTCCATTACAGGATTTTTCATATTTCAATTTACAATTTCTTTTGCACAATTAGCCGGTGATCTTGATCTTACATTCGGAGCATCAGGACATGTGATCACAGATATGGCTTCTTCCGCATTTGTCAAAGAAGTTCGCATTCAGGAGGATGGAAAGATCGTCGCTGCAGGAAAAACCATCACGCCGGGCCTTGATTACGATTTTGTTGTTGTGAGATATTTGAATGACGGTGCTTTGGATAATTCATTTGGTGTTGAGGGCATTCAAACAATCGATGTGAATGCAGATGAAGATAATGCAACTGCAATGGAAATTCAACAGGACGGCAAAATTTTAATAGCCGGAAATACAAAAAGTTTAAACGGTTACAATTTATGCATTATCCGCTTAAATCAAAACGGAACAACTGATACAACATTTGCAGATAATGGTTTTCTGATTTATCAGAAGGAAAACCAGGACGGAGGAATCAGGGATATAAATTTACAATCGGATAATAAAATAATTGTTGCCGGATATTTTATCGATTCAACAGGAACAAATGAAGATGAAGTGATCTTGCGCTTCAACACCAATGGCTCAATTGATTCTTCATTCGGTGTGAGCGGCGTTTTTTATTTTCTGCCTGATGAAGCAAATGTAAAAGCAAATTGTCTTGCAATCCAGACAGATGGAAAAATTTTGGTCGGGGGCAGCATCAATGATTTCGATACCAGTGATTTTCTTCTTGCACGGCTTCAAACAAATGGAAATTTGGATTCCGGTTTTAATGCTGTTGGTTTTTCCGCAATCGATTTATTTGAAAGCGTTGAGTCATTGGTTTCAATTGCAGTGCAATCAGACGGGAAAATAATCGGGACAGGAAATTCATTGGATTATACAAGTTTCAGCGGCTTTGGACTTGCACGATGGAATACAGATGGAACAATTGACGACTCATTTGGAATCAGTGGAAATCTGATCACTGAATTTGATTTCGATGCAAATGAAGGAAATGATATTCCTATGCAAATTGCTTTACAAACAGATGGAAAAATAATTGTTGCGGGATGGAGATATGATTTCACAGCCGGAGAATCAATCGCACTCGCCAGGTATTTAGTAAATGGTGTTTTGGATATTTCATTTGGTGAGGGCGGAAAAGTGCTTACATCCTTGGATGAAAACGCAAATGGAACTTCTCTCGCCATTCAGCAGGATGGAAAAATTGTTGTTGGTGGTTTTACAGCAGCCAGATTTCTTGTTGCCAGATATTTATCAGAAGAACTCACCGCTCTTGAAGATCATCAGGAAACAGTGACAGGATTTTCCATTGCTCCGAATCCAACACATAGTGAAATATATATAAGTTATCAAATGAGTAAGGCAGATAATATTTCAATGTTTTTATTTGATGCAACGGGAAGAAAAATAAAAACAATTATTGAAAATGAATTGCAAAATTCAGGCGCACATGAACAACTAATTGTCTTACCCAAAAATATAGCACCTGGAAATTATTTTATCGCTCTCGAATCACCACAAGGGAAAATGAGCCTGCAAATAATTAAGGATTAATTTTCAATGAAATCAATTTTATAGAGCTTATTATTTTTATCCGCTCCCTGCAGCCGTCAAAAAGAAATTCATATTTTGTTTGAAAATGCCGGCGTATTAAAAAAAAGAAGTATTTTTTATGAAAAGAATTCAGATCGGCGGGGTGCAGTCTTTCTTAACAACAGGTAAATATCCAGGCATGTAGATCTCAACTAAGATCTTCCGGGTTCCGAAACCCACAGGAATCAACAAAATTTAAAATCCTGGTACTTTACCGGGTTTTTTTTATTATTTTAGTTGAAAATTCCACTATATGAAACACTTAATCTTCTCCTCATTTTCAATTCTAACCCTTTTTTACAATTCATCATTTTCTCAGGCTCCTTCTGATCTCGATTTAAGTTTCGGTGATCATGGAATTGTATTGAGCGCCTGCACCCCGCTTTATAACAGCGTGAAATCAATCGCGGTGCAACCGGATGGAAAAATTTTAGCCGCCGGAAAAGTGTTTAATACCTCGACCGATAATTACGATTTTGGATTAATTCGATGCAATGCCGACGGCAGTGCTGATGCAGAATTCGGCATTGATGGAAAAGTTACCACTGATATAAATTCCGAACAGGATGATGCAACTGCATTGCAATTATTGGAAGATGGTAAGATACTGGTTGCCGGATATTCAAACGGACATCCATCAGTTGTAAAATATAATCCGGATGGTTCTCTCGATGAAACATTCGGCGTTGATGGTATCAGCACAATCATTCCTGCCGATCCATATGAAATCGGGATTTATGCAATGCAAATTCAAACGGATGGAAAAATAATTTTGGGTGGTACCAGAGTTGAAGGTTTTATTGATAACGATTTTATCTTAATCAGATTGATGCCAGACGGATCAATTGATGAAAGTTTTGGTGATCTTGGTTTTGTGGTAACCGACGGCGAAGGATTTGAATTCGTAAATTCATTGCAAATATTGCCGGATGGAAATATTATTTCAGTCGGCTCAACAAATCTGGACGGCAATTATAATTTGACATTAATCCGTTATTTATCCGACGGTACTATTGATGAAACGTATGGAACCGATGGTTGGGTGAATGCTGGCGGGCCCAGCGACTGGGCGACATCTTCTGCCCTGCAGTCTGATGGAAAAATAGTTGTGGCAGGTATTCACTTCAATGCATCACAACCACAAAGTATTGTTGCGGCAAAATTCCGCATGGATGGCAGTCTGGATAATTCTTTTGAT
The DNA here is from genome assembly GCA_964463165.1 of uncultured Chitinophagales bacterium. GTDB lineage: Bacteria > Bacteroidota > Bacteroidia > Chitinophagales > BACL12 > UBA7236. The sequence goes on from CAYXBK010000018.1 coordinate 27,754, forward strand.
ATAGACGGAATTAAATATACAAATGTGAGCGTAGGCAGTGCTGATAAAGCTACATCACTTATGCTTTCTTCCGACAATAAATTATTTATTGCAGGAAATACTATCAGCGATTTTACAGCAGCTTACGATGCATTTATTCTCAGCCTGAATGAAGATGGCTCCAGGAATATTGATTTCAGTACCGATGGAATTATACTCACGGATTTTGACACTTCGGCAATTGCATATTCAACGACGGATGAGGTGAATGCAATCACAATGCAGGCAGACGGAAAAATATTAATCGGCGGAGCAGGTGCTGGTAATTTCTCGCTGGCAAGATATCTGAGTGAACCATTGGTTGAAATAATAAATAAACAATTAAAAATAAATTCTTTGCAGATTTTCCCGAATCCGGTTATCAATGATGCAACACTGAGTTATGATCTTAAATCAAATCAGAGAATATCTGTTTATTTAACTGATATCTCCGGAAAAAAAATAAAAACATTTATTGATGATGAATTGCAGATTTCGGGCACGCACGAACAATTGATCTCAATCCCGATCGAATTATCAGATGGAAATTATTTTATTGCAATTAAAACAAATGATCAAATAATGACTGTGCAAATATTTAAAGATTAATGAAAATTATTTTAATCATTAGTTTATTACTGTTTACCTCCTGCAACCGGCAAAAAGAAATTCATATACGTTTCGAAAATGCAGGCGGATTAACGAAAGGAAGTAATGTTTACATGCGGGGCATTCAGATCGGCAGAGTGCATTCATTTTTACTTGTTCCTGATTCGGTTGAAGTGATCGCCCGGATTGATAAAGAGATTGAAATTTATAAAGACGTCGAAATTCGCATCACCGGTGATATATATGGTGAAAAATCCATCGAAATACATCCGGGTACTTCAAAAGAATTGATTGCGAAAAATCAGAAACTGTACGGACAGGTGATCATTCAGCAACCGGATACTGCCGCTTTGAAAGAGATAACCTCGGGCATGAAGAATATTTTTTCCGGCAAATCCGCTAAGCAGGATTCCATCTTGCTCGAATTACGCAGGATCAATAAAACTTTGGATAGCATGAATGCCCTAGACTAAAACTTTTGTAAATATCTTTTACCTGGTTTGATCTTCATTTAATTTTACTAAAAAAATAAAATGGCATATATCGAACTCAACAATGATCTTCCCGGCATCAGGGGATTATTAAAATACAGCCCCGTTTCGGCTTATCCATTATTACTTCTCGCAGAAACATTATTGCAGGGTGATGATAATTCATTATCGAAAGGCGAACGTGAATTGATTGCAACTTATGTTTCAGGAAAAAATAATTGCAGATTCTGCCAGTATTCGCATGGTGCAGCCGCTGCGCATCATTTACATATCGGACTGAATGAAATTGAAGATATTAAAAAAGATGCGGGCAATTCTCCCCTGCTAAGCGATAAAATGAAAGCATTATTAAATATTGCAGGCAAAGTACAGCAAAGCGGAAAAAGTGTTTTGCAGGAAGATATTGATGCCGCAAAAAATGAAGGTGCTACAGATAAAGAAATTCACGATACGGTTTTAATTGCTGCAACATTTTGTATGTATAACAGATATGTCGACGGATTAAATACATGGGCAGATGACCAGCCTTCCGATTATCTCGATGCATCAAAGCGCATGGCCGAACAGGGTTATTTGCGGAAAGAAACATTGAAGATGATTGGAAGAGAAGTCTGAATGAATCAGGAGTCAAGAGTCATGATGCAGAGAAGAAATTCAGTTAGTTAACCTGCAATGGATGAACATGATTTTCCTCAATAAAACAAACTCCGAATTAAAGTTGAAACAGACTGCCGACTGAAGACTGTGGACTGCTGACCGAAGACCGCAGACTGCCAACTGTCGACTGCTTCAATCAGCTCCATCCACTTTCGCAATATTCACTGCATAATTTCCAATTGACGCACCCGCAGATAAACCGGCTTCACAATCAAAACGGAAATGAATGCGTGAATAAATTCGTGATTCGGAAGCATCATGCACATATTGATCAAATAAATTTGCTTCCGCTGGAAATAAATAACTCAATACGGTACCTGCCGCTGAAGAAAATGTAGAATGCCCTGATGTATACGATGGAAAATTCGGCACACCGAATAAAGGAGAAATTTCTGCATCTGCCTGTGGCGGCCGTGGATACATATAATAATATTTCGTATCCCAGCAGCTGATTCCTGCATCCATCATAGATGTATTTAAATATGCCATTACTCGTGCCGTGCGCAATGGATTTAATTTATAACTGATGATAAATTCCGTTGCAATTTCATTCCAATGACCTGCAGGTGTATATGTTCCGAATCCATCACCCCAGAAATATGCAATTTCTTTTTGTGCATCAGTTGCATTTTCAGTAAGATCGATCAATTCATTTTTTGCGGTTTCAAATTCTGCAGATCCAATTGCAGGCGGCGGACCCGGACGCACCGCTTCAACGGATGGTATCCACCAGGGTACCACATGGCCATACATCGGAGTAATTCCGATTGGCCTTTGAGGTACTTCGAGATTTTCCCAATGCGGCCATAAATTCCCCCATAAATTATCCGCATTTTGTTCCATCAATATATATTCATCTTCCTCCACCTGTGCGAATTTCATACTGTCGTTTTTTGCACGGCCGATAAATATGTCTGCAATCGTATGTCCGATCGAATCTCCGGCATCGAGATCACTGCGCACATTCATTCCCGACCATAATCTTGTATTGCGCAATTCATTTGCCCGTTCTGCGATATAATCTGCTTCAATCGGAAATAAAAAAGTAAGCATGTCTTCAGCTACAGATGCAATCACTGCATCTTCTGAAGGATACGAGGGTAAATTATTATCCGGATAAGAAGGTATGATCGCATCATTGATTTTATAAGGTGCCGGACGATTATACATGTACTTATAATGCCATGCAGTAATCAATGCATCGTATGTTGCTGCACTTAAATATGCGTATGCCCTGCATGCATAAGGCGGATGAGCAAATGGAAAATACGGATAATCACCTGGAAACACTGCATCCGGCACACCATATTCTCCATTCTCATCGGGCGAGGGTGCAAGATTATATTTAGCAACTAATTCTTCTGCAATTTCCATCCAGCGTATCATTGAATTATTTCCCCAATAATCAATTGCAGATTGTTCTGATGAGGAAATTGAATTATTTAAATTTTCAACTTCTGATAACTCGTCAAGATAACTGTCTGAATTTGTATCCGCCGGCGCAGGAATGGAAACAATATCGGTACTGGTTAAATAAATCAGTTTCCAGTCGCCCCCATTTTCATCAATCGACGAATATTCATACGAATCAAATGCATTAAATTCCGGAATTGCATCATTACAGGATTGATTCGTAATTAATAACCCGCTAATGAAAACTGTAGTAAAAAATATTTTTTTATGCTGCTGCATTGTCTGATAAATTAAAAATAAAAATGGCAGAAGCGCATCGACCAAACTACCACTCCTGCCATTCCAAAACCAAATAATAATACTATTCCGTAATAATTAATTTCGTATTCCATTTCAACTGGCCATCGCTGATCATCAGCAGATATATTCCCGCTGAAATATTTTCTGCAATTGAAACCTCTGTTTTACTTCCGTTCAATACCCCGTTTAAAATATTTGCACCTTGAAGATTTCTCAACGCATATTTTGCATCCTGTGATTTCGGCAAATAATCTATTGAGATCTTCCCGTGAACTTCCGCAGGGTTCGGATAAATTACGTATGCATTGTTTATTAAATCAGATTGGATTGCATCTGCTTCAGCAACACTTTGCGCCTGAATTGTAAAATTAAATTCATTTGAAGCGTCATAATGATTTACACAATGTATTTCAACTGATCCGCTTGCAGGAATATTATCCGTAAAGAAATCCACTCTTACAATTTCAGTTGCCCCGGGTGGAAGGAATACAGTTGTAGAATCAATATCAGGAGAATAGCAGAGATCCGTGCACATTGCAGTAAACCAGCCTGCCGGGATTTCTTCATTCGCACGCACAAAATCAATCAGCACATCATCGTCGCTGGTGTTGGTTAATGTAATATGCGCAGCAATTGTATTTTCAACTGTTCCGTAATAAATTGTTTCACCTTCATCCACAGCATCAAATGTTCCTTGTGGTGTATAAGTTCCTTCACCAACCAGATTCAGCATTGAATCAATGGAAGCATACATATTATCAGGTTCTTTATCAAACCATTTTTGTGCATCATATACAATTCCATCCGGAGCAATGAGCCATCCGGGATTCGGATTTGTTCCGTAATTCAACCAGACTTCATTTGTAGGCCCGTCGATTAAAACCGGAACATTAATGGTTTCATTTGCAAGCATATCAGCTACGATTTCTTTCCGTTCACCGTAAGTTGTTGGCTGGCGATATAAAATACCTTCTGCATAATTATCGGCACCAACATTTTCATATCCGAAATAAGGGCTGAAATCAACAACCGGATGCGCTTCAACCGTATACATCAGAAAAATATTTATCTGATCGCCATATAAAGATTGCATTTCATTTATCACATCAATTTTTCCGCGAAAAACATAACAGGTATAATTACATCCCACTAATAAAATCGGCTTACCATCATTTAATACCCCTGATAATTGAACAGAATCGCCTTCAAGTGTATATAATTTAAAATCATGTACAAGTTGTCCTTCAAGCGGCTCGGCAAGATTGGTTGTTGTTTCCGGGTAGATTGGAATTTCCGAAATCGGATCAGAATCCGCAGGTAAATGCGTTGGCCCGACAAATGAGTTCAGCGGCACCTGTGCAAATAATGGAATGGATATGAATACAGAAATTGATAGTAAGAGTTTACTCATACGCCTGTTTTTCTTTTGAGTGAAGCAAAGAAACTCTCTTGATACGGGAGTTACAAATTGTTTAAATGAAGTGTAAACAAGTCCCATCACAACAGTATTTGCTGCAAATTCATTCCTGTATTGATTTCTTCGTTTATTTCAACGACAGAGGCCATAATTCCGGCATTTTACTTTACACTTCTTTTAAGTTGTTTACAAATAATTTAAAGAGAGAGAGAGCAAACTACAGGGAACTCTGATGACGCGGAGGAAGCTGATAAAAAATGATTTTTTATTTGTTCGAAGAAGGAATTTTATAATATGTATAGTAGTTTGCAACCACCTCCCCACGAATAGTCATAGTGAGCTTGTCGAACTACGCAATTTATTGTGTTAATCAATTCTTCCCGCAAGCAAATACAACACCGCCATTCTCACAGCCACCCCATTTTCCACCTGTTGTAAAATAATGGATTGTTTGCTGTCGGCAACATCCGAAGTGATTTCGACACCGCGATTGATCGGGCCGGGATGCATGATGACGATGTCTTTATTAATTGAATCGAGCAATTCTTTATTTATTCCGTAGTAGATGGAATATTCTCTTAACGATGGAAAGAATTTAATATCCTGCCGCTCGAGTTGTATGCGCAGCACATTTGCAACATCACACCATTCCAGCGTTTCTTTCAGGTTATAAGAAACACGCACACCTAAACTCTCTATATATTTCGGCATTAATGTAGGCGGACCGCACAAGGTGATGTCTGCACCTAATTTTTTCAGGCAATGTATATTTGAACCTGCAACCCTGCTGTGTAAAATATCTCCGATGATCGCAACCTTCACACCTTTTAAATCAGTTAATCTTTTTTCGCCGCCGAGTTTTTCCATCATACTGTATGCATCCAATAATCCCTGTGTCGGATGTTCATGTGTGCCGTCGCCGGCATTGATAATATTTGCATCGATATGTTTGGATAAAAATACAGGTGCTCCCGGACTTTGATGCCGCATCACCACCATATCCACTTTCATGGCAAGAATATTATTTACGGTATCAAGTAATGTCTCACCTTTTTTTACAGATGATCCGGAAGAAGAAAAATTCACAACATCTGCACTCAGTCTTTTTTCCGCAAGCTCGAATGAAATTTTTGTGCGGGTACTGTTTTCAAAAAATACGTTTGCAATTGTAATATCGCGAAGAGATGGTACTTTTTTTATCGGGCGGCTTAATACTTCTTTAAAATTATCGGCGGTTTCTAAAATCAGATGAATGTCTTCAGGTTGAAGATCTTTAATTGCGATGAGATGTTTAACACTCAGGTTGCTCATTTATCTTCTTTAAAAGGTATGATCCAAACTTTATCGTCCCCACCATTTTCACTCCATTCCACACGCACTTTTTCACTTGTTACGGCATCAATGGTTTTGCCAACATAATCCGGAGAAATCGGCACATGCCTGCTCAGTCGCCTGTCGATGAGCACGAGCAATTCAATTTTAGCCGGCCGCCCGAAATCAAGTAATGCATCCAGCCCGGCTCGAACGGTCCGGCCGGTATAAAACACATCATCCACCAAAATCACATTTTTATTTTCAATAATGAATTCAATATCAGTTGATTTTGGAATCAATGGCTTATCCTGATGGCGAAAATCGTCGCGGTAAAACGTTGTATCGAGCACACCGTATTCGATGGAAATACCGGGCAATAATTTTCCTAAGGTTGCGAGTATGCGGCCCGAAAGAAACAAGCCCCTGGGTTGTAATCCGATAATACAGGAATTTGAAAAATTGCCGTGGTTTTCAATCAATTGATGACAAAGCCTTTCGATGGTAAGTTCAAATTTGCGGCTGTCGAGAATGATCCGGCTTTGCATTAAAACACAAATATAAAGCAAACCGGCTGAATCTGAAAACTTCGGTATGCGCTCAATTTGATTATGTCCCGCAAAGGCATGATGCACCTAACGTCAGAAAAATCAAAGCGTTTTTCATTTCTGATCTTTATGGTTTTGCGGGAAACCGGTCATCACCCGAAATCAACCGGTTTTCAATTTTTGGGCAAATCACAGTATTATTGTATCTGATAATTCCGGGAAACATATCTGCATCCGCTTCTTCAGTCAGCTCAAAGAATCCGATTGATTTTGCCGGTGGCAATTTACTTCCTGCTCTATCGGTAATTTTATTTTAAATCACAGCCAATGAAAAGACTAATTGCCCATATCACATGCATCGTTATTTCCGCAATTCTGCCAAATACGATCCTTGCACAGGAAAAGGTCAAACTGATCAATTCGCATGATATCCTGATGGATGGAATTAAATTATATGAGGATGAAAAATATGAGGAAGCGTACGATAAATTTGATAAAATAGATAAAAACGATTCACTGTATATCGCAGCAATGTCGGAAAAAGCATTAACACTGCTGAAACTCGAAAAATATGATGAATCTGCAGCGATCGCAAGAGAAGCACTTCATTCTACCGATAAACCCATTCCGCAATTATTTATAAACCTGGGAACTGCACTCGACGATGGTGGTGATAGTATTGAAGCACTTGCTGTCTATGAAAAAGGAATTGCATTATTTCCGAAAAACCATTACCTGCTGTTCAATAAAGCCGTAACACTTTACAAACTGGAGCGCTATGAAAATGCAGTTGCCACGCTTAAAGATGTTCTCGAAATTGCGCCGAAACACGCAGGCACACATTATCTGCTCGGCACCATTGCGGCAGCAGAAGGAAAAACAGTTCTCGCCATGCTGAGCCTGAACACATTTTTAATGATCGAACCAAGCACGAACAGATCACAGGCTGCAATTACGTTATTACAAGCTGTGGCTACACAAAAACCATCAGATGAAAAAGCAAAAGGAATTAAATTATCGGATGGCGATGATTTTTCCGAGATTGAATTATTGCTGTCAAATAAACTTGCCCTGAATAAAAAATATAAAGTAAATACGGATGTTGAACAATTTGATTTCATCCGCCAAAATCATCTCCTTTTTGAAAAACTCGAATACGATGCAAATGATAAAGGATTCTGGATGAAATTTTATGTGCCTTTCTTCAAACAATTATTTGATGAAGGAAAATTCGAGGGCTTTTCTTATTATATTTTATTGAATGTGGAAGATGATTATGTGCAAGGCATTCTGAAAAAAAACATGTCATCGCTGAAAGAATTTGATGCATGGTGGCCCGATGCATGGTACAGACAACACAGCAAACATCAGTATGTGCTCAACGGTAAGAAAACTGAAGTCCAATTCTGGTATAGTGAATACGGCCGTTTGCAGCTGATCGGGAATCTGAATAAAACAGGAAAAACGGAAACACTCATTGGCGATTATGAAGCATACAGCGAAAATGGTTGTTTGAGTGCAAAAGGAAAATTTGATGATGCCGGTACCAAAACAGGCGATTGTTATTATTATGATGATAATGGCAATCTCTCCGAAAAAATTTATTATACAAAAAATAAAGCGGATGGAAAATATGTTTCGTACGGAAAGAAAGGAAATATTTTACAGGAATCAAATTATGCTGATGGTATGCTGGACGGTGAAACAAAAATTTATTATATGTACGGAGGCATCAGCGAGATCAAAAATTTTAAAGCCGATAAACTGGAAGGCCCTTACATAAGTTATTACCGAAACGGAAAAAAAGAATATGATGCAAATTATAAGGCCGGTCAGCTGGACGGTGTACTGATTAAATATTATCCCGACGGAAAAAAAGAAAAAGAAACAAATTACAAAGCGGGTTTACAAAATGGCCTGTCAACCGAATATTACAGGAATGGCCAAATATCAGCAACTACAAATTACGTCGACGGATTTATTGAAGGGCCCTACAAAACGTATCATAACAACGGAAAATTAAGTTCGGAAGGCACTGCAAAAAAAGGAATTAACACGGGGCCGAAAAAAACATATTTTGCAGACGGCACCGTATGGGAAGTTTTTAATTATGATGAGACCGGGAAATTAAACGGCACGAAACAAGTATTCGATCATGACGGGAAATTATATTTTGAATGGGATTTTTCGAAAGGTGAAATTTCCGCATACAGATATTATGATAAAAAAGGAACCGTTTTGAGTGAAGGAAAACGCAAACTCACAAAATTTCCATTCACAGGATATTTTGAAGACGGCACCAAACGATTTGAAGGGGATTACGACGGCTCCGAACAAAACGGCGTTTGGAAATATTACGACCGGTATGGAAATATCTCCTCTGAAGAACCTTATGTAAAAGGCGCAACCGACGGCTTGCTCAAATCATATCATAAAAACGGCAAACTCGATTACCAGGTAAATTATGAAAAGGGAATTCGGGATGGTTATTATGAAGAATATTTTATGAACGGAAAAATGGCGCAGCAGGGCTGGTATAAGGAAGGCGAAAAGGAAGGGTACTGGCAACAGTATTTTGCAAACGGCAATATGCAGCGCAATTTATATTTTGTTGATGACATGCAGCATGGCTGGCAAAATTATTATGATGAAAAAGGCAAACTGGAATCTGTTTATTATATGGAGTATGGTCATACACTGAAAATTGTTGATTGTGATACATCCGGAAATCCGATTGATACAATTGATGTGCAAAAAGAAAATTATGTGCTCACTCAATCGCATTACAATGGTGCTCCTTATTTTGTGGGGGAATATAAAAATGGTGATGCCGACGGATCTTATAAATGGTACGGGCCGGGCGGACAAATTATTACAGAAGGAAATTTCATCGACGATGAGCGTGATGGTTTGTGGAAATGGTATGATATCAACGGCAAAATCACCTCTGAAGGAAATTATGATTACGGCGCTACCGACGGCACGTGGAAAGATTATTGGGACAACGGAAAAGTTTCTTATCAGCGCTCCTATCTTATCGGCTCGCAGGAAGGTGATTTGATCCGCTATCATAAAAACGGACAAACAGATATGCAGGGGCCTTATCTGAGTGATGAAAGAAACGGAACATTCAATTATTACGATGAAACAGGTGCATTACAGATCATAAAATATTTTTCAAACGGCAAGATCATTGGTTACAGTTATAACGGCACCGACGGAAAACCTGTAGCCATGATTCCGGTTATAAACGGAACAGGAACACTCACCGCTTATTATCAAAATGGTAAAAAGTCTGTTGAATACTCTATGTCAAAAGGTATGTTTGATGGAAAGTATATAGAATATTTTTCAAACGGAAAGGTGTATGAAGAATCATTTTATAAAAACGACGAACTGGACGGCGACCGCAAAATATATTATTCTTCAGGAAAATTGCGTTATGATGAACATTATAAAGACGGACTCGAAAACGGGATGCATTCAATTTACGGAGAAGACGGCAAATTAATGGAAACCGGAACATACTATTACGGCGACCGGTATGGCGAACGCATTCTTTACAATTCCGCAGGCAAAATCACAAAAACCATATTTTACTACAACGATAAAATTGTGTATGAAAAATAAATCTATCCGCAGCACACAAACCTTATTTACCTGCATCTTTTTTCTCCTTGCTCATGCGGCATTTGCGCAACCTGCAGAAGATCTTAAAAAATACCAGTCGAAATATCCGGGCGAACCTGCTATTTATGTTGCAAATGAGGAGCATGTTGAGATCTCCGTTAAAAAAGGTGAACTGGAAATTTATTCCACAACGCATGAGGACCTCATGCTGATGCAGGACAACAGTACGATGTACAGCGACGGCAGCGTAGCATATTCAGGATGGACACCACTTGTTGATATTGCAGCAAAAACACTTGTTCCCGATGGTTCAAAATATAAATCGGTGGAAGTAAGTGATTTCAAAACAAAAGACCTGATGGATGGAAATGTTTTTCACGATGATTCCAAAGAAAAAACATTTTATTATCCGTCGATCGTGAAAGGTTCAAGAATGATACTTGATTATACGTTGTTTATTAAAGAACCGCGTTTTTTACCTTCATTTATGTTCGGCAGTTTTTGTCCGATCGAAAATTGTTCTTATTCAATTACCTGTCCTGATGATGTTGAACTGGAAATTGTTTACAATAACACGGATGCACAACAATTAAATTTTACAAAAACAAGCTCAAAAGGAAATACCGTGTATGCGTGGAAATGGAATGGCGTACCAAAACTTGATATAGAATCTTCAGCTCCGGCAATCCGCTATTATGCACCGCATCTTGTTGTATATATTAAAAGTTATATGAAGAACGGAAAGAAAGAAAATGTGATCACGGGAATTCCCGACCTCTATAAATATTATTACAATTTCACAAATAATCCGGATCCCGATAATCAGGCTGAATTAAAAGAAATTGTCGACTCGCTCACAAAAGGAATTACAAATGAAGAAGATAAAGTAAAAAACATTTTTTACTGGGTGCAGGATAATATTAAATACGTTGCATTTGAAGCAGGCCTTGAAGGATTTGTGCCGCGTCATGCATCCACCGTTTGTTCGAAACGTTACGGTGATTGCAAAGACATGGCAAATATTTTAACTACCATGCTCACCATGGCGGATATTGAAGCGCATTTAACCTGGATCGGTACAAGAGATATACCTTACAGCTATCACCAGGTGCCAACACCGTTAAGCGACAATCATATGATCTGCGCATACAAATCAGCAAGCGGTTATAAATTTCTGGATGCAACAGCTTCTTATATTCCATTCGGCATGCCTACTCCTTTTATTCAGGGAAAAGAAGCTTTGATAAAAATCGATAAGGAAAATTTCGATCTTGTGAAAGTGCCGGAAACAGAACCTGAAAAAAATCTGCTGGAAGAAACAATTCAGTTGAAACTGGACGGCGATAAACTCATCGGCAAATCAACAAGTCATTATACCGGTTATGTGGATATGATATTTACCGAATTATTTAAAAATGTAAAACCGGCGGATAAAAAGAAAGTAATGGATGCAATTTATGAGATCGGCAATAATACATTTACACTCGACACGATCTATGAGGAGAATTTATTTGAACGGGATAAAGAATTTTTCATTCACTACACATTTAATTTAAAAAATTACGCCAAAGTGAACGGCGATAAAATTTATATTAACCTCTCTCTTGACAAAGACCTTTCAGGAGATAAAATAAAAGACGACAGGGTTGCCCCGGTGGAGGAAGAATATAAAAAGACATTAAAGCGCCATGTCAGTTTTGAAATTCCGGAAGGATACGAAGTGGAATTCATCCCCGAAAGCTCATCATTTGATAATGATATGTTCAGCTATCAGGTACAATTTGCAAAAGAAGGAAATCAGGTAACAATGCATTCAAATATTGTTGTGAATTACCTGATGCTCAATAAATCCGAATTCCCGGAATGGAATAAAATGATAAAACAAATGAATTCCGTTTACAATGAAGTTGTGATCCTTAAAAAGAAATAAAAATGAAAACCATACTGATTACTTCGCTCCTTTTCCTTTCGGCACTTGCCGGAAAATCGCAGGATGCAACTATTTTAAACTACGACTGGGATAAAACGCCTGCACTGCACAAGCTGAGCGAAACAGATATGAAGATACCCGAACTTGTGCTGAAAGATAAAACAACGGTAGAATTTGCATATAATAAAAAAGGAGATCTTGAAGCCTATAAATTACATCATGTGATTATCCGGGTTAATTCCGACGATGCGATCAACAACAATAACAAAATCTATCTCCCGTATTACAATTCAAGCGATATGGTGAATCAGAAAGTGCGTGTGATCAACAGCAAGGGAAAAGTAATTACGCTTGGTGAAAATGATATCAAAGAATCAAAGGATGAAGAAACGGAAAGTACTTACCGTTATTTTGCACTACAGGGCGTTGATCTCGGCAGTGAAATAGAATATTATTTCCTGTTACATTCAAATGCGAATTTAACAGGCACGCAAATTACGCTGCAAAGTTCTTATCCGAAAAAAGATGTTGAATTCACCCTGATCACTCCGTGGAACCTCGGCATGGCAACAAAATCATATAACGGTCTCCCGGAAATGACGAAAGATTCGATAAATGAAGAAATCAATATATTAAGCATTCATCTCGACAGTATTGAAGGATTGAAAGATGAAGATTTTTCAAACCGCGATGCACATCTCAAATACCTTGTTTACAAACTGGATAAAAATGTTGCAACAAATAAAAAAGATCTTGTCCGCTATGGCAGTTATGCAGAAGCAATTTATACAGGGGTCTACACCGATCCGGAAAGTTCGGATATGAAAAAAATACAGAAACTTATCAAAGACATGAATGTGAATGCGATAAGTGATCCGGAACAAAAAGCACGGGCTGTGGAAGATTATATCAAAACACATTTCCAGATCTATGATGCATATGATGCGGTACTTGAAAATGTTTCCGATATACTTGAAAATAAAGCGATTAATGAATTCGGCATGCTGAAAATGCTCGCACATATTTTTACAATTCTTGATATTGATCATCAGCTGGTTTTAACATGCAACCGCTATGATGTGAAATTTGACCCCGATTTTGAGTCCTACAATTTCCTTGAAACATACCTGATCTATTTTCCCAAATTCGGCAAATACATGACTCCGGGTGATCAGTTTGCAAGACTTGGCTATTTATCACCGGGATTAAATAATAATTATGGTTTGTTTATAAAACCGGTTGAAGTGGGTGATTTTAAAAGCGGTGTCGGGCAGGTAAAATTCATTGACCCGCTCCCCTATGATAAATCAACCGACGACCTGTATATTGATGTTGATCTGAATGCAGAAATTGTAAATCCCGTATACAAGATTCACCGCGAACAAACGGGATATTACGCACAATCCATTCAGATGATTTATGGTTTGCTTGATGCGGATCGTCAGAAAGAATTACGTGAAAGCCAGATCACTTTTATTTCGCAGGATGCGGATGTGGAAGAAGTGCAGGTTGAAAACGGAACGAGTGAATTATTCGGGATAAAACCTTTGATCACCGATGGAAAATTTTCCACGCCACAGTTTATTGAGAAAGCAGGAACAAAATATTTATTCAATATCGGATTATTGATCGGGCCGCAGGCGGAAATGTATCAGGATGAAGAACGCAAACTCGAAGTGGAAAATGATTTTAACCGCTGGTATCACCGCGAATTATCGTTTGTTATGCCGGAGGGTTATCAGTGCACAAATCTCAGCGATTTGAATATGGATGTTTTTCAGGAAAAAAACGGTGACCGCACAATGACTTTCACATCAAAATATACTGTAACCGGCAATACGGTTAAAGTCGTGATCGATGAATATTATAAACAAATCATCTGGCCATTGTCCGAATTTGAAGCATACCGAAAAGTGATAAACGCATCAGCCGATTTCAATAAAGTATCGCTCGTATTAGAACCGAAATAAATTCCTGTTCGACTGTCAAACCCTTTTCTTATTTCCTCACTGCTTTTAAAGGTGAAGAAAATGAATTACAATTGTATGATTTAAATTACACCATATGAAACACTGTCTTACCCTCCTGTTCGTAATTTTTCAACTCACCTCAAAAGCGCAGGATCCAACGGTATTGGATTTTGATTGGGAAAGATCTCCCGTTCTCCATAAACTGAGTACTGGAGATCAGCAATTGCCTGAACTTGTTTTGCAGGACCAGGTGACAATGGAATTTGTTTTTAACAAAAAAGGTGAGCTTGAATTTTACAAATTACAGCACGTGATCATCAGGGTAAATTCAGATGAAGCGATCAACCAGAACAATAAAGTATATATTCCCTTTTACAATACAGGTGAGCTGATCAAACAAAAAGTGCGTGTCATCAACAGCAAAGGCAAAGTGATCAATCTTGATGAAGGTGATATAAAAGAATACCAGGATGAATCAACCGGCAGAGTGCTCAAATATTTTGCGCTTGAAGGAATTGATATGGGCAGTGAAATAGATTATTTTTTCGTATTAAACAATAAGCCGAATTACAGCGGCACGCAAATCTTTCTTCAATCAGAAACGCCGAAAAGGAATGTTGAATTTACATTGATCACGCCATCCAATCTCATCATGGCAACAAAATGTTATAATAATCTACCGGAACCATCGAAAGAAATTGCAAGTGATATGAATATCCTGCGGGTAAAAGTGGATACGATGCCCGCATTGAAGGACGAAGATTTTTCAAACTGGGATGCCCACCTCATGAAAATTGTTTATAAACTGGATAAAAATACAGCGAACGGAAAAACAGACCTCACAAATTATAATAATTTCTCCTCTATGATCTATTCCATTGTGTACGATGATCTGAGTGGTGCTGCAGAAAAAAAATTAAAAACATTTATAAAGGAAAATAATTTTGCCGCCATAACAAATAAGGAAGATCAGATTCGTGCGGTGGAGGATACAATAAAATCAAGGTTTAAAATTCGTGCGCTGGATAATCCCGAATTATCGGATATTGAGGCAATTCTGAAAGATCGTATTGCCGATGATATGGGAATTTTAAAACTCTATGCACAGATATATGCGCAGCTTGGCATTACAAATGAAATTGTAGTAACCTGCAGCAGGTATAATGCAATGTTTGACCCCGAATTTGAAAGCTATAATTTCCTTGAAACATTTTTATTTTATTTCCCTGCAATTCAGAAATATCTGGACCCTTCGGACAGATATTCGAGATTAGGTTTTGTTGATTACGATTATACGGATACATACGGTTTATTTATTAAAACCGTGGAGGCAGGTGGATTTAAATCCGGTGCGGGCCAGATAAAATATATTGAGCCGGTTGATTATACTTTGACAAGAGATGAAATATTAATGGATGTGGATCTGAATAAAGGATTGGAAAATCCCGTCTATCACGTGCACAGATCGGAAAACGGTTACCATATCCGGTACAATCATCTTGTATATGATATGCTCGACGCAAACGATCAGAATGAAATAAAAGAAAGTCAGGTATTGTATTTCAGCGATGATGCAGATATTCAGGAAGTAAAATTATTAAACACACGTGCCGTTGATTACGGGAAATTACCACTTGTAACCGATGCGAAATTTACATCTGCAAAATTTTTGGAAAAGGCCGGGAAAAATTATTTATTTAATGTCGGCCTGCTCATCGGGCCACAGGCAGAGCTGTATAAAAATACCGAGCGGCAGCTTCCTGTTGAATATAATTATGCGAAATGGTATTACCGTGAAATCACTTTTACGATTCCTGACGGATTTAGCTGTCCGAACCTTGCTGATCTGAATAAAGATATTTACCAGGAAAAAAACGGCAAGCGCACAATGACGTTTACATCTTCGTATACACAAACAGGTAATACCGTGAAAGTGATCATTAATGAATATTACAGTGAAATTGTCCTGCCGGTTGAAGAATTCGAAGATTTCAGAAGGGTGATCAATGCATCTGCTGATTTTAATAAGATCGCCCTGGTGCTGGAACCGAAATAAAGAAAGGAGCCAGGTGAAAGTAGACAGAGATTGACGAAATATCGATGCTTGAAATTAAGTTTGACATGCCAATCCGGCAAAATAATTAAATCCTATGTTAAGATTAAAAACCATTTTTTTTAGTTCCATAGTATTTATTTATTCCTGCACACCCAAATTTGATGTTATTCGAAAGGTAGATGGTGATATTCCGATAGCCCCAGGTTGTGTGACATTGAAAGATAATTTGCAAATTGACAGAGTTGAAATTTCAAATATAAATTATCGCGAATTTTTGTACTGGTTGGAAAAGGAATATGGCTATAATTCTGTTGAATTCAGAAATGCATATCCGGATACATTGGTTTGGCGGGAAATATTTTATGATTCTGACCCATATATTCAACTCTACTTTAGACATCCCTCCTATAGTCGAAGGCCTGTAATTGGAATTTCATTGCAGCAGGCGGATTCGTTTTGTAAATGGCGGAGCGTGGTAGTAAATCAGTTGCTTTATTCGATGGATCATCGTAAAACTTATGATTTACTGGAGGATTCGGTTTATAATTTTCCAATGAAGTTCGTTTACCGGCTTCCAACTCTGGCAGAATGGGAATACGCTGCAAGTGCGGGTGACACAACAGAGAATTCTTCCATTGGGTTTGAAAATATAAAAGATAAAAACAATAATTATACGGTATATACAAAAGAGATCTCAGACCTGAACAAATTTGATCCGTGGGAAAAAAAATTTTCACCGGAACTACCGCAATCCGTTTATTATGGTAAACCAAATAAATACGGTATATACAATATGATTGGCAATGTCGCCGAACTTACGGGCGAAGGAAATATCAAGGGCGGCAGCTACAGGCAATACATAGACAGCTGTTTAATTTCGGTAAATGTAACTTACTCCAAACCAAATGCATGGACAGGATTTCGGTGTGTTTGCGAGTTGATGGAAAATGATACCCTGATTAAAGCTCCGCAATTTTTAAAAGCATTAAATTATGTTCATGAACTTGAAATTGATACAACAACCTATCCTCCCGGCCAGGATTTAAAAATAGATTTATCCGGTTATCAAAATGATTTTACCAATTATTATTTTAATATAAGCGCAACATCACTTCATAGTGTTTTAAAAATGTCCGATATTTTTATTTTTGGACAGGAAGATTCCATTCTATTGTTCGAGATCATATTTGCTCCAAAAAAGGGCAACCTTATGAGTGATGTTATCAACAATGATGAATTTTCAGTCTATAGCATTGACTATTTTAAACATCTTCAGCCGGGCGACACTGTAGTAATACAAAATTTTACAATATTACAGGCTGGCAAGTCCGTCAATTTAAAACCAATCCGGATCAAGGTTGTAAAGTAATTACAAACAGCAAATCAACTACAAAACGTTGAATTGTTTCGTCATTTTTTTTCCTGCATTGTTTATCTGTAAAAAGTAATTGCCTGCCGGAAGTTGATTTATTTTTATCGAAGATTTGTCGGTTCCGGAAATATTGAATTCCTTCACCTTTTCTCCTACTCCATTATAAATTTCAACAATTGCCTGTTTCATAATTTCTGAACATTCGATTATTAAATAATCTGTAGCCGGATTGGGAAATATATCGAATGAAATATTTTTATCCTCAATTGATTGTATCACCGGCGGCTCCTGGATGGGAACGGATATTTTCCAGGCACCTCTTCCATACGTTCCGGCAAATAATGTATTTGTTGGCCCGTCGTAATAGATTTCATAAACAGATGCAATTGGTAATTCGCTTCCCAATAAATTCCAGTTTATGCCATCGTTAAATGAATAATAACATCCTACATCAGTTCCTACAATTAATGTTGTTGTATCACCCGGATATTTTGCAATTTGAATATCATTGACAGGGATATCTGGCATATCACCTGAAATCGGTGTCCAGCTGTCGCCCGCATTTTCAGATTTATAAATATGTGCAATTTCATCCGCCCATCTGAATCCGCTGAACGCAACGTAAACAATTTCCGCATCATTCGGATCTGTTTCAATACTCATACAATAACGATATGGTAAACCGCTTGTAATTAATTCCCAGTTTTCACCATAATCTTTACTTCTCCAGACATTTGCATCGTCGGTGCCAACGTAAATGTAATTTGTATCAGCCGGAGCATTATGTATTGTGAAAATTGTTCCGAACGTCAAACCGATTCCCTGGCTGCCATTTGAAAGGTCGCTGCTGATTGTAGTTAAATTATTCCCATAATTATTTGTCCGCTGCACTTTACTACCGCCAAAATAAATCGTTGCCGGATTCAGTGGATTTAATTCGAGCGGACTGCGCCAGTTATGTCTGTCGCCCCAGTCGTAACCGAAAAACATAGGACTCGATCCGTTGATTGATCCGCCATAACCACCGTACTGATAATTTGCATAATAGGATAATTCATCTGAAGGAACAAATCTGGTACTTACACCATCTCCTCCACCTACATAATACCAGGGATCGGTTCCGTCTTTAATAAAACTGCCGTTATCCTGCGCACCGCCAATCAATAAGGAAGTATCGCCCGGATACATATCAATCGTATACAATTGTGTGACCGGAATATTTTGTGCTGTTGTATAAGTTGCCCAATCATCATTTGTAAAATATAAACCTCCATCGGTTCCGATTATTTTATGATTATCGTTTGTAGGTGAAATATAAAATGCCTGTTCATCCACATGTGCAGTTCCTGCAAATTTGTTCCATGTATTTCCGCCGTTGAGTGAACGGAAACATTGAAATCCGATCCAGTAAATTTTATTCGGATCGTTCGGATTTACTTTTACACCATAATACCAGCAGTCCTGTGTATTTGCATCCACTTCTGCTGCACAATTTAAACCCAACCACGAATCACCGCCGTTTGTTGATTTATAAATATCCTTTAACGCTTCCGTGCTTCCACATACCGCGGCATAAATAATATCCGGATTTGTAGGTGCAATTGCAAGTGTGATCTTTGCAAATTCTTCATTCGGAATTCCGCTCATAATCATTTCCCAAGTATCACCGCCATCGTTGCTCCGGTATATCCTGCTGCTGAATCCTGTATAATCTTTCCTGTAATATCTGCGTACACGTTGCCATGTTGTGGCATAAACAATATTTGGTTCATCCGGATTAATTGCAACATCAATTGCTCCTGTTGAATCATCAATAAATAAAACTTTTTCCCAACTGCCGCCGCCATCCGTTGTGCGATATACACCGCGGTCAGAAGTATTTTGAAAAAGATCTCCCAGCATTGCTGCAAAAACAATTTGTGTATTTTGCGGATTGATTGCAAGCCTACCGGTATTTCCTCCGTTTTCAACGCCTGTATTCACCCATGTCGCACCACCATCGGTTGATTTATAAATTCCATCGCCATCATATGTTACCGAACCAACGCCGTTTCCCCCTTCACCCGTTCCGACATAAATTGTATTTGTATCAACCGGATCAATTGCAATATCTCCAATACTTAAACTGCCGTTATCATCAAAAATATTCATCCATGTTGTTCCTCCATTATAGGATTTTAATACACCACCGCTTGCCGTGCCGACATAAATTGTATTATCGTTTCCGGCAGGACATTCAATATCTGCAATTCTTCCTCCGATCGTGAGCGGGCCCATAAATTCCCAATCATCTGCTCTTGTTCCGTCAGTTTTTGCAAGCCTGTTTTTCTGTTTTAAACTTTTTGTATAATTCACCGCATTGCGTTGTGCCTCTTTATCAACACGGTCGTATGGAAATACTTTTTGTGCATAAAGCCATTCGTCGGGAGCAAGAGATTCATTTTCTTCAGGAGTGGATTCCGTTGCAAAAAAACGCTGTGAGCAAATTGCTGCAGGAAGAATTAAGAGGAGCAGAAAATATTTTTTCATATCTGTATTTGACACCTTAAATTTAATCAAATTATTTTAACCGGTTCCGCGGTTGTATAGCGGATGAGCTCATGAATTCAATAAGAAATACCCCATACATAATACATTGTTCTTGTGTAATACTTGTCGGCGGGAAGCGTCCTGATCTCAATTGTCACCCAACCGTTTTTATCATAATTATTTGTCACCGTATAATATTGCAGCCAGATACCTTCACCAACATTATCCGAGCCACCTGTTAAAGCACCGCCATCAGTATTTTCATACAAATAACTGAGGTTATTCGGAATAAATTTCACCCTGTTCATATCCGCATCTTCCATCATAAAAAAAACTTTTAATGTTTTTCCGACCGGTACATCGATGCGTACGTATTCACGGTCGAATACCGGTTCAGCAGTAAACACCAAAGCACCTCCGTCATGAAATTCGAAACCGGGTGAAGTGCTTTTTGCAATTTCAGTTGCAGCCCGAAGTGTTTGAACAATATTTGCCGGCTCAGAGTGCGTACCATAATTTGTTTTATCGGTAAAAACGGTTGTTTGTGTTTGATTGGATGTAACAACCGGTTCAACCATCGACAGGTCGGTTGGCTGCCCTTCGTATTGCAAACAATTTATTAATGTATAATCCGGTGCAGGTTCACAATAAATGTATTGATGATCATTTAAAATACGCAATGCTTTTCCCTGAGCGATTCCATTTACATATTTCACGCTGTAATTCGCCTCAAAATTATAGCCGATCGAACCATAACCGTTTGGGATATCATTTACAAAATTGCAGTGAAAACTTCTTTTCCCGTTATAACCGAAATTAGATGCATCGCGATGAATAAATGACCTGCCCATGTAAATGGTTGTTATTCCGTTTTTTAATCCATTTAAAAATTCGCTTGCTATTATCATAGAATCGTACGGCATAATGATCAAACCCGTACCGTTTAATCTGCCGTTTAAAAATTTCCCGTCGTAAATATTTCCCTTTGCATCAATAAAAACACCGGATCCGTTTTTACAATCACCGCTGACACAACCCGGAATTGCAAGGGTTTGCATATTCGCATATATTTTAAAACAATGCATATCCGCCCGCATTTCATTACCGGGATCGGAAGGGCGCACAAATTTTAATTGCACCATTTGATCTGCATCGCCGGTTAATTTCTCAAGGATCTGCAATTTATTCATGTCATAAATATAATTTTCGTTCAGCGCAACACTTGTAATTCTGTCGCCTGCTTTTAAACCTTCCAGCCATGCGGGAGAATATGGATCCACTGCAGTAATAAACCAATTCTCATTTATTTTTTGGATTTCCAGTCCAACACCGCAAATCAATTTATCGGGATGAGCCGCTGCAATCATATTAATAATTTCAGCAGCAGATTTGGAATTTATAATTGAATCAGCCTGCAATTTTTTCCGGACAATAGCGGCCTGTTCATCTTCATATTTTTTCAATGCTGCAGCATCTTCCTCTGCTTTTTGCTTTGCGAGTTGGGCTTTTGTTTCATCTTGCTTTTTTTTCTCTGCGAGTGCATTCAAATATTTTGCTTCGGCATCTGTTTTTATTTTTTCGCTTTCAGCAAAAGAAACATATTTACCTCCGGAAGCTTCCGGATCGGGATACACTTTATTTACTACAGGGCCGGTATAAACATCTCCGTTTTCATACAGAATCGTTTTAATATCTTCTTTACAATTTCCAACGCATGTTCCCAGTAATTTTGGTCCACCCTCAACCGGAGCTTTGTTTGCTTTTGGAAATTCTGCAGTATAGCTAAGTAAACTTGCATATAATTCACCCCGCTGCTGCCAGCCCGATGTGGTATATAATATCATGCAGCAATCATATTGCCTGCTGTTAATCTGATTTAAAAATTCCAGACCAGTCAGATTTTTAGAATAGCCCGCTTTTGCTTCACCTGCTATCCATAACATTTCGGCACCCACAACCATTCCGGCCATATCGGCAGGGCTGCCGCTTTTTATATAAGTGATTAAGGGAACAGTATAAAAACTATCCCGTTCGGAGGTATGAATGATTACGAATTTAAATCCGAAATCTTTGCATTCATAAATTTGCTGTGCACTGAGCGTAGAGTAAAATAAAAGGGTAAAAAAGAAAAGTAAATAACGGTTCATATAAATCAGATGAGATCGAAATATACCCAAATAAATCGATTCAGGCATATTGAAATCAACAGATGAACAAAGGTTTAAAACCCGAATGCACTTTTTGTATTTACTTCGATAAGTCCGCCGGTAAAATCACCATATTTTGCAGAAAATCCAAAGCAGGTCACATCCACCCAGCGAATTGATTGAAGCGGAACATGCGCATCCCCAATCACAACAATCCCGTCAATGATATATTTATTCGCATCAGATCTTGAACCTGCGAAATAAAGCAAACCATCTTCTCCGCCGTCAGCTGCATAAACCATTCGCGTTTGCATTGCGATAATATGCGGAATCTCTCCTTTAGGTAATGTTGTTGCCGCTTTTCGTGTAATGATTTTAGCTTCGACATACTGAAATCCAAAACCTGGCATATCGCAATCAATGCACGGATTTATAATTTTAGGAAATGTTGATTGAATTGAAACTTCGGGCAATTCAACCGGATAAGTGATCAGGCCAATTAAAACAGTATCAGTTGGAAAAGGATCTAAAATACATACAGAGGAAAAATATCCGACATAGGATATTTTGATGGAAAGAGATCTTTTTGGAATATATTTTAAAACAAAAGCACCATTTGAATCTGTGATGGCTGTTTGAATGATTTCTTCCTTTTCCATTAAACTGATATTTGCACAAGAAAGTGGTTGACCATTCACCTCGTCAACCACTCTCCCATGGAGCAGGGAAGATTGTGCAAATGCTGCAAAAAAATTCATAGCGCAGCAAAAGAGGATAATTATTTTGCGAAACATGTAATTAATTCACGTCGATATAATCCTTTGTAAATATTTCGACAATACCGCCGGTTACATCACCATAATTTGCGGGAATGCCACCGGTAATCACATTGATGGATTTAATTGAATTCATAGGTAGATATAAACTGCCGATCACTTTAATTCCGTCCACCACATATAATGTTGCGTCTTCTCTCGAACCGCCGATATTTAAACCGCCTGTTTTTTCATTGTTGTACACCGCTGGCGCCTGTGCGGCAACATCAATGATATTGTCTATTGCACGGTGCTTAAAATCTTCTGCTTTTACTGTAGTGATCACAGTCGGGTCCTGTTTATCTATCAATGGAGCTGTTACATAAATCGGCCCGATGGAAATTCCTGATTTTAATTCCAGGATTTGAAATGTAAGTCCGCGGGTGGTTACTTCAATATGCTGGTATTCCACCGTATCATATCCGAATGCAGAAACATATAAATCGTAATATCCCGGTTGTAATGGTTTTAAAGTATATACGCCGGATGCATCGGATTGCGATTGCATAACGAGATTTGAATTTGTTTTCAAAGTGAGATAAGCGCTTGGAATGGATTCCTTTGTTTCGCTGTCAATTACTTTACCGGTAATTTCTCCTTCAAATTGCGCAAATACTGCTGCAGATAAAAAAAGAAATAAAATAGAAGCCGCTGCTTTTTTCATGTTGTGTTTTTTTAATTGTTCAAACTTATATGGATTGCATACATCATTTGTCACCCGATTGCCATGAATGTTGCCATGACAATGGAATGACCGATTGTTTACACAACGATGAAAAAAACGCTGCTATTTCACAATTATTTCGAAGGGCAGCCTTGCCTGTGTTACAGGGCGATTCAATAATTGCTCCACTGCCTGGTAATGCGGATATAAAATGCCGAGTTGTTCGGACTTGATTTTTGCTTCTGTTTCTTCTGTTAAACTTGTGATGACAGATTCGAACACGGTTTCTTCCTGTTTCGGATATTCAACAATTTTAAATTCTTTTAATCCTGCCAGTTCTTTTGCTCCTGCAATTGCTTCATCAATACCACCGATCTCATCTACCAAACCGATTTCTTTTGCTTTTGCACCTATCCAGATGCGCCCTTGCGCTATTGCTTCAATTTGTTCAACCGTCATATGCCTTCCGTCTGCCACCATTTGTTTGAAATGCAGATAGGTGGAGTCCACCCCATCCTGTAAAATTTGCGCTTCACGTGCATTGAATTCTCTGGTTATGGATGGAAAATCGGCATGAGCAGAAGTGCTTGCGGTGTCGAATGTGATGCCGAGCTTATCATTCATAAATCCTGAAATTTCGGGCACAATTAAAAACACGCCGATCGATCCGGTTAATGTATTCGGTTGCGCATAAATTTTATTTGCATTACATGAGATCATATATCCGCCGCTGGCTGCATAATCACCCATTGAAACAACAACGGGTTTTAATTTTTTAGTGATCTCAATTTCACGCCACATCACATCACTTGCAACCGCACTTCCTCCCGGCGAATTTACACGCAGCACAACCGCTTTAATATTTTTATCATCTCTTACTTTTTGCATCGACTCTGCAAATGATTTTGAACCGAGATAAGAACCGCCTTCTCCTTCACCATCTATAATAGTTCCGTCGGCATAAACAATTGCGATTTTTTCTTTTGCGGCGGCATCCGATTTTGAAACAGATGAAAATGAATTTTTATAATCACTCATTGCAACGAGTTCAATTTTGCGATCACTGCTCACACCGCAGCGTTTTTTCATTTCATCAATCACTTCATCATAATATTTCAGCTCATCGATCAGTCCGTATTTCACAGCTTCGGAAGGATACCAGCCGGAAAGATTATCTGCGATCGCCCTGTATTCAGAAACTGATTTTGGGCGTGCTGCATTTATTTCATTTAAATTTTCATCAAACAAGCCATTTAAAAATTCTTCCAGCTGCAAACGGTTTTCATCGCTCATTTTTTCCATTCTGAACGGTTCTGTTGCGCTCTTGAATTTCCCGTCGTAAAACACCTGTGTTTTTATACCAAGCTTATCGATTGTTCCTTTATAAAAAGATAATTGCGCACTTAATCCTTTAAAATCAATTGCACCTGAAGGATTCATATATATTTTATCGGCGATACTTCCGAAATAATAACTTGTTTGTGAAATCACTTCACCATAGGCAACAACAAATTTTCCGCTGGTCTTTTTAAAATCTGCAAGCGCATCTCTTATTTCCTGCAGTGTTGCATAACTGTTTGGGTTGATGCCGAGCTCCAGATAAATACCTTTGATATTTTCATCCGTTTCAGCATGTTTAATATTGGCAAGAATATCGTTCAGTCCGATGGCATTTCCATCTCCCAACGATAAAAGACCAAGGCCGGAAGGCAAACCTGTTTGCGTTTGCTCCCCGATTTCATAATTTGTATTGATCCTCAAAACCGAATTCGGCTTCACGGCGAGTTTATCTTTTTCAAAAGATTTTGAAATGCCGGAGATGATGGCAGCGAATAAAAAGATGGAAATTACTGTAAACACAAGGATCGCAAGAAACGATGCGAAAAAGGAGCGGAAGAATTCTTTCATTTCAGAGTTTGATTGTTTATAATTTTTTTATAAAAAAAGTACTATTTTTCAAAAGTTCTCGTTACTTTTCGGAGGAAACTCCTCACTTAGTAGATGATGACGGAACATATTGCCTACTTATTGTTGGGCACAAATTTAGGAAACCGCACAGAGAACCTTTCAAAGGCAACTGCCGCAATCAGAATGTTTTTGGGTCGTGTGGACCAGCAATCTCATGTTTATGAGACGGAGCCTTGGGGCCGCCCGCATCAGCCAACCTTCTACAATCAGGCAATTCAGATCACAACACCTTGTTCACCACTCGAAACACTGCACCTTATAAAACAGGTGGAATTTCTTCTAGGCCGGGATAATAAAGAAAAATGGGCACCAAGGATCATTGATATCGATATTTTGTTTTTTGATGACCTCTGTATCGAATCACCATTATTAACAGTTCCGCATAAACATCTCACAGACAGGAAGTTTACCCTTGAACCACTCAAAGAAATTGCACCGCATCTCGTTCATCCTGCCGCTCAGAAAACGATCACACAACTTTATCTTGAATGCCCCGATCCCCTCGTTGTAAATCCGCTGAATGTGGTTTATCAGTTTTGAGATGGAGCCAGGAATCAAGACTTCAACATCCCTGTAAAATATAATTCCTGTTTTACTGCTTATAAATGTAAATTTCAGTGAATGAAATAACATTCCATTTACATAGCAGCCTCAAACCTGACTCATATCATCATTTGTAATTAAATGCATCTTGTCTCCTGACTCTTGACTCCTGACTCTAAATTCCTATTTTTGAAAAATGAATTACCGCATACTCACTGTAGAAGGAAATATTGGTTCAGGTAAAACATCATTTGCCAGGAAACTTGCGGAAGAATACAAGGCAAAACTGATCCTTGAAACATTTGCAGATAATCCGTTCTTACAGAAATTCTTTGTAAAACAGCAGGATTATGCACTTGGTATGGAAATGTTTTTCATGGCCGAACGGTATGAACAATTAAAAGAAGAGCTCGGCAACTGGGAATTATTTAAAGATAAAGTGGTGATAGATTATTTATTCACAAAATCACTTTTATATGCAAGGGCGAATCTCGACGATACGGAATATGCGCTGTATCAAAAGATATTTAACATCCTGAATCCGAAATTACCACAAGCCGACCTGATCATTTATTTACATAGTTCGCTCGACAGGCTGGTGGCAAATATTCAAAAGCGTGGAAGGGAATTTGAACAAACCGTAAAAAAAGAATACCTGAAAAAAATCGAGGATATTTATTTTGAATATTTCAGGCAACACGAAAATGAAAGGATCGTGGTAATTGATGTGACCGAAGCAGATTTTGTGAACAGGGAAACAGATTACAGAAAACTGATTGAAATAATCGAAACCGATCTGCCGAAGGGCCTCAACCGGTTCAAAATTTAGATCAGTTCTTCCTTCAAAACAAAAATCATTGCCCAAATTGGTTCCGGTTGCAATTCAAATTGAACAGATTAATGAGGATTTTATACTTTTACAAAAAACAGAATATGAAGAAAATATTGATCGCGATTATGCTCATCAGCGGTGTTTCCACCTTCGGATTTAAAAACGCTGAAACAACGGCATCTGAGAAACAGGTGAAACTCACTGTGAATCTTTCCTTTGCAAATATTGTGGAAGGATACGACCATCTTACCAAAACGGAAATTTATATTGACGGCACATTATGCGGAACATCTACAATCAGAAATGAAAGTGTTCCGAATACAGTCATCTGCACAACATCAAAAGGCACACATACTGTTAAAGTATTGAATTATGCTTATGTGGATGATGTCTGGGAAGAACATACTATTGAAAATCAATACAGTATCGATTGCAAATATGAAGCATCCATGAATCTGAAGAAAAAAAATAACAAACTGAATCTTATATTTGATATCGATAAAGGAACACAGAAGAAAAAGTAATTTCAATAACAAACCACACCACCAGTTACCTCTCTGATATCCGTCAGGGAGGTTTTTTTTAACAAAATATTTGAAGCGAAACCCGTTATATTTACAGAAAGCATTGTGATGCAGCGCAGTATTCCATTTATTTTTATATTCATATTATTTCAAATCAGCAGCATGGGACAAATTACAGATTTATATAAAAAAAATCAATCGCCCACCTATGATCAGATCCTTGCCTATTTTTCACAACTTGATCAGGAAAGCGAATATGCAAAATTGATAAGCTGTGGCCCGACAGATATCGGCGAACCACTGCAATTATTTGTGATAGATGCCGATAAGGAATTTGATCCGGCATTGTCAAGAAAAAGAAATAAATCCGTTTTACTGATCGACAATGGAATACATCCCGGCGAACCCGACGGAATTGATGCATGCATTAAACTTGCAACAGAATTGCTGCATGCCGGCAATTTGCAGGAGCAATTAAAAAATGTAACGATTTGTATTATCCTGGTATATAATATTGATGGATGCCTGAATAGAAATGCAACGACAAGGATTAATCAAAACGGGCCTGAAGAATATGGTTTCCGCGGGAATGCGCAGAATTATGATCTGAACCGCGATTTTATTAAGTGCGATGCTTTAAATGCAATGTCGTTCACAGAAATTTTCCGCAACTGGGATCCCGACCTGTTTGTTGATACGCATGTAAGCAATGGTGCGGATTACCAATACGTGATGACTTTAATTGCAACGCAGCATTCTAAATTAACGCAACCACTTGATGATTATTTACAACAAAAACTATCACCTGTTTTATATGATGAAATGCAGGCTGCCGGTTTCCCAATGTGCCCGTATGTAAATGAACTGGATAAAATTCCAGATAACGGCATTGCCGGTTTCCTGGATCTGCCACGTTATTCTACCGGTTATACAACTTTGTTTAATACAATCGGCTTTATGCCTGAAACGCATATGCTGAAAGAATATGCACAAAGAGTTGAATCAACTTATGCGCTTCTGAAGATTTTTATCCGTTTCACAAATGCGCATGCTGCGGAAATTATGGAAGTGCGGGAAAAAGCGGTTGAAGCAACAAAAACACAAACCGTATTTCCGATCAACTGGCAACTCGACGATTCAAAAAAAGGATCTTTTTTATTCAGGGGCTTTGAAGCAAAATATAAACCAAGTGAAGTGAGCGGACTCAGCAGATTGTATTATGACAGGACAGCCCCATTTGAAAAAAATATTCCTTATTTCAATGATTATAAAGCAACTCAATTCATTACAGCACCAAAAACATATATTGTTCCCCAGGCATGGAGACGTGTGATTGAAAGAATGAAATTAAATCTTGTGGAAATGAAACAACTGGCACATGATTCAATTATGGAAGTGGAAGTATATTATTTAGAAAATTTTAAAACCTCCGCCAATGCATATGAAGGGCATTATTATCACAGCGGACTTGAAATAAGAACTGAAATACAAAAAATACAACTGCATAAAGGAGATTACCTGATACCCGTGAACCAGGCGGCAAACAGATATATTGTTGAAACATTGGAACCGCAGGCGCCGGATTCATTTTTTTCATGGGGATTTTTCGATGCGGTGTTGATGCAAAAAGAATGGTACAGCGATTATGTATTTGAAGACCTTGCTGCGGAGATATTGCATAACGATCCTGCATTGCGACAGGAACTTGAAACAAAAAAATCAACGGATAAAGATTTTGCAAATGATGCGGATGCACAGCTGGAATTTGTTTTAATGCATTCCGTGTATCACGAAAAATCGCATAACCGTTATCCGGTTTACAGATTGAATTAATATGGCGGAAGGACTGCAGCGCACAATTTTACATATGGACCTCGATTCTTTTTTCGTTTCTGTTGAGGTATTAAAAAATCCATTGCTGAAAGGAAAACCCGTAATCGTTGGCGGAACTGCTGAACGCGGCATCGTTGCATCCTGCAGTTATGAAGCAAGAAAATTCGGAATACATTCTGCCATGTCGACGATGACGGCAAAAAAATTATGCCCGCATGCAATTTTCTTACACGGGAGTTATCAGGATTATTCAGATTATTCGGAAAAAGTAACTGATATCATTTCCGAGCGTGTACCTGTAATGGAAAAATCATCCATCGATGAATTTTATATTGACCTTACCGGCATGGATACTTTTTTCGGGAGCTTCAAGCTTGCAAAGGAAATACGGGAAATCATCAAAACGGAAATTGGCCTGCCCATTTCATTTGGTTTAGCTTCAAATAAAACCGTTGCCAAAATTGCAACCGGTGAAGCAAAACCTGATGGATTTTTGAAAATTGATTACGGAAAAGAAAAAGAATTTCTCGCCAAATTACATGTCACCAAAATTCCTGGTGTGGGAGATAAAACGTTTCCTAAATTAAAAGAGATGGGAATTGAAATGGTGAAAGAACTGCAGGAAACCGATATCATACTGATGGAAGAAAAATTCGGTGAATACGGTATTTTATTATGGAACAGGGCAAACGGAATTGATAACAATCCGGTAATACCCTATTCGGACAGAAAATCAATTTCTTCTGAAAATACTTTTGAAAACGATGTGACGGACAAAGAATATCTCGAAACATTTATCATTTCACTTGTTGAACAACTTGCATTTAAATTGCGCAAGGAAAATTTCATCACATCCTGTATTGCGATCAAAATCCGTTATTCAAATTTTGAAACACATACGCAGCAAATGGCCATCACCTATACATCCTCCGACAATATCATTATTCCAAAAATAAAAGAGCTGTATAATAAATTACATACATCCGGAAGGCCAGTGCGATTGATCGGTGTACGCTTAAGTAATTTACGGCACGGCGATCAGCAAATTGATTTGTTTGACGATACTGCAGAGAATTTAAGTCTTTATAAAGCTCTTGACAAGATCAATAAAAAATTCGGAAACAAAACCGTGCACCGGGCAAAAACAATTGATGTCGGCCAAAGAAGTTTTAATCCGTTTAACGGGAGAAGAATTGATTGAATTTTTTTAGCTTTTTATCCATTGTATTTGCATCCATCATTTTCCGCAAACGTTGAAAATAGATCAACCGTACCAAAATTCCATTCATTATTAAAATTTTCAACGAAGGCATTCCCCTCTTGAGAGGGGTTAGGGGTGTGTCACGACAAAATGATTTCATAATGAATAATTAATTCATCAGCGAAAGCAGAACAAAGCCTGAACGAAAAATAATTCCATTCATTATTAAAATTTTCAACGAAGGCATTCCCCTCTTGAGGGCAACCACATACGACATGGGCGTAGGGAACATCGTTAGATGTTTCAAATTTATAAAGGGCATTATAAAACGCATCTTTCGTAAAAGAACTCGAAAACATTCCAAAGCAAAAGAAGCGCAGCCGAAACACCCGCAAACCATGTCGCTCGATTCAATGAGCGAGTTATACGGAAAGTTCTACGCACACCCAATTCTTCGGATAACCTATTGGAATCAGAAACCGCCGCCGCCTTTTCATAACCGCCATTATCAATTAAAAGACGACCATTCAAAGTAATAAAATAACCAGATGGAATCCCTGTTTTGTCCTCTCTTACATTCCCGTCTAAAATGAGTTTCTCAACTATTAATATAACCTGCCTTATTCCTGTAGTGTATGGGAAGTTTTTATAAATCTCCTCTATGCTATCCCATTCATTCACCTTGTCATGGTTTAATATTGTAAGGACGGAATCAAGTTGTTTATTAATATCAGTAGGAAGTTCGGGTTTCATGTTTCAAACCTACAAAAATCCGTATCTTTATACAATGCCCAAAAAGACGAAGAAAGCTAAAAAACCAGAGATAAAACTCCCCCCAGCAATGGATGAACTTGCAAAAAAACTTCTTGCAACTAAGAAGGATAAAAAGTAGCTTTGTTATATGGCTGAATTTGATTTTGACAGAAGTATGTCTCAAGTCCATGATGAAATAATTGCAGTTGTCGCACAACATAGAGGGTATATAATTGAATTAATGACCCAATTAGAAGAAAGTATGGATTTAATTATACTTTTTATTTACTGTCAGCATAACAGTCAAAAAAGAAAAGAATTTAAACATGTTTTTTTAGCATCACAATCTTTCGGGCTGCAATTAAAGGTTGCGGCTATTAATTTTATTTTAGAAAACTATTTTGAACCTATATTAAGTAAAAATCCTAAGTTCAAAGAGATATTAAATGAGATGGTAACTAAGCGGAATCATTACGCACATAGGAAATTTGAGATATTTGAACAAAAATTAAATACGTTAGATCAAGATGGTTTAAGCGGGATTTATCTGAGTTATGAAAAAACAAAGGACGGCAAGCCCAAAACAGAGCCGATTAAAATTGATAGAGAATCAGTTTCTATGGATGCCAATAAAATAGTCTATTTATTAACCGTGCTTGATTTAGTTATAAAAGACTGTGATAAAAAAATATAGGGCTTTCAGGTATTTCTCCATTCAGCCCTATAAATACAACATCAATCCAAGCCGGTCTTTGGATTAAATTTCTTTCCCTCTGTTTATTAATTGGTTATAAGTTAATCTGTGTCCTACTACTTTCTTCACAGTTAAATCAAATCTCTCTGCATCTGTCAACTTCCTTGTGTTGTATCTGTGTGCAAACTCATTGCAGTAGCTTTCTAAGTGCTTCACGCTTACTTGGTGGTAAATTCCATAAATGCCCCTTTTTAATTGGCTGAAATAACCCTCAACTGTATTTGTATGAAAATTGCCCCTCACATACTCGTCTTTCTCATGGTTTAGCGTTTCATGTTTAAAATGCCTGTCAAGTCCTTTATAACCTCCGAATGTATCAGTTATTAATACACTGCCTTTCTTCACGTTTGTCATTATAATCGGCTGTAAAGTCTTACCATGTGCCTTAGCAATTACATAGTTCTGAACTTCACCTGTTTCTCTGTTCACCATTGCAAATACAGGTTGTTTATTTACATAGCCTGTACCCTTCTTATTCAGTTCATCTCTTTCCTTTTTATGCTTGTTTGAGTGCTTGCCACCGATATATGTTTCATCCGCTTCAACCGTACCAGATAGTAATGAACCCGTTTTACTTACCTCTCTTATCCTGTGCAATAAAAACCATGCAGTTTTTTGAGTAATGCCTAAGTCCTTCGCCATCTGTATCGAACTTACTCCCTTTTTATGTGCTGTATGCAGATACATTGCCGCTATCCATATACGCAAAGGTATTTTTGTGCCTTCTAACACCGTCCCAGAGATTACAGTAAACTTATAAGCACATGCCTTATCTGAACACCGATAACCTCTGTTTGTGCGCCAAACCTTAGAACAACTACAACGTGGACACACAACAGTTGAACCCCATCTCATACGCTCAAAATAAGCCTTACATACTTCAACCTCTTTGAAATAATCTAAGACCTCATACAGATTTGAATACTTGCTCATAGTTGGTAGATTTGGATAAACTTTTATTTATGGATGACAACACACTCAAAAACGAGATTAATATGAGAGCTTTTCTCATTAAAAAGTATTGGCTTGAGATTGCTATGCTTATTATAACTTGCCTTTTCATTATTACAATAAGATGGTTTGGATTTATTGACAACTGTGTTACTGGAACACTCGCAGGGGCGATTCTTGGGTATTTTGCTTCCAACATTCGTAAACTCCACAGTTGAAGTGGTGCGAATTACGATAGTTATTAAAAGCACAAAACCCCCAAATAAAATAAATCCAAATAAAAGAGTAGATGCATCCATTTACCTACATAAAAGAGGATTTTATTTTTACGCCCATCTCTTATATATACACCCTCTTGAGAGGGGTTAGGGGTGTGTCACGACAAAATGCTTTCATAATGAATAATTAATTCATCAGCAAAAGCAGAACAAAGCCTGAACGAAAAACAATTCCATTCATTATTAAAATTTTCAACGAAGGCATTCCCCTCTTGAGAGGGGTTAGGGGTGTGTCACGACAAAATGATTTCATAATGAATAATTAATTCATCAGCGAAAGCAGAACAAAGCCTGAACGAAAAATAATTCCATTCATTATTAAAATTTTCAACGAAGGCTTTCCCCTCTTGAGAGGGGTTAGGGGTGTGTCACGACAAAATGCCTTCATAATGAATAATTAATTCATCAGCGATAGCAGAACAAAGCCTGAACGAAAAACAATTCCATTCATTATTAAAATTTTCAACGAAGGCATTCCCCTCTTCAGAGGGGTTAGGGGTGTGTCACGACAAAATGCATTCATAATGAATAATTAATTCATCAGTGAAAGCAGAACAAAGTCTGAACGAAAAACTATTCCATTCATTATTAAAATTTTCAACGAAGGCATTCCCCTCTTGAGAGGGGTTAGGGGTGTGTCACGACAAACTCCCCCTTTCCAAAATCCATTCTTTTAAATTTTCAATTACATAGTCGATATTATTACAAATATCATCATTTGAGAATCTTAAAAATGATACCCCATAATTTTCAATTTCCTGTTGTCGGATTTGATCCCTCCTGCTAACTTCCTTCAATTCATGTACATCGCCATCAATCTCAATTGCGAGGTTCAATTCATGGCAGTAAAAATCAACTATATAATTCAATAAGGGTTTTTGCCGGTGGAAATCAAACCCAAGTATTTGTTTATTTTTCAATCGCAACCATAAATAAATTTCAGCTTTTGTTGAATTATTTCTGAGTTGCCGTGCAAGGTGTTTCAGATGAGGTTGATAAGGAATAATTTTTCTCGGCATATACTAATTTACTATTTACAAAACACACCCCTAGCCCCTCTCGCTCGCCCGCAAAAAAGCCTGAGCGCAGAGGGGAAATCGTGCTAATAGTACTTTGCCGTGATTAAATTCATCTAACTCACAAATTCTCCAACACAAAATCCGTTAACAATGTATATAAGTGATACCTTGTATTTCCGCCGCGGATACTGTGGTTGCGGTCGGGATAAATCATCATATCAAATTGTTTGTTATTGCTGATCAATGCATTGATCCATTCAATGGAATTTTGAAAATGCACATTATCATCTCCTGTCCCGTGCACCAGTAAATATTTTCCTTTTAACAGATCTGCATAGGCCATTGGTGCATTTGCATCAAAACCGGTAGGATTTGTTTCCGGTGTACCCATATATCTTTCCGTATAAACTGAATCATAAAATTTCCAGTTTGTAACAGGCGCAACTGCAATTGCCATTTTAAAAACATCAGCGCCGCGGGTAATACACAGGCTCGACATATAACCGCCATAACTCCAGCCCCAAATTCCAATCCGGCTGCCATCAATATACGATTGCTTTGCAAGCCATTTAGCCGCTTCGATCTGATCGTCGGTTTCGTATTTTCCCAATTGCTTATATGTAATGGTTCGAAAATCTCTGCCTCTTGCACCCGTTCCCCGGTTGTCGACACAAACTATTATATATCCTTTCTGCGCTAGCATTTCATGCCAGAGCATTTGCGTTGCATCATACCCCTCTATTACTTCCTGTGAACCCGGCCCGCCGTATAAGGTCATAAACACGGGATATTTTTTCTTCGCATCAAAATCAGCCGGTTTGATCATATACCCATTTAATGAAACACCTTCACTTGTTGTGAATTTGAAATATTCCGGTTTTTTAATTTTCAAGCCTTCAATTTTTTCATTCAATTTTTTATTGTCCTGCAACACACGAATTACTTTCCCGGAATTATCACAAAGCGTAATATAATAAGGCACCAACATGGAGCTGTTTGTATTTATAAAATATTGGTAGCCTTTGCTGAAATCAACAAAATTACTTCCTCTTCCCGCTGTTATTTTTTTCTTCTTCGTTCCATCCAGCGCAACTGAATATAAATGTCTTTCGAATATGGATGCCTCCGTGCTCATATAATAAATTGTCTGCGTTGCGGCATCATATCCTTTCATACCATCCACATCCCAATCACCCTTTGTGATCTGGTGAATTAATTTTCCTGATAAATCATACAAATACAAATGGTTCCAGCCATCCGTTTCACTGCGCCATATAAATGTCTGGTTGTCGGGTAAAAATGTGAGGTCATCGTTGATTTCCAGGTAGGTTGCGGATGTTTCGCGGAGCATACTCGTTGTATTTCCGGTAACCGGGTTGGCGAGGAATAATTCCAGATCGTTTTGCAATCTGTTTAAAGTAAAAACACAAAGATTTTTCCCGTCGTTTGTCCATTTGATTCTGGGAATATATTCATACGATTTACCGATTATTACTTTCTGTGCTTTTTGTGATTTCAAATCATAAATATAAATATCCACTTTACTGTTCTTCTCTCCCACTTTGGGATATTTGAATTCATAATTTTCCGGATATAAATTCCCTTTATAGGTCATCATATCAAATTCAGGCACTTCGGTTTCATCAAATCGATAATATGCGATGTAATTTCCATCCGGGCTCCATTCAAATGCACGGGTCACAACAAATTCTTCTTCATAAACCCAGTCGCTCCCGCCGTTAATAATTGATTTCCATTTACCGTCTGATGTAACCTGATATTCCGTATTATTATTTAAGTCCTTATAGTATAAATTATTGTCAATCACATAAGCGATTTTATTTCCCGCAGGTGCAAAATCAGCATACATTTGTTTGCCGCGGTCAGAAAGTTTAATTGTTTTTTTTGATTTCAGATCAAAAACATAATTCTCGTCATAGGTTGCCCAACGATAGCGTTTCACCTGATCGACCGTAAGCAAAACCGCAGATTCATCATCATTCAATGCATAATCCATAAATGACTGAACGGCGCCATTTGTTTGTGCTACATTAAATATGTCACCGTTTTTGTTGCCGGTTGCATATTCATATTTAACAATTGCTTGTCCGTCTTCATTGATTGTATAATGCTGGCCGTCGTTCATACTTCTCAGATCATCAATACCTTTTGCCGAGTACTGACCATTGAGAAAAATATCTTCCAGAGTGATCATGCCATCCTGTGCACCAAGGAATAGGGGCAGCATTATGAGGCACCAGACAATTAACTTTTTCATTCGCCGGTTTTTTCGCTAAGATAACGCAATATCAATTTACAAAATGGTGACGCTCGCATTGCCGATCTGCTCTAATTATGCATAAAACGCTCTTATGAAAACCCGTTTCGAACTCACTGTCCTGCAACCTCAGATTTCAGCCTGTTCTGAAAATCCGGAAAATATGCTGCCGCACGAACTGGGCAAATTCTGCATGCAGTGCAATAAAGCAGTTCATGATCTGAAAGATATGGATGCAGCTACGCTGATTGCATATCTTCAAAATAATGAAGGGGCTGCTATTTGCGGCACCATCAATCAGGAAATATTAAATAAACCGGTTTTGCAATTACAAAAAATGGAGAAAGAATATACTTATCAGTTTAAATTTATTTTAGCATTGTTTTTTGTATTCGGCCCATTTTTGTTTTCATGCAATGAAAAAGAACATCAGGAAATCAAACAAGCAATTGCGATTTCAATCGATGACAGAGGAGACGCATATTTGCCGGCTGTGCAATTACCCGAACCGCAGATAAGTTTTGTTTCATGTGAGTGTGAATATGCGGAAGAGGAACACGAAATTATTATTCCCGATACCGCAAAAAAGGAAATTTTACTTGATCCGGTTTTTATTTATGGTGAAAGTGAAACATATGATGAATTTCATACTAGTGGCGCTATCGCATATTATTGTTTTACATCTGTCCTCGAGATTGACACGGTAAAAACTCCTGATCCTGAGATTATTGAAATCAACAAACAAATCCAATTTCTTGTATTTCCAAATCCGGCCAGGGATGAAGTTCATATCAACTACGAATTAAAAGAAAACGGAACGGCCATTTTATCGCTCTTCAACATAAACGGCCAGAAAATAAATGATCTTGTCAGCACCACAAATGCAGAATCAGGAAATTATTCTGAACAATACAATGTTTCTGATCTTCCTTCAGGTATGTATATTTTCATTTTGATCAATAATGATCATAAAGAGGTGTTCAGGCTGAGTGTAACACATTAATTCTCAGCTTCACAAATTTTGGATAAGTCCATTTTCATCTCTCATCCAAATTTCACAACTTTGGCGGTGATGGAACAGGTTTTCAGCCAGCAGTCTTCAGTTTACAGTCCACAGTCGGCAGTCTGCAATCAGCAGTTGGCAGTCGGCAGTCCACAGCCGGCAAAGTGCAATCAACAAATTAATTTAAAATTCAATGTCAAACTCCTTTCTCCTCTCTCCTTTCTCATTTTTCTGCTTTCAAGTTTCACAAGCTTCTCCCAAACCGCAACTTTAAAAGGAACCGTTACGGATGGTCAAACAGGAGAAACGTTAATTGGTGTTTCAGTTATTATTACGGGTTCATCATTTGGTGCACCCACCGATATTGACGGGAAATATATGATCCGCGAAATTCCGGAAGGTGAATACAATATCCAGTTTACCTATATCGGTTATGAAAAGAATTTATTTACGGGAATTAAACTTGCAGCAGGCGAAACAAAAACG
Source organism: uncultured Chitinophagales bacterium (assembly GCA_964463165.1). Lineage (GTDB taxonomy): Bacteria > Bacteroidota > Bacteroidia > Chitinophagales > BACL12 > UBA7236. The sequence goes on from CAYXBK010000018.1 coordinate 66,054, forward strand.
CTGGATGTAAAATTAAATCCTACTACACTTACTTTCGATGAAGCGGTTGTTATTGTCGGAGAAAAACCATTGGTGGATGTGGAAGATGCAAAAACAGGATCCACACTTACTTCAAAAGAAATTGATGCGCAGCCTGTTCGTCAAATTCAGGGTGTGGTGAATATGCAAACAGGTGTTGTGCAGGGAGCAGACGGCGTGCATATCCGCGGCGGCAGAAGTTATGAAACAGGTTTTTATATTGATGATGTTTCTGCAAAAGATCCATTGTCGGGAACAGGATTCGGAATTGATATCGGTACAAATTCAATTTCAAAAATAGATGTGACAACCGGCGGCGCAGGTGTTGAATTCGGAAATGCAACGGCAGGAATTGTAAATACTACAACAAAATCAGGCGAAGAAAAATTTGAATTTAATGCGGGATATAAAAGAGATAATTTCGGATTTAATGAAGCAGATCAAAGTTGCTGGAATCAACAGGTGATGGAAATGGGCATGGGCGGGCCACTCGCATTTAAAAAGAAACTCACTTATTATTCCACTTTAAAATTTAATTTCAGCGATACCTATATTAAAAACCCTGCCGATCAGGTGACGTCTTCTTTATATCCTGATCCTGTCTGGTCGCCAAATGAAGACAACCGCTGGGCAGGCATGCTGAAACTCGATTATAAATTCTCACCCACAAAAAGATTGAGTTTTACTTATTTAAAAAGTATAACGATCAACCAGGATTATAATATGCTGCGTGTAACCGGAAATGATGTAACATTTAATCCCGGTTACCAGTTTTTATTTGCACTGGAACCCGACAATGCAAATACATATACGCACGACACGAATCTCGAAACAATTAAATGGAGCAATACATTGAGTAACACATTCAGCTATTCATTGATTGCATCAAGATTATTTGTGAAATTACGTGCCGATGCAAATGGTTTACCCTGGCGGCCTGATGTGGTGAATACCGAATTTGATCCTGCAAGTATTGTTACCTATCCGGCGGAAATTTTTAATCCGGATGATTCAATCGTATTCGTAAATCCGGGACCCGGATTATATAATAACGGCGGAATCGCAACACTTTGGCACGACCATTATGTTCTTGAATATACATTGCGTGCAAGCGGTAATATCTATTCGAAAGACACCAGAAATAAATTCTTTTTCGGAACAGAGATAAAGCCGCAGGAATATCAGTGGATAGATATTACACGTCCCTGGATCGGCGCACCGATCTTACTGGCGGATGGAAATTATTCTCAATCATACCGCCTCGGCGATATCAGCGATGTATGGAAAGTAAAACCATTAATGGGTTCATTTTTCGCAAGTGATAAATTAAAATATCTCGGATTAATTGCAGAAGCAGGATTGCGACTGGAATACTGGTTTCCCGGAAAATTTTTAGATGATGCTGTTGCAAATCTTGATGCGACAATTGATGATGCGTTCAGACAGGCATATTACGATGATAGTTATGTATTGGGAAACAGGAGATATAAAATGCGGTTATTGCCGAAATTCTCCGCCTCCTTTCCTATTAAAGAAAATCAGGTGATGTTTTTTAATTACGGACACAGTACCGTTATGCCGCATCCAAGTTATATCTATACAGGAATGGATCCGTATTATGCCGACAGAAGTACGCTCGGATTTATCGGCAATCCTGATTTAAATCCCGAAGTGGATATTTCTTATGAACTCGGATTAAAATCTTCCATCACTTCAAATGATGCATTGAATATTACTGCATTCTGGAAAGATAAATATGATTTCATTACTTCCTCCACCGTTTTAATTGAAGATGTAACGGGAAGAGATGTTGCAAGAACTATTCGGATTAATTCGGATTATGCACGTGTGCGTGGTGTTGAAATTTCCTATTTGAAAAGAATTCAAAAATGGTTCAGCGGATCAGCATCTTTCAGTTACAGTATTGCAACCGGACAATCATCTTCCGCTTCCGAAACGTTGGGTGATATTCTCGCAACAGGAAATTCGGAAACATCTGTTGAAACGCCGCTTGCTTGGGACAGCCCGATTGATGCAAAAGCATTTGCAATTTTTATTTTAAATAATGAAAATGGATTGTGGGGATATGCATGGTTGAATAAAATGACGTTTTATGCAGAGGCAATTTACCGCACGGGAAAAAGATATACGCCTTATACACTAACCGGATATGAATCTGCTAGCGGCCGTCCTGTATATGAAATTATTTCTGATCCTGAAAAGAAATATTCTGAAATAAGTGATGGAAGTTTCTGGTTAAATCTCACTTATAAAAAATGGTGGCTGCTCAAAGAAACTGAGATCGCATTTACAATTGAATTGACAAATGCATTCAATAATAAAAATACAGCCATTGTAAATCCGGTTACAGGCAGCGCATGGGAAGAAGGTGATGCAGTGCCGAGTGAATGGCGTGACCCCTCATTTATTGATCCGAGAGATCCGAGAAGCTTCGGCACACCGCCGGATAATCCTGCAAGATATTATGAGCAGAGACATTTGCTCCTCGGATTGAGTTTTAAAATTTAATTGAAATGATCTGATTTAATTGTTTGCAGAATTTAAATCTGCGTTGCACAATAAAAAAATCATACCTTTTTATTGGAGAAATAAATCAGATTTATTTTATTTTCATCTTCTTGCTGCACACATCCCAGATCACCATTCCAACGCTTACAGCAATATTGAGTGAATGCTTTGTTCCGAATTGCGGTATTTCGATCCAGCCATCACAGAGTGGCAACACATTATCACTTACACCCAATACTTCATGGCCGAATATAAATGCAGATTTTTCATCATTGTCTACCTGAAATTCATTTAATAACGTGCTTTTGCTTGTTTGTTCAACACCGTAAATTTTATATCCCAGTGATTTTAATTTCATCACGGCATCTTCCGTCTGATCAAAATATTCCCAGTAAACACTTTCAGTTGCGCCGAGTGCAGTTTTTTCAATGTCGCGGTGCGGTGGTTTTGCAGTAATGCCGCATAAACAAATACCACGCAATAAAAATGCATCGGCAGTGCGGAATACAGATCCGATATTATTTAAACTGCGCACATTATCGAGAACGATGACGATCGGAGTTTTTTCTGCATTCTTAAATTCTTCCACACTTAATCTGGGTAATGCTGCATTCGGTGTTTTATACATTTTCAGGCTGTTTGGGTGTTCTTAAAAGAACGCAATCAGAACACTGTTATTTCAGCGATCCTAACCGGTGAACGTTAATTATTCCCTAATTTTTCAGAATACTCCCAAATCATACAGGGCGAGTGATATCATGCCGGCGCCGAGTAAAATGATGCCACCGATCAGAACGGCTTCACGGATCTTCACTTCTTTTTGCCAGCGTGTATTATTGATATCTTCAATGATGTGGTCGATGATCATTTGGGCACGCACATAAGCACTTTCGCCTTTGATGATATAATCATACGCACCGTGATCAATTGTATCAACGGCAACATTCAAATTATCCTGCCCCGACATCATGATCACATAAGTTTCCGGATTTCTCGCCCGGATTTTTTTCAGGATCTCCAAACCATTCGCCGCATCCGCTTTTATTCCGTCGAGAAAATAATCCAGGATAATTACATTCGGATTTTCATGCAATTTATCAAGGCAATTTTCACCATTTGAGAAAATATTGATTTTCAGATCGTACTCTGATTTTTTTTCCAGGTGGTTCTTCAACAGGATGAGGTGCTTCGTATCATCATCAACCAGGAAAACTTTATACTCACGTTTCTGCATAGTTAGGATTGGATTTTATCAAGTTCTGTTTTTAATTCTTCCATTGCCGATTGGCAGGCCAAAACTACTTTATTTACTTTTTCCCGCAAGGTTTCAAGATGAGTTTTTTCTTTCGCTGAAATTTCAATGGATTTCACGAGTTCAAGCATATCTCCCAAACCAAGAAACTGCATACTCGATTTCATTTTATGCGCAGTTGACCGCAAGGCATCCCAGTTTTCTTCTGACAGATAAGTTAAAAGCTTTTGGGTTTCTTCAGGCGTTTCATCGAGCATGATCCGCATCATCTTGACCTTCAGTTCGGTGTCGTTTTCAGTGATCGTATTGAAATAATTCAGATCCAGCTTTGAAAAATCCGATCCGTTACTGGTCGATTTTGAAAAACTGATCTCCTTCCCTTCGAAATACCCCGAGCGGCGGAGGAGATCATACACCTTTCTGCAAAGAGATTCCGGGTCAACCGGTTTTGAAATATAATCGTCCATGCCTGCTTCAATACATTTTTCAGCCTCACCTGTTGTCGCATAAGCTGTAAAGGCGAGTATCGGCACATTGGAAACAGGTGGTTCAAACTGGCTCCTGATGTATCTCGTTGCATCGTGGCCATTCATTTCCGGCATTTGCACGTCCATCATGATCAGATCATAATGTTCAGTTTTGAGTTTTTCGACAGCCTCACGCCCGTTATTCACAACATCCACAACCAGGCTTTTCCATTTTCCTTTCAGCATTTCGGTTGTGACAAGCTGGTTAATGGGGTGGTCCTCCGCGAGGAGAATTCTGCATCCCGCGAGATCTGCGGGTAATTCCAGTGGTGAAAGTATCTCTTCATTTTTAAGACTGAGGTCCTGTTGAACAGGGAAGTCAACTTCAAAAATAAATTCACTCCCTTCACCGGGTTTGCTCTTCACCATGATTGCACCGTTGAGCATATCGATCAGGCGCTTTACGATCGCCAGGCCAAGGCCGGTGCCGCCGTAAATCCTGGTTGTGTCCATCGTTGCCTGCGTAAAACTTTCGAAAATGGTGCTGAGCTTGCTTGCCGCGATCCCGATTCCCGTATCACTCACGGTAAATAAGATCCTTGCTTTCTGATTGAGCAAATCAATGAGTTTCACCATCACTCTTATCTCACCTTCCTGGGTGAATTTAATTGCATTGCTTACCAGATTCAGCAGGATCTGGTTGAGCCGGAGCGGGTCCCCCGAAATATAGGCAGGAATTGCATCGTCGATTTCGAGTTCAAGCTTGAGATTTTTTTCATCTGCTTTAAAGCGAATTGTTTCAATTAAATCATTCACAACCTGCCGGAGAGAAAAATATTTTTCTTCAAGTTGTAATTTGCCTGCTTCTATTTTTGAAAAATCGAGAATATCATTGATCAATTCCAATAAATTATCCGCCGAAGTATCAATTGCATGTAAATATTCAATTTGTTTTGGCGTGAGTTCGGTTTGATGGAGTAAATGCACCATCCCCACAATTGCATTCATCGGCGTACGGATCTCATGGCTCATATTGGCTAAAAATTCAGCTTTGAATTTATTCGCCTGTTCCGCCAGATCTTTTGCCCGTTGCAAGGCTTCCGCTTTTTTCCGGAAAGTGATATCGCGAATAATGCCCTGGTAACCCACAATTGCACCATTTGCAGAAAATTTAACGGTGGATGTTTCAAGGCAGTCGATTATTTCTCCATTCTTTTTTTTCAATTTCACCTCATAATCTATCACTTCATTTTTCTCATTGATGATACGCACAAATGTTTCCCGGTCGCCGGGTGAAGCGTAAATATGTTTTGCATTTAATTTTCTGAGTTCATCCGAAGTATATCCGAGTAATTCGCCAGTTGCTTTGTTGAATTCAAGAAATTGTCCGTCGGCTGATGTAAAATAAATTGCCTCCGACAATTGATCCAATAAATTCATGTATTTCTCCTCACTGCCGAACAATTGTTTTTCCAGCGTTTTGCGATGCAGGAAGTCTCTTGCAAGCAAATCACGTAACTGGTCAACAAAGTCAAAATTTTGCATAGAATGCGGCATGTTCAGGTGCTGTTGATGCAAAATGATCGAATCATTTATATTTGCCTGATGTTACAAATTTCCGAAATAATTGAGTTAATTGAAAATGATTTGCAGCGCCTGCAATTTCCGCAACAACCTGCAGGCCTGTATACACCCGTTTCGTATATGCTCTCAATTGGCGGAAAACGAATCAGGCCGGCACTCTGCCTGATGGCTTCCAATTTATATGCAGATGAAATCACCCCATATATGCACACCGCATTGGCGATGGAGGTGTTTCATAATTTCACCTTAATGCATGATGATATTATGGATGCTGCTCCTTTGCGAAGAGGAAAACAAAGTGTGCATGAAAAATGGAATACAAACACTGCAATTTTATCCGGTGATGTGATGCTTGTAAAAGCATATGAATTATTGAATAAAACCAAAACAGATCATTTCACTGAAATATTAAACATATTCAATCAGACAGCCATACAAGTTTGTGAAGGGCAACAGCTCGACGTTGATTTCGAGAAATCAGAAACCGTTTCGGTAGATGCCTATCTTGACATGATCACTAAAAAAACAGCGGTGCTGCTCGGGTGCAGTTTATTTTGCGGCGCAGCTGCTGCAGGTGCAACAATTGATGATGCAGAATTATTATATCAGACAGGAATTGCTGCCGGAATCAGTTTTCAGATAATGGATGATCTGCTCGATGTATTTGGCGATGCAGCCGCAGTGGGTAAAAAAACCGGGGGCGATATTTTACAGCATAAAAAAACATTTTTATATGTGAGCACATTTGCGGTTGCAGATACTGCAGACCGGAATGCATTGATTTCATTTTATACGGATAAATATGCAGGTGATGCTAAAATAACCGGCGTTTTAAATTTATTTGAGAAATACAACGTAAAGGAAATCGCTGCAAAAGAAATGGATAAATATTTTCAGAAGGCGATATCTCTGGTTCAAAAACTTTCCATCACGGAAAGGAGAAAAGATATTTTATTGCAATTTTTAAATTCGGTATATCACCGCAAATTTTAAATCTCAAGTTCAGTTAACAAAAATTCCAGTTCCGATAAAATAATTGCAGTGGCACCCCATACTTTCTGGTCACTGATCAGGTAATAGGGCGCTTGCATCACACCATCCGGACGCTCAATTTCCATCATTCCCTTAATAGAAGGATCAAGAATTATTTCAACCGGTGATTCGATAAGATATTCCACTTCATTTTTATCGGGCAAAAATTGCGGGCGTTGTGATGTAAATCCTAAAAAAGGAAATACAAAAAAATTGCTTGGCGGGATATAGAGATTGCTCAATTGGGCAAATACTGTAATTGTATTTTCTGCCACGCCGATCTCTTCTCTTGTTTCCCTTAATGCTGCCACTGCGGGAGTTTCTCCTTCTTCAATTTTTCCGCCCGGAAATGCGACCTGCCCGCTGTGCACGCCATCATACGAAGGCCGCTTGATAAAAACCATATGCACCGCATCCGCAACCGGATAAAATAAAACGAGCACCGCACCTTTTTTTGCATCAGGATAATCGTTCTCATCAAAATTTTTCAATTGCCTAGTTGCCGGCGCCATTGTCCGGTGTGCAAGAATTCCGGGCAATCCGCTTTGAATCCTATCCTGCAGCCTGTGCACAAATTGTTCGATCATTTTTGACATCCCTCTTACAATTCGATACCCGAAAGTATTTGTTTTTAACTAAATTAGTGTTTTGAAAATAATATCAAGATGAAAAAAACATCTCCTCTCCTTTTAATAATCTTTTGTTCAACAATTTTATCCGCAGGAAATGCCGCAAAAACAGGAGACTTGCAATATATTCAGAACAACGGACAATGGCAAAATCAAATTGCTTTTTCCGCTGATATTTACGGGGGTCGTTTATTTCTCGAAAAAAATTGTTTTACCTGGGCATTTACAAATGAATCGGAACTCTCGGATTTTAAACATAAAGGCAATGCCGATGAATTAAATAATTTCATCATAAAACGTCATGCATTTAAAACAAATTTTATGAATTCAAATCCGGACGTGAAATTATCGGGAGAACATGCATTCGACAATTATTACAACTATTTTTTAGGTAACGACCAAACAGAATGGCACTCAAAAGTGCCGGCATTTAACCAGGTGCGCTATGAAAATTTATACGACGGTATCGACATGGTAATTTACAGTCAGGATAATTCCATGAAATATGATTTAATTGTTGCACCACATACCTCGCCAAGAACTATACGAATAAATTATGAAGGGCTTGATAAAATTTCATTAAATGATGGCAATCTGGAATTAACAACTTCATTAAATAAAATAATTGAATATAAGCCTTATGCATATCAAATTATCAATGGAATAAAAATAGAAGTCCCCTGTAAATTTCAGCTTTGGGAAAATGAAGTTTCATTTATTTTTCCCGAGGGCCATAATTCAAATTATGAATTAATCATTGACCCTGCTACGTTAATCTTTGCAAGTTATTCGGGATCAACCACTGATAATTGGGGGTTTTCAGCAACCTATGATGCTGCCGGAAATTTATACGGCGCCGGGGTTGCATTTGCAATTGGCTATCCGGTAACCTTAGGGGCCTATCAGGAGAGTTGGGCCGGAGGCACAGGAATCTATGTTGCGGATATTGCAATTTCTAAATTTTCACCCGACGGTACGAGTTTAATTTATTCGACCTATCTGGGCGGAACAGGTGAAGAACTTCCATTCAGTATGACGGTAAATAATTTAAACGAATTAATTGTATACGGTGTGACGGGTTCATCCGATTTTCCGGTTACCGACGGGATAATTGATGATTCATTTAACGGAGGAGCCGCAATTACGCTGGACTATGTATTGAATTTTACGGACGGCAGCGATGGTTTAATTTCAATATTCAATGAAGCAGGTACTGACCTCATTGCATCCACATTTATCGGAGGTTCAGGCAATGATGCGTTAAATGCAGGAATTACTGAATATAATTACGCCGATTATTCAAGAAGCTCGGTCATTCATGATGAAGAAGGAAATATTTATCTGGCTTCAACAACTGCATCCACAGATCTGCCTGTAAGTCTATCAGCATTCCAAACATCAGCGGGAGGCGGTTTTGATGGGTTTGTTGCTAAAGTTAATTCATCATTAACCGAAATTAAGTGGCTGTCTTATTTGGGCGGGTCAACAGATGATGCAGCCTACTCAATTCATATTTCAAATGAAAATTTAATTACAGTCGGTGGTGGAACTAACAGTATCGATTTTCCTGCAACTTCCGGCGCATTAAATGAAAGTTATAGCGGAGGTATTGATGGATTTGTAGCCATAATTAATTCCGATGCAAGTAATTTATTACATGCAACCTATATTGGAACTATTGTTTATGATCAGGTTTATTTATTGGACCGCGATACTGAAAATTCAATTTATATCACGGGTCAAACAAATGGTGATTATCCTGTAATTGGCTCCGTTTATTCAATACCGGGCAGTTCACAATTTATTACAAGACTCGATTCAACTCTATCCGAAATTGAAATCTCAACTGTATTTGGTAATGGTGCTGCAGAAGTAAATCTTGCTCCTACAGCATTTTTTATCGACAGTTTAAACCAGATATATTATGCAGGTTGGGGCGGTAATGTAAATTACGTTTTTAATCCGAATATCGGAGATATCATCGGTCTTCCGGTTACTGCCGATGCGTTTAAGTTGACTACGGACGGATCAGATTTCTATTTCATGCTGCTTGGATCTAATGCAGATTCCTTGCTATATGCAAGTTTTTTTGGTGGCGAATTAAGCAACGAACATGTGGACGGTGGCACAAGTAATTTTGATAAGAACGGAATTTTATATGAAGCAGTTTGCGCCGGTTGTGCCGGGAATGATGATTTTCCTGTAACTGATGATGTTGTGGGTCCGGAGAATCTTTCTGCGAATTGCAATCTTGGTGTTTTAAAATTTGATATGGGTGCTGAGATAATTGACACAACAATAACTTCGGTAATTGATTTTCCGCTTAATTCATTTGAAATATTTCCCAATCCCGTTTATTCCGATGAATTAAATATTTCTCTCAATTCGCAGGAAAACATTTCCGTATCTATTGAAATTACTAATGCAAACGGAGAACTCGTTTTTTTAAAAAACAAACAACATTTAAATACAGGCGGCCAAATTATTAATCTAAAATTACCGGAACTAAGCGCCGGACTTTATTATCTGACAGTCCGGATGAAAGAAAACGCTTTCAGCAAATCATTTTCCATAATCAATTAATGTATGAAGAAAATCTGTTTACTCCTTATCTCCATTTTTACCATACTAAAAGTCTTCGCGGGAAATTCCGCAAAAACAGGCGACCTGCAATATATTCAGAACAACGGACAATGGCAAAATCGAATTGCTTTTGCCGCTGATATTTACGGAGGCCGTTTATTTCTCGAAAAAAATTGTTTTACCTGGGCATTTACAAATGAATCGGAACTCTCGGATTTTAAACATAAAGGCAATGCCGATGAATTAAATAATTTCATCATAAAACGTCATGCATTTAAAACAAATTTTATGAATTCAAATCCGGACGTGAAATTATCGGGAGAACATGCATTCGACAATTATTACAATTATTTCTTAGGTAACGACCAAACAGAATGGCACTCAAAAGTGCCGGCATTTAACCAGGTACGATATGAAAATTTATATGATGGTATCGACATGGTGATTTATAGCCAGGAAAATTCGATGAAATATGATCTGATTCTTGCACCGCATATTTCAACCGATCAGATCAGATTTAATTATGAGGGACTTGATGATATTAAAATTGTTGACGGTAATCTCGAACTGATCACATCCATCAATAAAATCGTTGAATTAAAGCCTTATGCATATCAAACAATAAACGGAAAAAGAATTGCAATACCATGCGCATTTAATTTAAACGGCAGTGAAATTTCTTTTTCTTTTCCTGAAGGGTATGATGAAAATTTTCAACTGATCATTGATCCTGCCACTCTGATATTTTCAAGTTATTCAGGTGCCACCTCCGATAACTGGGGTTATTCCGCAACATACGACGGCGATGGAAATTTATATGGTGCCGGAATTGCTTTTGCAAACGGATATCCAACAACATTGGGCGCATATCAGGAAGACTGGGCCGGCGGTGCAACTTTTTATGTAGCGGATATTACAATTTCAAAATTTTCTTCTGATGGAACCAGCCTGATTTATTCAAGCTATCTTGGTGGAACGAATGAAGATCTCCCGTATAGCTTAATTGTAAATGCAGATGATGAATTAATTGTATACGGTGCAACCGGTTCAAATGATTTTCCAATTACGGCTGGAGCTGCTGATAATTCATTTAACGGAGGAAGTAATATTACTGTTGATTATGTTTTGACATTTACAACCGGAAGCGATGTGTATGTTGCGAAATTCAGTGCCGATGGTGCAGATCTTTTAGGGTCCACATTTCTTGGCGGCACTAGCAATGACGCAATCAATGACGGGTCAACGGCATATAATTACGGCGACCATGCCCGCGGAGAAGTGAACGTTGATATCTATGGAAATATTTATCTCGCCGGTTCCACAAAGTCTTCAGATTTTCCTGTGTCTGACGATGCATTTCAAACTACATACGGCGGAAATCAGGATGGTTTTATCGCAAAATTTAATCCTGACCTTTCCGATCTGGTCTGGTGCAGTTTTGTTGGTGGCTCATCTGCGGATGGTGCATATTCCATAAAAAAAATGAACGGTGAAAAATTTATTCTCTGCGGTGGTACAAGTAGTTCTAATTTCCCGACAACTGCAGGAGCATTACATGAAGATTATCTTGGCGGCACAGTTGATGGATTTGTAATGACAATCACCAGCAACGCAACATCCATTATAAATTCCACTTATATCGGTACTAATAATTACGACAATACATTTTTATCGGAAGTAGATGCATTTAATTCGATTTATATTACCGGGCAGACACTTGGAGATTATCCGGTTACAGGTGATGTATATACAAATCCGAACAGCACACAATATATTACAAAGCTGGATTCAACTTTATCATCGATTATTTTTTCTACTGTTTTCGGCAGTGGTTCATCCAATGTAAATATTTCTCCTACAGCTTTTCTTGTTGATAATTGCGAACATATTTATGTTGCGGGGTGGGGAGGCCTGGTAAATTCTTCGTTCAATCCCGCCACAGGAAATGTGTATGATATGCCGTTGAGTGATGATGCATTCCAATCATCTACTGATGGAAGTGATTTTTATTTGATTGTTTTAAATACCGATGCAGATTCACTTATTTATGCAACCTATTTCGGCGGTTCATTAAGCGATGAACATGTTGATGGTGGAACAAGCCGTTTTGATAAACAAGGTGTGGTGTATGAGGCAGTATGCGCAGGTTGCGGAGGTGGCGATGATTTTCCAACAACAGATGGTGCCGTGAGCAATACAAATAATGCTACAAATTGTAATCTCGGTGTATTTAAATTTCAACTTGCCGAACCACCAACCGTTGCAGCGATTGAAGCAGATCCTTTAAGCGGATGTGCACCGCTTGAAGTGGATTTTACAAACAATAGTATTAATGCAATTGGTGTTGAATGGGAATTTGGCACCGGTGAATTTTCAACAGAAGATAACCCGACTTACACATTCGATACTCCCGGAGAATATGAAGTTACACTTGTTGCATTTGTTCCGAATATTTGTTCCGTAAACGATACTGATATCATAACAATTGAAGTATATGGTTTCCCGACGGCCGATTTTTCCATGTCGCCAAACCCGGGTTCAATTTATACAGCTACAATTTTTAATGATTTAAGCATTGATGCTGTGAGTTGGGAATGGGATTTTGGTGATGGTGAAACATCAACACTGGAAAATCCCTCTCATTTGTATGCAGAAACCGGATCTTATCTTGTTTGTCTTACCGTTGAAAATGAATTCGGTTGTGAAGCCAAAATTTGTGATTCAATAGATATTGTTGCAGAATCGTTGCTCGATATCCCCAACGCATTTTCTCCAAATAACGATGGTATTAATGATATTTATTTCCCGGTGAATTACGGACTCGAGAATTTTGAATTCAGAATTTATAACCGATGGGGTGAACTCATTTTCGAAACTTCTGACCCGACAAAAGGTTGGGATGGAATTTATAAAGGTGTGGAACAGGAACTGGATGTATATGTTTATGTGATTTCCGGTAATGGCCTGGATGGAATTCCATACTACAGACAAGGGAATTTTACCTTGGTGCGATAGACAGAGCCAGGAGCCAGGAACCAGGAGTCAGGGTTGAATTCAAATATTATTTTCCATGAACACAAATAATATTTCAAATTTTCAGCACGCAAAATTATCCGCATATCTTGCCACTGCATCCGTATTTATTTTAATGCATGATCATGCAAACACTCAAATTATTTATAATAATATAAGTCCGGATGCAGAGTTGGGAGATATAAATGATTTTATGAATCTTGATCTGGATGAAAATGGTGATCTGGATTTTGCATTTGGAAAAGCAAATTCCATAATTCCATTCACTGATGACGACTATTATTTAAAAATTTTTTTGTGGGGAGGTCCGGTTGGAATTGGTGCATCAATTGCTGGGATCAATTCCGGTTCTAAATATTTACCTTATGCATTAACTTATAATGCAATGATCGATGAAGATTTACATTTTGAGAATAACGGTTTTCAAAGTCTTGTTTTTAAAACTTATTTAAGAACCTACTATCCTTCCGGATCGGGTTTAATAACCATTGATAAGGGCGGCAACTGGTTTCCGGATATCAAAGATCATTACCTTGCTATTCGGTTTACCGGTGATGATGAATTGTTTCATTATGGATGGATCAGATGTTCGGTTGAAAGTTCAAGCTCCCGGCTTGTTGTGAAAGATTATGCATATAATGCGATACCTGAGCAGGCTGTTATGGCGGGAATTAAAACAGGTACAACAATTTCAAAAGAGATTTTAAATTCAAATTCTCCAAGTATTTTCAGTTTTAATAAACAAATTTTTATTCAGGCAGATAAACCAGCAACAGTATCCGTATTTGACTCAAAATCAATTTTAGTGAAGCAAATTGAAACGCATGATTCAGAAACAAAAATAGATATGCAATTTTTTCCGGCGGGAGTTTATTTGGTTGAAATAAAAAATGAAATTGGTGGTTTTTACAAAATAATTCATATTATTTGATCTCTAAATAATTCCTATTCAGCAATTTTCAGGTTAATAGTTTTTTCAGTAAATTTAAAACTCACTACTCACTACTCACTACTCACTACTCACTACTCACTACCCGTTTTCCTATCTTCGCAGTTCTGAAACAATTATTTCTTACATATAAAAATGCCTATCGCGGGCTCTCGAAAGAGGTCTGGATATTATCTGCAATCCAATTAATCAACCGCAGCGGCAGTATGGTTTTGCCTTTTCTCACTGTATACCTCACTGCAAGTTTGGGTTATAGTGTAAAATCGGCAGGTATCATCATGAGTATGTTTGGTGTTGGTTCCATGCTGGGCTCCTATCTGGGCGGAAGATTTACGGATAAGATCGGACCTTATAAAGTAATGTTATACAGTTTATTTGCAGGCGGATCTTCTTATTTTATTCTTGCATTTATCACCGATTTTTATTTACTGGCAGGCAGCGTTTTTATTTGCGCTGTTTTAAATGAAGCACTGCGCCCCGGTAATTCGAGTATGATAGCGCATTTTGCAAAACCGGAAACATATACCCGTTCATTTTCCTTATTGCGCATGGCGGTAAATCTTGGTATTTCCATCGGGCCTGCACTTGCCGGTTTGCTTGCCGGTATTTCCTATAAATTATTATTTGTGGGCGACGGCGTTACGAATTTAATTGCCGGATTTGTTTTTATTTATTATTTCCAGAAGAAAAAACCCGCACCGCATCCGAAGGAAAAAGAAAAAACAAAAAGAGCGCAGTCGCCGTATCGCGATATACCATATTTATTTTTTGTCCTGCTTTGCATGTTTTATGCAATTGCTTTTTTTCAAATCTTTAATGGCATTCCGCTGTATTATAAAGATATTTATTTCAAACCCGAACAGGCAATTGGTTTGTTGCTTGGCCTGAATGGTTTGATCGTATTTATATTTGAAATGGCAACAGTAAATACAATTGAAAATAAATGGGAACCTTCGAGACTGATCATCATCGGCTCAATCATGCTTTCCGTTTCGTTTTTACTTTTCAATCTGACACACAGCAATAGTATTTTGATCATCTCAATGGTATTAATGAGCTTTTCAGAAATATTTGCAATGCCATTTATGGTTTCGCATGCAGTGAAAAGGTCGCAGCCGGAAACAAGGGGAAGCTATATTGCGGCCTACACAATTGTGTGGAGCCTGGCCCTTATTATTTCTCCTTATATCAGTACGCAGATCATCACACATTATAATTTTGACACCTTGTGGTGGGTAATGGGATTATTCTGCCTTCTTACTGCAGTCGGTTTCAGCATTGTTATGAAAAAACAATAGGAATTAACAAAATTTAAAATAGCCGTTGAATAAATGATTTAATTTTGCAATTGAAGATGAAACGATCCGGGTTTAAGAAATTTTTTGCCGTTTGCATGCTCGTTGTTCTTACGGGAACAATTGTGAGCAAGGATCTCTATCACCTTATCTTACCGCATCAGTCGATCAGCAAAGCATATGCGGCACACCTTTCCGATCCAAATACAACAATTTGCAATGATGTGCATGTATCCGAATGCTATCTCTGCCATTTCGAATTTTCTACCGGAACATTTCAGGTTGCCGAATTATCTGCCGGAAACAGAATTGCATTAAGTGAAAATAGTTTTCATTCTACAGGTTTATATTATACAAATACGGTTATTCTCAACCATTCTCTCAGGGCACCCCCTGCTGTTATTTAATTTTTCTGTTCAGTAATTCCATATTGCTGAAAATCTTTCATTCATTAAATAACAGTTGTTTATGAAAAAAATATGTTTTCAATTTTATACACTTGCATTATTACTTCTGCCTGCCACCTTATTTTCTCAGGCAACACTGAGTGGCAATATATCCGACCAAAAAAGCGGTGAAGCATTACCAGGTGCTACTGTTTATTTGCCTGATTTAAAATCGGGAACCGTAACAGATTCTTCAGGCCATTATGAAATTACAAACCTGCCGCAATCGAAAATAACGGTGCAGGTTACCTATCTTGGTTATGAAGCGCAGACGTCAATAGTTGATTTGTCTGTTCAGACAATATGTAATTTTCAGTTGCAGCAATCCATCACAGAAATTAATGAAGTAGTGATCACCGGATTGTCGCAGGCTGCAGAAAAAAATCACACACCTATTCCGGTTACAATAATTTCCCATACTGAATTAATACAATCAAGTACAACAAATATTATCGCTGCGTTATCAAAACAACCGGGCATCTCACAGGTAACAACCGGTCCGGCCATTTCAAAACCGGAAATCCGCGGACTTGGCTACAACCGGGTTGTTGTGATACATGACGGAATTAAACAGGAAGGCCAGCAGTGGGGCGACGAACATGGAATTGAAGCAGATGAATTTTCAGTAAATAAAATTGAAATATTAAAAGGGCCGGCAAGTTTAATGTATGGATCGGATGCGATTGCCGGTGTGATCAATTTAATTTCCACTCCGTCTATTCCTGCCAATACAATTCGTGGAAATGTTTTGGCAAATTATCAAACCAATAACGGACAAATTGCTTATTCGGGAAATATAGCAGGTAATCAAAACGGATTTATCTGGAGTGGGAGGTACAGCGGGAAAATGGCGCATGATTATCAGAATGCTTTTGATGGATTTGTGTACGGAAGTAATTATACCGAACAATCTGCAAATGCTTTACTCGGCTTAAATAAAAAATGGGGTTATGCGCATCTGTTTGCAAGCACTTATTCGTTGGATCCGGGAATTATTGATGGAGAAAGAAATGATTCGTCAGGTGCATTTGTAAAGCCGATTGCAGTCAATGACAGTACTGCCGGAGAAGTCGCGGTAAATGTTGCAGACTTTCATTCGTATGATGTGATTACTCCCCATCAGGAGATCAGGCATTATAAAATTGTATCCGACAACAGTCTGATATTAGGAAACGGAAGCCTGAAAACAATAATCGGTTTTCAGCAAAACAACCGGAAAGAATTTGATGATATTTTATTGCCCGAAGAGTACGGTTTATATTTTAAATTAAATACGCTTACTTATGCCGTACATTATTTATTTCCTGATAAAAGCAACTGGCAAACAGCAATTGGTTTGAACGGTATGCAGCAACAGTCTTTAAATAAGGGGACTGAATTTCTGGTTCCTGCTTATAATTTATTTGATGCAGGGATATTTTTCACAGCGAAAAAGAGTATGGAAAAACTCGATCTTGCAGGAGGCATCCGTTTCGATAGCCGGTGGATAAACAGTGCGGATTTTTACAGTCCGGAAAATAATGAATTATTATTCAGAGCATTTCATTCAAATTTTTCTGCGGTAAGCGGAAGCATGGGTGCAACATATCAATTCACGGAAAATATTTATGGAAAACTAAATCTCAGCCGCGGATATCGTGCACCAAATATCGCGGAGATCGGTTCGAACGGAGTGCACGAAGGAACATTCAGGTATGAGACAGGCAATCCTGATCTTAAAGCGGAAACAAGTTTACAGGAAGATATTGCGATCGGGTTTGACGGGACACATATTTCATTTGAAGCAGATCTTTTTAATAACCGAATCAATCAATTTATTTTTCTGCAGAAATTAATTGCAATTGGCGGGGGCGACTCCATTATTCTTTCGGATGGAAATGCGATTTCTGCTTTTAAATATGTGCAGGGAGATGCAAACCTTGCCGGTGGAGAATTCACCATCGACATACACCCGCATCCGCTCGACTGGCTGCATTTTGAAAATAGTTTTTCATTTGTAAACGGAATACAATTACATGCCGCTGATTCAAATAAATACCTTCCTTCTATCCCCGCTCCGAAATTCATTTCAGAATTACGTGGCCAGTTTAAGAAAGCCGGAGATCATTTTTCAAATGTATTCTTCTCTTTCCAGCTTGAAAATTATTTTAAACAGGATCATATTTACGCTGCTTATGATACGGAAACTCCAACACCCGGTTATACGCTTATGAATTTTGGCTGCGGAACCGATATTATGTGTAAAAATAAAATTGCAGCTTCCGTGTATTTTAATTGCAGCAACCTCACCGATCTCGCATATCAAAATCATTTGAGCAGACTGAAATATGCGGAAGTAAATAATCTTACCGGCCGGACCGGCGTGTACGACATGGGAAGAAATTTCAGTTTGAAATTAATTGTTCCCTTATATTTGAAAGGCGAATCTTAAAAACTGCAATCCGGATAAAAATATGTCAACAAATAATAAATCACCGCATATTTTAAATACTTCGGCAAATATGCTGGGGCTTTGCCTGATCGTTCTCACGTCTCTTAAAATTTCGGATTACCGGCAGGAAAGTATCATTGATGAAATGACCGGAATTGCCTCTCTCCTGCTTATGTTCAGCAGTTTGCTTTCGTTTCTTTCCCTTCGCACAAAAAAGATCCTGCTCGCAGCGAAATATGAAAATGCTGCCGATTATATTTTTCTGGGAGCATTATTCTGTTTATTTGTGGTGATCGTTCTCATCTCATTTAATTTTTTATAATAAAATACATCGCCGGCTAGGAAATAAAAAAAATGCGAAGCATTTCTGCTTCGCATTTAAATCGTAACCAACATTTATAAACTTATTTAGGAAGAACAACTTTGTCTATCACATGGATCACTCCATTGCTTTGATACACATCGTAAGTTGTAATATTTGCAACATTACCGTTTTCATCTTTCAATTGAATATTGTGTTTACCGTTCATCATTGCAGTTAATTTACCGCCGCTTACAGTATTTAAAGTTGCCATTCCGTTTCCTTCTTTGATCAATTTTGCAATCGCATCAAAATCCAGTTTACCGGCAACAACATGGTACGTAAGCACTTTTGTAAGCATGTCTTTATTTTCAGGCTTCAATAAGGTTTCAACTGTTCCCGCAGGTAAATTTTCGAATGCATCGTTAACCGGAGCAAAAACCGTAAAAGGTCCTGAAGTTTTCAATGTTTCAACCAGGCCTGCCGCTTTCACTGCTGCAACCAGAGTTGTATGATCTTTTGAATTCACTGCATTGTCGATAATATCTTTTGCAGGATACATTGCTTCGCCACCTACAGTTACTGTTGATTGTGCGTTGATCGCCACAACCGAAATAGCCGACATAAAACATACAGCTATAAATTTTTTAATTCCTTTTTTCATTTTATTTGTTTTTTGCACTCATTTACGCAACAAGTTTGGCGGCCGGTTTTATTTTTCATAAAAAATCTTCTCCAACCACCGGATCAGCAACCCGGATTTCAGTCATAATTGGCTTTTATGCTGCATTCTTCCTCCAAAAGCCTTAACTTTGCAGCCAATTTTATAAGCAGGTATGATCACAGTTACGAATGTTTCATTGCGCTACGGCAAAAGGGTTTTGTTTGATGAGGTGAATCTCAAATTCACCAAAGGGAATTGTTATGGTATTATCGGTGCAAATGGTGCAGGGAAGTCGACTTTCTTGAAAATGCTTTCAGGCGAAATCCCGACGAATACCGGGAATATAGAAATCAGCCCCGGCGAACGCATGGCGGTTTTAAAACAGGATCACTTTGAATTTGACGAACATCAGGTGATCAATACCGTTATGATGGGTCATGAAAAACTCTGGAATATCGTTCATGAGAAAAACGAACTCTATGCAAAAGCTGATTTCGACGAAAAAGACGGAATGCGGGTTGGTGAGCTGGAAGCGGAATTTGCTGAAATGAACGGATGGAATGCGGAGAGTGATGCGGCAGAGCTGCTCAGCAACCTCGGTATACATGAAGACCTGCATTATAAATTCATGAAGGAACTCAACGGAAAGGAAAAAGTGCGGGTTTTACTTGCGCAGGCCTTATTCGGAAATCCTGATTTCCTGCTGATGGATGAGCCGACAAACGACCTCGATATCGAAACCGTTTCATGGCTGGAGAATTTCCTCGCAGATTATGAAAATACCGTGATCGTTGTTTCCCACGACCGCCACTTTCTGGATGCAGTTTGTACACATGTTGCAGATATCGATTTCGGCAAGATCACAATTTTTACAGGAAACTATACTTTCTGGTATGAATCAAGTCAGTTGATGATGCGACTCATTTCTCAGAAAAATAAGAAGACGGAAGATAAGCGTAAAGAATTACAGGATTTCATTAGCCGCTTCAGTGCGAATGCTTCTAAAGCAAAACAGGCTACTTCACGTAAAAAAGCCCTGGAGAAATTAAATATTGAAGAGATCAGGCCGTCGAGCAGAAAATATCCGGGCATATTCTTTAAATCGGAAAGAGAAGTTGGTGATCAGGTATTGAACGTAACGAATCTCTCGAAAAAATCCGGTGCCGATTATTTATTTAAAAATCTCACATTCACTGTTGAGAAAGGAGATAAAATTGCAATTGTATCAAAAGACCCTTTGGCAATTACTGCATTTTATAATATGCTGGCAGGGATGGACCATGAGTTTTCAGGGACATTCAAATGGGGCGTAACAACATCAGTAAATTATTTGCCGAACGATAATGGTTCATTCTTCATTTCAGATCTGAATCTGATCGACTGGCTGCGGCA
Source organism: uncultured Chitinophagales bacterium (assembly GCA_964463165.1). Taxonomy (GTDB): domain Bacteria; phylum Bacteroidota; class Bacteroidia; order Chitinophagales; family BACL12; genus UBA7236. The sequence goes on from CAYXBK010000018.1 coordinate 86,659, forward strand.
ATATTCAAAAGAAAAAGATGAAACTTTCATTCGCGGATTTTTAGGAAGAATGTTATTCAGCGGAGATGAAACTTTAAAAAGCTGTAATGTATTATCCGGCGGTGAAAAAGTGCGTTGCATGATATCACGCATGATGTTGCTCGGCGGAAATGTTTTATTACTCGACGAACCTACCAATCACCTCGACCTCGAATCTATTTCTGCATTTAACGATGGCTTAAAGGATTTCACAGGTGTTGTATTATTTACTTCTCACGATCACCAGTTTATTCAAACGGTTGCAAATCGTGTTATTGAAATATCACCAAACGGTATGATCGACAGGTTGATGACATATGATGAATATATTGCGGATGAAAATGTTAAAGTACTTAAAAATTCGCTTTATACTCCTTCGGAACTTGTCGGTTAAGGAACCTGTTTGAACCGGTTTGCATTCTAATTCGTATCTTCATTAAACTGAAGCTATGATCAACTCACAAGCAAAATCAATTTTTATGAAACTTGCATCAGCCTGCCTGTTATTTATTTGCGTAGTTGTGATTTCCTGCGGACAATCCACATCAAGTTCAACTGCAAATTCAAAATCCGAAACAGCTTTTCACATAAAGACAATGATTCCGCTCGAAGCACCCGATTATGTGTGGGATGGAAAAGAAATTACAAAATCGGAAGAGGAATGGAAAAAACAATTATCGGATATATCTTTTGAAGTAACACGCCACCAGGGAACCGAGCGTTCCTTCTCCGGTGCATACTGGGACAATCATGAAGATGGAATTTATTATTGCATTTGTTGCGGCATGCCTTTATTTGATTCAAAAACAAAATTTGAATCCGGAACAGGATGGCCAAGTTTTTATGCACCGATCAATGCAAAAAATATCGGCAGCGATACAGATATGGAGATCGGCTACGTAAGAAATGAAATACATTGCGCTCGTTGCGGGGCCCATATGGGACATGTATTTGACGATGCGCCATCACAACCAACGGGCTTAAGATATTGCCTGGATTCCGCATCACTGATATTCAAGCCGAGATAATTGTTGCTTAAATAACAAATAATTATCCCCGCAAAGGCACGAAATTTATTTTCTTTGGGCCTTTGTTAGAATTTAATTTTATACTATTTCATGATCTTATTCGCGATTAAACGGATACCATTTCTCCGGAATTATTATTTCAATCATACCGGGCGAAAATTTGTAAATAAAAAACTCGAAAAGATCTTTGCGCATACGCATCCGGGGCAAACAATTCTTGACATCGGTTCCGGCAATGGATTAATTACAAAAGTGCTGCGTGAAAAAAAATTTATCGTAACTCCTCTCGATGTGCAGGAAGGACAGTATGAAGATTCGGTCAAGCCGGTACTATACGATGGAAAGAAAATGCCTTTTGCAGATCAATCGTTTGATACCGGGATTTTACTCACCATTTTACATCATACAAAAAACCAGGAAGAAATAATTAATGAAGCTGCACGGGTTTGCCGCCAATTAATTATCATGGAAGATATTTATGAAAATCAATTTCAGAAATACTACACTTTCTGCATCGATAGTTTTGTAAATTTATTTTATTCTCCATGCCCGCATACCAATCGAACGGATGCAGGTTGGAAAAAATTATTTTCAGATCTCAATTTAAATCTGGAAAAGGCGTATTATAAAAAATTATTGGGCGTACAGCAGGTGATCTATATTTTGCATACATAATGCCGAATTTATTTTTCGTCAATCATGAATCAATGGTTCTACAATCTGATACTCCTTTACTGCAAGTATATGAGCCTTTTGTATTTGGGGCGCTGATACAAATAATTCCGGCGCCCTGGACATCAGCAATTGAGCCACTTCACCGGAAAGGTGAGCTTCACGTCCTTCTTCAGTCAGGAATGTATCGAAAATGCCGAAATTATTTTCGCTTAATTTGACCAGATACCAGGATATAGTACCTTTTTCATTTTCAACCAGTGCGAGCGCCGATTTCAATAATATTTCCACTTCTTCTGTTTTTCCAGGTTTTGCTTCAAGCAAAGCGAGAATTCCAAATTTTACCATTCTTTAATTTTATTATATAAATTGAAAATAATCATCTGACAACCCAATGATATAAAGTTGCCTATATATCCGTGCATTTAAGTGATAGGCTCATAAATATATAGGCAACATATATCATTTGCGGTTTATACTAAGCAACTTTTACTGCATCACGCATATCACGAACCTTATTGTGATCGGCTTTGATCACCGCGTACTGACCGTTTATCATCAATATCTGCTCATCACTTAAATCTTCGGTACTCTTCAATGCTTTTTCATATTCAGCAACCGCATGGTCTTCACCAAACTCGCATGAACTTAAAATTGCTTTGCGGTCCTTGCCGGTAAGCGCTGCTTTAACATCCATCCATGCACGGAAAAATTTACCCGAGGCTTTTGTTCCTTCAGCGGGGTCACCGCCTAATTTCATTACTTCAGCTTCAAGCTCGGATTTGCATTCGTTGCTGTTTTCAATAAATTCGGAGAACAGAGAGATCAAATCCTCTTCTTCTGTTTCCTTCGATGCGGTTTCATAACCCTCAATCCTGTCGTTATTGATTGTGATAAGTGCGTTCAGCACATCAATTGCTTTTTCTTTTTCCATTTTGATATTTTTAATTTGAATATAATAACAGAAACAAGAGTTGCACCATTTACATTTTTAAATTTATAATTCAGAAATTTTATAATTGAAATGGGTCCGGGATCTTTAAAAAATAAAGCTTTAAGAGGGTTTTCAGATATTTCATCCCGGAAATGACCTGCTGTTGGTCAGGTTTGCATTAGAAAATATGGGAAAAATTCTCCGCAATATTTGAAAACGACTGAACGAATTGGGGAAATCAGAAAATTGACTGACTTAAACGATAGTTGCAGAAGTATGGGTCAAACCAGTTGCGTATTTCTGCACGATCAGAAACTTATAATTTTTTTCCATTTATCAGTTTCAGCATACTGTTTAATAATTTGATTTCTCTCCGTCAAAAACCGCGTGAGGTAAGATTTTAAAATGAATTTGTCAAATAATTTTCCTGCAAATCCATAGGGTGCTTCGAATTGAAATACATCATTCATAATCACCATCTGATCCTGTTCTTTAAAGAAGTGATCGTGTTTAAAAAATTTAAATGCCCCCTTCACCTGTTCGTCCCTGAAATGAAAAGGTTTTTCAAAAGCAGTAATTTTTGAAGTGAGTTTTTGCCGGATCCCAAAATGTGTTGCACGCCAGGTAACGAATTCATTCAGATCAATTAAACCCGTCGTCCGGCCGTCGATTGCTTCTTCATTTGTTCCCGCAGTGGAAATTGTATGCAAATCAATACTCCTCGACAAATCAAAGCAAATATGAATGTCTGATTTTATTTTCGTTTCAAGATAAATCGATTGCATGCAATTTCAATTCAGTTATACATGAAAGGAAATGGTCATTCCTGTCAAAAAAAAATTCCAGTCACCAAATCATCATAAAAAAGAAATTCCACATGTTAATACGTACTGTCAATTATTCTCTTCTTCAATTTTAATATTGATCCCGACTGTCAGCCAAACGATCCAGAGTAAAACTGTAACGATTAAAACAGGAACAGGAAACCAAAACGACAAGATCGCAAGCAGAAAATATCCGGTCATGGAATAAAAGGCATATTTCAAATTTTTACGAATTTCTATATTCGCTTTTTCACCGGTGCTGAGTTTTCCACGGAGTCCGGTGCTGCAAATCAGTATCCAGCCAACTGATTGCAGCATTAAAACGATATTATAAATAATTACGGCGGGCGCTGCATGATCGGTTAAAATATATTCGCCGATCAACGCTGTTGGAAATGGAATGAAAACAACAGACAACAACAATACGCCATTTGCATACATAAAAGCGGCAGTCGACCGGGCGGCGAGTTTCAATGCATTATGATGATTTACCCAGGTGATGAGTATGATCGCAAAGCTCAATATAAATGCAAAAATTGAAGGCAGTATATCCTTTAATGCCTGCCACATTTCAGCATTGTTGTTTATTTCCCGATTTGCAGGAATTTTTATATCAATGATCAATAATGTCAATGCAATGGCAAATACACCATCACAAAACATTTCAAGGCGTGCGTTTGAGTGTGTGGTTGGCATATGATCATTTTGGGAAACTAAAAAAAAAATTAAATAGTCAAAGAAATTTATTTTTTATTCGAGGCTGAAAGCCAACGGCATGGTAACACAAACAGATATCGCTTTTTCATCGAGCATAGGTGGCGATAAAAATTTAAATTCACGTATTACACGCACCGATTCTTTATCCAGGATTGGTGCAACACCCCTCTTTACTTTTATTTCTGAAATTTTACCATCCGCACCAATCATAAACGTGAGTAATATCATCCCTTCGAGGCCATTATCTCGGGCGAGCCGTGGATAGTCTATAAACTTGTTGAGATACTGATAAATAGTTAAACCGTTTGGAATTCCCGGTGCTTTATAAAGAAGTACTGTATCATCTTTAAAATAATCAGTGAGTGTGATATCCTGCTGACAGTTATCCTCACTGTAGACAAGTTCAAAATCATAATTCAATTCCATTTTCCTGCTGCCATAATTCACGATCCAAACACCAACCGGCTCATCTCCTTTTAATGATTCACGCCGGATGACCTCATCTGTTGCGAGATATTTTACTTCCGTGGTTTTTGTTCCGTCCGGAAATTGCGTAACTGTACGAATGTATTGCGCCTTTGCTTCGGTTGTTTCCTTTGATAAATATTCATCTTTATAATAATGCGCTTCGGTGGTTTGAGCAAATGTTTTTCCGGAGATAAACAAAATCGAAATTGTCAATATGAATTTCTGCATAAGATGTATAAATTAAAAAAGAGAATTTGTGATTTGTGTTAAACAAATCTACACAATTCTCCTTTTAACCAATTACAGCAGTTAACTGATTATAGCAGAAACTAATGATTGATTATTGATTATTGGTTATGAGTTATTGATTTATGAACCGGCTATCGGAGAATTGAATATGCCTACGGCGAGTTCGGCCCAGATCAGGAAAAAAGCAAGTAAAGCGGCGCCGCAAAGCAGCACTCGGTTTCTTACACTTTGCACTTTGCGCAACACAATTTCAATTACGATTCCGGTCGAGAACAACAGAAATCCCATAATTGCGAAATCCCGTGCATCCCAGTCTACGCCCGTATTAAATTGCATAGCAAACAATGGCAGCGATAATAACAGAGCCGCGACTGCGAGAATGATGATAAGCCTTTTGTTTTTCATATTTTTTTGGTTGAACAGTTAATTTTTATTGGTTATTTGGCTGCTGGCTGCTAGTAGCTAATAGCTAGCGGCCACCTTCTAATTAAAAGTGCTTTGATGTACAAAGTTGTTGAACCTAAACCATACCTGCAAATTTTATTTGAGGAAATAAGAAAATTTAACGTTTGGTCATCAGCCGGGTAGTGAAGCTTTTTTTGCTAAATGGCTTTCGTTTAAATGTGAGTCGAAAGGTTATTTTGCGTTCTTCTCAAGGATCCTCTTTTTAATGTAGAAAACAGGTATTGCATAAATAAGGGTAACAAATAACGAGAGCATTATTGGAAAATACTTGTCCGTTTGAAATACCTTACAATAAATTGAAATAAAAAAACTGCCCGGAGGTATATCAGCAAGAACTGTAACTAATACAATAAAGAAAACGATCGCGACACTGTATTCGAGAATTTTAATTTTTGTTGAATCGGTCATGAACTTCTAATGTTTGTTTGGCAATTATATTACTAATTAATTGGTGAATCGTGTTGATGAAGACACAAACCGTGAATAAATATGTCGTTGCTAATTATCAAATAATGGAGATTCTGCATCGCAATAATTTAAACCCAGTTCGCTGCAAAAGTCTTTAAGTTTATTTCTTCCCTCCTTTCCGAAACCTCTGAATCCGGAGTCACTTGACCTCTCCAGGGCGCCGATATCAGGTGAAGACCGCAACCAGTTGCATTCAAAACAAATGCTTACATATGCAATTACTTTATCCTTATTATAAAATACAAGTCCCATTCTCGGATCAAAACATCCTGCCGTATATCCTCTGTAAGTCAAGGTATCGTTTAATATATCCAAAATTCTCGTTGACTGACCTTCAGATAATTTCACGCCCGGCAGTTCTGCCGTATGATTTAATTCTGATTTATAAACAGTAATGATCTGGTTATCCTCCTGATGCCCGCGTCCATTATACGCATAAGCGATCACAGATTCAAATTTCAAGAAAGGGAATTCGGATAATTTTTCTTCCGGTTCGGGCAATACATTTTCTCTTGTAGTTTCATTTACAACATTAACAGCTTTGGGAGTTTTTTTGCAGCTGGAAAGCACAAGGATAAACAGCACACCTAAATAGTACGTGCTCAATCGAAACTGAAACTTATTTATCCGATCAGAAAAATGCCGTAACATCATTATTTTCTTTCAGTGATTCATCCAATAATTTAGTTATGGAAAGCTTCTTCCCGGAGTCCCAGTATTTTTCAAATTCCGTATGCAGTGATTTATTAAATTCTGCTGAAGAAGAGACAATACAATCTGAGGGCTTCATGATATTATCTTTTGTTGGGAGATAAAAAATTGAATAGGGCTTTCCTTCGGATGATTGCGTTGTTGTGAAAAAACTTTGCGTCGGTATGAAATCTGATTTCACAACTTTTACGATCAATTGATTTTGAAGGTCAATTTTTTCAGTTGAAGCATCTGCTTGTTTTTTCATATTTCTGACAAACTCTTTCAGATTTTCGAACCGTGGCAGGAAATACGTATTGTTTAAATCTTCCTTATCGGAATAAATCAAAACAAGCTGTAATTTAAAATCAGGATCCTTGAACCATGCAAATTTTGTTTTTGCATGTTCTTCGGTTGCAAGTTTCAAAGGCGCATTAAACCATTCGAATGTGCCGCCGCCTTTTTCCCATATCTCCTTTCTCCGCGGATCATCGATCTTGATTGCCTCAGTATTAAAATTATGCAACTGCTTTTCAAGCGAGTCGATTTTTACTTTATCGGCCGCTTTTATGCTGGAGATCATTTTTTCATTCGTCAAGCGCTTATATGAAAAAAGCGATGCCAAAACAATAGCAAATACAAGAAAGCCTCCCGATATCTGTGAAATATTAATACCGAATAATTTCACTTTATTTCCTTCAATGGTTCCGATTATCAGGAAACTCAGCATTCCTAAGAAAAATCCAAGTAAAATAAAGCCGATCGCATTCAGCATTTCATCATGCGGAAAATACAATACCGTACAGGTTATTACCAGGAAAAATATTGAAATTAAAATAGCAGCAAACTCACGCTGACTTAAATTGTTTGATTTTTTGTCATCCTTGATTTCAGGGTTGGGGTTTTTGGGTTTTGGTGTTTTGGGCATATGGTGGGTTTTAGATTAAAAATAAAAGTATTCGGAGCTAAGGTGCGGTCGGCTTTCGAAACACAAGCTTTCAATTTATTACAAAAATATATTCGACGTACAAAGATGCAAGTTTAAACTTCATTAGACCTGCCGCAAAACCCCTATTATGCGTTTGTTTTTTTACTCATGTCCCTTATCGAATCAAAAATTTTATTCATGGCGTCCATAATTTTGGGGTCATAATTGTCAGCCGATATTGTTGAAAAAGATGATTCTCTGTTGTAGTTCCAGTTTTGAAAAATCTCTTTGAAGTCATTAGGATTTATTGTCTGTTCGAATACCTTAATGTAAAATTTGCCAAAAGAAATTGCGTGAATTTTGTCAGCGTTTTTTAATGACTCATTCATATATGATTTTGATAAGGTGAATGCATATTTAGATGACGTCAATAACAGCACCAAAAGAATTGAACCTTTTATCGCAAGATACAACACCTTTTGGAGGTCTATGGCTGATTGGCTTTTAGTGTCAATAATTACTAGTGTTATTGTTGCCCCTATACCTGCGATAATAGAAATGTATCCTAAAAAATTCCAAATATTTGAAGTTTTTTTTAGGCTATCTTCTCTGCTTTTTAAGTCTTTTAGAATTGGTTCGATGTAATCTGCTATAGAAATGTTTATCTTTTCAATTCTTTCTTTCTGCTTTTCTTTTTCTGATTCTATTTTTCCTTCATACTTGTCAAGAGATGCCTTAACAACAAGAAGTGTCGTTGCGACATCCTTGTCTAGAGCATTGACATAAATTGCACTGCTTAATTCCGAAGGTAAGTCTGTCGGTCGAATTAGAATTGGTAAAATTATTTTTCCTGAAGTCTGAGAATATCCGACAATACGGTTATACTCACTAATTGCAGATTTAGAACCAATATAGTCCGGTGAAAGTAGAATTATAAAATAGTCTGATTTGCGAATTTTCTCAAAAATTGCTCTTGTAAAATCTTCACCTACTAAAATATCTCTATCACTAAGAACTTCATATCCTAATTCCACGAAACCTTTGAAATAAAGGTCGGCTGTCTCTTTGTCCTTATGAGAGTAGCTAATGAATATTACTTTTTTTGTCATGTCTTATGGTATGTCTTGTTTAAAATGACGCATAACAAAGAAGGGATTAAATAAGCTTTAAAGACGTGATGAGAAGTACGACTGTTTGTATAACAAGAACAGTTTGTATTACTGTCAATGTTCTATTTTTTACATTTTCTGTTAATCTTATGTTAGCAGCACTTCTACTTCTTACGAATATCATTTAAATCTAAATTTTGGGTTGTCATGCTCTAGATATGGCCTGTCACTTATACTTTGGTCAACAAGAACTTTTTCAAATGTGAACCACTTGTCCTTCGGAAAAAAATCAGAGGGTAGTTTGTCAATGTGTTGCTGTGCTATTACTTTTATTCTCATCAAAGAGTTGTTGAAATTTACCTTGTAATACTTGTAGAGGAAAATTGCCAAGGGTTCCAATATGTAGTCACCCAACTTGAAGTCATACATGAAACTGTGCTTAATTGCGTAGTTGTATTGCTCTTTAAATAGACACTTGTAGGGATAGCTCTCAAAGTCATGTTTGATATTCAGTTGTTCCATCATAGTTATGTCTTTGTCCACCGACTCCAAGTCACGCATAACAAATTTTGTCTGTGTAAAATCTTTATTGAAAGCAATCAATAAATTTTGTGCGTTCCATTCTGCTTGCAATCCAAGTTTTAGTATTAGTTCAAAATAGCATTTGAGCATTGGAGAAATCAAAAGTTCAAATACATATTTTTCAGGGTCTGACTTTGTGAAATCAATAATCTGTTTGAGAATAGGAAATTCATGAGTTGCTTGTCTGTCAAAAGAAAAAAGAGAGAAAGCAGGTAATAAATACTTTGCTTCATCAGATGTAAGTGCATAGGGATTACTTTCTCTCCAAACCATTCCCCATTGAGTATTTACTCCCTCAAGCTCGGATTCTAAAACTCTTGCTCCTGGCTCACGAAGTAGTGATAATTCTTTCGGTAGTATTTTATCGTCAATTGCTTTTGAAATAATTATTGATGTTTCAGGTCCACCAATTGCCTTATTGTATGGCAACTCTCTTCTAACTCTTCCTAAGATCCCTTCATAGTGCAACTTGATAAAATCTTGTGGTTGTCTGTTTAAGATTTGAACTGTCCTACCGCTTGCGGTAGGAGAAACTTTCAAACCTTTATCAATTAAAATTTTCAAATTGTTTTGGCGAAAGAAAATGTTGTCCGCCATGTCAGGGTGAACAATAATCCAGTTCTCACCATTTGTGAAGAATTCTCCTGCCCAATTGGGAATACTGCCAAATGTTTTAAAGTTTTCTTGTGGAGCAATGCAAATGAAAGGATGAAACCAACTTACAATACCAAATGGGCTTGTCTCAGGAGAGGTTGTATAGATTGTTGTAAAGCCGCTGGGTGAGCCATCATTTAGATACCTCTCAATTCGTTGGCTTACGCTTGGATAGTTATTTAATATTTCTGCAAGCAACACCTGCTATTTTATTTTGGTTTTGAGTTTCTCCAACTCAATATTGATTAGATTTTTTTCATAAAACATTCCAATGCTGTCAGCAAGTTGAAATGCCTCTCTAAGAGCTTGATTTGATTCTGGGTAATCGCCTCTTTCGTAATAGCACTTCCCAATCCCAATCATGTTTGTAACAATTTGCTTGTTGAAATGATACTTTTTGGCTTCATGTAACCCATGCTTAAATACTTTCATTGCTTCCTCCTTTTCTCCACGCTTTAAAAGAATATCACCTTTCCTTGCGGATATTTTTATTGCCCATTCCTTATCAGGAATTTTTTTGTATTGTTCTTCTGCGGTGTGAATTTCCCTAATCGCTGTTTCAAGATTATCTCTTTTAAGTTCAAGCGAGCTTTTTGCAAAATGGATTTCGGCTATCAATTCATCTTTTTTCTTGTCGTGTGGTAGTGACTCTGTATATTGAATTGCTAACTTCAGATATTCTTCGGCTTTCTCTAAGATTCCGTTTCGGTAATTGATACCGAATAAATGTCTGTACCCTTTTGCAAGATAGTAGCCATTGTTTTTTTCAGTGGCTAATTTTATCCCAAGGTCAAGTTTTTCTTTTGCTTCATCATACAATCCCAATTCAACATTTGTCCAACCCAAATCGTCAACTAAAGTTTTTACTTGTGCATTGAAATTATCGGTTTCAATCGCAGCATCGTAAACGAATTGTCCAATTGCTTTTCTTGCCAAATAGTTTTGACTTAACCAAAGTGGTGTGCTTAATGCAATTCCTAATCTTATGATTTCTTCGTTTGCTCCTTGTTTTTTCTTTTTTGAGAAGTAGAGTAATAGGTTCTCTACGAGATGGGTTTCAGAATAATTGCTTACATAAAATTTTGAAGTTCGTCTGCCTAAGAAAAATCCCAATGCAAAAATCGCAATAGCGAAAAGTCCACCTGTTGTATAGTAGCCAACAAGTTTATACTCTTTAGGTAAAACCCAAAGGGTAATTATAAACCCTAAAATCGCCAAGCAAGAGGCTATTATGTTGAAGTATCTTTCAAATTGCGATGGCATGCTTTGTCATTGAGTTTGTTTTGTTCAAAGGGAGAGTTTTGTCCGTTCGTTTCTTGAAAAAATGTTCGGATTAGAAGCGTCCCAAGAATTGCCGGTAATATTTTTATTTACACAATAAACCTTAACAATTCGTAATTCATTAACATACTGACTGAATACGCAAAATTCCGATACAATTTTAAAGATACTTCAACATAAT